>CAZJZG010000004.1:0-115946 GCA_964550455.1 uncultured Bacteroidales bacterium | reverse complement strand
GCGATAGGTGAAAGGTAACCTACTGATTCTCAAAGATGGGATCAGGAGTTCTGAGTTTATTGTTCAGATTTTCAACACTTATTCATTTACATATTTTTGCTTAGTGATATTGAAAAACAGCTATTAATGTTTGACCATAATAAAATTATAGTTCTGTTTAAAACAATAACAAACAAGTTTTCAAACACAAAGAAAAACACATTGATTTAGTAATCCCATTGTTTTTTGTTTCATGGGATTTCAAAATTAAAGAAAAGCTTAGCTTAATATTTAACAATCTTACCTGAGGCTATATTACTATCAGTCAAAACCTTAACTATGTATATTCCTGAACTCACATCATACAAATCAATGTTTAGCGTTGCTCCATATGCTGTATCGAACTTTTTCAAACAAACACCTTCCAAATTACAAACCTCAACATGTACAATAGTTTGAGCTGGATCCGCCAATTCAATCAAAACCTTACCTTTTGTCGGGTTCGGGAAAATCCTGAATTTTTTTGATTGAACAAATAATTCATAATCCACTGAATTATCTGACTTTGTAACAAGCATGGAAAGTATGGATTCAATTGGAGTGCAAAAAGTACTATCAGTGGTAATGCTTACATAAAGCCCACCGCCGTTAACAACAGTTGTTCCGGGCAGCAAAACGACCTTTTCACCTGCAATAAATTGTGCAAATCCAGCCTCCTCAACTAAAAAGACAGAGTTGCCACCTGCTACATATATGCTGAGGGTTGCATTAAAACATGCTTCGGAAGCGCTGCTTACAATGGTATCAGAAACGTATAAAATTTCGGGAACTGCAAATGGTGATTCCCCGTTCCCATTCAGGTAAATGAGCATGCCGAGCGATATTTTGGTCATCTCAGCAGCATAATATTTATTTGTACTTGAAACCGAATCATTAAGGGTATGATAATAAGGAGTAAATTGATGCTCGATAAAAAATACGGCTTTATATCCTTGCTGATAAAAGGGATAACTATCAGAAAGTGCAATATACTGTGTACTTTCCACAGCAGTCAATATAGTAAAATTCCCAATGATATTATTTGCCAAAGCGGTAAACCAATTTGAGTTTGAATATTTCTGAAGGCTTACTTTCCATTGATCTTCCGGCAATGTGCAATAACTGACCATGTCATTATTAATCATGCAGATAATATTTTTTCCAAAATTTTTACTTTTTTGAGCATAGTCCCTGCTTCCGTTCAATCCAAGTTCTTCAGCAGCAAATGCAATGAATTCAATATTATAAGCCGGTTCATAGTTATATTGCTTCATAATCCGGGCTATTTCGAGTGTTGCAGCTACACCGCTGGCATTATCATCAGCACCTGGTGCACCCAGAATAGGGTTGCCCGGACTGGATATAATATCATCGTAATGAGCGCCAAGAATAAAAACCGAATCCGAACCGCTGTATCCATTGAGCCGGCATATTACATTATATTGCCATGTTTGATAATAAACATTTGCATAAGTTCTGTTATAAGCAAACGAATCAAGAAAAACATCCTCATAGCCCATTGACTGGAATTTTTCCATGATCCATTCAGCAATTATTCTTCGGTTCGGAGCCAAACAAAATCTGGTACCAAAGTTTTCAAGCGACTGCATATAGGACTGAATGCTGTCAGGATTAACTTTTGTTGTATAATATGCTATTACAGAATCAGTTGCAAATGTTTGAGAATATGTTTTAGAAACATTAAAAACAATAATAAGTAAAAATATAACACTGTAAATTCTGAAATAAATTTTCATTTTATGTTGGTTATATTTAAATATTTCAAAACCGGATCATTGTAGTATTATACTTGTTGTACCAATTAAATCCAATAAATCAATGCTCGCATCAAAGTTCAGATCAGCATTTTCAAAACAAAAAGGTTCAGGGTTCAAACCAATAATATGATTTGCAATGGTAATAATATCAAGTATATTAACTATCCCGTCGCAATCTGCATCTCCTGGTATAACACCCGGAAACGTACCATAATATTCATAAGCTCCCATATCAATAACACCGTGATTGATCCTGGGCATCATTGCAAAGTCGAACGCCGGTAGCAGCAATCCGGTAGTATCAGATGTTCCGGTATTTATACACGGGCTGTCCATGGTCAGTTTGAAATCTTTAATAGCCGGATCACTGAAAAGCGGGTCAGCATCTATATTATTTTCATACACTCCAATAAAAGTACTACCTCCGAATTGTTCAGTTCCATACTGGACATTACAATTATAAAATCCCGGAGTTGAAATTATATCCCAGATCCAGACCTGAGATCCAAGGTAACCGCCTGCGCTTCCACTATTATTTCCCCAGATAATACTGTTATAAATATCAGGAGTTGCACCATTGTTACAGTAATAACCACCTCCCATTGAAGACTGATTATTTACAATTGTGAGATTGCTAAATTTCGGGTCTGAATCACTAATTGCTATACCCCCTCCGAAAAACTCAGAGGCATTATTATAGATCAATAAATTAGCTATTGTCCTGTTGGTAACGGATCGTAAAAAGCCCATGGCACCACCAAGTCCACTGAAATTTTCGGTAAAAACACAATTAAGTATTTCCGGGTTCGAATAATCAAAAACTAATCCCCCACCAAATCCTGTTGAAGAATTGTTCCTGAAAGTACAAAATTTAATTGTAGGGTTTGACGCATAATAACTTATCCCACCACCGTATCCGAACACGTCAGGTGTGTCATTTCCGGCAAAATTATCTTCAAAGACCGAATGTTCAATAACGGGATTGGATTTGTAAGCATGAATGGCACCTCCACGCAAATATGCATTGTTATTGGCAAATGATGAATTGCTTATTCTAACACTATGATATCTTACCATTCTGATAGCACCACCAAAGTAATTTGCCGAATCACCTGTAGCCTTTCCATATTCAAACCGGCAATAAGAAAACAATGAACTGTCGTTTTGTGCAGGTGTGTCTTCAAATCTGATCCCATTCCAGCCTCCGGCTCCTATATTTATATTTGAAAAACCCAGGGTATCGGCAACAGTAAAAATAATACTGTCAGTTGGGGTTCCAGCTGCAATGATCTTTCCTGAAACATTGATGGAAAAATATCCTGTAAACATCATTACAGTGCCAGGGGAAATAATTAATGAATCCCTGTTGTCAATATTAATATCGCCATTAATATATATGGTATCATATTGTTTGCTGTGTTTCATGTTCGGATTCAAAGAGTAAACTTCAGAAAAGGACAAAACCTGAATCCCTGTTATTAATAACAATACATTTAAGTAATTGCAAAAGCGTTGCATAAGATTTCTTTAACTAGTTTTATAAAAATTTTATATAATCCATTTTATTCTTTAATAGTTCAATAGAAGTCAGTATGATCTCGTTGTTTGCAGGAAGCTCAAAATAAGGTTCAGATTTATGATCATCAACGGCAGAAATTGCATCTTTAATTGCAAGCCATACTGAAAAGGCCAGCATAAGAGGAGGTTCACCAACAGCCTTGCTCTTTTTAATTGCAACGGGATTAGGTGAATCTTTCAGCAGATCAACATTAAATATTTCCGGAACATTACCAATGCCAGGGATCTTGTATGTATCAGGAGAGTGATTGAGCAGATGTCCGGTTTTATCCCATTTAACAACTTCAGTAGTGCACCAGCCAAGTCCCTGAATAAAACCACCTGTAATCTGACCTAAATCAATACTTTCATTTATCGAATCACCGACATCATGCAGAATATCAGTACGTAATAATTTCACAGCACCTGTAAATGTATCAACCTGTACCTCTGAAACTGCCATTCCATACGCAAAATAATAAAATGGTGAACCTTTGAATTTATTACGGTCAAAATAGATATCGGGAGTGCGATAAAACCCTGTAGCACTAAGGCTAATCTGCTCAATATAAGCTCTTTTTATTAATTCCTCAAAATCAAGAGTGCAATCAGATTTGTCGCGGTCATAAATTTTACCATTATTAAAGATCAGATTTTCAGGATCAATGCTGTATTTTTCCTTTATAAGTTTTGAAGCCACAGGTGATAAACGTTCTTTAAGTTTATCAATAGCATTTTTAACAGCCATTCCGTTAAGGTCGGTTCCGCTTGATGCAGCAGTTGGAGATGTATTTGGTACTCTGGAAGTATTTGTTGCGTTTATCTGTACCTTATTAAAGGGCAATCCAAATTCAGAAGCAGCAATTTGCCAGATCTTAGTATGCAGACCCTGTCCCATTTCAGTTCCACCATGACTAACCAGCACTGAGCCATCCTTATATATATGTACCAACGCACCTGCCTGATTCAGAAAAGTAGTGGTAAACGATATCCCAAATTTCACAGGAGTAATTGCAAGCCCTTTTTTCAGATATGTATTCTGCTTGTTAAATTCATTGATTTTATTTCGTCTTTCATAATAGTCGGAAGTTTGTATTAACCGCTCCCAGATTTTATACAACCGGTTATGCTCTATCTTCTGCCCGTAAGGAGTCTGATTGCGGTCATGAATCCCATAAAAATTCCTGAATCTGATTTCAGCAGGATCTTTCTTCAAAAATCTGGCTATTCGGTCAATAGCATTTTCTATTACAGCAATGCCCTGAGGACCTCCAAAACCGCGAAAAGCTGTATTTGAAGGAAGGTTCGTTTTCCACATTGTACCTGTTGAACGGGCATTGGGAATATAATAAGCATTTTCGGCATGAAAAAGAGCTCGTTCAAGAATCGCCATTGAGAGGTCAGTAGCTATACCTGCATCACCGTGCATATCAACAATATAGCCCGAGATCATGCCTTCATCGTTGAAACCAATTTTATAGTTACTCTGAAAACGATGCCGCTTACCTGTGATTTTCTGATCATCGGTTCGTGAGAATACCATTTTTACCGGTTGTTGTGTGGCATCGGCCAGCAAGGCAGTCCATGCAGCAATATGATTGCCCTGAGTCTCCTTGCCACCAAAACCGCCACCCATGCGTTTTACTTCACAAACCACCTTATTGGCTTGCAAACCAAGCACTCCTGCAACCACAAGCTGCGTTTCAGTGGGATTCTGACTGGAAGCATAAACTGTCATATCCCTGTTTTCGCCCGGCACACAAACGGCAGCCTGAGTTTCCAGATACCAGTGTTCCTGAGCACCTGTTTTCAGGGAATCCTCTAAAACATGTCTGGCTTCAGCTATTGCCTTGTCAGGATCACCGGTTTCAATTTTCAGATCCGGAGTCAGCTTTGAATTTGCCGCTTTTGCCTCGTCAATTGTAAGAATTGCAGGAAGCTGACGGTAATTTATCTTTATCTTCTTTTCAGCTTGTACTGCAGCTATCTCATTTTCAGCAGCGATTAAGAATACAACCTGCCCAATACAATCAACCTTTCCGGCAGCTAAACATGGTTCATCATTTGCCAAATGATTCAACTGATTATTTCCGGGTATTTTTGTATGATCCAAAATGCATTTCACACCTTGCACCTTTAGTGCCTCGCTAAGATCATAATCAAGTATTTCAGCATGAGCGTACGGGCTATATACCACTCTGCCAATAAGCATTTCTTCGCCCTGAAAAATATCGCATATATAAACAGCTTTGCCGGTTACATGCTGAATAGCACTTTCGTGAGAAACTCTGTTTGCTTTGCCTATCATGGTTTAAATGCTATTGATTTAACAATAACTTGATCAACAGATTTTTTGCTACAATAATCCGATATGAAGCACTTGCACGCGCATCAGATATCGGTGTGAAATCATTTTCAATAAAAAGGGTAGACTGCTCAATAACTGATTCATTCAGTATTTTGCCTTCCAGAAATTTTTCAGTTCCATCAGCACGCTTAGGTCTGTCAGCCAAACCGCCATAGGCCAGAATGATTTCTTCAATCCGGTTTTCAGGATCTTTCTTTAATCTTAAGGCTATACTCAGTGTTGAAATATCCAGATGACGGCGGGTAGATATTTTTTCGGATCTAATAATAATATCATTTTCAGGTTTTGGAAAAAAAACTCCTTTAAGTAACTCTCCCGGCATAAGGCAATTTTTACGATAACCGGTGATAAAATCTTCAATATCAACCCAACGACTTTTTTCGGTATCAATTAATTCCAATCTTGCCCTGAGTACTATAAATAAAGGTATAAGATCCCCAATTGGCGAAGATGTTGCCAGATTGCCCCCTATAGTAGCAATATTACGAATTTGCCAGGACGCAAACATTTCAAGAAGTTCGGATACCTGGGGTAATTGTTCTTCGATAAGTTTTTTGAAAGACTCAAGACTTACTCCTGCTCCGGCATAAATTCCGTTATTTTCAATCCTGATTTCCTTAAATTCCCGAACACAAGAAAGATCAATGATCTCAGGAAGGAACTCATAGTTTTTATTTTGACGTATTGCTGTATCAGTTGCCCCATTTACAATATACGCAAGTGGGTAAGTAATGCAAAAATGCAAAGCATCCTCAGGATTTGACGGAAGAAAATATCGCTGCTGAGTTGTATGGATTTCTTTGCTTTTTGTCTCCTCTTTGATTTCCAGTAACATCCTTTTTATTTTCGGTTCATTATCATCAAAATGATCTGGCTGCCGATTGTTACATGCTTGAATTACAGCTTTGCTGATAGGTTCGTAGCCTGTACAGCGGCATAAATTTCCTGCAAGACATTCTATGATATTCTTTTTTGAAATCTCAATATCAGATTTATACAAAGCAAACATTGTCATTATTACACCAGGCGTGCAAAACCCACACTGACTTCCATAATTTTCAACTATTGCCTGTTGAACCGGATGTAATTTTATTTCATTTCCATTTTGCTGAGCAAGATTTTCTATAGTTATAACCTGTTTTCCATGAATTGCAGAAAGGAATAACAGACACGAATTCACAGCCTTATACTTAATCCTGCCATCTTCAAGTTCCCCAAGCACTATTGTACATGCACCGCAATCGCCTTCTCCGCAACCTTCCTTTGTACCTCTATGACCCGGCAGCGATCTTAGGTAATTCAGTACAGTAGTTGACGGATGATAATCAGCCTTATTGAAGTCAACAGTAACTATTTGATCATCCAGTACAAACCTGATTGTGTTCATAAACTGAGCTTGTTTTTGGTATCAATAAGTTTTGCAACAATACTGATGGCAATTTCTGCCGGCGTCTCGGCATTAAATGGTATTCCAATAGGCATATCAACAAAATCAAGCTGATCCTCGGTAAGAATATTATTTTCCAATAATCTTTTGCGTGCCTCATTAACTTTTCGTTTGCTCCCGATCATACCAAGGTAGGCAAGACTTTCCTTGCCTATCACGCCAATGAGGTTCTCATCAAATTCATGTTTTGGGGTTGTAATAACCACAAAATCACGTTTATCAAAACGAATATCATTAAGCGATTCAAAATAATCCTTAGCAATACAAGTGGCATAACTATTTTCAAATTCCTTAAATATATCCTTGCGATGATCAACAAAAACAACCTGAAAACCAAAGTCTTTAGCATACTTTCCAACTTCTCTGCCAACATGTCCGGCACCAAATACATACAATTTTAAATCCGGGTAAAATGGTTCAAAATAAATCTCCATATTACCTCCGCAATGCATTTGAAGATTGTCTTCGAGTTCAAATTTTTTCTTGATCGGTTTTCGGGTTTCAAGAATTTTTATTGCATCATTAATTGCCTGAAATTCTACCGAACCACCACCGATTGTACCTTTGCTACTGCCATCATCAAAGACTATCATGCGGGCACCTTCTTTCCGCGGTGTTGAACCAAAGGTTTCAGTTACAATACAAAGCACAAAAGGTTTTCCATGCTTATGAATTTCAGATAGTTCAAATAAAATATCTGTCATTTTTTAAAGATTTACTGGTTGTCATGCAAAAATAAATAAAAGCAACTGATAGGTGTAAATTTTCTTACAATACTTTATAAATCTTTCTTATAAATTGTAAATATTTGACAACTATGAAAACCAAGTTTAATAAATTTCTGGATTCTTTCTATTTTACCACAATAGTTTAGAGAATAAATCTCACCAGCCTTAGCATCCTTTAAAGTCCGGATAAAAAAATCACAAACTGAGATTTTTAGGATTCATAATTATATTATCAAGCAATAAAACACGCTCATACAAACACATCAAAACCTATACATCAACAAAGGCTTAATCATTAAATAACATAATCAACCACTACATTAACATTTTATTAATCTGATTATCATTCTATTACATATTAATATAGCTATACATAGTGTTAATAAACTAATTTTATCACCTTAGCAATTGATTTAATGATTATCTGCAAAATATTCTAATTTTGTAGAGTTTCTTTTTCATCGCATTATTATGTTCTCATTTAAACATTCCAATAAATCAATTGAGCTGATTGAGCGTTTCTTAAACATTGTTGATCAGGGCTCAGTCATATTCAAAGAAGGGGTTAGTAATTATCTCCAAAATAATAACGAAAGTTTTCTGGATAATGTAAAGACACTTTCAGGGCTTGAAACGGAGGCAGACATTATAAAAAGAGAGATTGAAAGCATACTTTACACTCAATCCCTGATGCCTCAGCTTAGAGGCGACATACTTAAGCTACTTGAAAGCCTTGACAACATCCTGGATCTTGCAAAATCAAATCTATATCAGTTCGATGTTGAAATTCCTTTTATTCCTGTTGAAATACATCAGGATCTGGTTAAGCTAACAGAGTTATCCTGTTCTGCAATTGAATCAGTAATACCGGCAGCCAAAGCCTATTTCCGTAAACCAGATAGTATTAAAGAAAGTCTGCATCGGGTATATCTTTTTGAAAAAGAGGCTGATAAGCTTGCAGATTCTATAAAACGCAGGGTATTTCATGAAATGCTGAATCTGAAATTAAGTGAAAAATTTCATTTACGATACTTCACTCTGCATATTGAAACCCTATCAGATGCTGCTCAGGAAGTAGCAGATCTACTTTCAATCATGGCTATTATCCGAACAATCTAAAACAGTAGATCCAAGCGATGCTTTTTTTAATTTTCATATCCAGCGGTCTGTTTCTTGGATGGTCATTAGGAGCAAATGATGCAGCCAATATTTTCGGAACTGCAGTTGGATCGAAAATGTTAAGTTTTAGAAAAGCAGCAACAATAGCCAGCATTTTTGTAATTCTGGGTGCAGTTTTTCAGGGAAGGGGCGGAAGCGAAACACTAAATCAGCTTGGTTCAGTGGATGCCCTGGGGGGGGCATTCACCATATCGCTTTGTACAGCATTTATAATTTTCCTCATGGTTCGCCGCACTTTACCTATCTCCACAAGTCAGGCTATTGTAGGCTCAATTATCGGATGGAGCACATTCACAGGTAATCCTACCAATTATCAGGTACTGGGAAAAATTGTAGGAAGCTGGATCACAGGACCGATTTTCGGGATGTTGTTTGCAGCCGGATTATTTAAATTAATGCGTTGGTTTCTAAAAAGATCAGAGATACATATCATTAAACTTGATTATTATATCCGTGTTGCTTTAATAGTGGTAGGCGCATTTGGGGCGTACAGCCTTGGTGCTAATAATATAGCCAACGTTATGGGAGTCTTCGTACCATCAGCCCCCAAAATTGTCCTTGACTTTGGTTTATTCACCCTGGATGGAGTTCAGATTCTGTTTTTAATAGGAGGGCTGGCTATTTCTGTTGGCATATTTACATATAGCCATGGTGTAATGGATAAAATAGGAAATGGTATTCTGGCTCTGACTCCGGAAGCTGCCATTGTTGTTGTTCTCTCACATTCATTGGTATTATTTATTTTCTCATCCCAAACCTTATCAAGCCTTTTAGTCAAAATCGGACTTCCCGCTCTGCCTATGGTTCCTGTTTCCAGTACTCAGGTAGTTATAGGTTCAATATTGGGAATAGGGCTGGTAAAAGGCGTTCGTGAAATAAAGTTCAAAGCATTGTATGGAATTGCTATCGGGTGGATTATCGCACCATTGATTGCAGGATTATTGTCTTATTTTGCATTGTTTTTTGCTCAAAATGTATTCAATTTACAGGTCAGTTCAAATAACACAGTGGAAATTTCAAATATCAGCAGCTCTGGCACACTGGAAGATACGGTTCACAGACTCAATATGATCATGCCTGGAATTTTCATTGTAGCGGCATTGATCATAATAGCCCTCGTATTACTGTACTTTAATCAGCAAAGATTAAGAATGAATGCTGAAAAAGAACTTCTTATTGAACAGAATCATTCATTTACTGCACAGAAATCACTTAACCATCTGGAGCTAAACATGATGCAAATGGAAAACAGGTTGTTAAATACCAGACTTGAATCCAAAAGGAAGGATTTAGTTAATGCAGCCATCAATATTAGCGAGCAGCGATCATTTCTGGAAAACATTGCCAGTAAACTTGACGAGATCGCCAGCACAACGGATACAGAGAAATCCAAAACCGGAATAAAGGAACTAAAAGCACTGATACGTCAGAAAATGACTTTTACTAACGAAACAAAAGATTTTTATGAGCGTACCGAATTGATACATAAAGACTTTCATGCCAAGCTTGAAGCTGCATATCCGGATCTCACTGAACTGGATAAGCGACTTGCCACTCTCCTGAGAATCAACTTATCAAGTAAAGAGATTGCATCATTAATGAATATTGCTCCAAAGAGTGTGGAAATAGCCCGCTACCGGCTTCGTAAAAAGCTTAATCTGTCAAGAAATGATAATTTAAATCAGTTTTTAGCCGGACTTTAACTGATGAATATAAAAACACACAAAACGGTAGAATAAGATTATGAATTTATAACCCAGTTTATATGAATCACAAATGTTTAATTATTAATTAAAATGTTTCACTTATGAAAGAAAAGAAAATTTTTCTAATCATCATGTTGAGCCTTTTTGGCATGACCATGATGGCACAAACCCGGGTAGTTACCGGGAAAGTAACTTCTTCCGAAACCGGAGAAGCACTCAGTGGGGTTACAGTCCGCCTTAAAGGTGCTGTTACACAAACACAAACAAACAATGAAGGCACCTATAGAATTGAGGTGGGTAAAAATTCAACCGACCTTCTTGTATTCTTGCATCCGGATTACGACGAAACTGAATTCTTTTTAAATGAAAGAGTTGTTGCCGATATCCAGATGAACAGCAGTGTGCGGTACAATCAATACGGAGTTAAAGTTCAACGTACTCCGCTACTGGTTGAAGAACGCAACGGGATTCTGGTTATGGAAAGCAAAGACCGCAGACATCGTGTTTGGTACGATGTACGTGCTCAGGCTGATGGAGCAATGTTTTTTGGCGACACATATAATCCCATAGGAAATGGGACTTCAATAAGGAGAGCTCGTTTTGCAGTAAAAACACAAATTGCTGAAAAATGGTATGGTGAATTCGATATGGATATATCAAACTCGCAGCTCGAGCTAAAAGATGCGTATGTGCAAAGGTCTTTTGGTGATAATTTTGATTTAAAAGTTGGTAATTTCAAAGAAAACTATTCAATGGAGCGAACCACTACCTCGCGTTATCTGGCATTTATGGAAAGGCCTATGGTAATTAATGCACTCACGCCGTCACGACACATTGGTTTACTGGGAACATACCATTATAAATGGTTGCTTGCCATGGGTGGTATACATTTCCAAAGAGTTGATGATATTGAAGAAAGAACATATTCATTGGATAACAACAAGGATCTGGGTATTGATGAAGGCTATTCTTTTACCGGAAGGTTAGTATTCATGCCATTATATAAAGATATGAACAAAGGGCTTCACGTAGGTCTTGCAGGCTCTTACCGTACACCTAAAACTGATGCAGAAGCTGCTGGTACAATGCGTTATAGCACCCGTTCATTAACTTCAATCAACAGAAAAAAATATCTTGATACTGATTTGATTGCCAAAGTTGATTATTCAACACTAAACGGATTTGAACTGGCCGGATATTATAAAAATCTAAGATTTCAATCAGAATATCATTTATGCAGTGTACACAGACTTGAAAACCTTGAAACACTGAACTTTAATGGTGGATATATCTTTGGTGGCTGGTTATTATTCGGAGGTAAATACAATTATAACTCAAATGAAGGGGAATTTACCCAGGTTAACCGTGGAAAATCATGGGGCGACATTGAAATTGCTTTACGCTACGATTATCTGAACCTTAACAGCAGCATGGAAACCCTGATGGGTGGTGCCGGCGAAGGAATCACATTCGGAATTAATTATTTTGCCAATAATAATGTAAAAATCATGCTAAACTACGCTTATCTGAATCACGATCGTTATGCAAGCGGAAAAAACAAACTATTTGTAGGATATGATGAAAACGGCCAGCTTACCCGTAATCCAAAATTGGTTGTGGATGGTAAAGGCAAAGCCGGTGAAGATTTTAGCATGGTAAGTGTAAGATTTGAAATTAACTTTTAAATTATTAATAATCAATATTATATAAGATATGAAAACTAAAAACATATTTTTAATTTTTGCAGTCATAGGCATATTATTCAATGGCTGCGTAAAAGATGAGGTTTTTCAAGGTCCGCCAACTGTCAGCGATATGGTTTTGAATCCGCAAATACCTTCTGATAATCAGGCAGTTTCTGTAAGTGTTAAGGTTTCAGACATGAATGGTGTAAAAACAGTTACTTTATTCTATAAAGTCAATGAAGGCACTTTTCAAACGATTAATATGACAGGTACAAATAACATTTATTCAGCTCAGATACCGGGTCAGGCATCTGAAACAACGATATCTTTTTATATTCAGGCTGAGAACACAAATGGGAAATTTGGATATTATCCCACCGGAGCTCCTCAAACCACCAGTGCATACACTGTTGGTGCACCTCTGATTTTAATGAATGAGATTTATTCAAGAGGTACAGTTGAAGATCCTGACTGGATTGAAATTTACAATGCTTCGGATGTGGAAGTAAATATTAGCGGATACAAGATTTATGACATAGGTGGTCAGTCAGGTGCAAAACCTAAATTATCATTCCCTGATAACACTACGATTCCTGCCAAAGGTTTTTATGTTATTGTTACTGATGCCGGAGGTGAAGCAAGTTTTGGCTTATCAAGCGGCGGAGAAGAGGTTTGGCTGGAAAATGCAAAAGGCAATATAATTGATAATGTAAATTTTACTGCTATGGACAAAACCCAGTCATACGGACGTAATCCGGATGGTAGTCCGAACTGGGAAATCCTTAATACTATAACCCGGGGTGCACCTAATAGTGATGCATTGCCGGAACCAATCATAAAAATGAATGAAATATATAGTCAAGGAACTACCGATGAGCCTGACTGGATTGAACTATATAATGCATCAAGTTTTGAAGCCGATTTAAGCGGTTATAAAATATATGATAATGGCGGTCAAAGTGGCAGCAAACCAAAGAAAACCATTCCAGATGGTACTGTTATACCTGCAAAAGGCTTTTATGTAATTGTAGTAGATGATGGCGGCGAGGATTCTTTCGGGCTTTCAGGAAAAGGAGAAGAAGTATGGCTTGAAAATGCTTCAGGAAGCATTATTGATAATGTTACATTTCCAGCATTGGAAGTAAACCAGTCATATGGAAGATACCCTGACGGAAACGACAACTGGCAGATATTATATGTAGTAACCAAAGGCACACCTAATGATAACTCTACACCTCCGCCACCCGGTGTTGCAAAAATTAATGAAATTTATTCAAGAGGTACTATTGATAACCCTGACTGGATTGAAATTTATAACCCCTCTGACAATCAATTAGATATCAGCGGATATAAAATTTATGATAACGGTGGAAATGCCGGCTCAAAGCCAAAAAAAGAATTTCCTTCAGGTACTATAATCCAGCCAAAAGGATTCTATGTGATTGTTGTTGATGATGACGATCCAAGTGGTTTTGGTCTGTCAAGTAGCGGAGAACAGGTATGGTTTGAAGATGCTGCGGGAAACATCATTGATGATATAACATTTCCGGCTCTTGAAGAATCACAAAGCTACGGACGGCTCCCTGACGGAAGCGATAACTGGCAGATACTTAACACTGTCACAAAAGGAGCTCCAAATCAAAATATAGCTTCAGTTATCATTGTAATGAACGAGATCTATTCAAGAGGTACTGTGGACAATCCTGACTGGATCGAAATTTATAATCCTTCAGACAACCAGGCAGACATAAGCGGATATAAAATTTATGACAATGGCGGAAATACCGGCTCAAAACCTAAAAAAGAATTCCCTGCCGGTACTATCATCCAGCCAAAAGGGTTCTATGTGATTATAGTTGATGATGACGATCCAAGCGGTTTTGGTTTGTCAAGCAATGGCGAACAGGTATGGCTTGAAGATGCTGCGGGAAACATCATTGATGATATAACATTTCCGGCTCTTGAAGAATCACAAAGCTACGGACGGCTCCCTGACGGAAGCGATAACTGGCAGATACTTAACACTGTCACAAAAGGAGCTCCAAATCAAAATACAGCCTCAATTATCATTGTAATGAACGAGATCTATTCAAGAGGAACTGTAGCCGACCCTGACTGGATTGAAATTTACAATGGTTCCAGCATTCCAGTTGATATCAGCGGATATAAAATTTATGATAATGGTGGAAATAACGGTACTAAACCTAAAAAAGAATTCCCTGCCGGAACAATCATGCAGCCGAAAGGCTTTTATGTAATAGTAGTTGATGATGACGATCCAAGTGGTTTTGGTCTGTCAAGTAACGGAGAGCAGGTATGGCTCGAGGATGCTTCAGGAAATATCATTGACAATGTAACATTTCCGGCTTTTGAAGAAACCCAGAGTTATGGCCGCAAACCGGACGGAAGTGGCAACTTCTTCATTTTCACTGAAATAACCAAAGGATCCTCAAATAATAATGCAGGCACTTTACCTTAATTAATCAAATAATATTCCGGCAGGATAGAACTTAAAAAACAGGCTATCCTGCCGGAATATAGTTTAAAATCATCTTCTAAAGAACTTAATATAGCATCAACAAAATAAATTTATTATGACTAAAGAAAAAATTGAAATAGGTCAAATTTCAAAACCTCGTTTTGAATTTCGTTCATTTGGGCAAAATTTCGATAACGCACATTTTCGCATGTCCCGTCTCTCAGCCCCGGTTCCAGAGAAAGTGTGGGAACGACATTCAGAAGAGATATACATCATGTCAAGAACCAATGATATTAATAATACTAAAATCCGTGACGGGAAAATGGATATCAAAACCTATGTACAAACCATTGATGGTCTTGAACAATGGAATCCGCTTATGAAAGGAGAATTCCCGATTCAGGCTTCAGTATTATTAAATGAAGTTTTTCCAGCGTTTCAGGTTCCAATACCTGAGCTGAATAAAGAAGTTTATACTTATGACGAATTTATGGAAATAATTCGAAACCATCCGGATCTTCAGGCAGTCAGAGTTTATAAAAAACGACTGGGGTATATGGTAAATGACACAATATGTGAATATGGTGAAGTGCTTATAAATGGCGCAAAAGTCATAACTATCAACTCGGAATCCACTGAGACTGAGGATATTAAAAAAACAATCAGTGATCTACAATTGGAAGGAGTTGAGAATATAAACTACCTTCAGGCCATTAAACGAGTAATAGGGATGATCAATAAACCATTGGCAAATTAAATCAAACAAATAATTTAAAACTTCAAAACACAATTATAATGGCACAGGAAATAGAAAAAAAATTTCTGGTTAAAGGTGATTTTAAACCTTTTGTTCAAAAGGAAACGCGTATTACACAAGGCTATCTCTCGTCTGTTCCTGAACGAACTGTAAGGGTTCGTATTAAAGGTGATAAAGGATTTATTACCATTAAAGGTATTGGAAATGCTTCGGGAGCCAGCCGCTACGAATGGGAAAAAGAAATACCGGTTAATGAGGTTGAAGAGCTTCTGAAAATTTGTGAACCAGGTGTGATTGATAAAACGAGATATCTGGTTAATGTTGGCAGGCATACTTACGAAGTGGATGAATTCTATGGCGAAAACGAGGGTCTTGTAATTGCAGAGATTGAACTTGAAAGTGAGGATGAACTTTTTGAAAAACCCTCCTGGCTTGGAGATGAGGTTACAGGTGATGTCAAATATTACAATTCCATGCTTATGAAAAAGCCTTTTTCTACCTGGTAAGAAAACAAGAATAATAATCTTCTGATAATACTTTCACATATAAATAACTTACACTACAGAACACAGTAATTAATAATCCGGGAAGGGAATGAACAAAACTCAGACTGATACAGAAAACGACAATACAATTGACCTGCTCGACATGCACAATTATCGCATTGAGAAGCTACCAAAACGCGATAAGACTCATTTCGAAAAATGGCTTGCAATGATTGGAGGACCACTTGCTATAATTGCATTTATTTTATTTGCATTTATAATCAAAGTCCCGTTTCTTCAGGATATTGACCCTACAAGACTTGTTTCAGAAGAAGCTCGAAAAGCATTTGCCAAATTGGGTTCAGAGGCTTTTTCACGTAGCAATGAAATGATGCTTGCCATCTTTGTTGCTTCGCTCATTCTTTGGATGACAGAAGCCATACCTAATTATCTGACTTCGCTCATACTTATAGTTGCATTGGTGCTTACAGGCGTTTTACCTGAAAAAATGGCCTATGCCCAACTTGGACATCCGGTTATGTGGCTGAATATCATGTCGTTTGTTCTTGCGAGCATGCTTGTTGCAACCGGGGTAGCTAAAAGATTTGCATTGTTATTCATCCTTAAGTTTGGTAAAAATGCTTCTTCGATTTTTATAAGTTTCATAATTATTAATCTGGTTTTGTCTGCTTTTATTTCAGCTACAACTGCAAAAGCAGCGATATTGCTTCCAATATTTATGGTCATGAATGCCATTTATAGTCCAAGGCAGAGAAGTGGTCATCATAATTTTGGTCGCAGCCTTGTATTACAGAACTTATTAAATATCAATCTTGGTGCCGGAGCCTATCTTACTGGTGCCGGTGCCAATCTACTTGCAGCTGCTTTAATTGGTGGTGCTATTGGCGGACGGGTATTTTTTGGAGACTGGATGATAGCAATGTTGCCAATAGTAATTTGCACTTCATTTATTGGATATATCCTCGCCATGAAAGTATTTTTTCCTTTGGCCCCTGAAGAACGAATGCCTCAAATACAGGGCGGAATGGAACGACTCAGGGAAGAATACGCAAAACTTGGAAGTTTGAAAAAAGGAGAAATCAAAAGCATTGTAATTTTTGTACTTATCCTCATTTTTTGGGCTACTGACCGTATTCATGGTATTAGTGCAACAGCCGTTGCATTTGTAGGTGCCATAGTTGCATTGTTACCGCGATATGGCATTATTAAATGGAATGAAGTGGATATACCATGGCATCTAATGCTTTTTTCAGCAGGTGCTTACACTATAGGTTCAGGTTTTGATGTTACCGATTTCCCATCAATTGCTGTAAATTCGTTTTTCGATAGTCTGGGTATAGGTGATCAAACTCATTTTTGGGTCCTTTATATTTTGCTTACCGGTGTGATGACTTTCAGCGCTTTGATTTTTCAGGCCAAAACCATGCGTGCCATGATTTTCATACCAATAGCAATCGGTGTGGCAAATCGTTTTGGTTATGATGTAATTAGCCTGGCATTACCTGTTGCATTTATGATCAATCATGTATATGTTCTGCCTTTTAACAGTAAACCTGCAGCACTTTTATACGAAACTGATCAGTACAGTATGAGCGATGCATTCAAATACGGTATTACACTTATGATAATATCCTGGGTTCTGAATATAATCGCCGGCGAGACCTGGTTCAGATATCTGGGTATTACTCCTGATGGTGTTTTTGGATTTTAGTACTTTTGCAGAAATACTTAATTCATAGTTGTGATCTATTTATGATTGAAGATGTTGTTAAAATACACGACAAGTTCTCTATTGAAATCAAACTGAGTTTCATTGCAGGCAAAAAAAAAGAAATCAGCGATTTTGCCTGTAACACATGGATATTCATCCCTAACAGCCTCGATATCAATCAAACCACTTTTACAAAGAACGACTTTTACCGGATGTTAAAAACCAATATACGGCTTATTACACCGGTATTCTTGTTAAGGAACATAGCTAACAACAACGAGCCTCCATTCAGTCTGCTTGAACAATCGTTCACAAATCTTGCTTCAGAGCCATCGCGTTCAAAAACTGCTGAATATGAGTATCAGATAAGAATGTTCCTTTCAATTCTCAGAAGTGCCTTACGTGATGAAATCAATCATATCACTGAAAATACCATTCACGATGATATTGCATTTCTTATAGACACATACTCTTCAAATGTTCAAAAGATTACAGAGAATTACCGGAACCTTCGTAGAATAATTAATGTACCTACAATTACAAAAGAAGTGTTCAATTATTATTTGTTTGGCGATGAGTTTATGAGCCATATTATTGAAGAACACACTTTTAAACTTATCAGCAGCCTCGAAAAAACTACAAATATTAATAAAGAATCACTCGGGCAATTATTTTCGCTTATCAATAAAGAGATTTCATATAAGAAAGAAAAAGGCTATCTGTATGTTGACAAGAATGACCCCGAGCATAACCGGAGATTGGTTTTCAGATTAGGATTATTAAGCAAATATGCTGAAAATGAACTATTTCTGAACACTGATAAAAAAAGGGATGGCGCAATAGCTGAACAGGTTTATTATAGCCTTGCTGCCGGTATCTCAATGATTTTTGCTACTGCAATGGCTTTTTCTTTTCAGCAGCGCTATGGGAATTTTACTATGCCATTATTTGTTGCTTTAGTCATAAGCTATATGCTCAAAGACCGCATCAAAGATCTGAGCAGATATTATTTTGCACATAAACTTGGGAAAAGACATTTTGATCAAAAAACGCAAATTTCATTGAATGAATACGATGTTGGCATGAGTAAAGAAGCAATGGACTTTATTGCAGAATCAAAAGTGCCACCCGAAATAATGAATTTGAGGGAAAGATCAGCAATCCTGGAAGCCAATAACCGGAACAATATGGAGAAGATCATACTTTTCCGCAAATTAGTTCAGATCAACCGTGCTAATCTTAATCTTAGCAGTAAGTTTACAACACAAGGAGTAAATGAAATTATTCGTTTCAACTTCTCCAACTTTATTGCAAAAATGGATGATCCCCTTGTTCCATTATATGCACCAAACGGTGATATGCAATATGAGATCATTAACGGAGAAAAAATATATTACATTAACCTTATAATGCAACTCAAAAGTGATGAACATATTAAATACAAGCGTTACTGCATAATACTGAGTCGCAAGGGAATAAGAGACATAGAAACTTTTGAAAAAATCAATTCTTAACACTTATGAAAACAAAAACTGGTACTTTTCTTGCCATAATGCTTATTTCAGCTATTGTTTCCGCACAATCACAAAAAAAAATCAATTATAACCCGGATTCTATAATAAAAACCGAAATTGATCTGGATTATCGAATAATAACTGAACTACCGTCAACTATTATTGAAAGTTCCGGACTTGCAGTTCAAAACCCAAATGAAATATGGACACATGAAGATTCAGGAAATAATAATGAGATTTATAGTATTGATACTACAGGACAATTAAAAAGGGTTTTAAAAATCACAAATGCAACAAATGTTGACTGGGAAGATCTGACAGTTGACCCACAAGGACGATTTTATATTTCGGATGCAGGTAATAACAATAATAAAAGGACTGATCTGGTAATTTACCGTATTCCAAACCCTGATGATATAACTTCAGGTTCTGTTACTGCTGAGAAAATTGAATTTTCCTACGAAGATCAAACCGAATTTCCTCCTCCCAAACCGCAGAGGAATTTCGATTGTGAAGCTATTATCTGGCATGAGGATTCATTATTCCTGTTCACAAAAAACCGCACCAACCCTTTCAATGGTTTTTGCAAGCTTTACAAACTGCCTGCACTGCCCGGAAATCACATTGCACAATTAATTGATTCGGTTTATATTGGATCTGATGCTCAAACCGGAAGGGTTACCTCAGCCGATATTAACCGGAGCTCAGGTGAACTGGTATTACTAACATCTACAAAAATTGTTTCGTTCAAAAATTATCCCGGAAATGACTTCTTCAAAGGCAACAGAATTGATTATAACTTCAAATCGTTACCTGGGCAGGTTGAAGGAATAGCCTTTGTAACACCCAATAAATTGTATATGTCAAGTGAAGGTTCAGGTACAAAACCGGGTAAAATATTTGAAATTGTTTTTGATATCACCGGTGAAAATCATATTAAGCATGAACCTCCCGTTTTTCGGGTATTTCCCAATCCTGCAACCGATTATATCACTATTAACACTAATAAGCCTGACGACAGCCAGATATTAATTTCAGATATTTCAGGTCAGTTCCTTTATATATCCACACTCGAAAACGGAAAAACAATAAATATCTCCGGATTAAGTAACGGTTTTTATATACTGTCACTTCTGAATGACAATACTCACTCCAGCAGGTTCTGGATCAAACAGTGATTACCGGTTCATTACGTATTTAAACTGTTTTTGATTTATTAGACAGTTTTTACAATTACTGAAAAAATCCCACCTTCCACTTTTTAAAAACATTTCCATGCTTCTAGAGAGTCAATGGAAGTTTGAGGTTGTTAAATTTTCTAAAAGTTTCAACGATTGATACTTAATACAGTTAATTCATGTATTTTTGCACAAATTTTTATAAAATAATATTTCAAATAATTTACTGGTTTTATGAGCTATATCCAGTTTGATAAAGAACAGTTGGTCAACCTTGAATATTCATTACCCAAAGAATTACTCAGGTCGAACAGGGCGGGATCGTACGCAAACACTACCATTATTTACAGTAATACCCGTAAATATCATGGTTTACTTGTAACTCCCCAGCCCGGCCTTGATGAAGACAACCATGTTTTACTTTCATCGTTTGATGAAACCGTTATACAACATGATGCAGAATTTAACCTGTCCATACATAAATTTGACGGCGAAGTATTTAATCCCAAAGGTCACAGGTATATCCGCAATTTTGACACAGAACCTATTCCCATACTTACATACAGAGTAGGTGGAGTTGTTCTTACAAAAGAAGTACTTCTGGTGCGTAACGACGACCGTATAATAATAAAATACACACTACAGGATGCCCATTCACCTACTACACTAAGATTCAAACCTTTCCTTGCTTTTAGAAATATCCATGCACTTAGCAAGGCAAACATGGACGTTGACGATAAATATGAAGAGGTTCAGAATGGTATTAAAGTGCGTATGTATACCGGCTATACACCTTTGATTATGCAATTCTCAAAGAAAGCTGTTTATACTCATGTTCCTGACTGGTATTACAATTTTGAATACATACGAGAACGAGCCCGTGGATATGATTATCTTGAAGATTTATTTGTGCCCGGTTATTTTGAAGTAGGAATTGAGAAAGGTGAAAGTATTTATTTTTCTGCCGGCTTAAATGAACTAAAACCTGCAAGATTAAAAAAATTATTTGATGATGAAGTAAAATCCCGTATTCCACGAAACAGCTACAAACATTGTCTGATAAATTCAGCTCAGCAATTCATTGTGCAAAAAGGCGATAATGTTCATGTTCTGGCTGGTTTCTCATGGTTTGGCAGACGCGGAAGAGACACTTTTATTGCATTACCCGGACTTACACTTACAACAAATAACACCAAAACATTTCTGAATGTAATAGATACCATGATTTCAGAAATGCATGGTTGTCTTTTCCCAAATGTTGGTCATGGTTCAAAGACTTTATATAACTCAGTGGATGCTCCTTTATGGTTTTTCTGGGCTTTACAGCAATATGCCCGTCACACAGAAAGCACACAAACAGTGTGGAAAGAGTACGGCAAGGTAATGAAGAAGATCCTTGAAGGTTATAAACAAGGAACCGATTTCAATATTCACGCAACCGACAATGGCTTGCTTTATGCCGGTGAAAAAGGTTGTGCTGTTACATGGATGGATGCTTTTGTAAATAAGGAACCTTTGCATCCGCGTACAGGACTTGCGGTAGAAGTTAATGCTTTATGGTATAATGCAATAATGTTTGCACTGGAATGTGCTCAGAATACAAATGACAAGAGCTTCATCAATGAGTGGAAACCTCTGGCTGACAAAATTCCTGCTGCGTTTACAGAAACATTCTGGGATAAAAAGAAAAAATATCTCGCTGATTATGTACAGGGCGATTACAAAGACTGGTCAGTACGTCCTAATATGGTTATAGCTACCTCGCTTGAATACAGCCCGATACCTGAAGAAATAAGAAAATCAGTTCTTGATGTTGTGAAATCAGAATTACTCACAACAAGAGGTTTACGAACACTATCACCAAACGATGTTAACTATCATAGTGTTTATGCCGGCAATCAGGCTCAACGCGACAGAGCCTGTTATCAGGGTACAGCATGGCCCTGGTTGCTTGGTCACTTTGCCGAAGGTTATCTGAAAATTCATGGAAAGAGTGGTATTCAAACTATTTCTAGAATTTACAAGGGACTTGAAGAAACTCTTACCGAACATGCAATAGGATCTATTTCAGAATTGTTTGACGGTGATCCTCCTCACAAACCGGGCGGATCAATATCAATGGCATGGAGTGTTGCCGAAATATTACGTATGGATCAGATTTTAAATTCTTACATGGACAACAATAAAGCAAAGGGGGAAAAATAATGAAAGTTCTAATGTTTGGCTGGGAATTTCCTCCACATATTTCAGGAGGCTTGGGAACTGCTTGCTTCGGGCTTACCAAAGGTCTGGCAAAATATAATACAGAAGTTCTTTTTGTTGTACCTAAAGCCTATGGCGACGAAAGCGAAGAGGCTGTCAGAATATTGAACGCCAGCGATGTACCAATTGAAATCACAAATAAAGTAGTTCAGCAATTCTGGGATAAGATCACGCTTCTTGAAGTTGGTTCGAACCTGGTTCCTTATGTTGGTCCGGAAGAATTCGAAAAACTTAGCAGCGAAGAAAGCAGTAAAACTGAAACAAGATCGGAGATACTTCCGGGTATGCGTTTTGAGTTTTCCGGAAAATACGGAACCAACCTTATGGAAGAAGTAGCACGCTATGCTCTGGTAGGTGCTGTATTGGCTTCAAAGAATGAGTTTGACGTTATTCATGCTCACGACTGGCTCACTTACTCGGCAGGAGTGGCTGCCAAACATGCCACAGGCAAGCCACTGGTGGTGCATATGCATGCTACTGAATTTGACCGTTCAGGCGAAAACATAAATCATGAAGTTTTCCAGATTGAACAAATGGGTATGCGTGAAGCCGATTATGTTATTGCAGTAAGCAATCTTACACGGAATACCGTTATTGAACGATATGGAATTGATGCCAAAAAGGTTTTTGCAGTACATAATGCAGTTGAACCGGCGGACAAATCGGACTGGCATCATGTGAGAGCTGCTGTTGATGAAAAGATTGTTACTTTTTTGGGTCGTATAACCTATCAGAAAGGTCCGGAATATTTTGTTGAAGCTGCTCATAAAATACTTGAGCGCGATCCAAATGTCAGATTTGTCATGGCAGGTTCAGGTGATATGCTGAACAAAATGATACATCAGGTGGCACGCCGCCGCTTAGGCAGCCGGTTTCATTTTACAGGATTCCTGAGAGGCGATAATGTTGACAGGATGTATGCCATGAGCGATGTATATGTTATGCCCTCAGTATCAGAACCATTTGGTATTGCACCTCTTGAAGCAATACGCACCAATGTACCTGTTGTAATTAGTAAACAGTCAGGGGTTTCAGAAATACTGGTTCACGCTCTTAAGGTTGACTTCTGGGATACCGAAGCACTTGCTGACAGCATTTATGCCTTATTGAATTACAAAGGATTGAACAAAATGTTCCATCGTTATGGAAAAGCTGAGGTTGACAACCTGAAATGGGAAAATGCTGCCTTAAAGGTAATTGATGTATATAACAAAGCAGTTTATGGCTGATAAAATTTTATTGCCAACAAGTCAGTTAAAAAAACAAATTTAAATATTCAACAAACAAATTTTATAATTCAGAACAATATTAATCATTTGATCATATGAACGCAATTTGCCTATCTTTTCACCTGCACCAGCCTTTCAGGCTAAGAACCTATCGTTTTTTCGATATTGGAGATAACCATTATTACTACGATGAGTTCCAGAACCGTTCAATTATAAAAAGAGTTGCTACCAGAAGTTATCTTCCGGCAAATCAGGTATTGCTTGAACTGATTGAACGCCATGGAAAACAATTCAGAGTAAGCTTCAGCATGTCGGGAAGTGTTATTGAACAGCTTGAAATGTACGCACCTGAAGTCATTGAGAGTTTTAAAACACTTGCCAAAACCGGAAACATTGAGTTTCTGGCAGGTACTTATTCACATAGCCTTGCTTCATTGCGTTCAAAGGAAGAGTTTGAACGGCAGGTAAAATTACATAGCGATAAAATTAAACAGTTATTCAATGTAAAACCCACTGCCTTCCGTAATTCAGAGTTGCTTTATTCTGATAAGATCGGAACTATGGTGGCTGATATGGGTTACAATGTAATTTTAACTGAAGGCGCAAAACATGTGCTCGGGTGGAAAAGCCCTAACTTCATATATTGTAATGACGTGAATCCAAAGCTTAAAGTGCTCATGCGTAATTTCCAGATGAGTGATGATATTGCTTTCCGCTTTTCAAACAAAGGCTGGTCAGAATGGCCATTGACTGCCGATAAATTTGCCGGATGGGTTAATGCTCTGGATCCCAAATTTGAAGTAATCAATCTGTTCATGGATTATGAAACTCTCGGTGAGCATCAATGGGCTGATACCGGCATCTTTGATTTTATACGCTCGCTGCCTGCAACCATATTAAAGAAAACCAAATACAGTTTCAAAACCCCATCAGAACTTGCTGCCAAATTGCAGCCAGTATCAGCAGTGAAAGTTCCGTATCCGATTTCATGGGCTGACACTGAACGTGATCTTACCGCATGGCTTGGAAATGATTTGCAGGAAGATGCATTTGATAATTTATATTCGCTGTTACCTTTGTTAAAGGATTGTTCTGACCCTGATTTGTTGCGCGACTGGAATTATTTGCAAACCAGTGATCATTTCTATTACATGTCAACAAAATGGCTTGCCGATGGTGAAGTTCATAAATATTTCAACCCCTACCCTTCGCCTTACGAAGCTTATATAAACTACATGAACGTGTTATCCGATTTTAAACTCAGGATTGAAAGAACATGTGGACAACCCGGCAATGTAATTAAAACATCGGAAGTAGCGGCAGAAGCTGAATCAAAGAAACCGGCAAAAGCGAAAAAAGCAGAAAAACCTGCATCAGCTAAAAAAACAGAAACCAAAAAGACAGCTCCGAAAACCAAAGAAAAGAAGAAATAAAGTTTACTTTTTGGAATAATTTCGGAACTGAAGCTAATTAAATCATTATTTTCTATAATTAACAGCATATTGGTATTAAATGCGTGCTTGTATAAAATTGATTTTTGTACTTTTGCACGCCAATAATCAAAACAGATTATTCTAAACAGGTCCGGTAGCTCAGTTGGATAGAGCAGCAGCCTTCTAAGCTGCGGGTCGTGGGTTCGAATCCCGCCCGGATCACTACATATGACACATTTACAGTATTTTAAATTCTGAAATCCAAATAAGGATTTCAGTTATTATATATCCGTTTTCATAACTTCTTACCTTTTCCTTCTGCTTTTATGAAAAAATTGTTTTTGCTTAAAGCATTGATTATTTGTTATTCTTTTCAATTATTTTCCCAAAAAACGCCACAACATGTCGAACCTCCGTTTTGGTGGTCAGGGATGGTTCACAACGAGCTGCAAATAATGGTACATGAACCCGGCATAAGCACTGCCAATGTGAGAATCGAGCAGCCGGGAATCATTGTCAATCAGGTAGTTTCAGATCAAAACCCCAATTATCTTTTCATTTATCTTGATATTTCAGAAGCTCCGCCATGCACATTTAAGATTGAATTTCTGGATGGCAAAAAAGTAAAATATGTTTATAAATACGAACTCAGGAAAAGGGTTGAAAACTCAAAAAACCGTGTAAGTTTTGATGCTTCCGATGCTATTTATCTACTAATGCCTGATAGATTCTCAAATGGCGATGTCACAAATGACAATATGCCCGGAGCACTTGAATTAGCTGACCGTTCAAATCCTGACGGAAGACATGGCGGTGATATTAAAGGCATCATTAATCATCTTGATTATATAAAAGAGCTTGGCTTTACGGCTATATGGATAACTCCCCTTCTTGAGAACAATCAGCCCCGATATTCATATCATGGATACGCAATCACCGACTTTTACAAGATTGACCCCCGGTTTGGTTCGAACGAAGACTACCGACAACTGGTTCAGATTGCACAAAATAAAGGTTTAAAAATAATCCAGGATATGATTTTTAATCATTGTGGGCATAAACACTGG
The DNA here is from genome assembly GCA_964550455.1 of uncultured Bacteroidales bacterium. GTDB lineage: Bacteria > Bacteroidota > Bacteroidia > Bacteroidales > JAAYJT01 > JAAYJT01. Next base: position 89,344 of record CAZJZG010000004.1, on the reverse strand, counting down.
TGGTTGAGCGATTTACCCACATCTGACTGGCTTAATCAATGGCATGAATTTACGCGTACTTCCTATAGGATGGAACCAATTGTTGATCCTCATTCAGCTAAGACCGATTATAACATCATGGTAAAAGGATGGTTTGATATTAACATGCCTGATCTTAACCAGAACAATCATTTTCTTTCAACTTATCTGATCCAGAACACTATATGGTGGATCGAATATGTCGGGATTCAAGGTATTCGTATTGATACCCAGCCTTTTGCTGAGAGAAAATTTATTTCTGATTGGGGGCAGCATATTGCTAAAGAGTATCCTTATTTTCGAACAGTAGGTGAAGCCTGGATGGGTATTCCGGCTATGGTCGGCTATTATCAGGGAGGAAAATCTAATCACGATGGTTATAATTCAAACATACCAAGTCTTTTTGATTTCCCGCTTTATGATGCCATACGCGAAGCCTTTAATGAAAAACCCGGATGGAACGAGGGGCTTCTGAGGCTTTACAACATGTTAAGCCTGGATTTCCTGTATGCTGATCCATATAATCTTGTCGTTTTTCCCGACAATCATGACGTTTCACGTATCTCAGGCACTATCAGTAAAGACGTTGATAAACTGAAACTGTTGTTGACATTTGTTTTTACAACCCGCGGTATTCCTATGATGTATTATGGCACTGAATTGCTCATGGATGGCAACGACCATGAGGGTCATGGTAAAATACGCCTGCCTTTTCCCGGAGGCTGGAATGATGATAAAATTAATGCTTTTGCAACAAGTGGCAGAACAGAAGATCAGAATAAGATAGTTAATCATATACGTACTTTACTGGGTTTCAGAAAAGCAAATGCTGCCCTGCATTATGGAAATTTGAAACAATTTATTCCTCACGACAATGTATATGTGTATTTCAGATATGATGATAATTCCACAATAATGGTAGTATTAAACAGTAATGATGAGCCCAGGGTACTTAATACAAAAAGGTTCGCAGAAGCCACAAACGGCTTTGAAACAGGAATGGAATTATTTTCAGAACAAGTGTTTGAAATCGGAGAGGACTGGATTCTCCCTGCCAAAACCTCAATGGTGCTAAAACTCAAATAAAGTCATTAAAGCAAAGAAGCCGGCAAAAATGCCGGCTTCTTTGTAATGAATTATCATTAAAAACCTTAGAAGCTAATATCAATTCCCAATGCCGCAACAAAATTTTTGCGATTATATGTTTCTTTATACAAGCCAAAATCTCTGGTATCTTCTTTGTATTTTGTATTCATAACACCAAGGTCAACGCCAATTTTTTCATTGAAATTATATCTGAAACCGCCGGCAAAACTATTAGTTGAAAGACTATGGTCAAGATCAGACTGATAGATTTCTTTTACACCGGTTTGGGTTTTTAAATATCCTGCACTTACGAGAAACTTTTTAGTTATGGCAAACTCAAGGCCTAATCCGTATTCCTTATAGTCATCGCTCATAACATCATAATTGTCAACATATTGATTATTGATTTGTTTTCCATACTGTACTTTACGATCGAAGTACTGATGGAAACCGGCATGAAGTTTCAGCCTTTCAAAAGGAGCATACTGCAGACCCACTGAAATCATACCAGGAATATCGCTGGGAACCTTAGCCTTATCAGGAAACATTCCCACATCATCTTTCTTAGTGTCGTTTTCTACATCAACTTTAGCCTTGAATTCATATTTTACTGACATATTGAAGTTCTCAGTAAACTGGAGGTTCATACCAATAATAGGTATAATGGCTGATCCTTTTTGTGTGGCGTCAACTCCTTTATCGCTTGTTGCAATAGCGTTATTAGCCATTGTTTTAGAATTTGCATCAAATTGAGCAGATGCACCGTAATAAAACTGCTGAGCCTGTGCAATGGTCATTCCTGTCGGATCCCCACCAACTTGCATAATTCCGCCCTGAAGAGCTGCAATCTGCTCAGGACTCATTCCTAATATTGTTCCTTTTGCCAAAGGGGTGTTGCCATATCCGTTATCTATGATTTTTTGCAGACTATTTCCGGTATTATTCAGGGCGTTTGAAACACCTATTAAGTAAGTTGATAAGTCATTGAAAAATGTTGTAGCCGGAACCATTGAGCCTGAATAGCCAATAACAGGATAATTCGGGTTAATCATAATATTCTTTAAAAAACCTGTATAGGAATTTGACATTGTCACATACCTTAATCCCAAACTAAATGATATTTCGTCTCTCACCTTATATGACACGCCTCCCTGAAAACCGTAATAAATTGACTTGCCTTCAAACTCGGTATCAAGACTGTATTGTGATGTTGGAATACCAGCTGCTGTAAGCGATGCAGGTATCATAGATGGCTGCATTTCAAAAGAAGGTAAACCTTTTTCAAATAATGCACTGCCACCTCCACCAATAGGGTTAAATCCCAAAGAAAATGCAAATCTGTTTTTTTTGTAAACTGCATATGCAGTAGGGAAAACAGGGGCTGTGACACTTCCTTCAAATTCACTGAGATTCATACCCGGAAAAGTACTTTTTATATTCCGGTTTTGGGAGATGTACTGATTGCTGAGCGATAAATGAAAACCATCATTCAGCCGGAACAAACCTGCCGGATTATAATATGCGGCATCAATACCAAAAGCTGCATCACGAACAGGTATCCTGATAAATGATGCACTCTGGTTGGTGTTGTGAACAATGCCACCAGCAATTAACGAAATTGTCATTGCCAGTGCACTAAGGGTGAAAACTGCTTTTTTCATAAATTAAAATAATTTGGTTAAAAACATGCGCTATCTGCGCCAAAAATTAAAACGGCAAAAATAAAAATTATTTATTTAAAGAGCTGAATATGCTATTGAACCTACAACTACCATAAAGCACTTATTATGTGACAATTAACATTCAGACAATCTTTTTAAGGTTTTTAAAAGAGCACTGTATTTCTTCGAACCATAAACAAATTATCAACTTACAGGCTAAGTTAAACCCTATTTTTATTACTCAAGCTCAATATTCATTAATTATTCATTAAATATACTCTTTCGCTCAATGACCGTTAAATAAATCTTAAAACAAAGCAAGAGACTTTTAACAGTATCCCTTTCTCAGTCCGACTGTACTAAACATTTAAATACCAAGGTAGTTCAAAGGAGTAAGAGATTTTAATTCTGATTTCACTTTTTCAGTAACAGCCAATGTTTCAATAAAACGATGTAACGTTTCTTTATTTATGCCTTCGTTAGTACGTGTCAGTTCTTTAAGAGCTTCATATGGGTTAGGATAGTTTTCGCGCCGCAGAATACTTTGAATTCCTTCAGCAATCACAGCCCATTTATTTTCCAGATCACTGCTGATTGCTTCATTGTTAAGCATTAACTTATCTAGTCCTTTTAGTATCGAACGCAATGCAATAACAGTATGTGCAATGGAAACACCTATATTGCGCATGACTGTACTGTCAGTTAAATCGCGTTGCAGTCGTGAAATTGGCAACTTCGCAGAAAAAAACTCAAATAAGGCATTGGCAATACCCAGATTACCTTCGGCATTCTCAAAATCAATCGGATTAACTTTATGCGGCATTGCTGATGAGCCCACTTCATTTGCTTTGATCTTCTGACTGAAATAATCCATTGAAACATAAGTCCATATATCACGACACATATCAATAAAAATGGTACTGATACGTTTTAGATTATCAAAATAAGCAGCCAGATAATCATAGTGTTCAATCTGAGTTGTAGTTTGCTGACGTTGAAGCCCAAATGACCCATAAATAAAACTATTTGCAAATTCTTTCCAGTCAATTTCAGGATAAGCAGCAAAATGAGCATTAAAGTTTCCTGTAGCTCCTCCAAATTTTGCGGTAAAAGGGATCTTTTCAAGCATTTCCAACTGATTTTTAATCCTCTCGGCAAAAACCATAAATTCTTTGCCCAAGCGGGTTGGTGAAGCCGGCTGACCATGTGTGCGGGCTAACATAGGAACATCATTATATTCTTCAGCTTTTTTTAAAACAGCTTTATAAACATCATTTAATAGCGGCTGCAAAACCAATTCATGAGCAGTCTTCACAGCATAGGGTTGTGCTGTATTGTTCAGATCCTGTGAAGTAAGCCCGAAATGAATGAATTCGCGATAATCCTGCCAGCCGTTTTTATCAAATATTTCCTTAAGAAAATACTCTACGGCTTTGACATCATGATTGGTTATCTGTTCTATTTCTTTCACTCTTAGCGCATCTTCAGTTGTAAACGAGTAAAAAACATTTCGTAAAATTTCAAAATTCTCATATTTGAACCCTGAAAGCTGTGAAATTCCAACTTTACAAAGTGCAATAAAATATTCAATCTCAACCATAACCCGATAACGAATCAGGGCTGCCTCAGAAAAATAAGAAGCAAGTATTCCGGTTTGATTGCGATAACGACCATCTATAGGCGAAATTGAGTAAAGATTTGATTCCATATGCTATTGAAGTTTAAGGGCTTACGATAAACAGGTTTATAAATTCAATTTTCATTGAAGATACGTATTCAAAATATTCTTTAACAGACTAAAAAGTTTCACCGGATTATTACAAAATCACAATCCCGTGTTATTGCAAAAATACATCCTTAATTAACATTGACAATAAATTGTGTTAAAGAATTGAGGTTCAGGCAAAAATAAACCCCGCTATGTTTATTCATGCGGGGCAGGTTAAATCTTGATTAATTTTAATTAGCCTAAATTTTTAAAAACCTCACGAATTATATCCTGATATGATTCGTTAAAAGTTAAAAGACACCAGGCATACAGCATGACCAACTCATCTTTCTGCAGCCATTTAAAAGATTTGCGTAATTCCCTTGAAAAAAGTTCTTTACTAAAACTTACCTTCTGTAATATTGTTTTGGTGTACTCCAGCATGACTATATGGATTTAAGGATGAAACAAAAGGTTTGCAAAACTCAAAAAGTCTAAATATTAAACGTAAAAAGGGCTTTGTTAATTGTTCGCAATACTCTTAAAAAACCTTAAAAAACATATAAAAACACCGGTCTCAGAATCATAAAAACAAAAATGGTTCTACCTTCCCCGCCATTGTCCTTTTTCAATGCTCCAGTCATAACCAAAAAATCCTGAAATCTTAACCCCGTCCAGGCCGTCTTTTATCCAGTCAGTATTGAAGATCATCAAATCAGGGAATCCGGTAATGCCTGAAAAATATTCGTTTGTATATGCTGCCATCATGCCCTTTTCACCTGTTCCTGCTACCACTCCAACACTTGCAACTTGACTGTCAGCACGAGGATAAACAAACAGGGCACCGAGGTCATCACCTTTATAAAATTGTTTCCCAAATTTAATCCCATCATTGTTAACCTTCACCGGGCACATACCCAGAAGCATGTTCCAGGCAATGTGATTGTCAGCATTTCCGTATATGATTACATTCCTGTCCTTATATTTCTCAGGCGAAAATTCTCTGTCAGAAATAACATCAACTGAACTGTTGCCACGATACAGAAATGTTTCAGCATCATACAAAGCCTTTTGATAATACCATTCGTTAGCGGCTTTACTACCATTAGTTGCATAAACAAAAACCACGTTATTATCAAATGCAAGCTTAAATCCGCCATAACGTTGTGGATATTTCTCTTTTGCATCAATCTTGCCAATCCTACCCCATTCATCATTTTCAAGTTTCAGAATAATATCCTCACCTTTTATTCCGGTAATGATCTGCTCATCTATGATAATAACAGGCTGTTTTTCAATATTTAATCCGGATGCAAAGACTGTTAATCCATTTATATTATCAACCTTTATGTTAATAGTATCATTATGCTTTACGGCTTTAATTTTTGAATGCTGATATGGTGTTAACTGCTGATTTATCTGGATCCAGTAGTTAGTTGATGATACGCCCGGTGAAGCTGTTATAAATTCAAGGCTGTCAACTTCAGTCAACGCAGGAATAGTATTTTGTTTCAGAAAATCAAAAAGCGGGGGCCAGTCAACACTATGATCACCGTACCAATGCGAACCTCCTGGGTATTCGTAATAAGTAAAATTATTATGAAAACCGCCCAAAATCCCTCTCATTCTTCTTGCCTGCTCAACCGGCACAACAGCATCGGCATCGCCATGCAATACATATACTCCTGATTGCAGATAATTCAAAGCCAGATCCACTGTTCTGCCTGCAAGTGCGCCCCGGTACATCATTTCAAAATGCGGATTATTTCTGAGTAATGAGTCAGTACCAGTTCGCCTGTAAGCAATAACATCCGGGTATCCGGCTGCGGGAGCAATAGCAGCCCATTTATCAGGATAAGTCGCTCCAAGATACCAGCTACCGTGTCCACCCATGGAATGTCCGACAAGATACGTACGAGATGGATCGGTTTTATAAATCTGACGAGCATTTTCCAATACTTCCAGAGCATCCATCCTGCCCCATTCTTCCCAGTTAAAACCAAAAGGACGACGGTTTGTGGGAGCTACAATATAAGCCCAGTCCTTTTGACGATAGGCTCTGCTCTGATTTGCAGCCTCAACTGAAGCCCCATGAACTGAAAGTACGAAAGCCTGATTTGCATCGGTTGACAATGAAGGAGCAACACTGTAATACTGAACACTTCCATCAATTTTACTCAGGAAAGTTCTCTCATAATGGCGGTTAGTATCTTTCACATTCAATTTTATGACCATACGATCTATTTCAGCACCTGATTTATCACTAAGCACCAGAGTAGCCATGAGACTGTCAGCAGTAATTCGTTTTGCAGGAGCAGGGATCATGAATTTTATTTTCCGAACCCCTAATGCCATTACATCATCAGTTTGATAAACAATATTTTCACCGGTTTCAAGTGTACAGGAAATGTTAAGTCCTTTTATTGCATTTTTAGTGGCATTCATCACCCTCACAGCTCCCCACTTCACATCTTTCTCGCCTATAATAACTGATGGCAACGTCAAATCGTAATCCAAAAAATGAACTTCTTTTGCCGGAGACAAGATCATTGAACTGATCCTTGGAAACCTGCCATATGTGTAAATAAACTGATTTAAACCCTTTTTCAGATGAAAGGGGATTAAAGTCCAGGCATAGTCATAATGATCTCCCTCGTGAGGCACTCCATTTATATATACACGGGTATGTCCAGTGGCATCCAGTAAAGCAATAACGTCCTCAGGCGAATCAAACTCAGTGTATAGATAGCCGCGGTTCAGTTCCCCCCGGAACATACCGGTTGAATCAGCCTCAATATATTTCCACTGCAGAGGTTTAGTCTGATCTTTGTATTTATCTCTTAATGTCAGACCTGCCGCCGGTTTTTCAAGACGGCCTGTGGTAATTTGCCAGAAAAGGATATCCTGTCCGGCAGTCAGCATACCAGGGATCATTGCGTCCTGAAGTAAAAGAGCCTCAGTAAACTTATGAAGTATTATGCCTTTGTTAGTTTCCTCAACTTTTTCCTTACCGAATATTTCAACAATATTACCGGTTTTTTGTGCTGAAAGCTGTAATGGAATCAGTACGGAAACACATACTATAAAAAACATTGATCGGAGAATACTTTTTTCCATGATTTTCAATTCAATTATTGTAAAAACTACTTACTTTGTGTTCTCAAAAAAAACATCTGCAAAATTAACAAAGGAGTTTGATTCATGTACAAAATACGCCCCATTTACCGAAAAACTTCAAACAATGTAATTTTTGTTTTTCTGCTTTCATTAATAATGCTGTTTGCTTCATGCAATCGTACCATTCTGCCAAAACCGGGAGAAATAATTGTTAGCTGGGAGGTAATAAGTAATACCTATCTTGAAAAGCCTGCTGTAAAAGTGGCTTTTGAAATTGAAAACAACAGCAAAATGACTTTAAACGACAAAAACTGGGAACTATACTTTAATCAGGCAGCAAGAACACTATACAAAACTGACGATGAAACGGCAAAAGTTGAACGAATTTCGGGTGATTGGTACAGAGTAGTTCCGGAAAAGGATTTTATACTAAAACCAGGAGATAAAACAAGCATTATTTATGAATGCAGTCATTGGTTTATCAAAAAATCCGATGCACCAGTCGGACTATACTTTGTTTTTCATCAACCTAAAAAAGATGATCATATTCTTGAAACTGACTGCATTATTAAGCCTTTTGAACGTCCAGAGCAAGTTAACAGACACAAGAATGATCATACTCCCCTGCCAACTCCCTCATTCTTATATGAGGAAAACAAAAAGCTAAGTTTACTGACGCCTGACAAGCTTCTTCCATTTGTTCCGTCTCCTGTTTCAATTTCCAAAACCGGCAACATAGTTTCTTTTTCAACTCCGCTAAATATTTATTATGACCCTAAAACAGAAAATGAAGCAGTACATCTTAAAAATATGCTTGAAAACATTCTCAAGGGTGATATTATGATAATGCAGGGACAATCAAACGAAACAAATGCAATAGACCTTGTTCTGGATTTTTCTGATAATTCAATTGATTACGATGAAGCCTACAAACTGGTTATTGATAAAAACGCCAATATAAGAATTACAGCATCAACAAACAAAGGGCTCTTTTATGGAGTTCAAAGTCTCCTTGGTTTACTTCCTGTTGAGTTATTCTTGAATCCTTCTGATAATTTTCAACTTGAGGTTCTTACAATTAATGACAAACCACGTTTCGGTTATCGTGGTGTTCATATTGATGTTGCCAGAAACTTCCAGTCAAAGGAAATGGTTTTTAAGATCATTGATATACTGGCTTTTTATAAAATCAATACGCTTCATATACATTTAACGGATGATGAAGGATGGCGTCTGGAAATTCCCGGATTACCGGAACTGACTGAAGTTGGTAGTTTTCGGGTTCACACTGAAAAAGATGCCAACGCTGTTCATCCTTCATATGGTTCAGGACCTTTTACACATAGCCCGGGTAAATCAGGAAGTGGTTTTTATACAAGAGGTGAATTCCTGGAAATTCTCAAATATGCTGCGAAACATCATATTCGTATTATTCCTGAAGTCAATTTTCCGGGACATGCAAGGGCAGCTATCAAAGCTATGGAAACAAGATATCATAAATATTTAAAATCAGGTGATGAAGTGGCTGCCAATGAGTTCAGGCTCATTGATCCTGAAGATACTTCAGAATATATATCTGCTCAGCTTTTTGACGACAACGTTGTAAACATTGCCCTGGAATCGGTTTATAATTTCATTGATAAAGTAATAGGTGAAATTGCAAATATGTATATAGAGGCTGAGCTGCCATTTAAAATATTACATATTGGCGGTGATGAAGTGGCTAATGGAGCGTGGCTCGGCTCACCCATAGTAAAAGAAAAAATTGACAAATCGGTAATAGAACGTGGAACAGCGAACCTTCATGCAGAATTTACAGCAAAAGTGCTTGAGATTTTTGCTAAATATGGTCTGCAAATGTCAGGATGGGAGGAAGTTGGACTGATAAAAGACATTAACGGCAAATTCATACCAAATAAAAAATTCTCTGGTGGAGCGGTAATTCCTTACGTTTGGAACAATCTGTGGGGATCGCAGGACCTTGCTTATCGGCTTGCAAACAGTGATTTTCCGGTTGTTCTGTGCCATGTTGCAAACTTTTATTTTGATATGGCTTATAATAAGGATCCTGAAGAGTCAGGGCTTTACTGGGGTGGTTTCGTTGACACATACAACGCCTGGCATTATAGTCCGTTCAATGTTTTTTCAACTACCTTGCAGGATCAGATGGGTAATAAAATTGATACTGAAGTTGAATATAAAAATATGGAAAGGCTTAAGCCTGAAGCCCGGAAAAACATCATGGGAATACAGGCTCAGCACTGGGCTGAGACCATTTTAAATCATGAGATTCTTGAATATTACATTCTACCGAAACTTTTAGGACTTGCTGAATCTGCATGGTCGAAGGAAAGAATATGGGAATACACTGATAATCCACTCCTTAGAGAAAAACAAGTTGATGATTCATGGAACGTTTTTGCAAACACTCTCGCACAGAAAGAACTTCCAAGACTTTCAAAACTTTTCGGAGGCTTTAATTACAGGATACCTCCTCCGGGAGCTAAAATCATTGATGGAAATCTCTTTGTTAATACGTCATTACCAGGTCTCATTGTTAAATATACCGACGATGGTTCAGAAGTTGAATTCAGCTCAAAAACATGGATAGAGCCTTTCGTTGTATCAGACAAGGAAATAAAGCTGAAAACATATGATATATCGGGCAAATCGGGGAAAACTGTCATAATAATGCAATAAAACTTTTTTAAGCATTTGTAACCAACAATTATAATAATACATCGTTTATAAATTGGATCAATTTTTTCTGAATCTAACTTTTTTAAAGTCAAGCACAATTAATGAAAGAACCAATGAACACATCTAACTTCACTTCAGTTGAAAATACATTTTGCTGTGAGATTGAAAGGCAATTTCCTGTTAACATCCCTTATCTGGTAGTTGCCAACTTTCCTAAACTTGGTTTATTAACAGCATTACGCTTTCTGGAATGGGTAAGCGATAACCCTGAAGGAGTTATCAGCCTTCCTACCGGAAAAACTCCTGAATATTTCATTTTCTGGACCAAACACATACTTGACAACTGGGATACCTCGGAGGGCAAAAAACTCAGACATGAAAACGGATTAATGATTGAGAAAAAGCCTGTTCTCAGTGGTTTACGCTTTGTTCAGATAGATGAGTTTTATCCCATAAGTTCAAGTCAACACAACAGTTTTTATCATTATGTGAAAAAATATTATATCAAGGATTTTGGCCTTGATGAATCAAAAGGTTTATTCATAAACTGCGATGCAATCCCATTAGCTGATGGCAAACATTTCGCAGAGGTTTTTCCTAATGGTATTGTTGATCTGAGTTTGAGGTACAGAGAAGCAAAAACCATTAAAGAAAAAATTCAACAGACTTCTATTTTAATGCTTGATGACTGGTGCACTAATTATGAACAGAAGATCAGGGAAATGGGCGGGATTGGATTTTTCCTTGGTGGCATAGGTCCCGATGGTCATATAGCATTTAATACCCGTGGTTCTGACCATCATTCAACAACACGACTGACTCAAACCAATTTTGAAACTCAGGCCGTAGCCGCCGGCGATCTTGGAGGTATTGAAATATCAAAGAATCGTCTTGTTATAACTATTGGTCTTGAAACCATTACATATAATCCTGAAGCAACAGCAATTATTTTTGCAGCCGGAGAAGCTAAAGCCCCTATGGTTGCCGATGCTCTTGAGAAGGCTCCTTCAAATATTTATCCTGCAACTGTACTTACCAAACTTAAAAACGCCCGTTTTTATCTTACAGCCGGTGCTGCCAGTATGCTGAAAGATTATGTACACCATTATTATACATCTACACCGTGGAATCAGGAAAAAACTGAAAGAGCAGTTATTGATCTTTGCAGAAAAATCAACAAGTTCGGTAACCATTTAATGATTGAAGATCTTAAAGAAGATGAATATTGCCGTATGATCCCTGACATTGACAATCAAACGGTGCAAAGTGTTATGGATTCTATCACAAAAAAAATAGAGCTTGGCACTTATCCGCTTGGCAATCAGGAGTTTTATCATACAGGTCCTCATCATGATGATATCATGCTTGGCTTGCTACCTCATATTCACAGACTCTCACGTAATGCAAGCAATCATTCCGAATTCGCAGTTATGACCTCAGGTTTCACAGCCGTTACCAATAAATTTTTAATTGAAGCGCTGGAGGACACATTGAATTTCCTTGATTCAGGGTTAATCCAAATGATTGAATACCCTGACTTTTTTGAAAAAGGCTATAAATACAAACGTGATAAGGATGTATATCATTATCTTATGAAGGTGGCTTCAGGTCAACCTGAAGAACGCCGTCGCGGGTTTGCCCATCGCCTGGTAAGAAATATTGTTGAAATATGGAATGTTAAAAATATTGCTCAGCTTAGGAATCATATAAATGATGCTCTCTCTGTTACACGAAACAGTTATGACGGACAGAAAATGCCGCCTAAGATACAAACGCTGAAAGGCATGATAAGGGAGTTTGAAGAAGAGCTTGTTTGGGCTTATTTTGGAATGACAACCAATGAAGTACATCATCTTCGTTTAGGATTTTATACCGGAGATATCTTTACTGAAAAACCCAATCGTGAACGTGATGTAGCACCAATCTTAGCACAACTTGAAAAAATACAACCAACCATAATCAGTCTTGCTTTTGACCCTGAAGGCAGTGGACCTGATACTCACTATAAAGTTCTTCAGGCAATAGCTGAAGCAGTTCGGGAATGGCGCAAGAAAAAAGATCTGAGTAATCTGAAAATCTGGGGTTATCGCAATGTGTGGTATAAATTCCATCCGGCTGATGCAACCCATATAGTTCCGGTATCGTTGAATGCTATGGGTGTGATGAGCGAATCATTCACAAACAGCTACCTTAGCCAGGTTGATGCCTCATTCCCAAGTTATCAGCTTGACGGAAAATTCAGTGACCTTTCAATCCAAATATGGGTTGAACAGTTAAAAAGCATACAATTATTACTTGGAAAACCTTTCTTCTATCAAAACGAAGACCCACGACTACGCACTACTCATGGTTTATTGTTTTTCAAGGAAATGGATGTTGATGAATTTCTTGCCTCTGCCAGAGAGCTTGAAAAATCAATGGAAGGCTAATATAACACAACTCACTGAATTTCAAATAACTCAGTGAGTGTTTTACTCTGTTCCAAGAATAATATTTACTATTAAAACCGCATCAATAATATTGATGATGCCATCTCCATTTACATCAGCATTATCAGGGCAGAACGGACTTGGATTCTGCATCATTATGAAATTAACAATAGAAATAACATCAAGTATGCTCACAATTCCATCACAATTAGCATCGCCCGGTAAAACAGCCGATGTTAAAGTTGTTGCTGATGCTGTAATTCCTGTAGAGTAAATATTATTGTTTCTTGACCACAATTTATAATAATATGTTGTTCCGGCATCAAGGCTTGTATGACTGAATGTTGTATCAGCACCGGTGTAACATACTGTGCCGCCTCCTGGAATGGGATCGCCCGAGCTAAGGTTCCCGGAAGGAGTGCCAAATGTTTCATTAGGCGACCATGCAAGCAGAACATCATTACCATTAAAATTCTTGTTCCATCCCAGATCAATCTGAGAGCTGCTGACAGGATTAGCTGAAAATCCATAAGGATTTGCCACTCTCAAAGAATCAAGATATTCAATTCTTGATCCAAGCACCGGATCTTCGGTAACCGTGAGTAACGGAAGCCCACGACCGTTACCAAGCCATTTATACTCAATATAATCCCTGTTGACAGCATAACCCTGCCCGAGAGTATCAACATAAATACTATCGTATTCAGTAACATTTGATTTTAACCTTAAAGTCTGAAAACTGCCATAGGGGGTATTTAATGTACCCCATCCATCAACAACTGTTACCCGCTCACGCTGAACGGTTATATGTCCAATACTTGGAATGGTCTGTGAAAGATTCGCATTTGAAGTTTTATTGTAACCCGGGTTCATAGGGAATTCATAAACCACATCAGCATTGGAAAATTTCAATGGAAGTGGTATTCCGTTAATTATCAATCCAAGGCCAACATCTGAATATTTTGATGTTGTTTTATTAAAAAACTGATAACCATTTTCAATTTCCACACCAGGAATCAAACTTAGTTCATCAATTTCAAGAACAAGATTTGCACTTCCCAGAAAGAAAAGCCAGAAAATATTAGGAGTCTGATTCACAGTGATATAATTTGGCTCTATCTGCATCAAACTTTCCATATCTTGAAAATTCCATGTAAAATCATTACCTGTTTCCTGAAAATTATAAGATTGCAGATCGTAGGAAAGACTTACTGTAAACGATTGGCCTGCCGAGGGCATATCTGAACTGGTTACAATTATCTGTGCACTTAAAAACAAACTGCAAAATAATAATACACTAATGGTAAGCACCTTTTTCATAAGACTGGATTTTTAGATTTATCAATATTATTGATTGCAAAGTTAGTGTAAAAGTATCTGGCTTTGTTTTTTCGATTCAAAAAACAAAGCATTTCCGTAAAAAACATCCATTCAAAAGGCTTTTTTCTATATTTGCGCCTGAGTCCAATGTGTAAATACTAATCACTGCTTTTATAAACAAAGCTTAAACATATTATCTGAACCTGAATAATCTCAATAGCCAATTTAAAAAAACATAAATACTATACTCTATGATTAATGATAAACTTATTGAACCCAAAAGCATTGTTGTTGTAGGTGGTTCAAACGACATTACAAAGCCCGGTGGCAAGGTGCTGAAAAATATTATTGATGGTTCTTTTAAAGGAGCTCTTTATGTAGTGAATCCAAAAGAAACTGAAGTTCAGGGAATTAAAAGCTATTTAAAAGCTGATGACCTGCCGGAAGTTGATCTCGCAATATTGGCTATTGCTGCCAAATATTGCATTCAAACGGTTGAAGTACTGGCAAATACAAAAAACACTAAGGCTTTTATTATTTTATCTGCCGGTTTCAGCGAAGAAAGCAAAGAAGGAGCCATGCTCGAAAAACAAATTGTTGAAGTTGTTAACAAGGTTGATGGTGTGCTGATAGGACCAAATTGTATAGGAGTAATGACACCACATCATCAGAGCGTTTTCACACTTCCTATACCAAAACTTGAGCCTCATGGTGCTGATTTCATTTCTGGTTCAGGAGCTACGGCATGTTTTATAATGGAAGCTGGTATTCCTAATGGTCTTACTTTTTCAAGCGTTTTTTCAGTTGGTAACAGTGCACAAACCGGTGTTGAGGAAGTACTGGAATATCTTGATGTCAATTTCGATCCGGATAAAAGCTCCCGTATTAAATTACTTTACATCGAAAATATCTCAAAACCTCAGAAACTTTTAAAGCACGCAACATCACTGATAAAGAAAGGATGCAAAATTGCTGCGGTAAAGGCAGGCGCCTCAGAAGCCGGCAGCCGCGCTGCATCTTCTCATACAGGTGCTATGGCTACTCCCGATTTTGCTGTTGATACCCTGTTTAAAAAAGCCGGAATTATCAGATGCTATGGTCGTGAAGACCTTATCGCCGTAGCTTCGGTATTCACACTAAAGCCGCTTAAAGGTGAGAATATTGCTATAATTACACATGCTGGTGGACCTGCTGTTATGCTTACTGATGCTCTTTCAGACGGAGGACTTAAAGTTCCGCATATTGACAATCCGGCAAGCAAAGAGCTTTTAACAAAATTATTTCCGGGCTCTTCTGTTGCTAACCCAATTGACTTCCTTGCAACCGGTACTGCTGAACAACTTGGTATCATTATGGATTATGTTGATCAGAAATTTGATGACATAGATGCAATGGTAGTAATTTTTGGAACTCCGGGACTGACAAGGTTATTCGATGTATATAAAGTTTTGAATGAAAAAATGCAATCCTGTAAAAAACCGGTTTATCCGGTGCTTCCTTCTGTGCTTACTGCTGCTGAAGAAATTAAAGAATTCATCAGCAATGGCTATGTTTTTTTTCCGGATGAAGTAGTTTTAGGAAATGCTCTTTCAAGAGTTTATAAAACGCCGGCTCCTGCATCTGTCGGTCAGCGCAATCTTAATATAAACAAAGAGGTTATACGAAATATAATTGATTCAGCACCTGAAGGCTATCTGGAACCTGACAAAGTACAGACATTGCTGGATGCAGCCGGAATTCCAAGAGTTAAAGAAGCTGTGATCAACACAAAAGCTGATGCAGTAGAAGCTGCAAATGATATTGGTTTTCCATTGGTAATGAAAGTAGTAGGGCCTATTCATAAATCGGACATGGGTGGTGTGGTATTGAATGTTAAAACCATTGCTTCAGTTGAAGAACATTACGACAAACTCATGAATATCGAGGGTGCTACAGGTGTGTTGCTACAACCAATGATCCATGGAAATGAGCTGTTTATTGGAGCCAAGCACGAACCATTATTTGGGCATATGATAGTATGCGGATTGGGAGGAATATTTATTGAAGTACTGCGTGATATCAATGCAGCCTTCACTCCGGTTTCATTTGATGAAGCCTCTGATATAATGAAACAATTAAAAGGCTATAAACTGTTTAAAGGTCTGCGTGGACGTCCGGGAATAAATGAAGATATATTTGTTGAAATCATCGTAAGACTCTCACTTTTAATTGAATCAGCACCTGAAATTATTGAGATGGACCTGAACCCCCTGCTTGGAACTCCTGAACATGTTACAGCAGTAGATGCCAGAATTCGTATTGGTAAACAAGATGTATAAAGAGTAAAGCCCTGTTATTAAGAATCCGTAACAATAAAGGCTTTAATACTTTATTATTTTCATGCTCTTTCTGTATGGATGCATATACAGTTCAGCCAGGTAATATCCTGCAGGTAAATGATTTACTTTAATACTCAGTGGCTGTCCATTGGCAACTCCATTTTCTGAAATAAGCAATTTTCCGTGTAAAGAATATATATTCAGGATATAGGGTGTATTTATGTTTGGATTTCTGAAACGAATTTTCAATTCATCTTTTACAGGATTATTGAAAATGAACCCGGCATCAGCAATTTCTGGTATTCCGCTTTCAACCGGTGTTTGATCAATAGCCAGGCTAAGCAATACCGGCAAATGGTCAGAATTATTATAGAGTGCCATTAATACATCCGGCGGAACTGTTGCATTTTCAGGAGGGTCGGTAAGGGCTTTATTAAAATGCAATCCATCCTGACCCATTGTTCTGTAGCTATCTTCAACATATTGCACCATATTATTACCCTCTAAAACATCTATTGAGGCAAGAATAAAATCAAATCTGTCATCAAGTCCGCCGCCCACATGACAGCCACTGTTACGATGCGTGGATTGTGTATGATAAGATGCAAAAAATGGATTTTCATGCCAATTACCTAATTGATCAACAGGATCATAAAAACGGAAATCAAAATCGGGGTTGAACAACAAAGCCTGCATAGCAAGTTCATCTACAGTATAAAAATTAAAATCACCCATAATTAGGAAATTTCCGGGCTTACTGTTAATTTTCAACCAGGCTGTAACATCATTGATCTGATTCCGGCGAGTTTGTTCATCACTGACAGTACTTCCTGCCTTAAGATGAACAGCAATACAATTTATAAAAGCAGTATCTCCATTTAAAAGATCTGGTGATTTATAATACAAGGTATAAAGATTGATATCTCTGACTATCGAAGCTATAATATGCTGGGAATGTAGCACCAGTCTTGAAGTATTGTAATACATCATATTCATGATGTTAGAGTTTGAAATATACTCACTCAAAGCCCGGGCATAAACCCTGTCGCTAATCCTGGCAAAAACCGAATCAATGATGCGCTGATGATAATAAGAGTTTCTGCTCATCTCATTCACAACAAATAAATCCGGAAGATCGTGTTGTAATATTATGCGTAAATAGGAATCCTTATCATCAGGGTGATTATTGTGTTCGTTACAGAAACCAGTATGTTGCCCATAATATAACAGATTGCTTACCATGACACGTATAGTGTCCTGAGAAACAGAATGAAACCAGATAAATACAGTAAATAGCGTTATAATAAGCTTTTTAAACATTATTCAATGTTAGATTAAAACAGAAAACTTCTCAGCTCACTCACTTTTGCCACTGGTACAATTTCAATTTTCAGTTTTTTAATATCAATGCCTTTGAGGTTGTATCTTGAAATAAATATTTTCTCAAATCCAAGTTTTTCAGCTTCAGCTATACGCTGTTCCAGTCTGTTAACTGAGCGTATTTCGCCTGAAAGGCCTATTTCTCCTGCAAAACAAATCTTTTGGTTCAAAGGTTTATCGTAAACCGATGATAATACTGAAGCTATCACAGCAAGATCAATTGCAGGATCATCCACACGTAGCCCTCCGGCAATATTTAGGAAAACATCTTTCGAACCAAGATGAAATCCAAGTCTTTTTTCCAGAACTGCCAGCAACATATTTAGCCGCCTCTGATCAAAGCCTGTAGTAGATCGCTGAGGTGTTCCATAAACTGCTGTACTCACCAAAGCCTGGATCTCTACAAGCATTTGCCTCATTCCTTCAATTGTAGCAGTAATTGCAATACCGCTGATTGATTCATCACGTTGCGATAATAATATTTCTGACGGATTATTTACTTCACGCAAACCTTTATTTGTCATTTCGTAAATACCAAGTTCTGAAGTAGATCCAAACCGGTTCTTCATCGAGCGCAGTATTCTGTACCCATAATGGCGATCGCCTTCAAACTGCAACACTGTATCAACAATATGCTCCAATACTTTAGGACCAGCAAGCATTCCATCTTTGGTAATATGGCCTATGAGCACTACAGTTGTATTGGTCAGCTTTGCATATTTCTGCAGATATACAGTACATTCGCGAACCTGCGATATACTGCCTGCACCGGAAGAGATAAGATCTGTAACAAGGGTTTGAATTGAATCAACGATCAATAACTGGGGCTGAAATTCAGAAAGATAAACTGCCAGATTTTGTACCGAAGTTTCATTGTAAACATAGCAAAACGGATTATTCATTCCAATGCGTTGAGCTCTCATCATGATTTGCTGCTGACTTTCCTCTCCTGACACATACAACACTTTTGTATTATCCATATTTAGTGCTATCTGCAGCATAAGTGTTGATTTTCCAATTCCGGGCTCCCCTCCTACCAGAACAAGCGAACCCGGAACCATACCTCCACCCAGAACACGATTGAATTCAACATTTTGGGTATTAATCCTATTTTGTGCCTCAGGTTGAATTTCAACAATTGATATAGGTTTTCCTGCCGCTTTTATTTCATCTCTTTTTTGCCAGGCTGGCTGATTATCATCACGCTGAATTACCTCTTCCACATAGGTATTCCATTCACCACACGAATTACAACGTCCCATCCATTTAGATGACTGGACGCCACAATTCTGACAAAAAAAAGCTGTTCGTGTTTTGGACATGAATTTAGTTTGTGATTTGAAAGTTTCGTTATAAATCTTTCAAATTCATTTCAGGCTGTAAAAATAGAACTTTTATCCTTCTATTTTTTTCAATTTCTCAATAAAAGCTGTTGTACTATATCCCGGCAACAGATCAACAGTGATTACCTGTCCGCCTTTTTCAAGCACAATATCATGCCCTGCTATCTCTTCAATCTTATAATCATTTCCCTTAACAAGAACATCGGGTTTCACAGTACGAATAAGTTCATAGGGCGTATCCTCACTAAAAACCATCACTCCTGTAACAAATGATAAAGATGCCAGTAGCATAGCTCTTGCATGTTCATTATTCACAGGTCTGTCTTTTCCTTTAAGCCTGCGAACTGATTCATCACTATTCAGCCCAATAAGCATTATATCACCATAATCAGCGGCTTTCATCAGGTAATCAATATGTCCGAGATGAATAAAATCAAAACAGCCATTTGTAAAAACTATCTTTTTGTTTTTAAATCTCCAAAAGGCAAGATGTCTTTCAAGCTTTTCAGGTGTCAATATCTTTTTCTGAATGATTTCTGATTTTAACATTAAGTGGCTTGTTTTTTCTGGTTAAAAAATATGCAAACGAAAAAATCGCAATAAAAATGATTAAAATTAACTGGCTTGCATGAGTAAGCACTGCAAACGACGCTGCTGATTCTGATACTATACCAAAAAGTTCGGTTAATGTTTTAGTAACAATATAATGATAAGCTCCAATTCCTGCTGGCACTGGTATTACAAATCCAATGGTACCCATCATCAATAAAGTAGTTCCATCAATAAGGGTAAGATGCTCTGTAGCCTGCAATGCCCTGAATGGTATATACGACATCAAAAAATACATTCCCCAAATAATCAGTGTGTGAACTATGAAAGCTTTCTTACGTTTAAGATTCATAATACTTTTTATTCCTGCCATAAAACCTATAAACAGATCTTTTATCTTACGGTAAAAAGTAAATTTCCTGATATATGGCATACTGAACCTGATTAAAATATAAAAGAGCAAAACAGCTAATAATACGCTTATTCCAAGAACCGCAATCAGCCAGAAACTTGAAGGTATTTTTGAAGTTAACGGAACCCATATCAATGTTTCAAGAAACTCGCGTAAAAAGCCAAACTGTGCAATTACTACAACAAAAGCGATAACTACAAGGCTTAATAGATCAAAAATTCTTTCGGCAATAACAGTTCCAAAAAGACTGTTGAAAGGTATGTTCTGACTACGACTTAATGCAGTACAGCGTGCTACTTCACCAAGCCTGGGAAAAATGATATTTGCAAAATACCCCATGATTGTTGCATGGAAAGTTGCAGTGGGTTTAATATTATAACCAAGTTCACTTATAAGAATTCCCCAGCGGATTGAACGACTTACAAGAGCTATAAAACCCGGAATCAGCGATAGCAGTATCCATGCATATTTTGCGTTCTTAAATTCTTCGATAATAAGATTAAGATCAAGTCCTCTAAGGGCAAGATATAATAAAGCTAATCCTACTGATAGGAAAAGCATATACTTTAAAACTGCCAGGATTTTCTTTTTCAAAGCCTATTGAAGTTTATTCCTGTCATTTGGAAAAACAATAACAGGTTTTAATTTTGGAGCTTCGGAAGCAGGAACAATAGCGTAAGCAACAATTATAATTATGTCGCCGGGTTGTACTTTACGTGCAGCAGCACCATTTACAATAATATCACCTGATTCCCGCCTGCCTTTAATGACATAAGTCTCAAAACGTTCACCATTATTGGTGTTGAGCACATTAACCTTTTCATATTCAATGAGATCAGCAGCATCCATCAAATCTTCATCAATGGTTAAGCTACCAATATATTGCAAGTTAGAATCGGTAACTGTTGCGCGATGTATTTTCGATTTTAAAATCTCAATTTGAATCATGACGCAAAATTATGAAAATATCATCATATTATCTATCAAACGAACTCCTACAATAAATGCTGCCACACATGCAACTACCTGCTTGCCTTCATTCCATTTTTTAACAGGAAGCATAGTTTCAGCGTCAACAATACTGAAGTATTCAACACTCATTCCCGGAGCAGCATTAATTTGCTGAATAGCCCAATTTTCACATTCCTCAGGAGTTAATTCAAAAGCTTTTTCTACTGTCTGTTTCAAAGTCCGGTATAAAACCGTAGCAATTTCTTTTTCTTCCAGGCTCAGCCTTTCGTTTCTTGAACTCATTGCCAAACCTGAAAGATCACGCATTGTAGGACATGGCACGATCTCAACGGGAATATCATGCATTCTTACCAATTGCTTAACAATAGCCAGTTGCTGATAATCTTTCTCTCCAAAATAAGCCTTGTTTGGCAAAACAATATCAAACAATTTTTTCACAACAATTGCCACTCCGTTGAAATGCCCCGGTCTGAATTCACCTTCAAGAATTTTTTCAAGATGACCAAAATCATAAACCGTTTCTTCTTTTTCAACATACATTTCATTCACTAAAGGGATAAAAACCAGGTGGCAACCAGCTTTTTCAAGCATTTCAATATCCCGCTCCTCAGTTCGTGGATATTTTTCAAGATCTTCAGCATTGTTAAACTGGATGGGATTAACAAAAATACTGCAAACAGTAAAATCATTTTCCTTGTACGAACACTCCTGCAATGAAATATGCCCGGCATGCAAAGCTCCCATTGTTGGAACAAAACCAATGGTTTTTCCCTCAGCTTTTATTTTCTCAAGTATGGCCTTCGTTTCTGATATGGTCCTGACTATTTCCATTCAGTTTATATTAAATAAGGATTATTTTATCAAAACACCAGATTAAAGGGATTTTCAGTAACGCCGGACAAGCAAATTGATTTAGGAACATAATGAAAAACTCCGCTGAATCATTTTTATCAAACCCTGTAAGCAGAATACTAATTTGAAAGTATTTGTTCTGTATGGTTTTTAGTATCAACCTTAGTAAATATTTTCTCAATCACACCATTCTCATCAATCAGGAACGTAGTACGATGAGTTCCGTCATATACCCTGCCCATCATTTTTTTAGGACCCCATACACCATAGTCAGTTACGATCTTTCTTTCAGTATCGGGTAATATTGGGAACGGAAGACTGTATTTCTCAGAAAACTTTTCGTGAGATTTTAAACTATCCGTGCTTACGCCTACTATTTTGTATCCTTTCTGAAGCAATTCGCTGTAATTGTCACGCAGATTACATGCCTGAGCTGTACATCCGGGTGTATTGTCCTTAGGATAGAAATAAAGAACCAATTTTGAACCTTTGAAATCATTCAGATTGACAATATTTCCAAACTGATCAGTAGCTTCAAATGCCGGAGCTTTATCGCCTGGTTTAAGTGTTATCATAAAATTTTGTTTATGTTTTATTAATAATGACTAAACGCTCTTTTTGCCTTTTTGTTTCTCAGTTACTTTCCCCGATTTATTGTTCTTTTCATTATACAGACAAAAATCAGCCAGTGGGCAGATTTCGCATTTAGGTTTACGTGCAATGCAAATATATCTGCCATGCAAAATAAGCCAATGATGAGCAATAGGTATAAGATGTTCAGGAATATATTTCACCAGTTGTTTTTCAGCTTCAAGCGGGGTCTTAGCATTAGAAGTCAGACCAAGGCGCGCAGCGACCCTGAAAACGTGAGTATCAACAGCAAGAGCAGGTTTATTATAAATTACTGAAGCTAATACATTAGCAGTTTTTCTGCCTACACCCGGAAGCTTTTGCAATTCATCAACATCATCAGGTACAATGCCATTAAAATGTTCAAGCAACATTTTAGCCATACCTATAAGGTTTTTGGCTTTATTATTTGGATACGAACAGCTTTTTATTACTTCAAAAACCTCTTCCTGCGAAGCTTTACTCAAAGCTTCAGTATCAGGAAACAATTTAAAAAATTCAGGTGTAATAATATTCACCCTCTTATCAGTACATTGAGCTGAAAGAATAACAGCCACAATGAGTTCATAAGGATTTACATAATGCAGCTCCGTTTCAGCAACAGGCTGATTTTTTTGAAAATAGTCAAGAACCAAATGAAAGCGTTCTTTCCTGGTAAGTTTGCTCATTAGTCTTTGAGGTTTGAGCTAATAATAAAAATCAGCAATTATGTTCCGGTTATAGTTTTTAACAGGGTATTGATTCCTGTATTCTATTAATTCAGGATCAAATAACAATTGCCTGTGTTCTTAGTCTTTACAACAAACAGCGCTGCTGAATATGCCAGAATATTCTTCAATACCCAGCAAGGAGCATTGTTTTCATTATCGCCTTGCTGTGTACTGGCTTCAGAGGCTTTTTTTGTTGAGAAAGTTTCAGAAAAAGATGGAGAAAGAGTAAAAGTTTGTTTCATGCATCACTGATTAATTTAATAATAATCAGCAAACGGAAACAAACCTCTACTTATTACATCTAATCTAAAAAAAAGTTCTTCACAAAGTAAGAACAATATCTTTTTTATCAATCAGCTTGCGCAAATTGATAAGTGCATAACGCATACGTCCAAGAGCAGTGTTGATACTTACATCAGTATGCTCAGCAATATCCTTAAAACTCATACCTGAATAATGCCGCATGACAAGAACTTCTTTTTGTTCGGGTGGCAGATATTCAATCAACTTGCGGACATCTTCATGAATCTGATCAATGATGATCCTGTCTTCAATTGAGTCATCAGTAAGTCTTAAAGTGCTAAAAATATCAAAATCCTCATTTTTGTTTTCAACAACGGGTATACGTTTTGCCTTACGGTAATGGTCAATAATCAGGTTATGGGCAATACGCATCACCCACTGAATAAACTTACCTTCTTCCTTGTAAGAACCTGATCTTAGTGTGTTGATTACTTTTATAAAGGCATCCTGAAAAATATCATCAGCCAGGTGTTTGTCTTTTACAACCATAAGTATGTATGCAAACACGCGGCTTTGATGCCTGCTGATCAATTGTTCGATGCTGGAATGATCACCATCCAGATATCTGCTTATTAGCTCCTGATCGCTAACATGCTGGGTATTCATATAAACCCTCCTTATTTTATGTTAGTTAAAGAAGCGTAGAAATGTGTCTATAGAATCCCTCCTATTATTTTAATGGTGATCAATTTTTAGTTTCAGGGCGCAAATATACAATCAAATTTTATAAAAACAACAGTGACATGTCATTTTTTTTACTTTCTGTTAACATTTTTAATGTTTTTTTGACTGAAAAGCCTGAAAAAACACCTTTTTTATAAATTTGAGGCGTAGTTATCATCATTTATCAAATCTCTAATAACAACCGATGCACAATAACAACCAAAAATGGCAGGCATGTACGAAATAGTTCCAACATTTGATTTTTTATTTTTTTCAGACTCATCTCTTATTATTGTATGATCAGGAACAGGTTCTGACGAAAAAACAACTTTAAACCCACTGGTAATCCCTTTCCGTCTTAAACGTTTTCGCAGATCGAAAGCCAGTTTACACTGATAACTCTCTGATATATCGCCAATTTTCACCAATGATGGTTCCAGCTTTCCACCTGCTCCCATGCTGCTAACCAGTTTATGTTTATTCATAAGTGCATAATAAACAAAATACAATTTAGGCGAAAGAGTATCAATAGCATCTACCACATAATCGAAAGGTTGGGAAAGTAAATCTATAATAGTCTGATCTTTAAGATAATGATTAAAAACATTAAGATGTAAATCCGGATTAATATCCAACAGTCTGGCAGACATAACCCTGGTTTTGTCAATTCCTTCATTACTGCTTAGCGCAAGTATCTGCCTGTTCCGATTACTGGACTGAATTTTATCAGCATCGGCAATGGTGAGTGTGCCAATACCTGCCCTGCAAAGCATCTCAGCAACAACTGCACCCACACCTCCAAGCCCGGCAACAAGTACATGGGCGTTATTCAGTCTTGCCAATCCGACATCACCAAGCATTAATTGTGTTCGTTCCTGCCAGTTCGATTGCATAAAAATAATATTTCTGCATTATGTTGTAAAAACACGATTTAGTCTTTTTTGGTTTTCTTAAAAAAGCATAAAACGCAAAAATATAAAAATAGCCATGATATTATGATTGTCAGCTCTCATAGCAGAAACTATCCATAGCAGAGACTCAGAACATCATTTTTAATTACGCAGGTATGATTTTTATTTGCACCTTTGCACTTCCATTTTTAAATCCAAAAAGAAAAGTTATGAAAAAGATCATCATCATTAGTCTGATAGCTTCTTTATCAATTAGTTTAAATGTATTTGCCCAGAAGTCTGGTAAAAAACAAGATAATGAACCCGCAAAACCAGCATTTGAATTAAAAACCAAACTCGACAGCATCAGTTATATAATAGGAACTGATGTTGCATTTACTTTGAAAAATAATGGTATGGATTTAAATGCTGAAACATTTAACAAGGGTTTTACTGATGCCTGGAATGGACATGACACTATTTTTACACGCGAACAGGCTGAAGCCATCATGATGAAATATGGTTCTGAAATGCAGGCTAAAAGAGAAGAAGAAAATGCCGCACGATATTCTGAAAATATGGAAACGGGAAAAAAGTTTCTTGAAGAAAACAAATCTGCTGAAGGTGTGGTAACTACTGAAAGTGGGCTGCAATACCAGATACTAGAATTGGGAGATGGCGATAAACCCCTGGCATCAAATAAGGTAACAGTTCACTACAAAGGCACTCTGTTGAACGGTACTGTTTTCGATTCATCGTACGACAGAGGCAAGCCGGCAACGTTTGAACTCTCACGTCTTATTCCCGGATGGACTGAAGGCATACAGCTAATGCCAATGGGAAGCAAATTCAAGTTTTTCATTCCTTCTGAACTTGGATATGGCAGCAGGGAAGCAGGCATAATTCCTCCACATTCGGTACTGATATTTGAAGTTGAATTGTTGGACATTGAATAAATCGCAGAAACTCTGCCTTCTTTGTATCAAAGATTTCACAGAAAAATAACATCTAATCCGCTGAAAGGAATTATGTCATTATAGTAGCGAATTACTATAGTCCAAGATTCTTTTTAAGTTCCTGAATATTTGACGGTTTAACTATAATTGTCCCGTCCTTCCCTAACAAAACCATTGTAGGAGTAGCATACAGATAATAATCATTTGCGATTTTGCCATCCCATGCCTTATAATCACAAATATTTATCCAGTAATTTTTAAGCGCTTTATCATCCATCCCGTTTTTCTTTATGAATTCCTGATAATCCTCTTTTTCATGATCAATAGAAACAGAAACTACCTGTAGCTTTGGATTTTTACTATATCCGGCATTTAACTGATCAGCGAGTTTTTTAATTTCGGGAAGAATAACATTACAATGCGGACACCAGCTCGCCCAGAAAACTATGAGGATGTGCTCAGATTTAGATTTATCAAGCTTAAAATCATTATTATTTATATCCTTTGTATTTATATCAGGTGCTTTATTGCCAGGTGCAAGTTTCCGATAACCTTCAATTCTTCGCTGCAGCTCGCCCGCCCCTTGATCTGAGACACAGGTTTCGTCCACCTGATAATGTTCGGCAATATGCTGAAGTACCTTTTCAAGCCCAATCTGTTCAAATCCACTGATAGTGTATTCAAGCAGATAATTGTAAACCACAGGTTGCACCATGGCCAATGGCAAGAAATTATCGGTAGCACGAATAAACTCAAGTGCCTGCTGTTCCTGATTAAGCTGAGGGTTCCTGTAAAGCATGATATATGATAGAACTTTGCCTGGAAAAATATCTGTTCTCAACAGCATAGTATCAGTAAAATCAATGTTTTTAAAGAAATTCCTCCTGAAAAGGTCCCCACGCTCTTCTGATGAAATGAAAGGGTTTACATGCGGAGGTTGATCTGCCCTGATATATGCTTCAAGCAAAGTTTCTGAAAACTCTGAACTAATTTTATTGATGGCAATATCACGCTCTCCCTGTAACAAATTGAATTCCTTTATTATTTCAGGATAAAAACGCTCATCTTTCGGATAAATACCCATCAGATGTTCAAGAATTGAAAGCCTGCTTTCAAAATTTTCCTTGGTCCTGAAATAATTATACCATGCTGCATTGATCTCTGAATTTTCAAAATGGATGCTATCTACAATAAAATCAATATCAGTAGTAAAACTGAGATTATTGTCAGTAATGAGAAAATCAAGAAGTTTGCTTTGTTTGCCCGGATCTATTCTAAGGCGGTATTGCCCGATTGGCAGCATTTCATCAAGGGAAATTGTAAACGAGCCATATTTATCAGTTTGTAACTCTTTAACTTTTATCTCTTTATGTCCATTAAGCCGTATGAAAACAATATTTTTCTCAATCAATCCTGAAATTGTACCATTAAGAATAAATTTTTCATTTTGCTGGCTTTGAACACCCGGGATGATCAAAAAGCCCAGCATTATAATCAGAACACGTAAAAATGATTCTTTAATTTTCATGCGGCGAAATTAACAAATAGCTTTTTATTGACAATAACAACTGGCTTTCAAAGCTCCTAACCGCCCTATTTATTTTCGTTTTTAAATATTTTTATGAAAAAAATTTAGTCTTGCTCTATAAATGCATGTTTAATATCAGTAATAGTAAGTTCGGGTATTGCAGATTCAGAAAATAGTCGTTTCTTTGCAGGCTCATTTTAAAGAATTTATAATTAAACATTTTTATTTATGCCAACAAAGATTAGATTACAGCGTCATGGTAGAAAAGGTCGTCCATTCTACCATATTGTAATTGCAGATGGTCGGGCACCACGTGATGGAAGATTTATTGAGAAGATTGGCGTTTACAATCCTCTGACAAAACCTGCTGACATTGACCTGGATTTCGACCGCGCACTGTACTGGCTGCAAACAGGTGCACAACCTACTGATACCGTTCGCGCCATTTTTTCGTACAAAGGAGTACTGTACAAATTACACTTACTTAATGGAGTAAAAAAAGGTGCTTTGACTCCTGAACAGGTTGAAGAAAGATTTTCAGCATGGCTCGAAGAAAAAGAAACCAAGATCAGAAGAAAGATCAGTGAGCGTGAACTGCAGCAAAAGGAAGAACTGAAGAAAATTAAAGAACAGGAAAGTAAACTAAATGAAGAGCGTTCTGCTGAAAT
This sequence comes from uncultured Bacteroidales bacterium, assembly GCA_964550455.1. Taxonomy (GTDB): domain Bacteria; phylum Bacteroidota; class Bacteroidia; order Bacteroidales; family JAAYJT01; genus JAAYJT01. The sequence goes on along the minus strand of CAZJZG010000004.1, from coordinate 61,131 downwards.
TGCCAAAAAACTTGCTAAACAGGCAGAAAAGGAAGCTGCTAAATTGCAGGAAGAAGCTGAAGCAGCTCTTGCAGAAGAAGAACAGGCAGAACAGAGTGAAACTCCTGCCGAAACAGAAGAAACTCCTGCCGAAACAGAGAAACCTGCTGCCGAAACAGAGAAACCTCCTGCCGAAACAGAGGAACCTGCTGCCGAAACAGAGGAACCTGCTGCTGAATAGGACTTTGAAAGTATTTTTTATCATGGAAAAGGCTACTGAACACAGTAGCCTTTTTTATGGTTCGCCAAGCCTGAAAACAAATTTTCAGAAAAATATATGCGTGGATCACAAAATCATTTTGTGATTAAATCACTGTGAAGTTTATTATTCGCTAAACAATACTCCGCCCTACTCTGTTTTTTTCATACAGAAATTCTCATAATTAGTCTTGCCGCTATCATTCCCCATTTCCATTGCTTTCTTAAAATCATTGCAAGCCTCATCATGTCTTTTCAAATTTCGGTAACAAACACCTCTAAGGTTGATCAGTGATGAATTTTTCTGATCAAGTTCCAGTGCTTTGTTGGCATCAGCCATGCTCTTTTCATATTCCTTAAGATAAAAATAAGAAAAAGCTCTTAGCTGGTAAGCGCTAACATAATCCGGAACTTTCTCAAGAAATTCATCAAAAGATTTAATTGCCGGAGCGTATCGTTTTGCCTGAAAATGTTTTGCTCCCTGATTATAAATATGTATATATGGCTCAAGGTTTAGTTTTTGGTCAAGATATCGCTGTTGCTTTTGGATAAGAGTATCTTTCTTGTAATACTTAATCCCGTCTTCAATTATCTCTTTTGCCTTTTTAAGCTGATGATGTTTAATGTAATGATTGCTGGCCAATATATAGGCTTGTTTATCTTTCTTATTTTTTTCAAGATATTTATCGTAATAAGCTCCCGCCTGCAAAGAATCACCTTTTCTGTCAAGCAATGTTGCAGCCAGATGTATATTTCTAAAATAATTAGGTTTTAGTAAAGCTGCTGCTTCTGAGTATAAGAGCGCGCTATCATATTGTTCCATTTTTTCGAACGCCATAGCCATAAAAAATTCTCGCCTGGCATCCCAGGGACTTGACATATCATCTCGGAGAACATCAATTGCCTCCGGGTATTTCTCATCATTTATCAGATATCTTGCCTTAAGTGTACCAATTGATTCACCCCAGATGCTTACATTAGGAATGAATGGAAAACCGGCTATAATCTTATCAGATTTCTCTTTGAATTTACCACGCATAATCTCCTGATAAACAATTCGCTGGTTCTTACAAGAGATAAAATTAACATATAAAATATAGGTTGAAGCTGCTAAAAGCGCAAAAACTAATGGAAAAACCAATATCTGGATCAAGCCTGGTATTTTGTTATTTGTCACAGTTTGAGCATCATCTACGCTGGCAGAAGCTTTCTGATGATAAGCCGAAGCTATGCCAACAGACACAAAGATGATAAATAGAGCCAGGATTTCCGGACGGTCGGCAGGGAAATTAAAGAAAGCATCTACACTATAAAAAATTATACCAGCGGCAGCAAGAAAAAAATAAGGTGTAAGTGAATCATCATCCTCCCTGCGCTTTATATAGTTTCGAAGAAAATTCCAGATAATGAAAATAAAAATTGACAAAAACAGTAAGCCTCCAATAATGCCTGTCTCTGTGGCAGTTTCAATAAAATCGTTATGGGTTTTATACAAATATATAAATCCGGCATTCTTCTGATTCTCATGTTTTAAGATCACTACTTTCCAGTTACCACTTCCCACTCCAAGTAGCGGTTTTTCTTTTATAAGATCAAACGACCATCGCCACGCATCCAATCGCAATGAACTTGCTGTTTTAGGATCTTTAAGTGTTGATACCTGTTGGACAACTCCCTTAGTATGACGACTATATGTTCTTGCTTTCGGATAGAAGTTTTGTTGTATGAAAGTAAATGAAAGATAGGCAACTAAAAGCGCACTAACATAATTACCCAGCAACCATAAAGCCGATCTTTGTCTCTTTCTGAAAAACACAATTAACGTATAAGCAATAAACACAAGTGACAATAATGCAAGACCAATATAAAAGGCACGTGTAGCCATAAAAAAGGTAGCAGTAATACCAAAAGCAAGCGCAATCCATCCAAGCGCTTTCAGATAACGTTTTTCAAACACCAGTAGCCAGATCGCAAACGGCAGTTTAACATAAATTGATGATGCAAGGATATTTTTATTTGAATACACTGTTTTGATGTCAGTAATTGCCTTGACTGTGCCCTCAATAAATTTATTGATATTATAAAAAACCGAAACTGCGTCAAAAACCAGCAAACCTACCATCACATAAATAATAATCTTTGCCAGCCTTATATTATACATTAAAATGACCGAGAGATTGAAAACCGCCGCAAAAACTGTAAAGACTTTGCAAAACTGCAGCACAGATTCCAGCAGATTTACTGATTGTGAAAACGACAGCAGAGAAACCACGAGAAACAAAGAGTAGGCTATCCCGATCTTTTGTGTAAAGAAGCTACTGACAAAAACCTTATTGTTTTTCAGATATCCGTTTGCAACAAGAACCCCAAATACTACCAGATTCAGTAAAGCCGTGGCAGCAAATTTCGGCGTGTTGGTATCAAGCGCCATTAAATTAGGAGTAAAAGTAGGAACAATAATATATAAGAGAATGATTATCCCAAATAATATCTCAATAAGCTTAACTTCAGACCTTTGTGAAGCAGTTTTATTCTGTTTTTTAATGGTTTTTTTCATGATCCTGAATTTTCAAGGACGCTAAGTCAGTTTTACTTCATCTTTTGCTTCGTAATCCGAAAGCCATTGGTAATAAATCGTAAGCAACATTTTATAAAACCAAATAAATGTCCATTATTAATAAATTAAGCCTGTTGATTCTTGAGAATATGCTCTTTCAAAACCAACAAATCTTTAATAGATCAAGCCTTCAGAATGGCAAAACTACAAAAGTGGTTTTAAAAATCCAGTATTTTAGAGAATTTTATTAATTAAAGAATGCAAAATCAAGGTTGAAATCAAAGAAATAACTACAACAACATTTATCTTATATTTTTAATAACCAGGTAATTCTAACAAAATATTAAGTGCTTTCAAAAAATATATTTTTGAAGTGCTCCATTATTCCAGAAAGGCAAAGACCCTGATACCCCAATTTTAAAACAATACTCTATTGATTCGTCCTGCCCTATTGAAACAAGTCGTTTTGTATGCGAGAATTTTGAAATATAAGCCTGGATGTCATATTTAGCAAGCTGCCATAAGTCATAAGCCATAAATGTTTCATCGCTGTTCATTAAAAAACTCCCTTCTTTAGCCAATGATTCAGCTAATGCACCTGCAAAAATCACATCTTCCAATCCAATAAGATTTTTCCATCCGGCACAAAGTACCAAAACATCTTCAGACCTTTGCAAGAGCCAGTTTTTCAATATCGTAAGATTAATGAATGCGCCGATAACAGTCAGATTCTTTCCGCAGGCCATTTGTATTGCCTGTGTACCATTAGTGGTAGTTAACACAACAGTTTTCCCTTTAATTTCATCTGTCATCATTTCGAATGGAGAATTACCGGCATCAGCAAAATCAAGTTTAATCCCTCCTCTCTCGCCAGCCACAAAATATCCTTTATTGTGATAATCTACAGCTTCCTCAACAGCAGCCACCGGGATAACTTTTTCAGCTCCATAATCAAAAGCGGTACAGATGGTTGTACTTGCTCTTAGCACATCAACCACCACAATAACCTGAGCGCGATCAGTCCCGAAATACTGAAACATAGGAAGAGCAGGACATACCTCAATTATCCGCTGCTTCATAATCAAAAAAAATGTTTATAGAAAGAATCAAGCCTTGTAAAATGGCAATTTAACAACTTTAGCCCTTACCGGTTTATTTCTGATAATAATATTTATTTCGGTATCCGGTTTTGAAAATTCGGTTTTGACATAACCCATTCCAATACCAACTTTCAGTGATGGTGACATAGTTCCTGAAGTTACTACGCCCATAATATTTCCCTGGTTATCAGCTATTTCATAATGCTGACGTGGTATTCCATTATCAATCATTTCAAACCCGACCAATTTCCGGGGAGTACCCTGTTTTTTTTGTTCAAGTAAAGAAGCTTTATTAATAAAATCCTTATAATCAGTGAATTTTGTTATCCAGCTCAAACCGGCTTCTATTGGTGAACTTGTTTCATTAATATCATTACCATAAAGACAGAATCCCATTTCAAGGCGAAGAGTGTCGCGGGCAGCAAGCCCAATGGGTTTTATACCTTCTTCTTTTCCGGCTTCAAAAACAGCATTCCAAATCTTGTCAGCATCTTTATTATCGAAATAAATCTCGCAACCACCTGCACCAGTATATCCAGTAATTGAAAGAATAACATCTTTCACTCCTGCCAGCGTGACTTTTTTAAACGTATAATACTCCATGTCTGTAATAGTGTCCGGTGTAAGTTTCTGAACAACTTCAATAGCTTTGGGTCCCTGAATAGCAAGTAATGAAAACTCATCAGAAGCATTATATAATTCAGCGCCAAATTTATTGTTTGCATTAATCCAGTTCCAGTCTTTTTCAATATTCGAGGCATTTACCACTAAGAGATAAGTCTCGTCATTAAAACGGTAAACAAGTAAATCATCAACTATACCTCCCTGATTGTTTGGAAAATATGTGTACTGAATCTTGCCATCAGTAAGTTTTGAAACATCATTTGAAGTAACCCATTGCAAAAGATCAAGAGCTTTAGGACCTTTAACCCATATCTCACCCATATGAGAAACATCGAATACGCCAACGCCTTTACGGACAGTTTCATGTTCAACATTTATGCCTTCATACTGAACGGGCATATTATAACCGGCAAAAGGAATCAATTTAGCTCCAAGCGCTTCATGAAATTTCAGAAAAGCAGTACTTTTCATAACTATATTTTTTTAATGTGAATAATGATATTAGGTTCCGGCAAAAATACTAAAATGTTCAAGTAAACCACACGAAATGAATAAAGATATTAAATGATCCATCATACGAAAGTGTAAATAGACAAAAGAGGAGAATTCAGAGGATAAAATGAAACATGAAACCATAAAGTGATTAAGAAATAGTGCATAGGCTGTTTTTTAAAACAAACAATTCACTTTTTCAAGTGACACATATTCAAACATAGTTTTTGAGATCCAAGGCTCTACGGACAAACCACATAATTAATGCAATACAGGATCAACAATGCTTTCAGCTCAGCGTCCATTAAAAATCCGGCTATTATATTCACATAATTAGTTTGTGCTAATTTTATAAGCGTTTTTTATGAAACCCCGGTTCAATTATATTATGGTCTGAATAATTACGAACTTAGCAGTCTGTAATAACTAAAAGCTATAAAACTTACCAATAAAATTCCAGCTTCCCACCTGTCAAGGGTTCTACGCTTACCTGTAAACATCGCTATAAAAAGAAAGACAGTTCCAAAGCATAAAAACATCAGATCCCTGTTAAAAAACATCTCATAATTGAGTGGTCTTATTGTTGCACTAACTGCAAGGATCAAAAGAATATTAAAAATATTGGATCCTATGATATTTCCTACAGCAATATCAGCATTCTTTTTTATAGCTGCAACCACTGAAGTGGCAAGTTCCGGCAATGAAGTACCGGCTGCAACAATGGTAAGTCCAATTATTTCCTGACTAATACCCATAGATGTAGCAATCTTTACTGCGTTATCAACTACGAGTTTTCCACCGCTAATCAGTGCTGTTAATCCTCCGGCAATTAAGAAAAACAGGATATATCCGGCTACTTGCTTTTTCTTCAGTTCAATGCTTACCTTAACGGTTCGCATCTGGGTAAAAATATAATACAAAAAACCTAAAAAGAAGGCAAAAAGTATAAGCCCCTCAATACGTGACAGATATCCTATTCCTGAAATATTTACCATAAAAAGCAATAGTAAAACAGCAAATAATGAGAAGGGTATTTCCTTCCAGGCTGTGCTTTTCTGAACTGACAAAGGAAGTATCAATCCGGAAATACCAAGTATTAAAAACAAATTGAAATTACTACTCCCGATAACATTTCCAAATGCTATACCCTGATAACCATCAATAGCAGCAACTATATTAACTACGAGTTCAGGAGCTGAAGTACCAAAAGCTACAACTGTAAGACCAATGGCCAGATCAGACACATGATACTTTTTAGCAAGTGCCGAAGCACCATCAACAAGCCAGTCAGCCCCCTTAATGAGCAAAACCAGTCCTGCTACAAGAAGTAAAACAGAGTATGACATTAGCTTGTTGTTTTTATAACCAAAGAAAGTGAATTGTTTAACAGAATTAAAAAGCAAAACTAATTCTTAGTTCCAATTTAACGATGCTTTAACATTAAAAATTGCTGTTATCTTTCAAAACACAAGAATACTAGTTCAAGCAAAGAGTTTTTTTTAATTCAACAGTGTGGCATACCTTTTTTAATAATCATGAACTGAAAAAAGATACAGAAAGCAGATTGGAATAAAAAAACTACTTTTGTCTTTTATCCGGGTATTAGACCGACCAGGCAAAACATTTCAAATTTTCAAGACAGGATAAAGATTAAATCATTTCTTTGAATAAATTATGGCAAAAGGAAAAGAAAGCAAACCTCATATAGGGATTTTTGGCAGGCGCAATAATGGTAAAAGCTCTCTGATAAATATGCTTGCAGGGCAGGAAGTTGCCATTGTCAGCGATATTGCGGGTACAACTACTGATCCGGTAAAAAAATCAATTGAAATTTCAGGACTTGGTCCTGTGATCATGGTAGATACCGCTGGAATTGATGATGCCGGGGAACTTGGGAGCAAAAGGATTTCGCGGTCACATCAGATACTGGGTAATCTCGATCTTGCTATTTTATTGGTTTCAGGTAATCAATGGAATGAGTTTGAAGACGATCTTGTAAAGAGATTCGTTGAAAATGATGTCGTTTTCTTTGTTTTGCATAATAAATCAGATATTGAAGCTGCAAGTCCTAAGTTTGTTCAGGAAATAAGCCAAAAATTCCAGACCGAAGTTATTGATTTCAGCACTCATAACGCAAATACCCAGCAGATTGATGAGTTGGTAGACATTATCAGAAGGCTCATGCCTGAATCGGCGCTGCGTATTAAATCAATTGTAGGCGATCTTATTTCTCCTGCTGATGTTGTATTGCTTATCACTCCCATTGATATTGCAGCCCCTGAAGGCAGACTGATACTTCCTCAGGTTCAGGTTATACGCGATATTCTTGATCATGACGGTATTGCTGTTGTAACAAAAGAACATGGGGTTGGAGAATTCATTAAGCGCATGAACCCAAAGCCTGTATTGGTAATAACCGATAGCCAGATATTTAAAAGTGCTGATGCAGAAGTGTCGGAAGACATTCCGTTTACCAGCTTTAGCGTATTGCTGGCTCGTCAGAAAGGTGACTTTGAAAATTATTTAAAAGGCACCCCTCATCTTGCAAAACTTAAAGAAGGCGATCGTGTACTGATACTTGAATCATGCACTCATCATGTTTCATGCGAGGATATTGGAAGGGTGAAAATACCAAACTGGCTTAATAACTTCACAGGAAATAAAATAGAATATGAGGTAGTTGCAGGTCTTTCAGCGTTGCCACGGAATATACGTGAATACGCAATGGTTATTCAGTGCGGAGGATGTGTTATAACACGTAAACAGGTGATCAACAGGCTTAAACCTGCAATTGACGCAGGAATACCGGTAACTAACTATGGAATGGCAATAGCTTTTATCCAAGGTATCTACGACCGTGCAGTAGCTCCGTTTATGAAAAAACACAATTGAAACTTTATAATAGATAATGCAATACAAGGCATAGCCTCAGTATCACTTCTGACTAGATCAAATTCTGAATCAATTAAACAATACATTTAATATGAATTTTATAATTACCGGCGCCGGAAAGGGAATAGGGTTCCAAACCGTAAAACAGCTAAGCAAAACCAATGACACACGGATTCTTGCAATATCAAGGAATGTACAAAGGCTAAATAAACTGGCAGAAGAAACTAATCCTCTGATTTCTGAAATAATACCATATAGCTTTGATATTGTCAACGGCAGTATTGACAATAATTTATTACCTTTCATTAAAGAACTTGATTTTAGAATTGACTGTCTTTTCAATAATGCTGGTGCAATTGTAAACAAACAATTTGCAGCCTGTGACACAGAAGATTTCAATACTGTAATTAAAACTAATTTGGAGGCACCATTCCGACTTATCAGAGATTTGCTTCCTTTAATGAATGAAGGGGCTCATATAGTTAACGCCGGAAGCATGGGAGGTGTACAGGGAAGCGCAAAATTCCCCGGTTTAGCGCTTTATAGCGCCAGCAAAGGAGCCATAGCTACCCTCACCGAATGTCTTGCCGAAGAATTGAAAGAAAAAAAGATTAGTGTGAATTGCCTTGCATTCGGAAGTGTACAAACCGAAATGTTTTCAATGGCATTTCCCGGATTTGATGCTGCACTTAAAAGTAACACAATGGCAGAATTTGTCAGTAGGTTTCTAATTGATGGACATAAATTCTTTAATGGCAAAATCCTTCCGGTATCAGTATCAACACCCTAATAAACGAGAATTGTAAGGTTCAGACAAAAGACAGATCATTCCAGATCAACCAGGACTCTTCTGCCTGTATATGAAGCATTTCCAGTCCATTAATTATAGTGGCACCCTGTTTTCTACCCGATCTAAGAAATGCAGTTTCAGGAGGATTATAAACCATATCGAACATGAGATGACGGTCGCTAATTAAATGATAGGGCAACTGAGGCTTTGCATGAATATCAGGAGCCATACCTAATGGAGTAGCATTAACAATTATCGTGTGTTTTTCAATTATTTCATTATCCAACTCTTCATATCCTATCTGAAACCGGTCCGATGGATTTCGGGAGACATAATAATATGAAATACCAAGTTTTGAGAACACCCATGCAGCAGCCTTTGAAGCTCCTCCAGTGCCCAAAATAAGAGCTGACCTGTGATGAGATTTCAGAAAAGGTTTTATTGAACGTTCAAACCCAACAACATCACTGTTGTAGCCATGCAAACTTATCTTAGAACCGGTTCGGATAATTTTTACAACATTCACTGCATTAACCTGTTTGGCAACAGGATAAATAAAATCCAGATATTGAAGAATGTTTATTTTATAAGGTATGGTAACATTTAAGCCTTGCAGTGACGGATAAACCTCAGGCAGGGTTTTTAAAAGACTTAGATCATTGACAGGAAACAACTGATATTCAGCATCATGGATTTTTTCTGCCAGAAATTTTTTATCAAAATATGATTTGGACCAGGAATGCCCCAACGGATAACCTATAAGACCAAAAAGACGATTCACAACAATAAACTAAACTGATTTCTTTTTTGCTGCCCATTCAATCAGCCAAATACTCAAAATTCCAAGAATAATGAATACCACGGCAAGCATAACCTCACCCGATAAGCTGTCAGGCAAAACCGGCTTATATCTTTCAACCACAGGCATCCCTTTTTTCATTATAACCTCGCCAAAAGCGTCAGTAACAAATATTTTATCTTTCCATGGCCAGATAATTATAAGCGAACCCAAAATAAATCCGGTTAGCAAGGCTATGGTTTGATAACGAAAACGCCGGAAAACCCATGATAAAAAATGTGAAAAACCTATTAATCCAACTACAATGCCAATGGCTACAGGAAATAAGATATCAATCCGCAACTGATTTACGGCTTCAATAAATATTAACTGGTAATTACCCATAAGAACAAGGACAAATGAACCGGAAATTCCCGGAAGTATCATGCTGCATACGCCTACGACCCCACAAAGAATAAGGTAGAAAAAGTTTTCATTTCCTTCGGCAGGGCTTAGAAATGAAAGCGAAACAGCTATTGCGGTTCCAATCAGAAAACTGATTATTCCATACGTATTCCAGTTCTTTATTGTAATCCCGATAAAATATACCGAAGCCAATATCAAACCAAAGAAATATGACCAGACATATATTGAATGATATTTGAACAAATACTCAAACAGACGAGCCAGACTAAAAATTGCAATTAAAACTCCAACACCAACCGAAGCAAGAAAATATAAATCAGTGTGTTTGGCAAACTCTCTGAACTGCCCTTTAAATAAAAGCCTGAGCGTTTTAAAATCGAACGATTTTATGGAGTTAATAAGTCGTTCAAAAATACCAGTTATCAAAGCAATTGTACCACCAGATACACCTGGTATAACATTGGCTGTACCCATCCCGATGCCTTTCAGCATAATAATAAAATATTCCTTCATAAAAATTACCTAATTGCGTTTTCGGGGCTTCTTCTGAATCTCGTTACCAACGTTTTCCAGGATATTTATTACTTCAGTATCCTCGAGCATGTTTGGAGCATAGGGAACAACCTCCGTATATTTGTCATAATCCAGATGCAAAGCATTCTCGAACAACAGGAGCGCTTCTTTTTTCATACCAGAAATAAAATTATAAGCCGAAAGGCGAAATGTCAGCAAAGGATTGTCACGAAACTTTGATTCTGCTTCATGAAGGATCTTTATAGCTTCGTTTATACTTCGGTTTTCTTCAATCATTCTGGCATAATCCAGATAAACGTCAGGAGTTACTGAACTACTGCTAATTACCTTTTTAAATGCTTTTTCAGCATCCTTAATACGATTTATTTTTGCCAGTATGCCTGCCAACACATAGATATAATCCATATTATCCTGCTCAATTGAAATAGCTTTTTCAACACTACGAATGGCATCATGCTGATTATCAAGCTGATCATACGACACACCCATCTCAAGCCAGGCATCGGCAAATCCCGGGTCAAACTCAATAGATTTCAAAAAAGATTTTACTGCATCGGTATGTTTATCCAATTTTTGATAACATTCACCAATATAAAAATAGGTGACTGCTTCAGGTTCTTCGTAAAGAAAAGTCTGACGGTAAAAATTAATGGCTTCGCGGTACATACCCATATTTGCATATGAATTTGCCTTGTTAAAATATGAAGAAGCAAATGTTTCATCAATAGCAATAACAAAATCATAAGCCTCAATGGCTTTTTCATAAAGTTCCACGGCATTGTACATCAGGCCGAGATTAAACCATGCCGCAAGCGAGTAAGGGTTTTTATCAAGAAACTCAGTATAAAACTGTATTGCCTCATCGTACTGGTTCAAAGATTCAAAACAAAAAGCCAACTCATAAATAGGTATATCTTCTTCTGGTTTATAGCTCAGAGCCTTTTTAAAATACTTAATTGCAAATTCAAAGTTATTCTGATTTTCAAACTCAAAGCCAATATCTAAACAGGTTTCAGCAGGATACTTAGCATCTTTAATTGCTTTATCAAATTCAACATCAGCTTTTTCAGGCATTTTCTTCTGGCTGTATATAAGGCCTTTTGCCATAAAAACATCGGTATTATCAGGCTCAATTCTTTCTATTTCATTAATTATGCGTATAGCCTGATTCAGCTTATTTTCAGAAATCATCAAATATGCTTTACGCAGCATTATCCCGGTAGAATCCGAATAATGATCCATAGCAAAGTTAATGGCCTGTTTTGCACGAACCGTATTGTTTTCCTGGAAATAATAATCAATAATATCCTCGATATCACCAACGTCGAAAAAATGATAAGCATCCTTATCCATCATTTCTTCAAACCGGGAAACCAGTTGGTAAATCTCAAAAAAATCAAAATCGTCCTCTTCGTCGAACATATTATGATAGTATCAGTATTTTATCGAAACTGCAAAAGTACTAAAAAGATGAGCATCAGGAAGTGTAGCAGTCTTATTTCAATTCAATTTATATCTTATTTAACTTTCGCAAGCTCAATAAATAATAACTGAGAAAGCCATTATAACAGAAAAAGCGATGGCGGTGTGGTTTGGATTATAAAAAACTCTACCTTTGCCGCAACAATAAATATAGTACTAACTTTCATATAAACACCAGATTATGCCAAAGATCTCAGCCAAAGGGCGCATGATGCCCGAATCACCCATCCGTAAACTCGTTCCTTATGCCGATGCTACAAAAAGCCGCGGTATTAAAGTTTATCATCTTAATATTGGGCAACCTGATATAGAAACTCCAAAAGTAGCTCTTGATGCAATCAAAAATTTCAATCTTAAAGTAATTGAATACAGCCATTCAGCCGGCATTCTTTCATACAGAAAAAAACTAACTGAGTATTACAAAAAAGTAGGTATTAATATTACGCCCGACGAAATAATTGTAGGTTCCGGAGCTTCTGAAACATTGCTTTTTACACTTCAAACCTGTTTGGACCCGGGCGAAGAAGTCATTATTCCAGAGCCTTTTTATGCTAATTACAATGGATTTGCCATCAACTCAGGAGTTGTTGTAAAACCTATTTCATCAAGTATTGAAACCGGTTTTGCCCTTCCTCCCATTTCAGAATTCGAAAAAGCTATTACACCAAAAACCAAAGCCATACTTATTTGTAATCCAAACAATCCAACCGGATATCTTTATAATATTGAAGAATTAAAAGTGCTGCGCGACATTGTTATCAAGCACGACCTGTATCTTATAGTGGATGAAGTTTACAGAGAATTCTGCTACGACGGCGAACAGCATACTTCCATAATGCATCTGGATGGTTTGGATCAGCATGTAATCTTAATTGACAGTGTATCAAAGCGTTATAGCGCATGTGGTATTCGTGTTGGATGTATGATCTCAAAGAACAAGGAAGTAATGCGTACTGCAATGAAATTTGCGCAGGCACGTTTAAGTCCGCCTACCATTGGTCAGGTTGCAGCAGAGGCAGCAATTGATACCCCCGATGAATACTTCAAGGATGTTCTTGATGAATATCATGCCCGTCGTAATATAGTTGTAGAAAGCATAAACAACATGCCCGGCGCTTTTTGTCCTAAACCACGTGGTGCTTTTTACGCAACAGCTCGTCTGCCTATTGATAATGCCGATAAATTCTGTCAATGGTTGCTTGAAGAATTTGAGACTGATAAAAAAACGGTCATGCTTGCACCTGCAACAGGGTTCTATTCTACACCAGGAGCAGGACTTGATGAAGTGAGAATAAGTTATGTACTGAAAGTTGAAGATTTAAAAGCAGCTATGCATTGCCTGGCTGAAGCTCTTAAAGTATATCCCGGAAGAAAGTAAACATTCCTGTCGCAAGTTTTGTTATATAGCATTGTCTAATTTCCGGCAAAACCAATTTCAGTAAAATGAAATTCGCCTGTCGGAAGTTAAGTTATCCATTTATTTTTATCACAATTTATGAAAATCAAATTTTTCATCAACCTCCTTTTACTCGGAACTCTCATTTTTACTATGCCTGAAATAATGGCACAACAACGGCCGGCAGGCGCCCCAATGGGGGCAGATATGAATATCGGGACCCTTCGCGGAAAACTGATTGAGGCTTATCAGTCTCATGCCATAGAATATGGCAATGTTATTCTTTACAGGCAAAAGGACTCAGTAATGGTCAATGGTACTATAAGTGGACCTAAAGGGAACTTTGTACTTGAAAAAATACCAGCGGGAAGATATTATGCTGTTTTTCAATTTATTGGCTTTGAGTCAAAAACCATTTCCGATTTAACATTTAACCCACGCAATCCTGTAATTGATCTGGGAGAGATAAAACTCAGTCCTACTGCTACGTCATTACAAGGTGTGGAAATAACCGCCGAACGAGATATGATGCTCGCAAATCTTGACAAAAGAGTAATAACTGTTGACAAGGATCTTACCGGAATTGGCGGCACTGCTGTTGAAATTATGCAGAATATACCTTCAGTAACAGTTGATATTGAAGGTAATGTAAAACTTAGGGGCAGCAGTAATGTTCTTATTCTGATTGACGGCAGACCAACAGGTTTACAGGACCTTAGCAGTTCTGATATCCTCCAGCAGATTCCTGCCAATACTATCGAGCGCATAGAAGTAATAACCAATCCCTCAGTTCGTTACGACCCTGACGGAACATCAGGAATTATAAATATAGTGCTAAAAAGAAGAAGTCTTGAAGGGCTGAATGGTATGATACAAGCCAATTACAGTCCCCCTGACCGTTTCAGCAGTGGTATTAATTTGAATTACAGAGCTGAAAAATTCAATTATTCTGTTAGCTACGATAACAGGTTAAGCAATTTTGAAAGTAAAAGCTTGATGGAACGAACCACTACCTATAACGAAATGACTACTCTGCTCAACCAGGATGGACAGCACAATATGAATATGCGTATGCATCTTGGAAGCCTTGGATTTGATTATATGCCCAACCGCTATAATACGTTCTCAGCATCAGTTCGTTATCGGAATTTCTTAAATAACGATAATGGTATGTTTTATAATAAAACATATTCCGAAGATAACACATTGTTAAGACAATTTAACAGGGGTTCAGAATCGGAACGCACAATGAAATCTTTCAATTACAATCTCTCGTACCGGTTGACCACCAAACGTCAGGGCGAAGAACTCACCGCTGATCTGATAATCAATAACAATGCGATGCGCCGTATTGAGGAAATAAATCAGGAAGATGTAATTTCTTCACTCTTCGCCGTCAGGCAGCAGTCGCGATCACGAAATACCAATAAGGAAGGCACTTTCCGTTTAAATTATGTCAGACCCATTGATGAAAACTCCAGGTTTGAAGGTGGTTTGTCAAGTAATATCAAGTTCCTGAACATGCGCTACAATTACGATTGGTGGAACTCTGATAACATGGACTGGATACAGGACGATAATCTTTCAAATTATTTTGAAATGGATGAAAACATTCATGCCATTTACGGGATCTATGCGGGAATGAGCGGCAAATTCAAGTATCAGGCAGGTTTGCGTGGCGAAGCATCGGTTACCAACGGCAAGCAGATCCTTAGCAATGAAACTTTCCGTAACGATTATATAACAGCTTATCCAAGTGTCCATCTGGTTTATAATTTTGCCAATAATCAGGATATCCAACTTAGCTACAGCAGGCGTGTAAGTCGTCCAAGACACTGGTCCCTGAATCCTTATAAAGATTTTTCCGACTCATTAAATATAAGGACCGGAAATCCTGAGCTTACTCCTGAGTTTACCGGTTCATGGGATATTTCGTATGTACTTTCAAAAAATCGTAACAGTTTTACAAGTTCAGTGTTTTACCGCAGAACTACGGATATGATACAGCGTGTAAGCCGTTTATATGGTGATGGAATAACATGGAATACATGGGATAACATCACCGATGGCAGATCAATTGGTATTGAACTAATCGGAGCGTATGAAGTAAACAAATCAATAAGGCTAAATGCCAATTTCTCATATTTCAATCAGGTGATCAATGCTTATGAAAGTTCTGACTATAAAATTGAAAGATCAGAGGATTATACATGGAATACCAGGATGAATGCTCAGTTTACAATTTTAAAGAGTTCCACACTTCAGGTTTCCGGAAATTATTCTGCACCAACTATAATGGCTCAGGGTAAGATGAAAGAAATGTATTCAGCCGATATAGCGTGGAGGACAGATTTTCTGGATCGCAAGGCAACATTCAGTCTCAGATTGAGCGATGTTTTTAACACCCGAAAATTTAGTGCCGAAACCTATGGAATTGGATTCAACACTGTAAGCGAACGAAAAATGCAATCCAGAATGTTGTGGATAGGCCTGTCGTACCGCTGGAATAATTATCAGCGACAGCGCGAGCGTAACAACAACAACGGAATGGATGATGATATGGAAATGCAGCAGGGATTTTAATAATTTGAATCCCTGAAAATTACATCATTCTGCATAATATAGCAAATATTTTTTCCTTATTTCTCTAAAATTTTCAAGCCCCGATTGCCAGCTTGCCCTGATTTCTTTTTCTGTCAGTCCGGCTTCTATCTGTTTTCTTAAAGTGGAATTGCCTGCCAGGTTATTGAAATAGTTGTTAAAAAACTCTTTTTTTCCATTAAAATACTTCCATGCCTGAATAAGTGGCTGAAGATAGATCCGTTTATTCAGCAATATACTGTCAGCCAGGTTGCTATAATCAAAACCATGGCATTGCTGATCTTTAAAAGGAGGATTAACTGAAGCTCCGGGTTTACTAACAGGTGTAAAAGTAATATCTCCGGCTTTGTAATCAGGATGACCTGTGAGCCTGAATGCCATTTCAGTACCTCTTCCCACGCTCATAATAGTTCCCTCAAAATAACATAATGAGGGATAAAGATATATTGAAGTCATATCAGCCAGATTTGGAGATGGTTTTACAGGCAAATCATACAAAGTCTGATGTGTATAATTCAGTACAGGAATCACCAGCAATTCACATTTAACATTATTAGTCAGCCAGCCTTCCTCATTTACCATTTTTGCATATTCGCCGGCTGTCATCCCATGAACCACCGGAACAGGATGCATCCCGACAAAAGAACTATAACCCGGCTCCAGCACAGGACCATCAGTATAAAAACCATTAGGGTTCGGACGATCAAAAACCATAAAAGGGATGGAATTCTCAGCACAAGCTTCCATAACCAGGGTCATTGTGCTTAGATAGGTATAAAATCTCACTCCCACATCCTGGATATCAAACACCACCAGCTCAACATCTTTCAAATCTTCAGGTGTGGGCTTTTTTTTCTTACCATATAACGACACTACTTCAACACCTGTTTTTTGATCATAACCACCTGAAATAAAAGAACCGGCATCAGCATCGCCCCTGAAACCATGCTCAGGAGAAAATATTTTAACAACATTTATTTTAAGAGCTATTAAACTATCCAGTAAATGAACATCGCCAACCAGCGAAGTATGATTTACCACAAGTGCTACGCTTTTACCCGTTAGCAGTGGCATGTAAGATTCTGTACGTTCAGCTCCGGTCTTCAGCATACTGTCGTAACTACCTTCGTGATGCGATGCTAAACATCTATTCATCAACAGCACAGCAAGAATGAGCATAAAATTTCGTTTCATAATAATATTCGATATATTAATCGGGTATTTAAATTTATGTAGGTTTGCAAAATAACAAAAACTCTGCCTTGAATCCCGAATTTTTCATAGCAAGACGATTAATTAAAAGAAATACAGGCAATTTTTCTGATCCAATTATCAGAATTGCCATTATTGCAGTATCTCTTGGTTTAATTGTTATGATCCTTGCAATAGCAATTATCATAGGTTTCAAACATGAAATAAGTAGTAAGGTCATTGGTTTTGGGGGGCATATTCAGGTCAGTAATTTTGATAACAACTATTCGTATGAAGTGATACCCATTGAGCAGGATCCGGCTTTGATAAAGCAGCTAAAAGATATTACCGGTGTGAAACATGTGCAGGTTTTCGGCAATAAGCCCGGGATTATCAAAACAGAAAATGATATTCAGGGTGTGGTGCTTAAAGGTATAGGAAGAGATTTTGACTGGGATTTTTTCAAGGAGAAAATGATAAACGGTTCTATCCTTCAACTATCTGATACTGCTATTTCAAACGACATTTTAATTTCGAAGAAGCTTGCAAGCCTGCTGAAACTCGAAACCGGCAATGATGTTCGCATGTACTTCATTATTGATGATCTTATACGTGCGCGACGATTCACCATTAAAGGAATATATGAAACAGGACTTGAAGATCTGGATAAAATGTTTGTATTATGCGATATTGGTCAGATCCAAAAACTCAATTCATGGGAATCCACACAGGTTGCAGGATTTGAAATTCTTGTAAACGACCTTAAAAATCTTGATCAGGTTGCTGATGAGGTTTATAAATTTATTCCTTATGACACCAATGCACAAACCATAAAAGAGATTTATCCTCAGATATTTGACTGGCTCAAACTACAGGATATGAATGTAATAATAATATTAACACTTATGATCCTGGTAGCCATTATTACAATGATATCAGCATTACTCATACTGATCCTTGAAAGAACCAATACTATTGGCTTGCTGAAAGCTCTTGGTTATAAAACCTGGAATATTCGAAAAATATTCCTGATCATAGCCTCCAATATTGCTTTGAAAGGGATTTTCTGGGGCAACCTGATCGGGCTCTCGCTGGCATTTGTCCAGAAATATTCCGGCATAATAAAACTTTCGCAAGAGTCATATTATGTATCAGTTGTGCCTATCCAGATAAATTTCTTTTATCTTCTTGTTCTGAATATTGTCACTTTGTTAATTACCATAATGGCACTTGTAATACCGTCAGTCATTATTTCTGCTATATCGCCGGTTAAAGCTATAAGATATGAATAGTGTCCGGAAGATATATTTACCATAACCGAATTGATTTTTCAGCAATCTGTATGCTCATATTAATTTTCTGAACATATCTGAACACTTTTCATACCGAAAGATATATCCTTAAAAATTAGTTAAAAGTTTTACACACAATCACATTCAATTGATTGTCAATGTATAATCCGTATCAGTTTATGGAATACTTAAACATAAGCGGAGCAGTTCAAAAAATAATGTTTCGCTTAATTCCTTTTAATTCATTAAATAGTTTTAATTTAGCCTACTCGATTTCTAATTATACACAACTCTAAAAAATCTATATTATGGTAAATTTTGAATGGGGAAAGTTACCCTTTGGTTATCAAAAAACCGATTACAACGTTCGGGCTTATTATCGCAATGGCGAATGGGGGCAGCTTGAAATCGCGTCCTCTGAGTATATCAGTATTCACATGGCAGCCACCGCTTTACACTATGGTCAGGAAGCTTTTGAAGGCATGAAGGCATACAAAGGGCTTGACGGTCGCATTCGTTTATTCCGCTGGGATGAAAATGCAAAGCGTATGCAAAACTCTGCCTATGGCATTATGATGAAAGAACCACCTATTGAACTGTTCAAAGAAGCAATTTTCAAGGTTGTTCAACTCAACAAGAAATATGTTCCACCTCACGGAACAGGTGCATCGCTTTATATCAGACCCCTGCTTATCGGCTCTGGCGCCAAAGTAGGTGTACAACCTGCTGATGAATATTTGTTCATGGTATTTGTAACACCCGTAGGTCCATATTTCAAAGAAGGCTTTAATCCTGTTAGCATTCAGATTGCAAGAGATTACGACCGTACAGCACCAAAAGGTACCGGACAATACAAGGTGGGTGGTAATTATGCAGCCAGTCTGCGTGCCGGCGTACGTGCTTCTGCTGAAGGTTTTGCATCGGTATTATTTATTGACTCAAAAGAAAAGAAATACATTGATGAAGCCGGACCGGCAAATTTCTTTGGAATTAAAGGCAATAAATATATAACACCATTGTCTGAAACCATTTTGCCTTCCATAACTAATAAGAGTCTTATGGAATTAGCTGCTGATATGGGTCTTGAAGTAGAACGCAGACCTGTTGCTGTTGAAGAACTGGCTACTTTTGATGAAGTAGGTGCCTGTGGAACTGCAGCAGTTATTTCTCCAATAGGAAAAATAGTTGACAGGGAAACCGGAACAACTTATAGCTACTGCAAAGATGGCAAAGCCGGCCCAATTTCGACCAAACTATATAAACGACTGACAGGCATCCAGTTTGGTGATGAAGAAGATAAATTCGGCTGGATTAGTTTTGTTGATTAATGTTTTAACAATCTGAAATAATCACAAGCTCTGATATGAAGATAAAAACCCGGTAGCATCAAATGTCTGCCGGGTATTTTTTAAAAAAAAGGCATCCGGATGTGAAACAAAACACTGAGTTGCAAAATAATACCGATTGGATAATTATAACGAGTAATAAGCGTTTGTAAATATCAAAATATTACAACTATGGAAAAGAGCGAATTCAGAGTAAAGGGGGAAGAACTTCTCCAGACAATCAAAAAAATAATTCATGAAGGTAATGTAAGCCGCATCATAATTAAAGATGATAACGGACGGGTTTTCATGGAAATACCTGTTACTGTGGGTGTTGTAGGAGTGCTTGTTGCTCCGGTACTGGCAGCATTAGGTGCATTGGCGGCATTGGTAGCCAATTTCACTATTGAAGTCATTAGAAAATCTGATACCATCTAGGACAAAACCCTTCTTTTTACCGCAAACATTACTTTTTTCGAATCAGCATTATACCATCCCTGAATGGCAATATGATATTTTCCACACGTTCATCCTGACTTATATAATCGTTGAATTTTCTTATTGCTGCAGTGTCTTTATCATTTTTTACTTTTGGATTTGAAACTTTTCCATACCACAACACATTGTCAGCAAGAATAAATCCACCTTTTCTAAGCTTTTGAAGACTAAGCTCATAAAAATCAATATACAATTCCTTGGCAGCATCAATGTATACCAGATCGAAAATAATATCAAAACCGGGAATTATATTCCGGGCATCTCCAAAATGCTGAATAATTCTGTCAGAAAAGCCAGACAATAGAAAATATCTGCCAGCAATTTCATCAAGTTCTCTGTTCAATTCAACAGTATGTAACTTACCATTTTCCAATAATCCATACGACAAACATATTGCTGAATAACCGGTAAAAGTGCCTATTTCAAGTATATATTGGGGACGTATCATATGGCTTACCATTCGTAGCAGATTGCCCTGCTCCTGCCCAGCAATCATCTGAGGAGCATACACCTTAAGCCAGGTTTCTCTGTAAAGCTGTTGTAAGATTTCGGGTTCAGGCATACTGTGCCTGCTTATATATTCATTGTCAAATTTGTTACCCATTATTGATTTTATCAGTAAAAAGCAAAACTATCAGTGCCGTTTTGAATTATTAAACCATCATTGTTTTTATCAGAACCGTATGGACTATTCAATTGTACCTTTAAGTTTTTTAGGATAATCATCATTATAAAATATCCAGAATAAAGGCATATAACCACGCAAAATTCCTGATTCGCTGTAGTTTTCGGCAACAGGCGCAATGCCGAGAATATTTTTATCAATTTTCATTCCCTTTCTGGTCAACGTCCACTCCTCAAGAAATCTGATTTTGGTGATGTCATGAATGCTTAAATTCTTAAGGATCAAAGTATCATAATACTCATACGGTTCCACACCCCTTTGCATCCTAACTGTTTCGTACCGCGCACCAATATTCTTTACCTGTTCCGCTGTATTCAACGATAATGAAAAAGGGTCATAAGTTTGAACCTTACCCTGTAATGCAGCTTCAATCAAATCCTTAATCAGATTTTCACGTGTCAACGCCTCAATATTTTGAACCCACCAATCCATATCAGCATCCGGACTTTTTATAAGAACATCATACTGAATACGTTGGGTGATAAACTCGGTTTTCCGATCTTCACACGAAGCAAGTGAAAACATTATTGCTGTAATTATCAAAAAAAGGATCGTTATTCTCATTGTTTTACAGTGTTGATCTTTATTAAAACATTATCTTAGCTAAAAATATCATTAAATAGTGCAAATATTAACAAACTCACAGAAGCAAATGAATATCTTTACGTTCAACATGATTAATCATGGCAAAGCCCACCGCCTTAGACATTCTGAGCTTTCTGTTTTTTTAATTCTATGTTAAAATCAGCTTTACAAAATTAGAAAAATACTTTTATTAACTTAATTGATAAGGATTGTAAATAACTTTAAATAATAAAACGTGGTTTTTTTTTCTATTTTTGCAGTGTTATGCCATGTTCTATGGGAGTGACAAGGCGAAGCTGTAACCGGCACAAGCTGAAGTAAAAGCAGTAATAATTGTAGAAGATGGACTTTACTTGTCCTCATTTTCAGACTATAGACATAATCAACCGACAAAAAAGCCAATTTGTTTACGTTTGAAGGTATTCTGGTAATAGCGGTAATTTTTTTCATAATCCTGTCTCTTTACTTTAACTGGATTGGACCAGGATTTACTTTTTCAATAGGAATTACCGTTTTAGGAGTTTTTAGAGTTCTCACTCCTTCTGAAATACTTGCTGGTTTTGCTAATGAACAGATTGCAATAGTGGTTTTTTTAATCCTTATTGCCGATATTATACGAAAAACCGGAGTACTTGACGGAATATTTCTTAAAACTATAGCAAATACAAAGTCTTATAAAAAATTCAAGTTTCGTCTTCTTGTCATGGTTACAGGGTTTTCAACCATTCTGAATAACACCCCTGTAGTTGCCATATTGCTACCATACGTCAGGGCATGGTCAAAAAAGAACGGAGTAGCCCCTTCAAAACTGCTTATTCCCCTGTCGTATGCTGCAATTCTTGGAGGTTGTGTAACATTAATCGGCACCTCTACAAATCTTCTGGTGGCTGGTATGGTTAACGATCAAAAAATAGCTGCTAATATTGAGCCACTAAATATTTTTGATTTCACCTTTGTCGGCGGTATTATGGCCGTACTTGGCATTGCATATATGATACTGTTTGGCGATAAATTATTACCCGATAGGAATGATAATATCCACAGCTTTGAGCTTCAGAGCCGTGAGTACATTGCTGAAGTCAGGATAGCAAATGGTGCTGAATATCATGGCAAAACAGTTGAAGAAGCAGGCTTGCGAAATTTAAAAGGATTATTCCTGGTAGAGATCATACGAAACGATCGTACAATAAAACCCGTAAGTGCATCAACAATATTACGCGAAAATGACATACTGCTTTTTGCCGGAGAAACCGAATCAATCACTGAAATGGTTGAATCACACAGCGGATTACAATTGGCACAGATAGGCATGTATGCCAAAAAATCGCAAACTGCAATAATCGAAGCTGTTATATCCTATAACTCAACTTTGGTATCAAAAACTGCTAAATCTATTAATTTCAGAAGTCGTTACGATGCTGCTATTATTGCTATTCACAGAAATGGCGAAAGAGTGTCAGGCAAGCTTGGTGAAGTAAAACTTTATGCCGGAGACGTATTATTACTCCTAACCGGTGAAGATTTTGTTCCACTTACAAAAGATACTCAGGACTTCTACGTGATCAGTCGCCTACAGGAATATAAAAAACAAAAACTTTATAAACAGGTAATTCTTTTAGGCGGCATTATTGCTGCTATAATATTGTCAGCATTGGGTTTCGTGAAACTTTTCACAGTTCTGCTTCTATTACTACTTTTGGTACTGGGACTTAAGATGGTTTCGCCAAAAGACGCAGCAAAAAGCATTGATTTCAACCTGATAATTATTCTGGCACTTTCTCTTTCGCTTGGTACTGCAATGCTAAAATCAGGAGTTGCATCAAGTTTTGCTGAAATCGCATTTAAAGCTTTTAAACCATTTGGAATTGTCGGCGTTATGCTGGGAATATTTCTAATAACCAATCTTCTAACTTCAATTCTTGCAAACCCTGCAGCAGTGGCTATTGCTTTTCCTGTTGCAATAAGCATGGCTGTTGAACTTGGAGTTAATGCCAAACCATTTGCATTGATAGTTGCTTTTGCCGGTGCCACTGCCTTTTTAACTCCCATTGGTTATCAGACTAATTTAATGGTTTTTGGTCCCGGAGGATATAAGTTTCGTGATTTCACTCGTTTTGGGCTTCCGCTGTCATTAATGTATATGATAGTAGCGGTATTGGGTTTAATTTACCAGTATGACATCAGGCTTTATAATTAACAGAAAATGAACAGCTTAAGGAAGGAATTCGCTGACACAGCCATAAAAGCCGCTTTAGAAGCCGGAAAAGCTATCCTTGAAGTATATAACAGCACTGATTTTGACATTGAATTCAAGTCTGACAATTCGCCGGTTACCCGTGCCGATATGATAGCCCACAATATTATTTTGGAGCATCTGCTGCCTTTAAATATTCCGGTTCTCAGCGAAGAAAGCGACAACATTCCGTTTGCTGAACGGAAAATGTGGAAAAAATTCTGGTTGGTTGATCCTTTGGATGGAACTAAAGAATTTATAAAGCGTAACGGTGAATTTACTGTGAATATAGCTCTGATCGAAAATAATCTCCCGGTATTCGGAATTGTATATGTACCGGTAAAAGACATCCTTTATACCGGAGAGCTGAATATGGGAGCTTTTCGGCTGGAACAGGCTACGCAGATCAATGATATAAATACTGCTTCATTAATCTCAAGAGCTATAAAATTGCCTGATAAGCAGCATAATACAATAGGTATTGTTGCTAGCCGATCTCACCAAAACAATGAAACATCTGCATTTATTGAGGGTTTGAAAAGAAAATATCCTGATGCAAGAATTGTAACTAAAGGCAGTTCATTAAAATTATGTATGATTGCTGAAGGTGAAGCTGATTACTATCCTCGGTTTGCACCTACCTATGAATGGGATATTGCAGCAGGTCATGCAGTCGTTTTAGCATCAGGTGCCTATTTACAATTAGCCGGAAACGATAAGGAACCCTTTGTCTATAATAAAGAAAACCTGCTTAACCCTTGGTTTATAGCGGGCAGAAACAAACTGGAACTGAACAATCTGAACCCAAATGAATAATAATCAGTCAGAAAGAAATATATTTTCAACTTTCGACCAGATACTTGGCAGAGATGATAAAGAAAAACTATTAAAGCAACATGCACGTGTTATCTGGATTAGCGGGCTGAGCGGATCGGGGAAAACCACTCTTGCCCGGGGAATTGAAATTGAACTTAACCGCCGGCTTTTTCTTACACAAATACTTGATGGCGATAATGTAAGAACCGGGATCAATAATAATCTTGGATTCACTCAGGATGACAGATTTGAGAATATCCGGCGCATTGCTGAAGTGTCAAAGCTTTTCCTTAATTGCGGCATCATCTGTATTAACAGTTTTATAAGCCCTACCCAAAAGATCAGAGAAATTGCATACGAAATCATTGGACGGGAAAATATTATTGAAGTATATGTGAATGCATCTCTTGCTGTTTGCGAGAGTCGCGACACCAAAGGATTGTATAAAAAAGCAAGGGAAGGGAAAATCAAGGATTTCACAGGCATTGACAGCCCTTTCGAAGCACCTGTGAATCCTGATATTGAGATAAAAAGCGACCAACTTAGCATTGAGGAATCTGTTAAGATCTGCATGGATCATATTCTGCCAATTATAACATACCAAACCCCTTTAGATTAATTTACAAAAACACCATTGCCTCAACAAACTATGCCTATGTCATTTACATTAACAAACCTTAAAGAACTTGAGGCTGAAAGTATTCATATAATAAGAGAAGTAGCCGCTGAGTTCGAAAATCCGGTAATGCTCTATTCCATAGGAAAAGATTCATCGGTGATGGTTCGCCTGGCTGAAAAAGCATTTTATCCCGGTAAGGTACCTTTTCCACTCATGCATATTGACAGCAAATGGAAATTTCGTGAGATGATTGAGTTCAGAGATCATTATGCTAAAGAAAATAACTGGGACCTGATCGTTCATTACAATAAAAGAGGCTTTGAAATCGGAATAGGACCTTTTACACACGGCAGCAAGGTTCATACTGATATTATGAAAACCGAGGCATTACTTGAAGGACTGACAAAGTATGGCTTTGATGCTGCATTCGGGGGAGCCCGCCGCGATGAAGAAAAAAGCCGTGCCAAAGAAAGAATATTTTCATTCCGTGATCGCTTTCATCAGTGGGATCCCAAAAATCAACGTCCTGAACTTTGGGATATATACAACGCAAAAGTTCATCAGGGTGAATCTATAAGGGTATTCCCCCTAAGTAACTGGACTGAACTTGATATCTGGCAATACATACGACTGGAAAAAATTCCTATAGTACCTCTATATTATGCCAAAGAGCGCCCTGTGGTTGAATATAACGGGGCTATCATACTTGTTGACGACGATCGTATGCCAAAAGAACTTGCAGCAAAGGCAAAAATGAAAAGAGTTCGTTTTCGTACACTTGGTTGCTATCCGCTTACGGGTGCCATTGAATCAGATGCAGATACAATTGAGAAAATCGTTGAAGAAATGATGCTTACAACCAAATCGGAACGCACTACCCGTGTTATTGACTTCGACCAGGAAGCAAGCATGGAGCAAAAAAAGAGAGAAGGATATTTTTAGTATGATCCGGTACGGATGTTATTTAAACAACAGGTATATAAAGATAATCAAAAGAAACCGGACAACAAATAATTTAGCACAGCTACTGAGAACCTAATACGATCTGATATATTTTTATTGAATCTTACAAAAACCATCTGATATTTAGAAGTGCTAACTTTTCTAATTTACTGTTAAACAGATACACAATCAAAACAGTGCCATATTATCTCACCTTTGAATATGCTTGATATAAACCAATTTCTCGATCAGGATCAGAAAAAAGACCTATTACGATTACTTACTGCCGGAAGTGTTGACGATGGGAAATCAACTCTCATAGGTCGTCTGTTATTCGACAGCAAAAAAGTTTACGAAGACCATCTTTCGGCTCTTGAACATGATAGTAAACGAATAGGACATGCCGGAGAATTTACTGATTATGCCTTGTTGCTTGATGGTTTAAAAGCCGAGCGTGAACAGGGAATTACAATTGATGTGGCTTATCGTTATTTTAGTACCAATAAGCGTAAGTTTATTATAGCCGATACTCCCGGACATGAGCAATATACACGTAACATGGCTACCGGAGCAAGTACCGCAAACCTTGCCATTATTTTAATTGATGCCACCAAAGGAGTTATCACACAAACCCGCCGACACACCTATATTGTTTCGTTGCTTGGTATTAAACATGTGGTGCTGGCAGTAAATAAAATGGATCTGGTGAATTACAGCGAAGATGTGTTTGAAAATATATGCAACGACTACCGTGGATTTGTTTCAAGACTAAATATTCCGGATGTTGATTTCATCCCGCTTTCAGCGCTTCATGGGTGTAATGTGGTTAAAAAAAGTTCAAAAATGCCATGGTATAATGGTAAATCACTTATTGAGTTCCTTGAAACCGTACATATCGGTTCTGACAGAAACTTTAACGACCTTAGATTTCCTGTCCAGTATGTACTCAGACCTGATAATAAATTCAGAGGGTTTTCCGGAAAACTTGCCTCTGGAATAATCAGAAAAGGCGACAAAATAATGGCTTTGCCTTCAAGGAAGTTATCAACAGTAAAGGAAATTGTAACCTATAATGGCAATCCTGAACTTGCATTCCCTCCGCAGTGTATTACTATTACCCTCGATGATGAAATTGATATTTCAAGAGGAGAAATGCTGGTGCACCCTGATAATCTGCCCAAAATACAGCGTCAGTTCGAAGCTATGGTAGTGTGGATGGATGAAGAACCTATGGATATTCAAAAACAATATTACCTGAAGCACAGTACCAGTACCAATAAAGCCCGTATTGACACTGTCCGCTACCGTGTTGATGTCAACACATTAGAGAAAAAGCAGGTTGGTCATCTTGCGCTTAACGAAATCGGCAGGGTGGTTTTTACTACTGCAAGACCTTTGATGTTTGATCTTTATATCAAAAACCGTCAGACAGGCTCATTCATTCTTATTGATCCAATCACAAACAACACTTCAGCAGTTGGAATGATAATTGAACGTATGAACCCTGACGAAATTCAATCACGCATTACTGATATGGATAAGGAGCGTATTTCGCGCGGACAGGGTTTGATCAATACTGATGAATACATTAACAGATATAAACAGAAAGGCACAACTATCTGGATAACAGGACTTCATGGCAGTGGAAAAAATGAACTGGCATTTACGCTTGAAAAAACACTTTTCGATCTGGGAGCAACTGTAGTTTTACTTGAGGGAAGTACCGTGCGTTCGGGGATCTCGCGTGAGCTTGACTTTTCGGCTGCCGACCGTGCCGAACACCTCAGACGTGTGGCACATATGTGCCATTTATTGAACGACCAGGGGATAATTGTGATCTGTTCATTCATTTCACCCAGCGAAGATATCCGCCGACAGGTTGCTGATATCATTGGAGCTGAACGTTTTCATCTCGTTTTTATGGATGCAGGTCTTGAATATTGCAGACAAAACAAACCTGAACTTTATAACCGCGTTGAGCAGGGATTATCTTCAAAATTACCCGGCTTTGATGCACCTTATGATAAACCTTTAAATCCTGATTTTGTCTTCACCTCACAGGAAAATGGCAAAAACCCCGGACGAATAATTGAATATCTTAAAGACAAAGGGATATTTCCTGCCTTAAACCTGTAAAATAAATCAATAAATTGCAGGCAAAGGATTCGCTTTACTTAAACTGAATTTCAAACAAGATGCTACATAATATAAAAGCTTTTCTATATTTCCTGAAAACCATTTACCAACAAAAGTATATTATTAAAAAGCTGGTGATCAGGGATTTTCAGAAGAAATATTTAGGCTCATATCTGGGATTACCGTGGGCTTTTTTGCAACCTGCAGCGTATATATTATCTCTCTGGTTTGTGTTTTCAATAGGACTAAGAGGTGGGGAAGCAAGAGACGGAGCACCGTTTCTTTTCTGGCTTATGGCAGGTATTATTCCATGGTTTTTTATTAACGAAGGCATCAACAATTCATCAACATCTTTATTGTCGTTTGCTTTCTTAATAAAGCAAATGCACTTCAGAGTGGGTATAATACCATTTATAACAATTATCACAGCATTGATAATACATCTGTTCATGGTATTAATACTGATGATATTTTCTGTAGGATATGGCTTTTATCCTACTATTTACTGGCTTCAACTGCCATATTACCTGATAGGTGCAATATTGTTTTTAACCGGATTAGGCTGGCTTACTTCTTCTATACTGATTTTTGTCCGCGACGTACAAAAAATAATAACTGTATTACTGACTCTACTTTTCTGGACAACACCGATTTTCTGGCCTCATGCCTCGGTTACAGGGAAAATGCGTTTGGTAGTTGATCTTAATCCTGTTTTTTATATTACAAACGGATACAGGGAAACATTTATCAACCAGAAATGGTTTTTTGAGAATGTTAATCTTACCATTTATTTCTGGGCATTGACAGCGGTACTTTTTGTATCAGGAGCAATAATTTTTCAGCGCCTTAAACCTCATTTTGCTGATGTATTGTAAAACTATGCCAAGAATCTAACTAAGGATAATTAAATGTAAGCAGGTTATACGAATTGTATTTACAAGATAGTCCAAGCTGTTTTGTAAATTATGCCGGTGGTTAAAATATTCAGAACAATTGAGCGGAGCGATAATTGTTCTGTTATATTTTTCCAATCGGTATTATTCTGAAATCTGACTGTTCAAAAGATAAAATCACAACCAATATTGATTAAAACAAATTTTTCAGAAAACTGGCTTCCTATCACTGACTGCCTGTGAATTAAACTTAACTGAGCCTTTTAAAATGACCTCAAATAACGACATAGTAATTTCAACAACCAACCTTAGCAAGATTTATAAATTATATAACAATCCAAAAGACAGGCTAAAAGAATCCCTGCATCCGCGTCGTAAGCGTTATCACAAGGAATTCTATGCGCTAAGGAATATTAATATTCAAGTTCGTAAAGGTGAAGTTCTCGGCATTGTAGGGCAGAACGGAAGTGGTAAAAGCACCTTGCTAAAGGTCCTCTCAAAAGTTCTCACACCTTCAAAAGGTGACTTTTTTGTTAAAGGTAAAGTTACTTCCCTGCTTGAACTCGGTTCAGGTTTCAATCCCGAGCTTACCGGTATTGAAAATGTTTTCTTTTATGCTACCATACTTGGATTTGATGAAGAAAAGATTAAAGAAAAGCTAAATGAGATCCTGGACTTTGCAGATATTGGCGATTTTGTTTATCAGCCCCTGAAAACCTATTCAAGCGGGATGCGTGCACGCCTTGCATTTGCTGTAGCTATAAATGTAGAACCAAGTATTCTTATCTTAGATGAAATTTTGGCAGTAGGTGATGAGCTTTTTCGCAGAAAATGCTATGCCAGAATGGAGGAATTCTTTAAAGGAGGAAAAACAATTTTATTAGTCAGTCACAGCATTCCTACTATAAATCAGTTATGCAACCGCGCTGTAATGCTTGACAGAGGTGAGTTAATACTGGAAGGTCCGGCAAAACTGGTAACGACTCAATATGAGAGGTATCTGTTCTCGAAAAAAGGAAATATGCCACAGATACGAAAAGAAATTATCGCTCTGAATAAAAACGAGGAATTGAAAGCAGCAACTTATGAAGAGATAGAACGAAGTAAACAAAAAGGGAAGAAACCTAAAAATGAAGAAGAGATGCCTGTTGAGTTTAAGGAACAAAACAAGGAAGTACAGGCTCAGGCTGCAGAAATCATTAAGCAAAAAGCATATTTTATTCCCGGATTAATACCCAAAAGCACAGTAGAATACCGAAATGAAGATGTTGACATAACCGATGTATGTATTCTTACTCCGGAAGGCGAAAAAGTAAATGTTCTGATAACAGGTGAAAAATATATTTACAGCTATAAGGTTAAGTTTAATATTGAAGCTACAGAAATTCGTTTTGGAATGAGAATAAAAAATGAAAAAGGTCTAACAATCACTGGGGCAGGATCAAAAGGTTTCAATAAAGTATTAAAATCTATAAAAAGAGGAGAAACATACAAAATTGAATGGCATTTTACATGTAATCTTCTAACAGGAACTTACTACACTAATGCAGGAGTTGCAACAGATATTAATAGTGAAAAGCATACATTAAACAGATTAGTAGATGCATTAGTATTCAAAGTATTGAAATCTAACAAATCTGTGGGCGGTATTGCTAATATTGAAATCGAACCAAAAATAACTTCAACAAAAACTCAAGATTGCTAATCTTAACTTTTAATCTTAAATATAAATGCAGCCTATTTTTATTGTTGGTGTTCAAAGGTCTGGAAATACTCTCTTTAGAATGATTTTATCATCACATTCAAGGATATGTATTCCTCCTGAAAGCCAGTTTTTACACTATCTTGATCCGTTATTTCATTCGACATTAAATGATAAGAAAACAATTATATTAAACAGTTTGCTAAGTGATAAAAAATTCGCAGACTGGGAAATTGATAAAAACATATTATCACAATATATTGAACAATCATTTACTAAAGAATATGCTAAATTCGTATCCGGTATCTATCAATTATTCCTGGATAAAACAGATAAACAACAAGCCCAATGGGGAGATAAAAATCCATCTTACTTATTTAAAATTGACAGAATCCTTGAATTATATCCAAAAGCCCTAATAATACTATTAATAAGAGAACCTTTGTCAATTTACGGTTCATTAAAAAGAGTAAACTTTTTCGGCAGAGATACAAAAATTGCAATTAATGACTATTACCGCCGTATAAAATGTGTGAGTGATTCTATTGTTGAATACAACGGACACCCAAATATCATTTTTGTTAATTACTCATCTTTTGTAGCAGATCCTGAGAATAATACAAAAATATTGATTAAAAGATTAGGGTACGATTTTGAACCGGGAATGTTAAATTTTCATCAAAAGAAAAGCTTTATTGATGAAATGCTGCAATCAAAAGTAAAATTTCATGAAAACCTTTTAAAGCCAATAAGTAAATCCTATATTAAGCCCGATAACTACGGACTTGAAGAATCTGAGATAAATATAATAGAAAAAAAATTAAAAAACGAATTAAAGATTATTCGTCGCTTCATTAATGACAACCCTACTTTGTAATCCTTTTAATTGCTATAGTGAATAGTTCTGATCAAACTGAATTTCTGAATAAAGATATTGAAAAAGAAAGACTTCTTTCAAAGGAAGACCATGAAGCTATTGTAGATAAATTCAGAAAAGAATATATTAAAAAACTTGAAAGAATTGAAAAAATTCATCAGCAACAAATTGAAGCTGAGCGAAATGCACTACTCAATTCATGGCGCTGGCGTATTGGAGATGTGATTGTCAGCACTGTACTTGCATTTATTAATTTTTTTAAAAGGATTTTGAGAATAATAAGCGGAAAAAAATATAAAATACATAATTCTCAAAATAGCAAAGCGGACGAGGTTATTGAGATGTCCTTTCTTAGTGATGATTCGTCAAACGACAAAAACAAAGCAACTCTTGCCTGCATTTTCGACACTTTTACGTTTTCATGTTTCAAGCCGGAATTTAATATCATCAGTCCCTATCCCGATAATTGGGAGCATATTATTAATAAATATTCTATTGATGCATTTTTTTGTGAATCGGCATGGAGAGGCAATAATTCAGCCTGGAGGTTTTATATAGGGAAAATAGGAGATTTGAAAAAGAAGGGGTTAAAAACAATGGTAGAAGCATATAAAGCCAAAGGCGTCCCGACCATTTTCTGGAATAAGGAAGACCCTGTACATTTTGATCATTTTATTGATGATGCCCGCTATTTTGATTTTATTTTCACAACTGACCAGGATTGTATTCCAAAATATCAGAATAAAACGGGTCATACTAAAATTTATCCCCTACCCTTTGCTGCTCAGGAAAAAACACATAATCCTATCGGATCAAATGAAAGAACTGGAAAAGTATGTTTTGCAGGTACATGGTATAGTGCTAAATATGCTGAACGTATCCTCGATATGGAAATGATTCTAAAGCCTGCAATGGGTTTCGGACTTGATATATTTGATAGAAATTACGGAGCAAGAGGGCATGACAGATATATGTATGAATTCCCTGAAGCCTACAAACCCTACATCAGAGGCAAACTTGAATACCATGATATGATAAGGGCTTATAAACAATACAAAGTATTTTTAAATATAAATTCCGTCAGGTATTCTCCTACTATGTTTTCACGTCGTGTATTTGAACTGCTTGCTTGCGGCACCCCTGTTATAAGCACATATTCAGAAGGTATCCTGAACCTGCTTGGTGAAAATACAGTATTATTTGCTGAATCTGAAGAAGATACCAAGAAACACATTGAAAGATTGCTGAATGATGAGATATTCTGGTGGAAACAATCATTGAACGGAATAAGGACAGTAATGGAAAATCATACATACAGGCATCGTACCACCAGTATTTTTGAAAAAATTGGTTTAACTCTGCCTGAAAACAAAATGGTTTTATTTTCATCTTTGTGTAAAATTAATTCCAGAGAAGATGCATTATATATTATTTCATTAATGAATAAGCAAGTATATAAACCTAATGCGCTTATTTTTATTACTGATAAGAATACTTTGGATGAATGCCTGGATATCCCTGGTGCATCCTCCAAATTTCAGGTTAAATTCATAATTGATAATAAGGAAGCATTCTCAGAATCATTAATGAACTCTCCGGGCACAGATTATTATGCAATACTGGATAAAGAAGATTTTTATGGAAAGAATTATTTCAGGGATTTTGCCTTAGCTATTAAATATTCTAATGCAAAAGTAATAGACAAAAGATCTTTTATTGAATTTTCAGGAACCAGCGCTGTTGTCTTAAAAAAGAAAGGTGATGAATATCAGTACCACCAAAATGGATGTTCACATTGTATAAAGGCACTAAGCGCCAATTTATTAAACAACGACATATTATTCAAAGTATTGAATGAACAGAATTTCACTTATAACCAACCAATTCTCTCAATTGATCCCTGGAATTTTATCAGGAATGGTCGTCATGCTCACGAAGAATCTAAAATTTATTGTCAACTGTAAAACAGATAAAATTTATAGCTAAAGCCTAATTCCCTTATTAATTCAAACATCTCAGCTATGAAAGCCTTAATTAAATTATTTATTTTTTCAATTCTCTCCCTATTTGTTACTGATATAGAAGCGCAGAGCATTGCTATTAACGAAGTAATGGCCTCAAATGCTTCAACAATCGCCGACGAAGATGGTGATTATGAAGACTGGATTGAATTGTATAATTACGGGACTGAGCCTGTTAATCTTTACGGTTATGGGCTTTCCGATAGTTATAACAAACCGTATAAATGGGTTTTTCCAGAAATATTAATTCAGCCCGGTGAATTCCTTCTGATATTTGCTTCAAGCAAAAACAGAACAGATCCTGCTCACCAACTTCATACCAATTATGGTATAAGTGCTGATGGCGAAGAAATAATATTAACTGATCCTAACGGTGTTCTGGTTGATGAGCTTCTTCCCATGCCTCTCCCATCAGATATTTCGTATGGGCGAAGCCCTGATGGCATAGGAACATGGTTCTTTTTTAATGTGCCTACTCCTGGTCTTCCAAATCATACCCAAACATTCAATGAAGTATTAGAGCCACCAATTTTTTCTCATATGGGAGGATTTTACAACGAGCCCTTTGAATTAAATATTACCCATAACGATCCGGAGGTTACCATTGTTTATACTCTTGATGGTTCAATACCAGATACAACTTGTTTTCCAGGATGCAACTATGAATTTAAAAATAGTTATCCTCAGGAGCCAGGACAACCATTTGGACCATTCTTATCAAATGCTTATCAATCATATCTTTATAATAGCGTGATACCTATTTACGATCGTTCTGAAGAGCAGGAGAAAATATCACAAATATCAAGCACCTGGCATTTCAATCCCACATATTTCCCTTCAACCAAGCAAAAAAAAGGAATTCCGGTAAGAGCCAGAGCATTTAAATCGGGTGCTATTGCCAGTGTTATAAATACAAACACCTATTTTTCTTTCAACTCAGGAGAGAATCCATACACACTTCCTGTAATATCAATAAGCATACAGGAAGATGCTTTATTCGATTATTATAATGGAATATATGTTGCAGGTATGGATTTTGATAACTGGAGAATAAATAATCCGAATATAACTGCCAATATACATTCGCCTGGTAATTATAGCCGAAAAGGTGTTGAATGGGAGTATCCAGCACATTTTGAATTAATTCCTGCTCAGGAAGAAATAACTGCCTTATCATTAAGATTGGGATTACGATTGCATGGTAAATCAACAAAAACTGCCCCAGTAAAATCTTTACGGCTATATGCCAGATCAGGTTATGGTTCTGAGTATTTTAACTATCCTTTTTTTGGTGACAATCAAGACAATTCTTTTAAAAGAATTTTATTAAGAAACTCAGGGAATGATTATAACCAAACACTGTTCAGAGATGCTTTTTATCAATCTTGTGTAAAACATCTGAATTTTGATACTCAGGATTATGAACCATCAATACTTTTCATTAACGGAATCTACTGGGGAATTCACAATATTCGGGAAAGATTTGACAAGCATTACCTGGCACGTGTGTATGGAATAAATCCCGAAAACATTGACCTACTTGAAATTAATGGAACTCCTGTTGAGGGGAACGCTGTTCACTACAACTCAATGCGAAATTACATAAAAAACAATTCAATGGCTGATCCTGTACATTATCAGTACATTACCACCCAAATGGATATAGAAAATTTTATGGATTATCAGATAGCAGAAATTTTCGGCAGGAATACTGACTGGCCAGGGAATAATATTAAGTATTGGCGTTTAAGAACCAATGAATATCAACCTCAAGCTCCTAAAGGACATGATGGAAGATGGAGATGGCTGATGTATGATACTGATTTTGTTTTTGGAATTTCTGGTGGCGCTGATGCATACACTCATAACACACTTGAATTCGCAACCGCTATAGGTGGTACAAGTTGGCCAAACCCTGACTGGTCAACTTTTTTACTACGAAACCTACTTATAAATCAGGAGTTCCAGCAAAACTTTATTAATCGTTTTGCTGATTTGATAAATACTACCTTCAGGTCAGACAGATTAATAAATATGATTACTCAAATGAAAGAACGTCTTCAACCTGAAATGGCACAACATATTAACAGGTGGGAAAGCCCACCGACAATAAGATACTGGAATAGTAAAATTGATATTATGATCGATTTCGCTCAGCAGCGTCCTTTCTATCAGCGTCAGCATATCAGAGATCATTTTGATATTGAAAGCGATATTGATGTAACATTGGATGTCAGCAATACTGAAGCAGGTTATATACGTATAAACACAATTAACATTACTCCTGACACTCCAGGTGTGCCCGAAGATACATATCCATGGACAGGTATTTATTTCCATAATATACCCATTGAAATTGAAGCAATAGCTGAACCCGGATTTGTATTTAGCCACTGGACCGGAAGCATTAATAGTGATGATGCGGTTTTGCAACTAACCCCAACCGGAAATATTGAACTAACTGCCCATTTTATCGAACAACAGGCTCCTGAGTCAGAAATTATTCACTATTGGCATTTTAATACATTAAGTGGTACTATTGTTTCTGTTCAAACAGATTATTCAGCAATTACTCCCGGCATAATAACCTATCCCGGTACAGGTGCTGGCTATATGGATGAACGCACACACCGGACACAGGACCCGGTTTCGAACCTTAATCTTTTAATGGGGCAATTACCCGACCAGGGAGCAGTACTGAGAGTTAGAAATCCGTCAGATACAAGAAATCTTATAATTACATCGTCAACTACCGGTTTTGAAGGTATCAGCCTAGTATTTGCAATTATGCGAACAAGCAACGGCGCACAAGGTCAGGAACTTTATCTTTCACCTGATGCCGGTGATAGCTGGACTTTTATTGATTCTTATAATGTGCCGGAACAACCGGGTTGGATCTTAAAAACTTTTGATCTTAATAGTTTTCCGGAAGCAAATGATAATCCTGATCTTCAGTTTAAAATTGTTTTTACCGGATCAAATACTTCCAATACTTCAGGAAATGACCGGTTCGACAATATGAGCGTTCACGGTACACCAACGACACAACCTTTGGCATATTTCAGCAAGCCAACTGGTGATTTAAGTATGGTATCATCCTGGGGTAGTGAACCTGATGGAAGTGGTTCATCACCAGAAAGTTTCAGCAATAATAATATTAGCTGGTTTATTCATAACCGTACGATAACAAATATTGATAATGATTGGAATGTAAATGGTTCGGGATCAAAAGTTATAGCCGGAGACGGAATAAATGCAATGACATTAACTGTTAACGCATGGCTAAATGGACTATTGGACGTTTCGAACGGAACAACCCTTGTACTTAAAAATGAACAACAGCCTGTACTTGGGGAATTATCAGCCGGATCAACGGTAAAATTCATGAATAACGCAACTCTTATACCTTATAAGGAATTCAGTAATATTGTCATTTCAGGTATTGATCCTGTATTTTCAGAGAATGGGACTATCACTGTTAAAGGTAATCTTAATCTTGAAGGTGATGTGATGATGCCGGATGCCCGAGGAGCTGCACAATACAGTATTGTATTTAACGGCATGGGTGAGCAATTGATTGACACCGATGGCAATGTATTGAGGTCGTATAATATGAATTTTGAGAAAGAAGATGGAAATATCAGTTTTGCTATTGGTAGTATAATTTCAACTGATAATCAACTGACTTTTTATTTTACAAATGATATTAGATTAAACGATAATGGAATTCTGATGTATGCAGGCAACAGTGTTAATATTGGCGGAAATCCTGATGCTTATGATTTTTCAGGTACATTAATACTTGCCGGCACTGAAGAAGGAATAGTTAATGGTTCAGGTTCAGGCAATAATTTTAACATACGCGAAACCAAGGATATTAACAATAATGCAGTAGCTCCTTTAAATAATCTCATCATAAGGGTTGCAAATACTGGTGGAGAATTCCGATTACGTGACGGAACAACTAATGATTTTACTGTTAAAGGTAACCTGATTGTTGAATCCGGAGCTACCGGAAGGATTAGGTTTTACAATAATGATATATCTATTGGCGGCAACTTTATCGTTGAAGAAGGATTTGCCGGTACGATTGACCCAACTAAATCCATAAGATTCAATGGTGTAGATCAACAGCTAATTGAACTGAGCAAGACATTGAATACTCAAATACTTATCATTGACGATCCTGCCGGTGTACAAATGGATGCAATAACAAATATAAGCTCTGAACTTATCTTTATGAACGGTATCCTGAACCTTTCAGAAAATTCAATGGTAAAGATGGGGCTTAATGCAATAACCACTGGATTTGACGCTGACAAATACATCAATGGACAGTTTGCAATAAAAACCAACAATGAACAGAGTCTGGAACTGTTCTTTCCGGTAGGAACTACAAGTTTGTATGCACCATTTATTTTTGAACCTGAACACGGCAACACCAATGAAACAGAATATATTGGCAGAGCGATTGACTTTGATCCTATGGGCTATGTTCTTGATGAAGAACTGGGTTCGTTGATAGAAAACAATTTGTATCAGTTGTCATTCTCAGGTAATCCTGATATTTTGGAAAGCAAAATTAAAATCTTGTTCAATGAAGAGACAGCTAAATTAAACCCCGGACTTCTACGCATTGCAAAATTTGAAAATGACATGTGGATTAGTCTTGGAGGTTTGGTTGAAGGAAATAAAATATGTTCAACTGAAGAATTTACCCTTCCCGGCGTATTTGCACTTGCCAAAGCTAAAACTGAACTACCTGAGACATTATTGCTTCAGGGTCTCACATTCGGCAATACAACAGATACTTGTTTTGCTGCAACAAAAACAATTATCCTTGCCGGAAACGGTACTTCATTTATAGTTGAAAATGAAGCTATGGTAAACATTGTTGCAGGAGAAAACATTATCTTCAATCCTGAGGTTCAGATAAATCATGGGGCAATGTTCCATGCCTGGATTGATACCACCAACGAATATTGTGGTCAGGAAAAGAGCATAATAGCTGTAAATAATAATGATAGAGAACCAACAACTTCAATTAAAAACAAAGGTGATGATGCCCGGCTATTTAATGTATATCCAAACCCGACAAATGGCAATCTTACAATAGTTTCGTTGTCAGGCAACGAATCCTGCTTTATTGAAGTTTACAATTTTACCGGCGAAAAATTGCTAAGCAGAGATATTTCAGGATCAGGTAATTATACTCTAAACCTTAGTGAATATCCTGAGGGAATGTATTTATTAAGATTATTTGCCGGAAGTAATTTTGAAATCATAAAAATAGTCAAGTTGTAATTAGGAGTCCTTATTAAGTTTAGGTTTTGCTTTAGAACTAAATCTAGTATGTTAGCCAGTTATTAAAAAAGTATCAGTACTGTTTTACTTCAGTTTTATTAAACAAATAATCAGTTATTAAATTCTTAATAGATTTTATTTTCTTAAATTATTCATTACCTTTGCCTTTTCAAAAATGATACACTAAAAAACATTAGCACTATGAAAATCAGATCATTATTCGTATTAATAATTTTTGCAGCCACTCTTATGATTGCTGGTTGTGGTTCTTCTGAACGCCAATTTAAAGGGCTTGAATTGTCAGGTGAAGACGATTTTGTTGAATTCAACTTCTCGCCAGGATTCACAGCTAACGACAATTTCACTTTTGAAGCCTGGGTAAAAGTTCTAAGTAATATTACTCATTCAACTGTAATACTTGGACCTGCTAAAACCAATTTTGGTGCTTATGGACTTTATACTTTTCACGAAGGGAAACTATCTTTTGGAGTAAGAACAAAAGATAATCACGCCATTATTGAAACTCCGGATTTTATTCTCAATCAATGGCATCATATTGCAGGAGTTTATAACGGTTCTGATAGTAAAGTATATTTTTATCTTGATGGTGAACTGGTTGCAACAAAAGTTCTGATGGATGGTGATATGGCATTATCTCAAAACAACTTTCTTATTAACGGCATAGAAGCATTACGTGGAGAAGGCGTTAAAAGAGGTCGTTCGCAATTTATTATCAGCGATGCAAGGATCTGGAATATAGTACGCAATCAGGAGCAAATAAAAGAAGACATGCACAAAACTTTAACAGGTAAAGAAGCAGGCTTAATAGCTTACTGGCCGTTCAATGAAATGAAAGGTACTGTTGCCAATGATTTGACTAAAAATCAAAACCACGGCACTATACATGGCGGCAAATGGTATAAAGACAAATAACTGAATTGCAAATTACAAGATTTATAATTTATATTCAGGATCAATAACCTGAATAAGGGTTTTATTCTAATCAAATAAGATGTTATAGTTTAAGCATCAACTGCTTTATATTATTATTTCCAAACTATTCCGGATGTCTATGTATTCCACATTTTCAGGACATCTGGTTATGAATTTAATTTTCACTTTATGAACCAACATACAATACAAGAATCAAAATCAGGTATTGACGATAATTACCCTTTTGTAATCGCTAAGCTGTCAGAGCATCTTAACGAAACAAAAAGACTACACCTGGAAGAAATAAAAACCATGCAGCAAAAGCATGAAGAAGCTTTGAACAAGCAGATAAAAGAACATGCAAATCAGATTGCTGATTTGAAAATGGAACAAAATATTGCCTTGTCTGATTTGGAATTTCGTTTCAAAACTTCATTAACCTGGCGCATAGGCTCAGTAATATTAAACATCGTCAAATTCATACGTAACTTCCTGTACAATCCTATCAGGTTTTTTAGCAGCTCCTCCTACCGGTTTAAAGACTTAGAACCAAAACCACGAAAAGAATTAATTGCTTATAGCAGGACGCAAACAGAGAAGATATCAGTAAAACCCCAGGAAAAACTGACTATTGATAAGAATAAGCTCACAATACTCGGTATTTTTGATACTTTCACCTACAATTGTTTTAAGTATGAATTCAATATCATTAATCCCACTCCTGAAACCTGGCAAAACATCATGCCCAAATATAAGATAGATGCATTATTTATTGAGTCGGCATGGGTAGGGAATAATGAAAGCTGGAGATACCAGATTGGAAAATATAACAACGAAGAAAACCGAAAACTCAAGGAATTAATTACTGAATCCAGGAAGAAAAAAATTCCTGTTATATTCTGGAATAAAGAAGATCCGGTTCATTTCGATCATTTTCTGGTAGCAGCAAAACTGGCAGATTTAATTTTTACTTCCGATGCCGATTGTATACCTAAGTATAAAAAAGAAGTTGGACATGATCGGGTATTTGCATTACCCTTCGCTGCTCAGGAAATCATTCATAATCCGGTTAGAATAGGGCAACGAACCGGTAATGTATGTTTTGCAGGAACTTATTATAGTCAAAGATATCCTGATCGCAAAGATGATATGGAGACAATACTTATACCTGCACTGGATTTTGATTTGGATATTTATGACAGAAACCTTGGCAGAACAGATAAAAATGCTGAACAATTAAGATTTCCCGATATCTACAAAAGTGCTGTTAAAGGCAAACTGGAATATGACCAGATGCTTGAAGCTTATAAACAATATAAAGTTTTTCTTAATGTAAACTCAGTAAGAGAATCTCCAACTATGTTTGCACGAAGGGTATTTGAACTGCTTGCTTGCGGTACGCCGGTTATCAGTACTTATTCTAAAGGAATAATATCAATACTTGGAGAAGAAACTGTCCTGATTGCTGAAAATGAATCTGATACACGTAATCATCTTAACAAGCTATTAAATGATGAGCATTATTGGTGGAAAAAATCACTCGAAGGACTACGTATTGTGCATGAATCCCATACATACCACCATCGTGCAAAATATATACTGGATAAAGCAGGGTTGCGCTTAAACGAAAAAAGCTCAATATCTTTCCTTGTTCTTGCTCAAATATCCTCAAATGAAGAACTGGATTATCTTTTAGAAATTCTAAAAGAACAACACTATCAAAATTTTGATATATTACTTGTATTAAAAGATAAAGAGCAGGCAATCAATATTGATCAGGAAAAGATCAACGCAATATTTCCTGAAAAACGTGTTAAAACATACAATAATACCATATTGATGGAGAACATTGAAATTTTGAATGAGTATAAAGGCAACTATGTTGCAT
The DNA here is from genome assembly GCA_964550455.1 of uncultured Bacteroidales bacterium. Taxonomy (GTDB): domain Bacteria; phylum Bacteroidota; class Bacteroidia; order Bacteroidales; family JAAYJT01; genus JAAYJT01. Next base: position 19,282 of record CAZJZG010000004.1, on the reverse strand, counting down.
TATTCAACCTTAATAATTTTTATGGAAAAAATTATCTACGTGATTACGCTTTAGCCATTAATTATAGTGGCGCTGAAAGCCTGGGGAAAAAATCGCATTTTATCTTTAATGGCAATGAACAAATATTATTAACAAATAAGGGATGTGAATATAATTATATGGCTGATGTGCCTACTAGCAGCCTTGTGATTCATAAAGCAAAACTTGATATTAATACTATCAAATCATTATTGTATCAAGATACCTTCTTTGATTTTGAGATACGTACACTTTCAATTGACCCATTTAATCTTATCTTAAACGGCAGAACTCTTGAAAAAACTCATCAACTAAGAGTAGAAATATGATTCTCATAATTTTATGAATATACTCATTCTTGCCACTTGTGTTAATTCGTTATGCTAATATGCTTTACTAAGCGCTAACAGGTTAATTTCATATTGCAATTAAGCGGTTAAAATCATATATACTAATTTAAATAAATTAATCAGCTTAACTAACACTATGTTTTTAAGTTATTTTATTAAGCGATTTGAAAAGTTTATAAAATCATACTTAGTTGTTATATTATTATTACTTTTTTCGCCACTCTACAGTTCGAAGTATGATTCCATAAAATATTCCTTCCCTAATATTGCAATTCGGAAATTAGTGCAGGAGTTCGATAGAGAATACTTCCCTTTGTTTTTGCGTGCTCTTGATGAAATGAGGAATAATGACACAATGCTAATAAACAAATATTTTAATCGCAAGGAAAGAATCCAATCCAAACTCCAACATGTCCCAAATCTTGATAAATATGAATCAGTAATCGAGCCTGTATATATTTTTCCGAATGATCGTTCTATTAAATATAATGTAACTTTTCCTATAAAATGGAATGATCCCAACTATTCAGATCCGTCATGGAATTTATGGTACAAATCATTGTCTTGGATTAAGCCTTACGTTATTAGTGATAATAATGATTCTATATTAGCAGGATTTAAAATAATTAATGATTACCTCTTATCATTTAACGTTTATCCGGAAAATTCATGCAGGTTTATTTTTGGAGATCATGCATGTGCAGAAAGAATTAAAATTCTAACTCTTGGCTATAATAAATATTTTCAGGGAAGCTATTATAATCTTGATTTTGAGTATAGGTTGTTAAATGCAATTTTATATCATATTTTCTATATGGTATCTCTTGAGCAATATGCTTCATGGCATAATCATGGTATATTAACTGATGAAAGCTTAATATTCTCTTTAAAAGATTTAGATATATTTAATCTTCAAGGATATTTTATAAATTTTGCTTTCAAACGCATTTTTGAGCAGTATAAGTTTAGCTTGACCGAGGAAGGTATTCACAAAGAACACTCTCCATGTTATCATCATACTTTTACTACAAAAATGAATAATATTATTCAAGCTGCAAAGGAACTTAATATTGAAATTCCCGCAAAAATCATTGATCTAAATAATAAAGCTAATACTTACTTAAAATATATAGATGTTTCCAGGTATGACATCCCTATTGGAAACTGTAAAAGTAGCTTTGTTCCATACAAAATACAATCAGCTTCTTCAAAAAACACCTTTAAGCATGGAATTAAAGTTTTTCCTAAATCCGGTTGGGTTTTTATTAGAGACTCTACAATGTCTATTAGTATTATTGCTCAAGCCAATTTTCATTCTTATTCGCTTTATCATCAGCATGAGACTTCTTTCATTTTAAATATTGATGGCCTTGATTTTATAATAGATCCAGGAATTTTTTCATTAGATAAAACTTCGCCATATCATGATTTTATGACGAAATCACGAGCGCATAACGTTTTATTATTAAATGACCAGGATTTTAATTCCAATAAAAATAGTTTTGGTCTTGCAGGCATAACAAGATATTATCCTTTTAATGGCGAGGATAGCATTAACAGTAATATTATTGTTGAGATGACACATCCACATTATAATGATCTAGGTGTTAAACTTCATAGACAATTAGCTTTTATTGAATCAAATACGATAATTGTAAAAGATATAGTTACTTCAGATTCTATATACAAGTGCTCGCAACTTTTTCATTTGAGAGCTGGAGCGATTATCAACAATTCTAAGAAAGGCATAAATATTTCGTGGAAAGATCAGCCTTACAATCTTATTTTTAAATTTAAAGGTGAGTATGATATTATTGAAGGGCAAATGAATCCAGTTCAGGGATGGTACTTTCCAAAATGGAATTTAGCTGAGCCAAATCCAGTGCTAGTTATTCATCAGGAACCTTGTACAGGTGAAATTGAAACAAGTATAGAAATTACGACAAAAAATCGGTTAAAAAGCCAAAAAATAAAGCCAAAGGATCTTTTTAAAAAACTTGATACTCAGGAAAAAAGAAAAATAGTTCATCAGCCATTGCCAAGTAAATGGACTCCTAGACGCTGATAACTATAAAATTATTAAAATATTATAATCCATTATGATCAAGCTCAAATCTTATCTATTAAACATTAACTCTTTCATTAAGAATCCACATCGAAGATATAATGAATATAAACACTTAAAAAAACTAAGAAATAAAATCAAACTTAAGGAATTACCCAAAAGAGTTGAATTAGAAAAAAAATACAGCCATTTACAATATGGTGTAAGCGTTGTAATAGGGACATATAAAGGAGAGGCAGTGATTGACCGTTGCCTCGAAAGTCTGAAAAGACAAACACTTAAACATTCTCTATTTGAAATAATATTCATAATAAATGGTGAAAGAGACAATACAGATAAAAAAATTGAAAGTGCTTTCAGTGGAATGCCCACTATTGATTATACAATACTCTATGCTGAAAAGCCAAGCCTGTCAGCTGCCAGAAATATTGGTTTCAAAACCGCAAAGAAGCAATTTGCATGTTTCCTTGATGACGATGATTTCTTCTCAGATAACTACTTAAAAGAGATGCTTGCTCTTTGTGACAATTATTCAATAGTTTTTTCTCAAATTATTGATATAGATGAGAACGGGAACTTGGATCCAAATAATAAAGTTAATCAGGAGATTCTCAGGCACAGAGTAGTTCAGGCTACATCAATGCAAAAATTAATCAGAGGAATTACTATGAGTGGCGGAAAAATGTTTCCGACCATTATGGTTAAAGACCATCTTTTTGACGAGGCTCTAAGAAATGGTGAGGATGTCGTGTATTTTACCCAATTATTTTCAAATTGGGATTTTAAATTCAAAGTAGCCAGACCAAGAAAAAAAGTAATTTACTATCGCTTGATTCGATCAAATTCAATGTCCAGACAAAAACTATCCTATCAATTTAATATTCTGGAGAGAATAGAAGTACTGAAACACTTACAAAAACAATTTGATAAAGCTGAATATGAACACAGGAAAAGTTTTATTGATCTTAAAATGAAGGCACAGGTTGGTTTTATCCGACAATACTTAAAAAAGTATGAAGATCAGCGTCAGAATGTTTATAATGATATAATAAAAGCAAAACTGATTAATTTCCCATATAGCATGTTTAATAACAGAAAAGGAAAAAAATTGGTGGCTGCTTACTGCTTTCCTCCATACGTTGATACCAGTGGTGTTGTTGTATCGAAAAGAATACGCATGGATGGTGAAATTATTGATGTAATATACAATAAAATGGATACCCGTCGTGCAATAAATCATAATCTTTCACTTATTGCCAATGAATATATTGATGAGAAATTTGAACTTGATACACCAACAACATTTTCTGAATGGCAAGGAATGAATGATTATATGGACAGAGGACTTGAAATTATAATGAAACAGGTTGAAAAAAAAGGGCACTATAAGAAAATATATAGCAGGGCTATGTGGCCGGCTTCACATTTTCTGGCTTATACCTATAAAATGCAGCATAAAAAAGCGCAATGGACTGCTGAGTTTTCAGACCCTGTAATCTATAATATTCATGGACAGGAACGTAAAGGAAATATAACAAATAAAGACTTCCTTGAAATGATCAAAAAAGAACTGGAAAAGAAAAAATTGCCATTCTACAAAAGTGAAAATATTTATTTCTGGTGCGAATATCTATGCTATGCTTTTGCCGATACTATTCTTTTTACTAATGAAAATCAAAAACAATACATGCTTGACCGTTTTCCAATACAGGAGATCAAACCTATGGTATTGGAGAAACATATTACAAGTCCACATCCTGTATTAGATAATATGTTCTATCATATTCATGAGAGTGATTATAATATTGAAAACAAATATGTTAACCTTGCTTATTTTGGTGCATTTTATCAAACCAGAAAATTAAATGAACTAGTTAAAGCAGTAGAAGAATTAGACGAGGGAGATAGAGATTTAATTAAGATTCATGTATTCACAGAGAATTCTGATATGTTTATTAAAGAAATCAAAGGCAGCAGCCTTGAATCTGTTTTTCTGGTCAATCCTTATGCAGATTTTTTTGAATTTTTGAATTTAACAAAGAAATTTGATTGCCTGATCGTTAACGATGCTGCGACAAAAACGGTTAAAGAAATAAACCCATATCTGCCTTCAAAACTTAGCGATTATCTTGGCAGCGGTACCCCAATTTGGGGCTTATATGAAGAAGGCAGCTCTTTAAGCAAGTATGATCTTACTTACAAATCAATTTTAGGAGATATTGCTGATACAAAAAGGGTGCTTGAGCAAATAATCAAAAATAAAGTCAAAGAGATAACATATTCATAATTATGAACTAATTTAGCAATCTAATAATTATTAACCTGTAAGCTTTAATGAAAAAAAGGATATTATTTATTGGTCACGATTTAAAATTTCTTAAGCATATCGTTAATTATTTCTCAGCAAAAGAGGAATATGAAACTGATACCTTTACTTATCCCGGTCATACAATTAGAGATTTTAAAGCTCTTACCAGGAAATTATTTAATTACGATATTATCTTTTGTGAGTGGGGGCTGGGAAATCTTAGCTGGTTGTCGAAAAACAAGTTTTCAGATCAAAAGATAATTGTTCGGATACATCTTCAGGAATTTGTTACACCCTATTTAAGTGATTCGAATTGGGAACATATTGATAAAGTAATTCTTGTTGGACCTCATATGATAGATGAATTTGCTGAGAAATTTCCGGATCAAAAGGATAAATCAAATCTTATTTACAACGTCATTGATACATCATCATTTAATCTTACCAAGACTGAAGATTCCATTTTTAATATTGGAATGCTTGGTGTGCTTCCTAGGAGGAAAGCGCCACATTTGGGAATTGATTTATTGGTTGAACTAAAAAAAATAGATCCTCGTTTTAAAGTTTTCATTAAAAGCAAGAAACCTGAAGAACTCGAGTGGTTATGGAAAAGAGAAGAAGAAAGAATTTACTATGATGAATTAAATAAAAGAGTTAAATTATTAAATCTTGAAGATTCATTTATATGGGATCCACATGGAACAGATGTTCAGGATTGGTTCAGAAAGATTGGCTTTATCATGTCTCCCAGCGAATTTGAATCATTTCACCTAGCAATACCCGAAGGTATGTCTTCAGGAGCTATACCTATAATCCGAAATTGGGAAGGTGCTGATAGAATATATCCAAAAAAATTTATTTTCAGTGATATTGAAGGTGCTGTATCTCTGATAAGAAAATATAGTGATGAGTCGCTGCGAAGCAAAGAAGCACAGAGATTAAAGGATTTTGCTACACGTAATTTTGGTTTGCCTGTAATATTGACAAAATACGACAAGCTTATTTCTGAAGTAGCAAACTCAATTGATGCTAATACCACAATGCCAATTCTTCGAAGTTTGTATCGGGATCTAAATCAGGAACAGAAACAGGAAAACGAAGCTCTTAGCAATCAAATCAATGAATTATCGAAAAATAACACACTGGCTAAAACCGAAATTGATAGTTACCGCGAGCAATTGAAGGATTCAGAAACAAAGCAAAAAGAGATGCAGCAGAATCTCCATGAGCTTAAAAATGAATTTAATACACAAACTAAAAAAATGGATACCTTTATTGGAGTAGCTGATGAGCTAAAAATTCAATTGCAGGAAAGCAGAGCAAGAGAAAATCAATATGCCGAAACTATAAAAGAACAAAGAGAAAAAGAAAAATTGTACTCAAATTCCATTAAAGAGCTTACAGAAAAAGAAAATCAACTTAATGAACAAATTGCTAAACTTTTAAAAGACAGAGAGCAACAAAATAAGACTCTGGAAAACATTAAACAGGAAAATGATGCATTGATTGATAAATTGAATAGGTCAATAAATGATTTGATCTCAACTCAGAAAATAAAACTAACAGAAAAGGATACTTTAATAACTGAACTTAACCGGCAAAACAGTGAATTCAATGCTTTGATCAATCAGTTAAAACAAAATATAGATGATTTACGTGAAGAAATCAATTCTACTCAGGCAAATCTGAATGAAAAAGAAAACCTGCTTAATTATCAGTTGTTAAGAAATAAAGAACAGCAGCAATATATAACTTATCTTGAAAAAAGGTTTTCAAACAAAATAATAGGTATTATCAGAAAGAAAATAAAAAAATAATTATCCATGCATAAATTAAAGATTATAAGTGTTGTTGGCACTCGTCCCAACTTTATTAAAGTAGCTCCGTTATGCAGGGCTTTCGGGAAATATTCTGACAGTATAGAACATCTGTTATGTCATACCGGACAGCATTCTGATGCTATGATGTCAGATGTGTTTTTTAAGGACTTAGGCATGCCTCAGCCCGATTTTCATCTCGATATAAACAATGGCACTCATGGTGAGATAACGGGTCGTATAATTATTGCATTTGAAAAAATACTGATGCAGGAAAAACCTGATCTGGTATTAGTTGTTGGAGACGTAAATTCAACTATGGCTTGCGCGCTGGCAGCAGTAAAGCTGGGAATAAAGGTTGCCCATGTTGAATCAGGATTACGCAGTAATGACCGGGCTATGCCTGAAGAGATCAACCGGCTTGTTACTGACGCAATTGCTGACTATTTGTTCGTAACAGAAGAAAGCGGACTTAAAAATCTGCATCAGGAAGGAGTAAGCTCTGATAAAATATTTATGACCGGCAATGTAATGATTGACAGTCTTGTTTTTCTAAAGGATAAAATTGCAGCTTCAGAAATACATCAGCGAATTGGACTTCAGCGCAACAATTATATTCTGGTTACATTTCATCGCCCATCAAATGTTGATACAATTGAGAATCTGATCTCACTTATAGATTTCCTTAATGATCTGTCAGAAAAATTACCGGTCGTATTTCCGATACATCCCCGCACTTTAAGGAACATTAACGCATTTGGACTATATGATAAAATCAAAACAGGTGTTAAACTTATTGAACCTGTTGGCTATCTTGATTTTCAAAGTTTAACCCGCTTTGCCACTATAGTAGTTACTGATAGTGGTGGAATTCAGGAAGAAACCACTTATCTGGGAGTTCAGTGTATTACTGTACGTAATAATACAGAGCGACCGGTAACAGTAGATATTGGAACCAATCAACTTTGCGGAACAGACCTTGACTATGTAACCCAAAAAGTAAATAAGATCCTTCAGGGTAATATAAAGAAAGGTGCAATACCTGAATTATGGGATGGGAAAGCTGCTGAAAGAATTGCTGAAATAATTTACCGGAAATTAAAATAATACTTTTGTTCCATGTATATGCTTCTGATCATTTTACCTTACTTTGCTTTTGGATAGCTTCTATTTATATCATGCTTCAATCAATGTATACAAATAAGCTATCTGCAATATCTAAACAATTAATAAATAAATATAAAAACAATTAAACATTATCACTATGTGTGGAATAGTAGCATATATAGGTCATCGTCAGGCATACCCCTTGCTGATGAAAGGCTTGCACCGACTTGAATACAGGGGTTACGACAGTGTAGGAGTTGCCATTCTCGATGGCGACATACAACTTTATAAAAAGCACGGTAAAATTTCTGAATTAGAAAAGCAAATTGAAGGTAAAAAGCTTACAGGCAACCTTGGAATGGCTCATACCCGTTGGGCGACACATGGGGAACCAAACGACATCAATGCACATCCTCATTATTCTTCAACCCATAATCTCGCTATAATTCACAATGGTATTATTGAGAATTACACATTACTGAAAAAAGAACTCAAATCAAGAGGTTATAAGTTTGAAAGTGAAACTGATACTGAAGTATTGATCCATTTGATTGAGGATATCATGCTTAATGAACAGGTTGATCTTACAAAGGCAATACAAATGGCTTTGAACCAGGTTGTGGGTGCATATGCCATAGTAGTTTTATCAAAAAATGATCCTGATCTGCTGATTGCTGCCCGAAAAGCCAGTTCATTAATTGTTGGCATAGGCGAAGGCGAGTTTTTTATTGCATCCGATGCCACTCCAATAATTGATTATACCCACGATGTTGTGTATCTCGAAGACGAAGAAATTGCCATTATAAATAGAAAAGATGGCTTAAAAATCAAAACAGTGGCAAATGTGGAGAAAACGCCTTATCTACAAAAACTTGAACTCAGCCTGAACCAACTGGAAAAAGGCGGTTTCGACCATTTTATGCTTAAGGAGATTTATGAACAGCCACGTTCAATCCGCGATAGTATGCGGGGAAGGGTAAAATTAAATGAAGGGATAGTAACACTTGGCGGTATCCTTGAATATGAAAAAAAACTGGTGAATGCGCGCAGAATAATCATTGTGGCATGTGGCACTTCCTGGCATGCAGGGCTTGTTGGTGAGTATCTTATTGAAGAATTGGCCAGAATACCGGTAGAAGTAGAATACGCTTCTGAGTTTCGTTACCGTAATCCGGTCATTTATGAAGATGATGTGGTGATTGCAATTTCACAATCCGGTGAAACTGCCGATACACTTACAGCAATTAAATTGGCAAAATCACGAGGTGCAACTATTATTGGAATATGTAATGTGGTTGGCAGCTCTATTGCCAGAACAACACATGCCGGTTCATATACACATGCCGGACCTGAAATCGGAATTGCTTCTACAAAAGCATTTACAGCACAGGTAACTATTCTTGTTATGCTTGCACTGAGGCTTGCAAATCAGCGCGGTGCAATTGCCAACTCAAGGTTTCACCATCTTCTGCATGAACTTGATGCTATACCCGGAAAAGTTGAACAGGTATTAAAATTAGATAATCTAATTAAAAAAATTGCAGAAAAATTTCAGAACACAAAAAACGCTCTTTATCTGGGAAGAGGATGTAATTTTCCGGTAGCTCTGGAAGGAGCGCTGAAGTTAAAAGAAATATCATACATACATGCTGAAGGATATCCTGCTGCTGAAATGAAACACGGTCCCATCGCATTGATTGATCAGGAGATGCCAGTGGTGATTGTAGCTACTAACAAAACCATTTACGATAAAGTTGTCAGCAATATTCAGGAAGTTAAGGCGCGAAAGGGTGTTGTAATAGCTATTGTTAACGAAGGCGATGAAATAATAGGTAAAATGGCAGATTACTCAATTGAAATCCCGGAAACTGACGAATTGCTTTCTCCACTGCTTGCAACAATACCATTACAACTTTTATCGTATCATATAGCAGTATTAAGAGGTACTAATGTTGATCAGCCGCGAAATCTGACAAAATCAGTAACCGTTGAGTAATATATTCAGGTTTTATGCAAACTCACGTTCATCTCATCAAAAAAATAAATGCTCTCAGGGCAATGAATATAACCGGAACTTTGCATGCCAGTCTTGCATCAGTTCCGGAAAGAACTGACACTCTCAGGAAAGCCGTATTAAGTCTTATTCCTCAGATTGACATACTGCACGTCTTTTCACAGGATTTCGACAATATTCCGGATTTTCTTGATCATGAAAAAATATTCATCACCCGCTCCCAGGATTTTGGCAAATTGGGGGAATGTGGAAAATATTATTGGATTGGTGAGTTTTCTGCCTTTCACTTTATGGTTTCTGACAGTTATATATATCCTGAAAATTATATTGAAAGAATGAAAGGCAAGATTCTGGAATATCAGAAAAAAGCCGTGATTTGTTGCGGAGGATATAAATTGACAGAACATTATGAATCACTATCCTCGTCAGGAAAATTCTTCACTGCCAGTGCAGTTTCAGAAAATGATATTGAGCTTGAAATACCTGATGATGCTTGTCTGGCATTTCATAGCGATACTATCAGTGTAAGCTGGCATCATTTTTATCAGCCTTTGTTATCATCTGTATGGTTTGCTATTTTGGCAAAACAGCAAAATGTTCCCATTATTTGCATCCCGCATCCGGAGGATTGGATCAGGACATCTGTTGAAAAGCATAAAAACAATCTGGAAGCAGCAGGGTATTTTACAGATTTTTTAATTGATGCATGGCTCAATAAACATGAGCATCATTTTGATTGTTCGCATATTAACTCATGTTTTGACCGTATTTATGTAATGAACCTCGACAGAAGGAATGATCGCTGGGAAAAATTAGTGAAACGTACACAAAAGCATGGTATCAATGTTACCCGCTTTCCTGCCGTTGACGGCTATCGCGAACCTGTAAAAAGTCAGTGGGATAAATACTTTAACAGCGGTATCATTACTATTCCTGAAGGCATTGAACCTATCACTACTTTTAAGGACAAATACCTGAATTACAGACATTATTTCACCAGAATATATTTTATGGAAACAAAGCTTGGCAGAAAGGCAATACAAAGTCCGGGCGCCTGGGGATATGCACTGTCATATATAAGTATTTTAACCGAGGCAATACGGCAAAAATACGACAGAATAATGATACTTGATGATGACGTGCTTTTACACAAGGATTTTAATCAAGAGTTTGCCAAAAGGATGGACTTTCTGCCCAATGATTGGCTATTGATAATGCTTGGTGCAATGCAACATAACTGGAATACCCCATTCATTGACTGGGAAAATGATCTGTTTTATCACTGTCATGGCTCAAGTATTGCTTCTCATGCTGTCGGTATTGATAAAAAAGTCTTTTTACCAATACTATTTTATTCTGAAAAATTAGATTTGCCCATTGATGAAGGAGCTATCTACCATATTCAGAATGTTTATGATAAACGATCATATGTGTTTTACCCAAATCTTGCAATCCAGGATATTGTGGATAGTGATATCAGCTCATCAGTAATAGCCAGTGATGATGTGGAACAAAAAAGTAAACTTTTCAGATGGGATTTTACAAAATATGATCTCTGACAGTACTAAAATACTGGTTTACTGTAAGAAGTTAAAACAATGTCGAAAATTTACAAAAGTGAAGAGCCGGTAAAATTTTTATTCTTTACCAATTATAAGGTAATGAATTCTAATCTTGCCAATATTTTGAGATATTATTTCCCAAATATTCGGATGTTCACATCCAATGCAAACCTTTCTGATTATAAAGAGTATATTAAACTGGCTATTGTGAGAAATCCTTATGACAGATTATTATCCTTGTTTAATGATAAATGTCGCGCTCATCCTTTTAAAGTTCGGAATCGTGATCATAAAATATTCCTTCAGAAAAGTCAGGCGCAAATACTTTCAACATATGCTGAATTGAAAGGGATACCTTTTGACATTGTTAGTATTGAAAAAGAAATAGCAATAAATTCAGAAGAATATAAAAGTCTGTTAAAAAACTTTGAAATACTTGAGACCATTACATTTTCTGAGTTTGTCACCATTACTGAGACTTTGTTTACAAGAGATTATATGGATGCGCATTTTGCTCCACAATCTGAAATTATGATGCTTGAAAACCATCTTTTAATTGATCATTATTTCAAACTTGAAAACATCAGTGAATCATGGGCAGATATGTGTAAATTAATCTCAACTGATATGATTTTACCAGGAGGCATGAACCGTACTAATTTTGAAGGACCGGATAAATACAAAAGATATTATGATGATAGTCTTAAAACAAGAGTATTCCGATTGTATCAAAATGATTTTGAAAACTTTAACTATTCCTCAGAAATAAACATTAAGGTGAAAGATAATGAATAACTGCCTGATCCTGGGTTTTGGTCGCAGTGGAACCAGCCTACTAGGAGGTTTACTGCACCATTCCGGCTACTTTTCAGGAAATCATCTTCATCCTGCACGTGAATCGAATCCGAAAGGTTTTTTTGAGGATGTTGTCATTAACAGGATTAATGAACATATTCTGGAAAATTATGATTACTCAAAGCAGTATTCTGATTTCCCGATTTATTCAAAGCCTTATTCTCCTTTCTCACCACGGCAGGGGCATCGCTGGCTCACTTATATAAAAGCGGGAACAAATATTAACTGCAATAACCCGGAAATTATTCAGAGATTAATCAACGCTATAAACTGCAATAAGGTATTTGCATATAAAGACCCAAGATTCAGCTATTCATTGCCGGTATGGCTTCCTCATCTACCCACTAACACACGGTTTCTTTGCATTTTCCGGAACCCTGTTTCAGTTGCAGAAAGTGTGGTCAGAGAATGCGAAAGCATGGATTATCTGAAAGATTTTCACATTGATCAGAACCTGGTCTATGATCTTTGGTATCAAAGCTATTCTAATCTGCTTTTGTTAATTGACAAATACAAACTGGATAAAAAAGTACTTTTTATTCCTTATGAGGGTTTGATAAACGGTAACTATCTTCAAAGCATTTCAACACATCTTAACGCTGAAATACATGCTGATTTTATTGATCCTGAACTGCAAAGGAATAAAAATAAAGATGCAATACCTGATATTTTAAGACCACTTTATAACAAATTGATGGAGTTTGTACCTCGCTGACACTTAGTACAATAAAACTCCTTTCTGTAATATTTTCTTTTTCCTCCGGATGACAAAAAATATACCTGAGCTTAGTATAATAATGCCGGTTTTCAATTCAGAAAACTATATCGCCGAAACCATCAGAAGCCTGCTTGCACAATCGTACCGCGATTTTGAACTTATTATCATTAACGATGGTTCTGAAGATAATTCTGCAGATATAATAAGTACTTTCAAAGATCCCAGAATAAGGCTTTTTGATAATTATTCAAATAAGGGCATTGTTTATTCCAGAAATAAAGGCCTTTCAGAAGCCCGTGGTAAATATATAGCACCTTTCGATGCAGACGATCTGGCAAAAATAAATAAATTCGAGAAGCAAATACAATTCCTTGAAAGAAATCCGGATTTTGGAATGATTGGTTCCTGGGCACTATTAATTGATAAAAATGGTAAACAATTAAAAAAAAAGTGGAAATTAAATGCTCCTCCTGACAGGATACCTCCTATTCTTCTGTTCAGAAACTATTTTGCCCAACCAGCCGTAGTCATACGCAAAGAAGCAGTTCCGCCACATGGTTATGTTCAGGGCTACGATATAGGTGAAGATTATATAATGTGGCATGAAATAACTGAAAAATTCAAAGCCTGGAATTACCCCGAATACCTCATAAAATGCAGAATACACCCGGACAGTACAATGCATAGAGAAATTCACAATATGACTGCCAGAGAGAAGAAAATTTATGAGACAATTTATAAAGCATTTGATTTTAAGCTTTCAGAACAACAATTGGATTTATTACTGATAATTAAAAACAATCAGTCTCGTATTAGTCCCGATATTTTTCAAAAAACTGAAGACTTCCTGATCAATATTCTGACAAGAAATAAAGAAATAAAAAAATATGATCAACATGAACTTATGAAAGTCATATACGACCGTTGGTTGAAAATGTACCTTAAGGCCCAGCCATTATCATGGAAGTCATTACAAAAATTCATATTCTCACCCCTTCAATTAAAAATGATTGGGAATCTCCTGCCTTAACGCTATTTTATTAACTAACAAAAGTCCTGTCAGTTCAGATCATTTCTTTAGTTTCTTAGAAAAAAGGGCGTACAAGATCAATGCAATGCCAATGATGGTACCGGCTATTTGCCCGGCACCAAAACCGGGATTAATACCTAACCCGATATAATCAATAATGAGCGAAACGATCAAAATGATGATACCAACAATGAGTAATACTTTCTTATTCATAAATACTCCTTCCAATTGTTTATTTTATCGTGAGACGCAAATATATGAAAATATGTTTCTGATAACCAAATAATTTAAAACTCAAATTTATTAATTCCTTATTTTCAGATTATAAAAATCATAATTTAGTTTTTATGAAACCAGTTGCCGATGTTTCCATTTTAGCTGCCAATTATAATAATGGCAGGTATTTATCAGCATTTATTGAAAGCGTTGACAACTCTGAATGGCTTCCGAAAGAACTAATAATTATTGATGATGGTTCAAAAGATGACTCAAAACAGATATTGGAGAGTTTTCGGTATCTGGAATATTTAAAGACCATTTATTTTGAATATAATAAAGGATTTACTGATGCATTAAATGCAGGGCTTGATATCGCTCAGGGAAAATATATAATGCGTGCCGACCCTGATGATATACTACTACCCAACCGGATAAAAGTGCAGTATGAATACATGGAAAATAATCCCGGCATTGATATATTAGGGTCAAACGTTTTGTATTTCAACGACCAGGATGGCTCTATTATTAACTCGTCCAATTTCCCCATTGATCATGATACTATCACTAAAAGATTCAGAAAAGGAGAACACGGGGTGCAACATCCCTCAGTAATCATCAAAGCGGAAGTATATAAGAAATATCGCTATCAAAAAATATTTCCTGCCGAAGATTATGAGATATTTTCACGTATGGCAAGAGATAAATACCAGTTTACTAATATTCCTGAACCATTATATAGAATGAGGGTACACGCTGGTAGTTCAACAAGCAATATAAAACTGAAAGACATTAAACAGACCTTTTTCTTTCGCGATCAGATTTTCGGTACTAAAACAAGTAAACTAAGAATCTGGCTATATTATAAACATATATACTATTACCGTAAGTTTCAATTGTGCAATAATAGCTTCAAAAAATCTTTCTTTGTAGCATTATCAGCTATATTTTATCCCGGAAAGGTCTTTAAAAGATTTTTTACTTAGCAATTAAGCAAAGCATTAAATTTTATAAATCACTGAAACACGGTGTTTTTTTTGGTATTCTCACTATTTAGGAAATAGCTTAGCAATGGTCCTCCAATTTTTAAAGTCTTCTCATTTATAATAAACCTATCCGGACTATAACTCTTTGGTTTAATATTTTCTTTTGCAAATTGAAATATCTCATTTGGTATCTCTAACCCTATAAATGCAAAAATCCTTTCTATTGATTCATTAGTATGATTAGTTAAAGCAGAATAAGAGAGCTCAATGTAGCGGCTTTTATCAATTTTTTTTAAAAAATCAACTGTTGATTCAATGCTTAATCTCCATTCCATAAGCCCCTTATCAAAGTAGCTCTCGCAAATATCCGGGATATATTCAGTTTCTTCTTTTGATTTTGCATACTCAATGAGTTTGATAAGTTTATACTTCTCCTTACCAAACCACTTTCCGTTAATACATCTTTCTTCAATGGACTTCGCTACCTCCAAGCCATTTCTAAAAATATGAATATATCTTGCGTCTGGGAAGATTTTATCAATAAATGATAATCTAAAAGTATTAATAGGTAATTTTTCCATTAATATATTTTTATTTTGTTGCTTTAGCATTTGATCAAATGAATCCAACAAAATATTACTTTTAGTCGTATCTATGTCATTCTCAGTCCATACTAATTTACTACCAATAGTTTTGGCATCTTTTGACCAAATATCTGTTTGTGGATATGCTTTACGCCATAAGTCTCTGGGTTCTCTTAAATATAATACTTCCGGATGCTGTGAGATCAAAGTACCTAAAATACTTGTTCCTGATCTGCCACAACCGATGATAAAGAAATACTTATTTCTCATTAAGATCAATTATAAATCAATGTTTTAACAACCTGAAATATTAAAAATATACTAAAAAGATCAAACTAAAAACAAACGAAACAAAATCTCAATAAATTTCTAACGATTTAAGTTAAAGGCTAATCCTTACTCTAAAAAGCAAAGTTAGGATTTTATTTGAATGGTTATTAAGAGAAAATAGATTAATAGATTATAATCAATGAAAATAGGAATACTGGGAAGTCGTGGAATACCTAATCATTATGGAGGGTTTGAGCAGTTTGCTGAGTTTCTCGCCCCGGAATTGGTGAAGCTTGGAGCAGAAGTCTGGGTGTATAATTCCCATACTCATCCCTATCGTGAAAAGACCTGGAAGGGCGTCAATCTCATACATTGTAATGATCCCGAAGACCGTATTGGCACAGCAGGACAATTTATATATGACCTGGACTGTATTCTCGACAGCCGCAAGCGAAATTTCGATATTATCCTGCAATTAGGTTATACCAGTAATTCAATCTGGCATTGGTTGCTGCCGTCGGCTCCAAGGATCATTACCAATATGGATGGTCTGGAATGGAAGCGGAGTAAATACAGCAAGCCTGTAAGAGCATTCTTAAAATATGCAGAAAAACTTGCTGTAAAAAGTAGCGATATATTAATTGCTGATTCTGAAGCTATTAAAGAATATTTAGAAGCCGAATATAAAAGATCTTCCGTTTTTATTCCGTATGGAGCAGAAATACCAAATGAATATAACATCAAACTAATTGATAAATTCAATATTGAGCCTGATGGTTACTATTTGCTGATAGCCAGAATACAAGCCGATAATCATGTTGAAGAAATAATAAAGGGCTGCCTTAATTCAGAGTCTGCACTTCCGCTAATAGTTGTTGGAAATACTAAAAACAAACACGGACAATTACTTGTGAAAAAATTTCAAAATAAAAAGGTAATTTTCACTGATGGCATATTTGACCGCGACATTCTTAATTCGTTACGACACTATTGTCGTCTGTATTTTCATGGTCATTCATCCGGAGGCACTAACCCGTCATTACTTGAAGCTATGGCTGCCTCTGCTCTTATCTGCGCTCACGACAATCCGTTCAACAGATCAGTTTTAAAAGACAATGCCTGGTATTTTTCTTCTGAACAAGATATTTCTTTACTAATTAAGAAATTTGACAAAGAACCGGATAAACAGCAGAAAATCGCTGATAATATTTTAAAGATCAAACATCATTACAATTGGGAGAAAATAATTAACGCGTACTGGCAGCTTTTTAAAAATATTGGATCATGAATTGGTAATATGGAAAGCAGGAACACTATTTCTTTAGAGGCTTCTGATCTTCTTAATTTAAGAACTTAACAGCAAAATATCAGGAATACATTTTTGGAGAATAATTCACTGAGAAAAACAATCACAATGTTTCGGCAATAGCCGGTGAATATAGAAAAACACCTTTTACAGTTGCATTATTATCAATTTCCACCGGCTAAAGCCGGTGGATAAAATAAAACCCCGTCAGCTTAAATACTGACGGGGCTTTATTTTATTGATCAATTTATCTTATTTTTCGAGTTCAGCAATTCTCTTATTCAGATCAATAATATGAAGTGTAAGTTCTTCAATCTTTTGAAGCAGAACAACG
Organism: uncultured Bacteroidales bacterium; assembly: GCA_964550455.1. GTDB lineage: Bacteria > Bacteroidota > Bacteroidia > Bacteroidales > JAAYJT01 > JAAYJT01. Next base: position 1,742 of record CAZJZG010000004.1, on the reverse strand, counting down.
TTCATTTGTCCGAGGTTAATGCCATTTTCCTTTACCTGTGTTTCATTGGGAACATTTGGCAAATGACCATTTTCGTTAATGAATTGTTCAACTTCGTTCAATGGCATAAGGTTATAATCTTTCAAGAATACAAAATCAGGCCAGTTTCCAAATAATTTAACTTCTACTTCTGTAGCAAGGATCTTTCCATTAACTCCTAACTTTGCACCAGCTAGTTTAGTAGCGGCATCAGCTTCAGATACGCCAATACCAACAGCGCCACCACCATTGAATAATGTAAATCCTTCGTTCAAATATTCAGCATTTAATACTCCCTCACTCATCATGAATTTTCTAGAATCTACATTAAAATAATTAAATTGTTTCCATTTCCCTTCATTTGGGTCGTACATACCCTGAACCATTTCAACTTCTCCAGCAGTTCTTCTAAATGCAATATTATATACATAACCTCCTCCAAGTGCGGGTTCGCCAGTTTGCATTCTATATCTGGCAATAGCTCCGTTACCGGTAAAGCCAGGCCTTTCCATTTTAAAATCAACCTGGGCATTTGTACGTACCATATGAATATCTGAAGCTGGATTATTTGTTCCAATACCAACCATATCATTTGTCCATGTTTTGCCTCCACCAGAAGTCCACTGAGCAACAGCATTATTTGATACAAAAAGACCTAATGCTAAGGTCAAACCTAATAAAACGAAATATTTTTTCATAATTGTAATTTTTTAGAATTTAATTGATTAAATAAAATTTTTCACAGTTAAAATGAATTGGATACAGGTACTGCGAAACAACCTGTAATGGCGTATGTAAACTATCAGTAAATAATCATCAATCTGACCATGTTTACAAAACCAGCCTTTCAGGTTCGCATAACCATGATGGTTTCAGGTCTTGCACCAAACGAAAGAACAGGTAGATATCCTGTTGGAGCAACAGACTGATTTAACAGATTATCAGTCATATAGGATATTCTGAGACCTGTTGGTAACTTACTACCTGAATAATGATTAACAGTAGGGAAAACAGCAAGCAAACTATTGCCCGCTATATCAATAATTTGCTTATCAGAAGATGAAGCAAATTCACTCGTCTTTTCATATATATACGGTGAAGCCTTCAACTCCGGATTTTTCATAAAGGAGTTGGTTTCAACTGTTTCTTCGGGTCTAACTTCAGGAATGACTTCTACATGAACCTTTGCTCCTGCTACTAAATGCGTACCTGGAAGCAAAACAACCGATTGCCCGGCAGTGATCCTTACATATTCATTACCACTAACTGTAAAATTCTGATCATCGCCAGCAATGACAATATTTTCACGATCATAGTATTGTTTTATGCAATCGTCAGCCAAAGCCGTAAATGTAAATGAGCTAATGAAACACACAACAAAAACAGGCGTAATCCTCCGTAACCATTTGAATGACGGAGAATTGCAGCACATGTTATGATTGTTACGTTTAATATCCATGCTCAGTTAAAACATTCTTAGATGCTGCAAATATATAACAAGTTTTGCTAAATCCAACACCTAAATTAAAATATTTTCAAAAAAAGTTTGATTTTAACATACATTTAACAACTCAAGTTTGTACCCAGCTACATATTCTTGTGATATACAACATGTTACAAGAAAAACAATAAATCTATCAAAATTAAAAAAATCTTGCAAATCAACATTATTTGTAAATTTCAATTGAAAAGTATACCACTATTTCAGTTAAGAAAGAACACCA
>CAZJZG010000003.1:0-126702 GCA_964550455.1 uncultured Bacteroidales bacterium | reverse complement strand
AGCTGTTTTTAATCCCAAAAAGTAGAAATTATTCTATTTTCTGAAAGTGCCTAAAAAAACTGAGTATTTTGCCTGATCCTGACGTGTTTAGAGTCGTCCTCCCAATACTGTTGTTTTTTTATAATGTTTGATTTTGCCGTTCAGATCAAACAATTCAATGTAAATCAAATAATAACCTATTGAGGCTTTCTCGTTATTGTCAGTGATACCGTCCCAGGTATATGCGCCATAGGTACCAAGCAACTGATTTTGAATCAATCGTCTTATTAGCCTGCCCGACATATCATAAATATTTATAGTTGCCACATAACCAGGTTCTTCAAGTGAATAGGATATATTTAATACATCATTATAACCGTCACCATCAGGTGAAAAAATTTCCGGACTTAAGCTGAAAGGCTCATCTTCTTCAATGATTGCCATAAATTGCGAGTTTTTATAAGCAGGAGTGCCATAACCCGCTGTTGATGCTGCTGAATGCCAGTTAGTACGATCATCTGAAGGACGACTATAATCAATTCTCTCAAGTGCAACACCTTTGAAAGTACTTAATAGCGGAAAATGCATGTTTTCGTGATAAACCAGACGATCAATAATGTTTTCGTTAGGGTCACATAATACTGCTATACCACTGGTATTTGAGAATTGAGGAATCGAAGGCATATTGATGAATCCACGGGGATTGGGAGTATAAAAAAACTTAGTCACCAGATCGGTTTTGGTGGTCAGAACTATATATTCTTCCGGAAAGATCAAAAACCCTGATGGTGCAATCTCTTTTACTGAGGTCAACTGGTTCAGAATAGTATCCTGAGAAGCTAATCTTAGTTTCTTCAGGTCAATTATTTTATTTGAACGATTGTAAATCTCCACATATTCAACTCCACCAGCCGGAGGATTAAATAATATCTCATTGATAACAAGATCGTTATATTCAGGATTGGAAGAGTGTGCAAAACGAATATAACTATCCGGGGCAACAGGATTACCGGCACAATCGTTTAGAATACCGGTAATGGATATTTCATAAATAATTTGTTCGCCGAAAAATGCCTCAAACTGAAGGACAACTTCATTGTAAACAGGCTCATTTGCCACTGCAATCAACGGATTCCCAATACCATGATTAACAGAATAAGCCAAGGTATTTTCAATATCATCAATCTGCATTTTTTCAGAAAAAGTAAGTGCAAGAGTGTGATTGTCAACTATTATGGCTTTAATAAGCCATGGCGTAATGATATCGGGATTGTCAGCCCGAACTGAATTAACTGCTCCCGGTGTGCCTCCTCTTAGATCTTTTGATGCAATCCAGTTTTCAGCTTCTCCACATGGATTAAATGGGTCAATCATTTCGAGTGTCCAGCCACCTTCTTTTTTAGCATTGCTCTGATACCAGGAATCGGAGTATGTAACGCAATGAATTACAATCTCATCATTATCATAAAGGCTAATTGTGCCTCCTGCATTTGGAAGAGCTGTAGGAGACAATCCCTGAATTATAGCCGTTGCGCCATATTCTGAAAAAGCGCTCACTGCAGATTCAGAGCCAATGATCAGATAGCCGTGAGGCTCTATCACTACATTGGGGAAGTTCCGTTGTGTTGTCCCAATCCGGAGCTTCCAGCCATCAAGGAATATAGTATGTTCGGTAGTATTAAACAATTCAATAAACTCATGCGGAGGGAGATCTACTTCGGGTGTTGGATCTGCCATGATTTCATTTATTACAATATCATAACTCCCTGGTTTGAAATATGAAAATTCCTTTTCAACAGGCAGCATGGTATTTCCGGCTGGATCACTTATTCCCTGAACCGAAAGGATATAATATTCTCCGTTTACAAAAGGAGTACTGAAATGCAGCAAAACTCTGTCAGGATTTTCAGCATCAGCAATTACCTGGTAAGGGTTTCCAACTCCTTTATTAACATAATAATTAGTAGCATCGCTTGCTGATGCCTGGTCGGGCTTTTCACTGAAAATGATCTCAAGTTCTGTAGCCGTTAATGCTCTTACTTGCTCGATTTCAGGTGGAATGGTATCAATACGTATATCTCCGACATAAAAATCATCAAAATAAAAATTTCTGACATTTCCGCTTGTATACTTGCAGAAAATACCAAACCAGGCTGTATTTGTGTGGGTAGCATCGGTAACATTTCCCTGAAGTTCATATGTTTCACCTCCCTGAGAATCAGTATAAATTTCCCAGTTGCCGTTAAAATCACGCAATACCTTAATTCTCAATATATTATTAGTGGCATTTGCAACATTGTCCAATCCGGCAAGTATTTCAGTTCGTGTCATGCCATCCTGTCGGAATAGGTAAATACGTTTATTGTTAGAACCATCTTTACCAATTTGCAGATAATAACCATTTAAGGGTCCCCTGAGATCAGGTTCGGTAGAAACAAGATAAATTTTTGGATGATTATTATTTGTAGGGGTGAATGCAATCCTGATCCAGAAGTTCCATTCAGTATTATTTATTACAGAACTTGGGGTAACCAGAATTGTAGAGTCATAGCCGGCAACGGAATAAAGTCTTAACCTGAAATTATCAACAATAAATAAATGAGTATCTCCGCTCCATGCCGGATTATGCAAAAAATCCCCATCGCTGAAATCATCACTGAACTGGGCAATCATATAGTTCGAAACAAAGATCAGCGCTATTGATAAAAGAGTTTTGGTTACAATCTCTTTCATTTTATTATTGTTTGATTTTGGTGTAAATATATAAAAAAAATACGCATGTACTAAATAAATTATTTTTGACCTGCATAATCCCCCGTTTAATTTTTTAGTTTTTTATAATTTTAGTTGGTGTTGATAGAAGGTAATGGGTAGTGGGAGGAAAGGTTGTTCAAAGACGTATATGATAAATGGGAACTGCCATTGATTATCGTGCTGCTAATGGTTTGCACAGTTGTGAGATGTTTTTCTATATTCGTGTAGTGTTGAAATATATTGAACAACTGGAACGGAAATTAATATGGTATGAGTAAACTGATAAAATTATCTCTCCCAAATTGACGGTTTTGAAAGTAATTGAAATTATCTGCTACTAGTATCTTCAATACATTCTATATAAATATATAGTAATAACAAATAAGGCCTGAAATAGATAAAATTGTATAAACTGAATGGACACTTTGTGCTTCTTAATACCTTCTGTGATGGTTGATAACCACTGATAACACAGAGGTTCACAGAAAAATCTGTTGAAAGATACTCTGTGCTTCTCCGTGCCCTCTGTGGTTAAATGAATTACTATTAAAATGTTAGTACTGTAAACGAGCATTATATTGCTACTGTACAGCCGTGAATTTTTCAACCTGCGGTTAAGATGGCAACATGCTACGGTTTATCCAATCAAAGCTATTGGATCTGTAGCAAAATGTTAAATTGTCTGGTTTTCTTTGTTAACCCTTAAAAATGCTAATTTTGCAGCCTCGAAATCAAAGTTTGAAATGAGAATTGCAATTGTAGGTGCCACAGGTTTGGTAGGAACCATGATCATAAAAGTGCTGGAAGAAGCGCGCTATCTGCCTGTTTCTGATATTACGGAGATCATTCCGGTGGCTTCAGTTAAATCGGCAGGGAAAAAGCTGAGATTTCTCGGAACAGATTATTCAGTGAAAGAAATTAGCCAGGCAATAAGTCTAAGACCTGATATTGCTTTATTTTCAGCCGGTTCTGTTATTTCTTCCGAATGGGCTCCGGTATTTGCAGAGGCTGGCATTACTGTTATTGATAATTCTTCAGCATGGCGTATGCATGATGATGTACCACTGATATTGCCCGAAATCAATTCTCACAGAATCACAAAAGAAACCAGCATCATTGCCAACCCGAACTGCTCGACCATACAACTTGCTCTTGTAATGGCACCATTGCATAAACATTTTGACATCAAACGAATTGTAATATCAACTTATCAGTCAGTAACCGGTTCAGGAAAAAGAGGAATGGATCAGCTTGAGAATGAGCGTTTGGGAAAAGAAACTACAAAGGTATATCCGCATCCTGTTGATTTGAATCTTATTCCTCAGGGAGGTGGTTTTCTTGATAACGGATATACCACCGAAGAAATGAAATTGGTGGATGAAACTCATAAAATCCTTGAGGCACCTGACATTCAGATCACTTCAACGGTAGTTAGGGTTCCTGTGTATGGAGGTCATTCAATGGCAGTAAATGTTGAATTTAACAACAGTTACGACCTGGAACAGATTCACAGGATTATTTCTGGTACTCAGGGCGTTGTTGTTCAGGATGAGCCGTTTCAGTCCTTGTATCCTATGCCTTTGTATGCTGAGGGTAAAGATGAGGTTTTTGTTGGTCGTATCCGTCGCGACTGGTCGGTATCCAATGCTTTGAATCTGTGGATTGTGGCTGATAATCTTCGTAAAGGAGCTGCTACAAATGCAGTTCAGATAGCTGCGTTATTAAATAAACAAAGAATATTCTAAAATACTCACAGGTGAATATTTTCAGAGGAACAGATTTTTCGCACAGACTTAAGCATCCTGTGGTCACGGTAGGCACTTTCGATGGAGTACATAAAGGGCATCAGGCTTTACTGGCAAAAATGAAAGAATTAGCCGGAGAAACTGGTGGTGAAACCCTTGTAATTACCTTTAACCAGCATCCGCGTCTGATTCTGCACACTGACAATGATGTGTTTTTTCTTAATACTATAGAAGAAAAAATAAAATTGATTGAAAATGCCGGAATTGAGAATCTTTGGATACTGCCTTTTACAAAAAGTTTTGCCAGATTATCTGCTGAGAAGTTCATAAAAGATTTTTTGGTTGATAAAGCAGGAGTGGATCATCTTTTGGTTGGTTATGATCACAGCCTGGGTAAAGGCGGAACAACTAGTTTTGATGATTTGAAAAACCTTGCTGATAATTTTGGATTTGCTTTGAGGAAAATTGAAAAAGTCATTATTGAAGGCAAAACAGCGAGTAGTTCCGTAATTCGGGAGGCACTGATAAATGGCAATATTGAAATAGCCAATATGCTCCTGGGTTATAATTATATGTTAAGCGGAAGGGTTAAAATTGGAAATCAGATTGGTCATAAAATAGGTTTCCCGACAGCTAATTTAAAATATATAAATCGCCGAAAATTAATACCTGCTGTTGGTGTATATGCCTGTAAAATCGAATGGAACGGTCAGATCTTCAACGCTATGAGTAATGTAGGATTCCGACCTACTGTTAATTCTAACCATCTTAACATCGAATCTCATATTTTCGATTTTGATCGTGATATTTATGATGACCCCATAACAATCAGTTTTGTTCAGCGAATTCGCGACGAACAAAAATTTGATGGATTGGAGCAACTACAAGCACAACTGATAAAAGACAGAGAGGTGGTTCTGAAAGTGCTAAAAAGCGTTTAAAGAATCAGCGGGGCTTAATCTTTTATTTTTGATTCGAAATCCAAAAGCAAGCACAAGAATACATCCAATTTATTTCAGCCTTTTTCGCTTGTCAGTTTTAGTGCAAACGAAAAAATTCCGGGAGTATCATATTTAGGGATGATCTGTTCGACAAGAAGTTTGATCTTGCCGGTTTCATTGAAAGCTAATTTTGACCGAATAACAACTTCAAGGTCAACCACACCATCTTTAAGAACTCCGTTCAAGTTGCCATCCTTGTCCCTAATCTTGATTATCTGTTCCCATATCCTTTCTTCTCCTGATGGGTAGGTCATGATTATATGCAATGGAATCCGGTCATATTCCATATCTGGGCTGTGTTTAATAATAGCCGATATTGAATAGTTGTTTTTAACATTTGCTATCTGCATATCAAATGATAGTTTATCGAATCTGTGCCATCCTGTTTCAGGGAAGTTTTTTGAAATGATCTGCGGTTGGTTGTTTCTGCATGATATCAACAGAAATGTGCTTAGGATTACGATAAATATAGAATTATGCTTTACCATTTTTTTTAAAATCATTTTAGCGGATAAATCTACCAAAAACACATTAACCGGATTTTTGAAACTATAGGTTTTGCAGCCAGCCGCAAAGCTTGTCAAAAGCCTCTACAAGTCTGGGGCAATAGGTTTTAACAAAATTGGGGTCAAGAGGTTTATTATTGTCCATTTTGCCGGCAGCTTCAAGAGCTTCTTTTCCATCAAAATCCACATATGCCATTCTGGCTGTAAGCTCTTCAGGCTGACGACCAAAATCAGTACCCGGTAATATTGCAACACCAGTATCGTCCAGCAATACCTGACAGAGTTCATTACTTGTATATATCCCTCTTGACTTTAGTTTTTCACGATAAAACTCAAAATCTGAAAAAAAGTAAAATGCACCATCAGGCATCGGTACACTTACATGATGTTTGTGTAATTGTTTTACAAATGTCTTAGCAATGATTTTCAATACTCTTCTCGACTGATACAAATATTCATCAATATCTTCACCACCATTAAAGGCAGTTATAGCCGCATATTGAATAGGAGCGCTGGTTGAGGTATAAGTCTCGCTTGCAACGATTGCCATTGCATCAAGAAGCCATCTGAGGTTGGAAGGGAAAATAAATGTCCCCAGTCTCCACCCTCCTGCACCGCACCATTTACTTAAACCCGTGCTTATAATGGTGCCTTCAGGATAATACCTTGCAATAGAAATATGTTGTCCATTATGATGGATCATGCCATAAATTTCATCAGAAATTAAAATCACCTGATATTTACGGGCTATTTTTGCCAATAGTTTTAATCTTTCAATAGGATATGTAGAGCCAACCGGATTGCTTGGATAATTTATTATAACCAGTCGTGGCCTGTAGGGATCGGTACGGCATATCATATCCAGTTTTTCAGGACTTAACCTCCAGTTATTTTCACTGGTAGTTGGCACCCAATATACATGTCTGCCAATAATCCTTGCCTGAGGTGAGTATGAGACCCAGCTTGGAGTCGGAATGACAAGATCACCGTAATATACCAGTTGTAAAAGAAATATAAGTTCTTTTGATCCCGGTCCTATAATTACATCATCAGCGGTGCGATTAATTCCCTGCATTCGTTTAATAAAACCGGCAATTGCTTCCCTCAGATCCGGCAAGCCTTTAACAGGCAGATAATCTTTCTCGTGTGCATGTTGTTTTAGTGACTCCACAACTCTCTCAGGAACCGGAAAAGGGCTTTGTCCAAGACCAAGTTTATAAATGATCCGTCCTTGTTTTAAAAGCTGATTGCTTTTTTCATTAATTGCCAATGTTGAAGAAGGAGAAAGCCCCCTGACGTTTAAATTCAGATTAACGGCAGGGTTTTGACTCTTGTTGTTTACCATGAATAGTAAGATTTTCAGGTTTTAAGCATCAATATTGGCGTATCTTGCATTACGTTCAATAAACTCACGGCGTGGAGGAACTTCATCGCCCATGAGCATTGAGAATATACGGTCGGCTTCAGTAGCATTTTCAATAGTTACCTGCCTCAGGGTGCGAGTTTGGGGATCCATGGTAGTAAGCCATAATTGTTCGGCATTCATTTCACCAAGACCCTTATAACGCTGAATATGGATTCCTCTTTCATCACCATTTATTGAAAATGCTTGTACTGTAGCTTGTCTCTCTTCCTCACTCCAGCAGTAGCGTTCTTCCTTACCTTTACGAACCAGATAGAGTGGGGGAGTAGCTATATAGATATAACCCAGCTCAACTAATTCGCGCATATAACGGAAGAAAAAAGTCAGAATCAGAGTGGCAATATGGCTGCCGTCAACATCGGCATCAGTCATAATAATGACTTTATGATAACGAAGCTTATCAAGATTCAGTTCTTTGCTGTCTTCTACGGTGCCAATGCTTACTCCAAGTGCGGTATATATATTTTTAATTTCTTCGCTTTCAAATATTTTATGCTGCATGGCTTTTTCTACATTCAGGATTTTTCCTCTCAAAGGCAGAATAGCCTGAAATTTGCGATCTCGTCCCTGTTTTGCAGTTCCACCTGCTGAATCGCCCTCAACCAGATATATTTCACACAATGCCGGATCGGTTTCTGAGCAGTCGGCAAGTTTGCCGGGCAGACTACTGCTGTTAAATACATTCTTTCTTTGAACCAGTTCGCGTGCTTTTCGTGCAGCATGACGTGCCGTTGCAGCAAGAATCACTTTATTTACAATGGTACGTGCCTCACGGGGATTTTCTTCAAGGAAATAAGCAAGTCTTTCACTCACTATCTGATCTACAGCTCCCATTACTTCATTATTTCCAAGTTTTGTTTTTGTTTGACCCTCAAACTGAGGTTCCTGAACTTTAACTGAAATAATTGTGGTAAGTCCTTCACGAAAATCATCACCGCTGATATCAAATTTAAGTTTTGACAACATGCCTGATTTTTCAGCATAACTTTTCAGGGTTCTTGTTATACCTCTTCTGAACCCCGCAAGATGCGTACCTCCTTCATGAGTGTTGATATTATTTACATACGAATGGATATTTTCAGCAAATGAGGTGTTGTATTGCATTGCTATTTCAACAGGGATGCCATTTTTCTCACCTTCAATAGTGATAGGTTCCGGAATCAGCTTTTCTCTGTTTGCATCCAGATAGGTTATGAAATCCTTGAGCCCTTCTTCTGAATAAAATGTTTGAGTAACAGGGCTGTTATCGCCATTTCCGTTACCATTTCTGTCTCTTTCGTCTGTAATGGTAAGCTTTATCCCTTTGTTCAGGTAGGCAAGTTCACGAAGGCGGGAACTTAGTGTATCATAATCGTATTCAGTAACTGTAAAAATAGAATCGTCAGGTTTAAATGTAACGATAGTACCGGTTTTAGAGCTTTCACCTATACTCGTTACTTCATATAAAGGTTTTCCACAAGTGTATTCTTGTCTGTAAATCTTTCCATCACGATGTACATCAACTTTTAATGCAGAGCTTAAAGCATTAACACAGCTCACGCCTACTCCATGCAAACCTCCTGAAACTTTATAGGATTCCTTATTGAATTTCCCGCCGGCGTGTAATACGGTCATTACTACCTCAAGTGCAGAACGATTTTCTTTTTCGTGCATATCAACAGGGATACCACGACCATCATCAGTTACTGTGATTGAATTGTCCTTATGTATAAAAACATCAATATTAGTACAATAGCCTGCTAAAGCTTCATCAATTGAGTTATCAACTACTTCGTAAACAAGATGGTGCAAACCTCGGGTACTTGTATCGCCAATATACATGGCAGGGCGTTTTCTAATAGCTTCAAGACCTTCAAGGATCTGAATATTACTCGCTGTATATTCGCTGTTATCTTCTGTTCTTTCTTTTAAATCATCAATCATATGCAATAAAATATATACTTTTAATAACTATGCAAAAATACTGAAAATAACTGAATTAAAGAGAGTTTTGAAAGGATAAAACGAGTGAAGTTATTAACATTTTCGAAGAATTGTTCAACTTCTGTGGTTATGGGAGAACTTTCTGCCGATATGAAAATATTGAACCATCATACTGTATAAAATTCATGTTTTTAACTGCCGGAACAGATACCAGGCATTAAAAAAATCATTACAATCCGTTAACCTGTATTTTGCTTTCAATACCCGGCTATCAGAACGATTGAAAATCAGTATTGTTTAGCTGTTAAAATGAAAAACCGGCTCCTGCCATTACATTCAGGCGCTGGCTCGGATAATTATACCAGTAAAAATGCCTTCCTGTTGTAATATTCCGGGCATCTATGAAAAAATGCAATTGTCTGTTAAGCCTGTAAGTAGCGCCAATACTTAAATTAACCCATGGCTTTATTTCTGTTTCTTCTTGTCTGTTCAGATTACTGTTCCACACATTTGTCCATGATTTGCCATGAGAATATACTGAACCGCGAAAAGCAAGTTTCTCGGAATAATTATACCAGCCTTCAAAATATGTTTTAAACGCTGGCAAGTGCCATGCTTTTATTTGATTATCAGTGGTATAGGAGGATATGACGAAGCCTGTGGATATTCTTAATTGTTGTGATAACGAAACGCTTACCGAAGCTTTACCTTGTACTATGTTCAGATCATCGTAAACAACTATAAAACGATTATACGGTGCTATTGTATCATTAATGAACAATGGCATGTTGTCAATAATGGTATTATAGCCTGCAATTGTAAAATCGAGATGTTTTCCAATACTTGATTGCAATCCGCCGTAAAATCTGAGCTTTGTTGAACTGTTACGATAATCAAGCACTGATTGAAGAAAAGGATTTTGCTGAACAAGGTTCTGAAACGTGTTAGCCTGCTTTTCTCCATCAATGCCCACAAAAACATCTACCCTGTCTTTAACAAGCTGGAGTCTGCCTTCAGCCAAAGGATAAATACTAAAATGCATTGAGCTGTCATTATCAAATGCCAGACCTAATCCAACTTTGACTTCATATTCCTGATATTTGAATTTCATGTAGGGTTGTAGCTGAATTAGTGTGTTTTTGCTGGTTTTCACACTGTCAGTAGTGTTGTAATTACCAATTCCTATATTCATTCCAAGGTTTTGACGGTCATTAGTGCGAAATAGTCTGAAAAAAGAATTCAGTTGAGATTTAAACTCAATCTGATTGCCTTTGGTTTCGTATAAATCATTTATGAAATCAAAACTAAATGAACCATCATATTGGAATCCCTGTAAATTCTTATTATTACTTTGTGCTGTAATGGCAAAACCTGTCTGGTTAAAACGCTGCCTTAACTGATCTTTTGAAGTATTATAAACTGAATCAGGAAACTCAGCTTTAAGAAAACCATAGTGATGTACTACTTCACGATCATATTTTATTTTGGAACCAAGTGTAAAACGTTCAAAAAATTTCTTGCCGTTTATTTGTAACATATTGTCGCTAAAAGCACTATGCCCGTAGTTTTTAATCTTCCCTAATGAGGAAATATGCCTGAAATGCAGGTTTAAAAGGTAGTTCTGATTACGAAGAGTACCTGAATTAAGTTCAAGATATGGTGTTATATAATTTCCAAAGCCGGCACGAATATGATTTCTGTAGATTGTTTTTATAGAATCAGGAGGAGGGGCAGCTTCCTGTATAGGATCAATATTGTGCAATATATTCATTTTTACAGGTTCCGGATTGATCTCAAGAGCCGGTAGTTTTGACTCGCCAATTTCAATTTTTGGCTGAATATTGATCTTTAGTACTTCAGGAACAGTTGGTTCATAAGGAGCAATTACCGTTATTTCTTCTTTTTGTGGCAACTGTGCTTTTACATTATATGAACCCACAATAAATGCGGCGGCAAAAAATATTGTTATTGCTGTTTTTATTTGAAGATATCTCATGTGAATAAGTTTTCAGAATTTTAATTATCGCCTTCTTTAGGTAGTTCGTTGAGTTTTTTTCTTGCTAATGCACGTAATTCCTCACCCTGATGATTTTCCACAACACTGAGCAGGGTTTGACGTGCCTGAAAGACATTGCCATTTTTTTTGTAAATATCTGCCAGTAAAATAAATCCTGAAGCTACCCAATAGTCGTATGAAGCATAATTAGCTGCAAGATCAAATATAATATTCTCAGCTTCGTCAGGCTTGTTTTGTTCGTACAGAATAGAAGCAAGATGATAGCTGGCTTCAGCTCCAAAACTACCCTGAGGCGACAGACGAATAGCCAGCTTGTACGATTCGGTTGCTTTTGTGGTTTGAGAAAGAGCCATTGCCGATTTTCCTGCAATTAAATGTATCTCAGCCAGAGAAGTTTCGGGCACTCTTGAATCTTTCAACAGTTTTTCAGCAGCAATTAATACTGCCTGATGGTCTTCAAGTTTATTACTTGTAAATAGCTGACCATTAATAGCTTCAAGGCGGATTGAAGAATTTCCTGCTATTTCTTCAAGCTGGATATATTGTTCCCGTGCTTTGGCATAATTACTCAGATTCTGGTTGATTTTTGAAGCACGTTGTAAGGAACGTTCTGTAAACTCCGAACGAGGCCTTGAAAGCACATTTTCATAACCCAACAATGCTTCTGACATATTATTGGCTCTGAATTCACAATCAGCTTTATAATAATTTGAATTCAGTGAATATAATCCCTGAGGAAAACGATTTAGATAATTTGAAAAACCCTGTTTGGCACTTGCACAGTCGTTTTCCATATATTTATTCAGTGCAGCGAAATAAAGCAGCGAATCCTGTTCTCTGTCAGTTATTTGAGCAAAGGATATATTTTTCGAATATGCAATAAACTCATCTACACGGTTTAAGTCCACATATATATTTCTGATATTGGCAATTGCTTCGTGAGCTTCCTGTGAACCCGGATATTCAGCTACTACTTTTTTAAAGGTGTCCAGAGCCTTGTTATAGTCACTTAAATTATAATAGATCAACCCTGTTTTCATCAGGGCTGTTTTTATAAGATTACTGGCAGGATAATTAACAATGAGGGTGTTAAAAAATTGTAAAGCTTCATTGTTTTGATTTATGATCATAGCAGTATTACCCATTTCGCTAAATGCTTCGGCTGCATATGGCGAACTGCTGTATTGTCTCTGGAATGCCCTAAGAGTGGCGATTTTTTCCTCTTGTTTGCCTAATGCTCCTAACGCCCGTGCTTTCTGAAAAGTGGCATAATCTGCTTCTGCCGAATTAAGGTGCGCTGCCTTGTCATATTGTGAAATTGCATCCTGATAGCGTTTACTTACAAAATATGAATCGCCCGTTCGCATATAGGCATCGCTGACCATTTTGCTGTTTTCCTTACTTTCGTTCTTCAAAAAAAGCTTAAATTCCTGAACAGCATCATTATATTTTTTTTGCTGAAACCAGCTATATCCGATATTATAATGTGCTGTGTGGTATAATGGCAAATTTCGGGCACCCGGTGCTGACAAAAAACGATTATAATATGAAATAGCCAGATCATATTGCGAAAGCCTGAAATATGATTCTCCTGTCCAGAAAAGCGAATTGGCGAAAATATTATGGTCTGTATTGGTTTCCTGAGACTTTTTGAACATTTTCATGGCATTAAAATAATCTCTGTCGTTAAAAAGCTCAATCCCGCGGTTATATGTGATTCTCTGATATGCCTCATTTAGTCCTTTATCTTTTTCTTTGATGTTTTCAATTGAGGCAAGAGCTTCACGGTAATTGTTTGACGACAGGTAAAGATGTACCAGATAGGTTAACGCTTCTTTGCGGCGCTTACCATCGGGATAATCTTCAATATACTGATTTAGTGCTTTAAGTGGTTCATTATATGGGTTTGAACTATTCTCCAATGATAATTTAGCATAATTAAACAAAGCTTCCTCGCGGATCTCCGGATTAAAAGCCAGGCGATAGGCAGAGTGGAAAGCATTTCCGGCATATTGCTTTTGATCAGTTTTCAAATATGCATTGGCAAGATTAAAATATGAGTATTGGCTGATGGAATCATCAGCACCAATCGCTGACTGAAAATAACGGATCGCATCCTGATAGCGTTCGGAAACAAGATAAAGATATCCCATTTGATACGACTCCCCGCGGGTTATACGATTACGGCTATTGTTGTAATAATTTTCGAGGTATGACAGGGCTTTGTCATAATTCCCAAGCTTGTAATATGAATCACCTATAATTTTGCCGATTTCAAGGTTTTGACGACTTTTATTGGCAGTGTACAGGTTTTCTCCAAGCTCTGTTACTTTATCATACTTCTCCTGCTTATGATAAATATGAACAAGATAATACGGAATGACTTGCCTGAATTCATTTTCGTTTCTGATTTTATTAAGATCATCCAGTGCCTTTTCAAGATCATTTTCAATATACGCCAGATGTGCATAATAATATGTGGCTGGAATTGTATAATACGTTTGCGTATTTCGTAACTGATTGAAATTCTGCCTTGCTTTTGTGAAATCATCCTGACGCATAAAGCAATAACCCTTTTTAAAATAAAGTTCAGCAAGTTCTTTATTACTTAAAGTTTTCTCAGTCACTTCACTGAATGATTTTAAAGCAGTACGGTAGTTCTTTTTCTTGAACTGCAATGAACCAAGATTAAACCATGCCTGGTTTAACAATGAGTTTTTATTATAATTGGAAATGAAATTTTCAAATAAATATTCTGCATCTTTATTATCGAGTTCAGCCGCACATAATGCCACATAGTATGAAGCCTGTGTCTTTAACAATATGTCAGCTTTTGTTTCCTGATCAGCAATAGATTCAAATATAGTTCGGGCAGCAGCATATTTTTCAAGTTCAAATAATGTTTCAGCTACCCTGAATTGCTCTGCTGCAGTTGGTAATGTCTTGGTTTGCTGAGCAGTAACATGAAAATTAAACTGCCATATTAACAGAATAATGAATAATAAAGATTTTTTTATCATAGTTTTTAAACTTGCAGTGTCATGAGCAGAAAACGCAGGAAATATAAGCTTATTTTAATGGCAGGTATATAGCACCACCAATGTTATCTTCACTTGCACCGGTAGCAGAAGCAAGACAATTCACTTCCCCTTTCCAGCGAAGTAAGCCAAGAAAAGCAAAGATTAGTGCTTCTTTAAAGTCAATTATCTGATTGTCAGGAATAATGAATTCACTATGCGACAGTGACATAAGCCTTTCGATAAGAAATTTATTGTAAGCACCACCTCCGGTGATCAGTGTTTTTCTTATTTCAAAATTTGTTAAAACATCTGAAATCTGAATTGCAATATGTTCTGTAACAGTTCGTAATAAGTCAGGAACAGTATTATAGTTATTTAAAAATTGCAAAAAGTTTTGATTTAGCCATTCTGTACCCAACGATTTTGGTATAGGACCCGTATAATAAGGAAGCGAATTCATTTGCTTCAGGATGTCATCTATAATTCTGCCCTGACGTGCTGTTTTGCCGTCTTTATCATAATCAAGATTTATTTTGTTCGAAAGAAGATTCAGCACTGTGTTTACAGGGCATATATCAAAAGCAATACGTTTATTGCCGCTATCGAGAGATATATTTGAAAAGCCCCCAAGGTTCAGACAGGCATCATATTTGCCAAAAAGCAATTTGTCGCCTATAGGTACCAAAGGTGCACCCTGCCCACCAAGACAAATATCATTGGATCTGAAATCACAAACTACGGGTTTGCCTGCTGCTGTTGCTATTGCTGCACCACTCCCTATCTGGGTTGTATAGCCATTTGCAGGGTCATGAAATATGGTATGCCCGTGTGATGAAATGAAATATGGATCGAAACCGGTTTCCTGATGAAATTGTTTGCTTAACATCCCGATTAATTTTCCATAGTCAAAATGGGTTTTTGCAAGATCATTTGCAGCAGCATTAAACAAGCTTTTTAGCTTGTTTTTCCACATCGCTGAATAGGCATAAGTGGTAGCGTGTTCAATCCGAAAACTCCACTCACCATGATCTTCAGAAAAAACACAAGCAGCAAAATCAATTCCATCGAGCGAAGTGCCTGACATTACACCTGTTATTTTGAAAAAACCGCCTTCTTTATTTTCCATAATAAAACCTAAAGATTTTCTGCCAGACTCTCAAGTTGATTTTTTCTTGAACCTTTAATTAGAATATGATAACCAATGATTTTATCATTGTGTTTCAGCCAGTTTTTTGCTTCCTGCGTATTAAGAAAGAAAAGCGCTGAAGGATGTTCATTTTTGAAACGATAAAAACCCCCACCAATAAAGATTTTTAATCCCGGTTGATGTTGCAGGGAAATCTCTATGATCCGTTTGTGCTCTTCAGCAGAGTAGTTCCCCAGTTCCAGCATTTCACCAAGTATGAACATTTTGGGTTGATCCGGATTTTGAATAAAATTATTCAGAGCTGCTTCCATACTTGATGGATTAGCATTATAGGCATCAAGTATCAATTGATTCCTGCCGGTATCAATAAGCTGAGAACGATTGTTTTGTGGTATATACGCCGAAATGGCATCCTTTATCAGCTTTGAACCAATACCAAAATAACGACCGACAGCAATTGCAGCTGAAATATTACCTGCATTATAGGTCCCGATAAGCTGGCTATGGATATTTAAAATGTTGTTATTCTCAAAATATTTTAATGTCAGAAAAGGCTCATTGCTGACAATTTCAGTTCTATAGTCTGCATTTTTATCGGAACCATAGGTTAACTCAGAAAGATTTTCTGCGTGTTTCATCAGCAAATCGTCATCGTAGTTAATGAATACCTTTCCTGAATGTGATCTCAGAAAATCAAAAAGTTCAGTTTTTGCTTTTATTATTCCTTCAAAACTGCCAAATCCCTCAAGATGAGCTTTTCCAATATTGGTAATAATGCCATATTCGGGCAAAGCCAGATTGCATAGTTCTGTGATCTCACCCTGATGATTGGCTCCTAATTCAATTACCGCAATTTCATGCGTTTTATTTAATTCAAACAGTGTAAATGGAACACCTATATGATTGTTCAAATTTCCCTTTGTAGCCAGAACCTTGTATTTTTGAGCCAGAACCGTAGCAATCAGCTCTTTGGTAGTAGTTTTGCCATTAGTACCGGTAATGGCTATTACAGGTATGTTGAAACGCTTGCGGTGAAACAATGCAAGTTGTTGAAGAGTTTCAAGAGTATTGCTGACCAGAATATATTTTTCAGAATTAACGAATGAAGGATTATCAACAATAGCGTAGGATGCTCCCAGTTCAATGGCATCTTCTGCATATTGATTGCCATCAAACGATTCTCCTTTAAGAGCTATAAAAATACAGTTTTTCTGAATTTTCCTTGAATCGGTACAGATAAGGGGATGTTGGCAAAAAACATCATAAATCCGTGATATATCCATAAAAGGAAATTCTGTTATAGCATAATTGCTTTATATAAGATCAGAATAATGGCAACCCGTTTTGAACACCGGATCACTTAATCATAAACTCTGCAATTCTTTATCTCTTTTTGGCTGCTGTTGTGCTTCCTGTTCTTGTCATTGCACAACGAAATCCTATGTAATTGGTTGATTTGTCTTCGTCAAGATACCGACGTGCCCCTGGAGAAAGATAGTGAGCCGGATCACGCCATGAACCACCCTTGTATACACGTGATTTATCGCTGATCAAAGAAGTTTTCCCGTATTCATACATCCTTCCTGTTGTATTTTCTACTTTGGCTTCTTCATTCATATTTCTATCAATAAGCGAGCGCTGGTCTCCGTCAAGATAGTTCCTGTTATCAGCAGTACGATAATTAAATCTGCTCACTGCTTCTTCGTCGGTAATATCTCTGTATCTAATCCTACCCATGCTGTCTTTTTCAACCAACTGACCATCATCAAGAGTTTCTCTTGTTTTAAATACATTGCCTCTGAACGGACGGTAATCATCCATGTCGGCAAAGGTTAATGGTCTGAAAACATCCTGTACCCATTCTGCTACATTGCCTGCCATATTATATAATCCATAATCGTTTGGCCAGTACGACCTTATATCAGCCGGGATATCAGCACCATCATTCAATGAACCGGCAACACCCATATAATCCCCTCTGCCTCTGCGGAAATTAGCCATTAAGCTACCATAATCCTTTTTGTTTTCGGCTCTTAAATTATTACCTTTCCATGGATACATATTCCTTTCAGCGATACGCTCATATTTTGTATTACCAATAAGTCCAAGCGCGGCAAATTCC
Organism: uncultured Bacteroidales bacterium; assembly: GCA_964550455.1. GTDB lineage: Bacteria > Bacteroidota > Bacteroidia > Bacteroidales > JAAYJT01 > JAAYJT01. The sequence continues at coordinate 109,065 of CAZJZG010000003.1, read as the reverse complement.
CATTCAGCTTCGGTAGGCAGACGATATCTGGGCAATAAAATTCCATCTTCAAGCCTTACTATACGTTCTCCCGTACTTTTAGGATCAAGATTCTTCAGGTTTTTATTTACCAGCCCTTCATATTGACCGGCAAGATAAGCTTCTGTATTAAAATTGTCTCTTGGTGTTTGATCAGGGTCATATTCTAATATCCCATGTTTAATCAAAATCATTTCATTAACGCGGTCAGTACGCCAGGTACAGTATTCGTTGGCCTGGATCCACGTTACTCCAACAACGGGATAATTCATATAGGCAGGGTGCCTGAAATATGTTTCAACAAGTGGATCGTTGTAAGCTAATCGGGAACGCCATACTAAAGTGTCAGGTAAAGCTCTTTGATAAACTTCAGGATTGGTTTCTCCATAAACCCTGTCAAGCCAGTATAAATATTCAAGGTAATCGAGGTTTGATACCTCAGTTTCATCCATATAAAAACTGGGAACTGTAACTCTTCTCTCAACATTGTCCCATTCCTGCATAGGATGATCAATGTTGCGTCCCATTACAAAAGTACCACCTTCAATGAACACCAGACCTGGTCCGGTTGCTTGTTCACGATATCTTGGCAATTCAAAGCCACCAAGTTTTGAATTATTGTATTCCCAACCGGTTGTTTGGGATACTTGTTTGTTGTGACAAGATGAAATCAGCACAACCATTGCAACCGAAATCACTAAAGTAAAGCTTCTTTTCTTCAGGATCATTATAGAATGTTTTTTTGATTACTTACAAATAACTAAAAAGACGGGCATTTTATTGCTTTGATCTTACTACTTTTTCTGGTTTCCTGATAACAATCGAAAATATATGCTACTGATATCTCATGGGAACCACCTGTTGCATTGGTGAGTTTTGATATTGTATAATCATAGGCATAGCCAATTTTATACTGTTTATACTCAAACCCAAGCAAAGCAATAACGGCATCGGGGTTATTAAAATTGTGGCGAAACCATATACCGGCAATAATTGGATAAATATTGAAACTACCTCCAATATTCATTTGTCTGAATTTGCCCTGTTGCTGATACAGCAAATTCAAGGAAACAGATGGTGTGCCTTTGATATCAGCAGACCAGTCGTCAGCTCCAAGATTAAAAATTGCTCCGGCATGAGCAGTTATTTTTCTTAATTGTTTGCTGTTATCTTGTTCAATAGAATCAATATAAAAACTATATTCAGGTTGTTTAAGATGATGAACTGCCAGTCCGGCATATATGCTTTCACGAAAACCGATTAAAAAACCTGTCGAGAAATCAGGAAACCTTATTGAATGGCTTCCAGGTATCGAATCAGATGGATCAGCAAATATCAGTTTATCCCCATTAAGTCCCAATTGTTGAAATGTAGCCTGAAGGGCAGCATTCATTTCAATTTCATCTGTAAGTGTGATCCGGTAGGAATAAATGCCGCTGAATGAATTATTTGTCAGAATTCCATCACCGGCATTGTCAGAAACTACCAGAAATCCAAGTCCGCTATTCATTTTATTCACAAACTGATCGAAAGAGGCACTGTAAGTTACAAAACTTGATGGTATTGATGGCCATTGATTTCTGTAGTTCAGTGTAATACGCGGACACAGTTTGTTTCCGGCTAAAGCAGGGTTCAGGTATAAAGGATTGCCATAAAACTGTGAAAAAGCAGGATCCTGGGCGTCAGATACCTCAGTAAGTACAAAAACAAAAAAGAAATATAATAAAAATCTCAATAACTTTTTCATTTTTTTTGATTTCGTCCTTTTTGTTTACAATTACCGGCACATTTTTAATTTACAGAAGTGATATCTTGAAAATATGCTTTGTTCTGATTTGTTGATTTTAAATTGTTTTTGATAAATATTGCTGTTTTGCAGTTCAAAACAGCAATATTATAATTCCAAGGCGCTAAATTACAACTAATTCAACGATGAAATTATAATTTTTGGAAATAGTTTTCAATTGACTGTCTCGATAAAACCTTACCTTTGCATCACTTTTCAAAATATTTGTTTAAGGCAATGGATAATAATAAAACTTATCAGAAACTTTTTGCTGATTTCCCGCCGGTTTCTACTGAAGAATGGGAATCCAGAATAATTGAAGATCTTAAAGGTGCCGACTATGATAAAAAACTTGTTTGGAAGACACCTGAGGGCATAAAAATTAAGCCATACTATCGTGCAGGGCAGTTAACAGATTTGCCACACATTGGCTCTCAGCCTGGAAGCTATCCTTTTGTAAGGAGTAATAAAACTGTGGATAATAAATGGAGGATTTGTCAGGATGTTGATGTTTCAGATTTGCAGAAAGCAAATCGAATCGCTCTTGATGCCATTGCAAAAGGAGCCAATGCTCTTGCCCTTGATGTAAGTGAAGTGAAATCGGTTGCAGATCTGGTAACTTTATTAAGAGGTATTCCATTGGCAAAAACCGAGATTCATTATTATAACAGCAATAATTATCCGGTTTTATTAAATCATTTGATTGAAGCCTGTAAAGAATTAAATTTCGATCCAAAATCATTACAGGGGTCATTTGATTTTGATCTTATTAGCTATCTCCTGCTTCATGGCAACTTTTTCCTGAGTGAATCCGCTGACTTTGATCAGGCATATGAGCTTATTTCAATCGGCCGAAGCAAGACTCCACAACTCAGGTTGTTAAGTATCAACGGACATTATATTCATGATAGCGGAGCAAATATTATTCAGGAACTTGCATTTACTTTGGCTTCGGCATCAGAATATACCGCATTATTGAGCGCCAGGGGTTTACCTGTTGATGATATTGCCCAACGCATTACCCTGATTTTATCAGCCGGAAGTAATTATTTTATGGAAATTGCGAAATTCCGCGCTGTTCGTTTGTTATGGGCTCGTATGATTGAGCAGTATAAACCATCAGATACAAAAACTTTGATGGCTCATGTACAAGTTATTACTTCAAACTGGAATAAAACAGTTTATGATCCTTATGTAAATCTGCTTCGTTCAACAACTGAAGCTATGGCTGCTGCAATTGGAGGTGTTGATTCCATTACTGTAATACCTTTTGATGTTCCTTACAAGGAAGCAGATGATTTTTCAAGGCGAATTGCACGTAACCAGCAAATTTTACTTCAGGAAGAAGCATACCTTGATAAGGTAATTGACCCTTCAGCAGGTTCATATTATATTGAACAGCTTACTTACAGCATAGCAAGCCACGCATGGGATTTATTTACAAAAGTTGAAACATTGGGTGGAATGACCCAGGCAGTTAAATCAGGCTTTATTCAGGATGAAGTTGAGAAAAATGCCAAACAACGTATTGAAGATCTTGCATACAGACGAATGGTACTGCTGGGAACTAATCAGCACCCTGACCTTAAAGAACGCATGCTCGAGAAAATTCAGGAAGCACAACCTGATGAAGAAGAGCTTCAAAAGAAAGAATGCAAATACAAAACATTACAACCAGGCAGGTTATCCGATGAATTTGAAGATCTCAGGCTTGCAACAGAAATTTTCATAGAAACCGGTAATGATCAGCCCATAGTATTTTTGTTCACAATTGGTAATCTTGCAATGCGTAAAGCCCGCGCTGCTTTTAGTACCGGATTCTTTGGATGTGCCGGATACAGGATTGCTGATAATGCCGGCTTTACTACAATAGAAGAAGGTGTAAAAGAGGTTCGGAGGCAACAGCCTTCAATTGTTGTTATATGCAGTTCCGACGAAGAATATGTGGATTTGGTCCCTCAGATATGCAAACAATTAAAAGAAATTGAAAGTAAGGCGATTCCCGTGCTTGCAGGATATCCAAAAGAACATGTTGAAAGCTTTAAACAAGCAGGAATTGAGGAATTCATTCATATCAGAAGTAATGTATTTACTACTTTAATCGGATTTCACAAAAACCTTGGTATAATAGACTAAGATCAGTAACTAATATTTAGTATGCTCGTTTACAGTGCCTTATAGCTTAAAATATAATTAAAAATCGAAAATCAATAATAAGATATGCGACCAGATTTCAGCAAAGTAAATTTCAGTGAGTTCTCTGTTCCAAAAGCCGAAACCCTAAAAGGAACTTCTGCTTACGAATGGTTTACAAATGAACAGATCAAAGTAAAACCTATATACACTGCCGACGATTTAGCCGGTATGGAACATTTGCAGTATGCTGCCGGAATTCCTCCTTATTTGCACGGGCCTTATAGTACAATGTATGTAATGCGTCCATGGACTATACGTCAGTATGCCGGCTTTTCCACAGCCGAAGAATCCAATGCATTTTATCGGCGCAATCTGGCAGCAGGTCAAATGGGATTATCAGTAGCATTCGATCTTGCTACACATCGGGGTTATGATTCTGACCACGAGCGCGTTGTTGGCGATGTTGGGAAAGCTGGTGTGGCTATTGATTCAATCCTTGATATGAAAATCCTGTTCGATCAGATTCCACTTGATAAAATGTCGGTGTCAATGACCATGAACGGAGCTGTGCTTCCAATCATGGCATTTTATATTGTAGCCGCAGAAGAACAGGGTGTATCATACGACAAGCTTACGGGTACAATCCAAAACGATATTCTTAAAGAATTCATGGTTCGCAATACTTATATCTATCCGCCTTTGCCTTCCATGAAAATCATTGCTGATATATTTGAGTTTACTTCAAAGAATATGAAAAAGTTCAACTCAATAAGTATCAGTGGTTACCATATGCAGGAAGCAGGTGCTACTGCTGATCTTGAACTGGCATACACCCTGGCTGACGGATTGGAATATATACGCACAGGCATAGCAGCCGGAATTCCTATTGATAGTTTTGCTCCTCGTCTTTCATTTTTCTGGGCTGTAGGCATGAACCATTTTATGGAAATTGCCAAAATGCGTGCTGCACGTATGTTGTGGGCAAAAATTGTTAAACAGTTCAACCCTAAAAATCCTAAATCAATGGCTTTACGAACCCATAGTCAAACTTCGGGTTGGAGCCTTACTGAACAGGATCCTTTCAATAATGTTACAAGAACCTGTATTGAAGCGCTTGCAGCAGCATTGGGACATACTCAGTCATTACATACCAATGCTTTGGATGAAGCCATAGCACTTCCCACTGATTTTTCTGCCCGAATAGCACGTAATACCCAGATATATCTACAAGAAGAAACCAATATTTGTAAGGCAGTAGATCCCTGGGCAGGTTCATATTATATTGAATCTCTTACTCATGAGATCGCACATAAAGCATGGGGTCTTATTCAGGAGATCGAATCACTTGGTGGTATGGCAAAAGCTATAGAAACCGGAATCCCAAAAATGAGGATAGAAGAAGCTTCTGCACGTCGTCAGGCTCATATTGATTCAGGAAAGGATACTATTCTTGGTGTTAATAAATACAGGCTTGAAAAAGAAGACCCTATCGAAATCCTGGAAGTGGACAATACTGCTGTAAGAAATTCACAAATAAAAAGATTGGCAGAATTGCGCAATAACCGCAACAATGATGAAGTGGAAGCTGCATTGAATGCTCTTACCAAAGCAGCTGAAACAAATGAAGGTAACTTATTGGAGCTTTCCATTGATGCAGCTCGTAAGCATGCTTCATTAGGTGAAATTTCAACTGCTCTTGAAAAAATTTATGGGAGATATAAAGCTGTGATAAGAAGTATTTCCGGAGTTTACTCCTCAGAATCAAAAGATGATGATCTGTTCCGAAAGGCTTGTGCTCTAGCTGATAAATTTGCCGGCATTGAAGGCCGCCGTCCCCGGATAATGATTGCTAAAATGGGACAGGATGGACACGATCGCGGTGCAAAGGTAGTTGCAACAGGTTATGCCGATATTGGCTTTGATGTTGATGTAGGACCATTATTTCAAACCCCTGCTGAAGCAGCTAAACAAGCCGTTGAAAATGATGTGCATATCCTTGGTGTTTCAAGTCTGGCAGCAGGCCATAAAACTCTGGTTCCTCAGGTAATAGAAGAGCTTAAAAAGCATGGACGTGAAGATATAATGGTTATTGTAGGAGGAGTAATCCCACCGCAAGACTATGATTTTCTTTATAAGGCAGGTGCTGTTGCAATTTTTGGACCCGGTACATCAATACCTGATGCCGCATTAAAGATGCTTGAGATTATGCTTGCCTCAAGGGAAAGATAATCTTGTTCTGATAGATTTATCTGAATTAATAATAGTATCTGATACTTTATTAGTCAGGATTATCTGATATTATCAGAAAATTCAGCGATTGTTATGGTTTAAGTATGAATGACTTAAAACCAGATTTGATATCATAAGTATTTTATTAATACATCCATCATTATGAAATTTCAGCCAGGAGATAAAGTTAGATTTCTGAATACCAATGGTGGCGGGGTGGTTACAAAAATAATTAGCCCCTCGTTGGTTAACGTTGCTATTGAAGATGGTTTTGAAATACCAACTCTAATCAGTGAATTGATCAGGGTTGAAAGTAAAGAGTCTGCTTCAGGATTTTTTAATAAAACTGAAAAGACATATGAAAAAGAAAAGCTTAGTACTGCTGCTCAGAAGAATGACGATATTGTGCAAAATGGAGAGAATGAGGGCGAAAGATTATTCCACTTGCGAAAAGGCAAAAGTGATAAGCTCAACAATATATGGCTTGCTTTCCGACCCCACGATCAAAAGTGGCTAATAACTGGTTTGATTGATATTTGTATACTTAACCCTACTGATTTTGATATAATATACTCTTTTCTTCAACGGCAGGCTGATAATCAATACATAGGAGCAGATTATGATGTTATTCCTGCTGTTTCAGGCATTGTAATAGCAACAGTTACACGCGAAGCGCTTCCTGCCTGGATTAATGGAAGTGTTCAGATGTTATTCTACAAAGAATTACTTCCTCGTATCATTGTTCCTGTAAATGCTGTATTTCAATTAAAAGCTTCTCGTTTTCTGAAAGAGGATAATTATATTATAAATACATTTATGACTGAAAGAGCTTTGATGGTGAATTTGTCAGCTGTAGTTGAGTCGGTATCTGAACCTGAGGAAAATGAAGGTTATGAACCTGTTTCAGATTCAAAAATAATTTTTGAAAAGCCAAGATCATTAATTGATAAGCATCGTATTGCTCCTTTTGAGGCTGAAGTAGATCTGCATATATCTGCATTAAAAGATGATTATTCAAAGCTTTCACAATTTGATATTCTTAAATTTCAAAAGGATTATTTTCTGCAATGTATTGAGAGTGCAATTGAAAGCCAGTATCGCAGAATAATATTTATACATGGAATAGGAAACGGAACTCTTCGCAATACCATTATTGATATTCTTAAACAATACGAAGAGTTTCAGGTACAAAATGCTTCATTTAAGAAATATGGTTATGGAGCTATAGAGGTGAAAATACTTTGATAAGATAAGGATTCGTTTTCTTAGGGAAATTTAAATTTGAAGTTATAGTAAAAAATTTGCCCCGTTTGTTGCTTAACAAACGGGGCAAAATGCAAGATAGTGAGATATATTTACATTAAAAACTACATTTTATGTAGCAGTATAAATTCTGATTAACCTCTTATTCCTTTTAATAAGAACAAGATTAATCTTTTGACAGATCTCTACGGGCATCATAAACTTTCTTCGCTCCATAACCAAGCCCCATAGTAAGGAGAATAACAAGACCGCTTCCAATAGGAGCGCTTCCACCAATTGGATAACTACCACCACCTGGTCCACCACCAACGCCAGGATCACCTGGTTTTGGCTGTGCATGAAGGGTGTTTACAAAAGCTGCGGCACTTATTATTGAAATGACCAGGATTAATTGTCTTATCGTCTTTTTCATTGTATTAGGTTTTATATTTTGATGATTATATTATTTTCTTCAATTGGTAGAATTAATCAACAAATACTTTTCGTGAACTGATTCCCTGATCACTAATTACTTTAACAATAACGTATGAATGGGAAACAGGCAAAGATACAATATTTAATTGTTTTAAAAGCTTTTCACGAACTAATTCTTGTCCCATAATATTTAATACAATAATCTCTCCGCTATTTGCCTGACCAGCATCAACATATATTCTCTGATTGTAAGAATAGATATTGATATTAGACTGATCAATACCTGGTATTCCGGTTAGACCCTTGAAATTCAATGTAAAACGGTCGGGATCATCATTTACATTGGCAACGAAGTTATAGATGGGATTATCACGCAAATTCCATTGTACATTTTCCTTATTATCAATAAGTAATATAGGAACGTCCTTATTGAAGGTCTCGATATTTGTAGCTTCTATTGACATGACTTCGTTAAAGCCAGGCTTAAGACCTATAGTAATATGGGTATCTTCATCAATTTGCGGTAAAGCATTGATTGCCAGTTTTTCATTATTAGATGTGAGCGAATAGATTTGAGGCATATTATCAGCAAATAATTTAAAGAAATCATATTTGCCATCATAATTTAACTCAGCATCCTCAATAAAACGAACTGCTGTTTCATCGCTATAACCATTTGCTTGAACCGTAAGTTTAAGCAGATTATTCAGACTACTTTTGTAAAAAGGTTGATCAGAGTGTACTCTTGCTTCATTTGTAACACCATAAGGTCCACCTTCATCAATTGCTTTAACAAAGAAACCCTGCATTGGTGGAATAAACTGTGTCCCTCCGTTAAGTCCAACACCATCACCATAATAAACATATCCACCTTCAGGACCGAAAGTTGCATCCCAATAAGCAACTCCCATGCTCACATAACTAGGATCTTTTGTCCAGCCAGTAGCATCAACATCTAGTGATGAAGGATATGGATTACCTACGAGATTCCAGCCATCCAGGTTAGCATCTCCACTTGTTCCGGTGTTGATAACATCAATGCTGTAAGGTCCATCATTAAATTGTCCAACGAATTCAAGGACTTTATCCTCACCTGGTTCTGAAAGTGCAAATGCAGTTGCATAGCCTTTCATAGGAGTATCCATTAGTACTGTATGAGATACATCAGGATGTTCCTGAACATCTTCCCACAGGCTAATTGTTTCTTCCCAGGTTTGGAGATGGCAGCCAAAAAATACATCAGCTGACCAGATAGATTCAACGGGAACTGAAACAAGATGCCATACCAGCTCTCCATCGTCAGTTTGACCGGTCATATATTGTTTTACAGTTCCATTAATAACAATAGGATCTCCATTATTAACAAATGATCCGGTTCCGGTAATGTCAGAATCAATCAGAACATTACCACCAGGAGTAATATTACCTCCATCGTTTAAAGTTAATCTACCGGTAGTTCCAATAGTTAAATCGTTACAAACTGCATCAGAATCAATAGTAACTTCATGAAGGATGCTTACATTATGTGTGCCTTCCGGAACCACTCCGTACTGCCAGGTTGACGGATCTTCCCATGCACCGTCTTTAATGGTGACAACATTAACAAAGGCCCCAATAATAGCGCCATGTTCAAAGCTTGTAATAGGAGTAATGGTATTTACAACTCTATACCTGGTTTTTACACCGTTAAATACTTCTAAAAACATTAAGTCACAATCACCACCTAAATATTCGAATTTAAAATCAAGCAATTTTGGTTCCTCAATATTGAATGAAGCAGGTGGTATTGGTAAAGCTGTATAGGTTACTTTGATAACATTAGGTGCAGGCTGGCTTGGATTATTAACCCAAACAGTAACCTGTGTTGGTGGATGTTGTGGATTTTCAAAACCAATGAAAGTTAAGACATTCGGATCATATTGAAAGAAAAATTCAACATATCGAAGCTCATCCGGAAAATCAATTGCATTAATCGGAACATTAAACTCACTTCCAACAGCAGGTAAATTCATGTTACCTTCTGAAAAGATATCTGTTGCTAAAGTTTGTGACATTACAACAGAACCACTTATCAGAATAAAACTTAAAAGTAAAATCAGTCTTTTCATATTTAAAAAATTTGGGGTTACTTAATAATCTAAGGAATTGGATCATATGAAGCATTAACATCACCCGAACATAGACCTAAAATATCTATTATTAGGTCAGCTCCACTAACAGTTATTGACTTACTCTCGAATCTCCATGGAACATAGCCAGATGGTGTTTCACCCTGGTCTAGATAATTGTAAAGGTCCCAAAAATCATCAATATCAATATCGCCATCATTATTGAAATCGGCAGCTAATGCAAAAATACCAACAAATGTGGGATTGCCATAATCGAGAAATCCATATATATCCCACAAATCATCAATATTAATTCCACCAACATCTTTTGTAGTTGTTGCTTTCAATACATAATTTGCCGGGACAATACCAATAAATTCATACATACCTGACCCATCGGTTGTGGTGCTTTCAATCAGAATAGTTTCAGTTTCATCCCAAAGTTCTACAGTGCTGTTTGTTAATGGTATTTCATTAGCATATTTAAGTAATCCTCTAACTTTATATCCCTCTGGCATTTCACTGACTGAACCATCAACATACTGAACCGGAATAGTTGCATAATTAATATCTGAAATGATTACTCCCGGGTTAAATTTAACTACAGCTAAATCACTGGTTAAATAATTAAATTTCAAATCAACCAGCGGCCCATTGGCTAAAATTTTACCGGTAGGATTTTTCCATGTAAGTATCATTTGGTTTGAAGTAGCAGCATAATTTAAATCAAAATCCTGATATGATGTTATAGCAGTTGATACCAAAATACCTGCCGGGAATCCAATTTTTAATGTAATAGCTCCAACTAATACATCAGGATCAAAACCTGAAGCTGTTACAGGTACTGTAACCGAACTTCCTTCAGGAGCATAAACCTGTCCAATAATTAACATAGGAGGAGGAGTGGCAGAAGAGACGCTTCCATTTATAAGAATCAAATCCAACGGTTCCAGATCAGTACTGAATATTTCTGTACCAGGTTTGAAAGAAATGTTTGAAGTACCTCCACCGTTGTATATAAAATTAAGTTCTAATAACAATCCGTCATTAATTTGAAAAGGATCGTCAATAATTGAATTAACAATAGTTAAAGTACTTCCGGAAGCATGAGCAACCAATCCCGTTTGAGGTTGCAATAAAGAAAGACCTGTGAATGTTAAAATGCTGTTATCATAATCAAGTTTTAATGTTACAGCATTCAGATCACCAGTAAAACCACTTGCATTTACCGGAACAGCTACAAGCTCTCCCGGAGTACTGCTTACTGCTCCGACACTTAGTTCAGACTGAGCCATAATTGCCGATGAAGTAGCAAGCGTGATGAATAAAAAGGCTAATACCTTTGTTAACAGTCGTAAAAATTTTGTCTTCATAATTTAATTTCTCATTTGTTATTTTAGGTTCATTTTATAATCACTTTTACAGTACTTTGAACAATCTCATCGCTAATGAGCTGTAAAATATAAACTCCTTGCTTAAACAATCCTGTATTAATAGTTTCAGAATGATTGGCTGGCAGGTCTTTATAATATCTTGTCCAAAGTTTATTACCAAGCATATCAACAATTGAAATATCTATATGTTCTAATGGCGAATTAACTTCACAATATAAAATTCCATGGTTTGGGTTTGGAAACACGGTTAAAATATCAGATTGATGATTATGCTCATTAATACTCATTGGCGAAACCTTTAAAGTTGCTGGAGAACTAATAATTTCACATTCATTATGATTAACGATACAGCGATATGTATTATTACTTAAATCCAAAGTAGTATTACTGATAACCAATTCATGCGAATAAACACCAGAATAAATAGATGAGTTACTTAGATCAAGCCATCCTTCGCCTGAATTAAATTGCCATAAATAAGTACTCTCATTATCGTAATTTACTGAAAACATTGCAGTTTCACCTTCAGCAATAAATAATGATTGTGGCTGCTTATTAATTGAACCGTTTAGGTAGTTAACATTTTCAACAGGAGTTAATCCGCTGGCAATTTCACAACCTCCGGTAAAACTCAGACTGCTGCTACCTTCTTTATAATTTAGTACTATATCAAAAAGCTTATCGTCTGATATAGTTATTGGCGACATACGTTGCCAGGAAATATTAATCAAAGCAGAAGAACTTGCATAACTGATGTTGGTTATCAGCGAAGCTCCTGCTAAATTATTATTAAGATTTGTTAATCCGTTATAATTACAAAATAAAGTATCAATTTGAATTTTTAGTGTAATTGCATTTACTTCATTGAATTCAGATACATGAAGCGGTATATTAACTTCATTATTATTACAACTTACAATATTACCAAGGCTAAGTGTCATCTGCCCAACTACTAAAGTATGAAAAGCCAAAAAAGCGGCTAATAAGGTAGCAGCTTTTAAATTGATAATATGCTTATTGTGGACTCTTTGCATTTACACTATTGACATTTTTATTTTTAGTTTAAATATGAAATAAAAAAAACTTCTGGGGAAATTTCCCCAGAAGTTTTTTATCATGAGGTTTATTTCATGAGGATCATACTGTTAGTACTTGTATGTGTGGATTCGCCTTCAACAACAATCTTGTAGAAGTAAACGCCAGGAGTTAAGTCTGAGCGACCGAATTCAACCTTATATGTACCAGCTTCCTGATGTGTGCTTACCAATGTTTCAACAATCTGTCCGAGTTTGTTGTAAACTACCAGAGTTACATTGCCATCTTCTGGGAGGTTGTAGCTGATATTGGTAGTAGTTGTGAACGGATTCGGATAGTTGGTGATGAACAGTTCACTTCCAACTGTGCTTAAAGCAGTAGTTTCGAGGGTGATGTTCTTAACGGTATGAGCATTAAGATCAGCAAGCTCAGTATTATTGGCAAGTTCAAAGAAACGTGCGTCAGCACTGATATCGGAAAGAACTCTTACCTGAACCAATGCAAGTGCATCACCGCTGGCAAAATCAGCGCCTTCGGTATTCCACCAGTTAATACGCAGGATTCCTTTTTCTGCATCAATATTTACAAAGTCTTCGGCGTGGTTTACACCAATAACTTCAATCAGGCTGGTGTTGTATGTCAGATCGAGGGTTATTGCGCCCAGTTCTGCATTACGATCAATGCGGATTGGAACGGTAACAACTTCTCCCTTACTTACAACCTGTTCGCCAACATATGCAAGAGCGATGGTTTCATCAGCTTTTGGATAGAATGGGAACGGATAGCTTGGAGGTACAAAGCTTGAGTTTATATCACCAAGAGCCTGGTAGTAGATATTGATATAATTCTTGTCGTAGAGATCAAATGGTACTGAAGAGTATTTATGATCAACTGCATCAGTAAAGTAAAGGTATGATACTCCACTGTGGAAGAATGGCAGGTCATCCGGATTCGATGGTAATACAGCAATTGGATTGCCGGCAACATCAAATTCATAATCAAATGGCAGTGGCCATGTCATGTATGGCAATGAAGGCACCATTCTACCGGTTACCATAAAGTTCGGTGAATACTGAACTGGAGCTCCACTATTATTCGGGAACATACCGATAAGACCAAGAGCACGGTAGTTGATTGTAAGGGCATCCAATGCGGTAATACCACCGTTAACATAACGGTCGGAGCTGTTCACATCAGCAACTGAGTGTGAATAGTAACCATACATTGGGGTTGATGCTGTTGAACCAACACCATCAACAGGAGGATTAACTACTGCACCTGTAGCCATTTGAGATACAATAAGAGCGTCGGTAGCGTTGCCACCACCCCAGTTCTTGTAAGTATAGTTAGCACCCAGATGTTCTGCTGCCTGTGGAGGATTAATACCTGATCCACCTGGGAATGCATAGTGATATACTAAACCACCGTCCCAAACTTTCAGCCAGTAACCATCACAACCATAGTCTGCGAAGTAATCATCCAGACTGAATTCGAAATGAGAGATCAGTTCAATAAGGTCTTCTTTCAGACGTGGTTGAGCTGCAACAACTTCAAGGAAGTCTTCTCCATTCCATAATTCAACATAGAAATAATCATGTGGATAGGTAGCATAATCAAATGTTGGATATGGGGTTGGCATATAAGTTTCAAACTCATTCCAGTATTTGATCTGCCCTTCAATAGTAGGCATCATTGGTTCAACATCAATGAATGTTGAAGAACAGCAATCAGGTAAGTCTTCATAGCAAACTTGTACAAATAATTGAGCAACAGGTTCAGTCCAGCTTACCAGTACTGTTGTACCTGTATCTGTACCTACAATATCACCACCTTCAACTTCCCACTTAATTGTGTATGGTTCGGTTGAGCAAACTCTGAGGTCAATGAGTTCATATTCTGTTACACGGCAGAGCATTGCATCAGGTTCAGTAATTTCTACTGCTGGTAATTCAAAGAAGTTAATAGCGAATGTTGTTACTGTAACACAAGGTCCGTTTGTTACTGTGTATGAGAATTCGTATTCACCACATGTATCAACAGTAATATCATATGTGTCGGAAACTATGCCTTCACTAATAATAGCTATACCAGGTCCTGTATAATCGAAGTCTTTAATTGTAACATCATATGGACATTCAACTTCGTAAGCAACGTAGACTGTTGTTTCATAACCGCAAACATCTTCAGGAGCTTCAACAAAAATGTCAGCTTCATCGTAGAAATTAACAATCATGAAGTCAGTAACAGGGCCGCAAGGTCCGTTTTCTACAGTATAAACAAAGGTATACTCACCGCATGCAGTAACTGTAACTTTTGTATTTGGATCGTAAGGATCTTCAAACACTACATTTCCCGGAGCTGGTGTCTTATATCCCCAGTAAGCTTTAAGATCTGGATGTTCGCAATCTACGGTAAATGAACCTTCAAGATTTGTTTCAAGTCCGCAAACTTCCTGATCCGGACCAGCGTCTACTTCCGGCTCATCATAGAAATTAATGGTTACAGTAGCTGTAGCTTCGCAAGCGGCAAATCCATTATTTACAGTATAAGCAAATACATATTCGCCACATTCTGAAACACTAACAGTGTTACCATCAAAGGCATATTCACCGGGTCCGCTTACCAATGACCATCCTGCAGTAAGATCAGGATGTGGGCATGAAACCTCAAAGCTGCCATCAAGTTCATAATTCAAACCACAGATTTCATCATCTTCCTGAACAAAAACCTGAGGTTTATCGAAGAAGCTGAGAGTAACTGATGCTGTAGCTGAACATGGTCCGTTTTCAACTATATACCAGAAAGTATATGTGCCACATCCAGGAACTTCAGTTATGGTATTGCCTTCTATTACAATATCTCCTGAGATTTCCCATGTAGCAGTTGCCGGATAATCGCAAGCTACCGCAAATGTTACATCAATATCATAAGGTAAATCTTCAAGGCATACTTCAGCATTATCCTGCATGTCAATAACAGGAACATCATAGAAATTGATGGTTACAGTAGAAACAGCTTCGCAAGCAGCAAATCCATTATTTACGGTATAAGCAAATTCATATTCACCACACACAGTAACTGTAACTTTGTTACCATCAAATTCAGCGTCACCAGGTCCACTTACTAATGACCATCCTGCGGTAAGGTCTTTGTGTTCGCATGAAACTTCAAAACTACCATCAAGTTCATATTCTAATCCGCAAATTTCACCATCGCCCTGAACAAAAACCTTAGGTTTGTCGTAGAAGGTTATTTGAACTGTTGTTGCAGCTTCACATGGACCATTCTTAACAAAATATTCAAAAGTATAAGTTCCGCAATACTCAACAGAAGTAATAGAATTGCCATCTAATTCAACATTTCCGGGACCGTCAAAGAGTGTCCAGGTTGCAGTTGCCGGATAATCGCAGCCAACTGTAAATGAAGCTGTTAAATCATATGGTAAATCTTCAAGACATACTTCTTCATCATCCTGCATATCTATAACAGGAACATCATAGAAATTAATAGTTACAGTTTCTGATGCTTCACAAGTTTTGAATCCATTATATGCAGTGTAAGCAAATACGTATTCACCACATTCTGAAACCTCTACCTGATTTAATGTTATAGTAACAGTACCAGGTCCGCTTACTAATGACCATCCTGCAGTAAAGTCCTCGTGTGCGCATGAAACTTCATGGTTACCTTCGAGTACATATTCTAATCCACAGATTTCATCATCTTCCTGAACAAAGACCTGAGGTTTGTCGAAGAAGCTCAGAGTAACTGATGCTGTAGCTGAACATGGTCCGTTAACAACTTCATAAAAAAGTGTATATTCGCCACATCCAGGAACTTCAGTTATGGTATTGCCTTCCATTACAATTCCTTCAGGAACCTGCCATGTAGCAACTGCCGGATAATCACAAGCTACTGCAAATGTTACATCTATAACATATGGTAAATCTTCAAGACATACTTCTGCTTCAGGTTGCATATCTATAACAGGATCATCATAGAAATTAATTGTAACCTGACTTGCTTTTTCACAAGCACCAACTTTAACTGAATATTCGAAGACATATTCTCCACATTCTGTCACTTCTACATCATTCCCATCAAAATTAGCATCACCAGGACCACTTACCTTGCTCCAGTTTCCACTTGGTGGATTTTCAGGATCAGGTGTAACAGGGCTAATAAAAGGAGTCAGAGCATAGTGTAATCCGCATATTTCATCATCGGGACCAGCATTAACTTCATAATCCCACCAAATAACAGTACCCTGAACAATAAAGTTTGTAGCCGGCCACTCATATTTGAAATTATAAATACCAGGGGTATCAGCAGTAACAATTTGTGTATAAATTGTACCACCTGGAACCCAGGCTACAATACCAGGACCAGTTACAGACCATATTCCAGAGTTAGCCGGTGGACAATTATCACCTCCGGCATGTGTGCCAGCTACAATTACAACTTCTTCTGGCCAACATTCCTGAGAAACAGTTATAAAATACTGACATTCAGCACGGGTATTATTTTGGGCTTTAATAACCTTAGTTAAACCAGAAACATGAACATCAACGTCAAGATATTTATAATAACCCTGACTAAGCAAAATGGTTTGGACATTAGAATTATCCATACCTTCAATTAATTCTGCATCGTTTGCAACTTTAATAGTTTGTCCCCATACATCGGAGTCAACCTGGTCGTAAACCTGTGCAGTCGTGTTTACTGATACCAATCCAAAAAGAATTGCAGCAAACATTAAAAGCAATCGTTTCATTTTTTCCATAACAATTTGATTTAGTTAAACAAATAAAAAAATTAAAATTCAAAATTATATATAATAGATATTAAGGAACCTTCAGTAAAAAGGGCGGCAAAATTAATAAGAAAACAAACACAATGCAACTTTTGTTTCATATTTGTTATATTAATCTTCATTTTAATTAAACCACAAAATAATAAATATTCCTTATTAGCATAGGTTAAAAAAATGTTAAATAGTTAAAAATCCTTTTAGGCATTACAAACTGTAACATTTTGCCGGATTACTACAGCTTACTTAGCGACTTTAATTTTTCGCTTTCATAAACCAGCTATTTTAAGGAACTATCCAATAACACTTCAATTTTGTGCTAATTATTTGCAAATATAAGCCTTTTTTCAAGGATTGGTATGGTCAGTTGTTAAAAAAAGTAAAATTTTTTGTTCATATTCCCGAATTTGTACTCGTAAATTATAAAATGCTACTTTGAAACTATTGAAAAATTAATTTCTATCATTATATAATTGCTTGACACATAGCATTATGCAAAATTGTTGTTAAGTAAATTGAGTAAAATTTTAGATTGTGAGAATGAAATTGAATTTAACAAAATAAAAGTTAAATATGATGGAGTGGTGTAGGATTCTATCTGGTTTTATTAGATCATCTCAATTACAGATAATCAAATTATCATGAATAGGAACTGGCTTTAGCCCAAATCTAAATCCGGCGGGAATTGATAATTTAACAATTTCCTGAATTATCAAATTACTACTTCTAAAGCTTTCCTATTTTCCTTATCCAAATCTCATTATCATGATATATTCTTAAAATGTACATACCTGCTTTTAATGCTGAGAGGTCAACGGTGGCAGAAGATGCCGTCATAATCATTGATTCGACTTTTTCTCCTGTTAAACTGTAAACCTCCAGTAACAAGGGAGCTCCATGATAAATATTACTTGCCTTGATATTCAGGTAGTGTTTTGTCGGATTAGGGAAAATATTAAATTGATTATCAGAAGAAATAGGCTCTTTATAATGTTTCACAAAACTATCATATTCAAAATCATCAGTTGAGTTTAATAAGCCTTTATAATTCTCGCAATACTCTCCGTTTTCTGAAATATAGGCGTGTAAAACTCCGCCGGAATTAATAATGACTGAAGACGAGAAAACAATATTATTACCAGCTACAAAGGTAACCACTGCACCCGTTTCTGCCACAAAGCCGTTAACTTCAATAGAAAATAATGCTGCAAAGCAGTTAGTATCACCTGAATGAACAGATATATTGTCAATTAATAAATTATCTGGTGGTGTGATAAGATAATAACCTTGATGAAAACCTTGGTTTAATACTAATTCATCCTGAGCAAATGACTCCACTATAATCTCACCAATAGTCCATTCAGCTTTAAAACTTTCATTATTCGAAACATCTCCAGCCGACGCTTTAATTTCAATTGAGACTTGTTGCGAAATCCCAAAAGAACTTAAAAGACAGAATATAACAATATAAATATATTTATTCATTAATAGAAAAATTCAGAATAATTGATACTAACTATTTGGGTTAAAGCTAATTATTCAAATCAGTTTTGTTTTATACATCTAATACTCAATCCATTATTTTTACTTATATTTAATTGGTAAAAATCACTGGCACCATCAATAAACGTTATAAACTTAGAATTGACTGAATTGTGTTCATCAGAAGTCCAGAAATTAGCTGCACCCATAAGTTGCATAAAATTAACACCATCTAATTTACCTGCTCCCATAGCTGAAAAGCCAAATTGATCCGTTATGCAATCCAAAACATTCCAGGCAAAAGATGCATTAATTTTTAATTTACAGGCAGGATCAGGGCTGGCAAAATTATTTAAATTCTGCCATTCTATGGTAGTTGGAATTCTCCATCCCTCAGGACAAATTCCCTGGATTCCAGGTGTGGTTGTATAATTCATTGCTTCCTTCCAGTTATATAAAGCTCCGTATAGGTCACAGTTATCTGTATCATTTGAATAACAATATTTCTCAATAGTGCCATTATTTGAAGGATTCTGACCTGAGAATATCTGTGTTCCAACATTAAGATTCTTTGCCATCCAGCATTGAGAACCTATCTGTACAGTTGGGTACACCTGATTATCACGGTTATCAGTAAAATCCGTTCCGCATACCCAGGCATTACCAAAACTTATTGTTACATAATCAGTGCTGTTATAACAATTGTTGCTTATTTTCCATTCCAGTGTATATGCATGCTCATCAAGGCCATGAAATACGGCGTTAGGATTTGTGCTAGTTTGGCTTCCACTGCCAAAGTGTCCTCCGGTTCCTGATGTAATGCTCCATAAACCGGTTTCGCCTGTGCCAGGAGAGTTAGCATTTAAGCTAACAGATGTGCCTTGAACATTTATCTGGTCATTGCCTGCAACGGCATTTGTTACCTCAGGTGAAAACTGCAATGTAACCTGCGAGGAACTTTCCCATCCGCATCCATTTGTGATTTTCCATTGTAATACATAAGAGCTTCCTTTATTACCAGAAAATACGGCGTTGTATTGGTTTGGATTACTGAACGAGCCACCACTTCCGGATATAATTGACCAGGTACCAGTGTTGCCGGCTCCGGGATTATTCCCCTGAAGGGTATAAGGGAAACAGGCATTGTTTTTATTGGGTCCGGCATTGGCAACGGTTTGAACGGGACAGAAATACACTGTGGCTGTAGCTGAATTAGAAGTACAGTTATTGCTTACTTTCCATTGTATTGTGTAGTTGTTGGTACATAAGCCAGTAAAAATAGTGTTGTAAAGCGTGTTGTTCTCAAATGAACCACCTTCTCCGGAAATTATTGTCCATTTTCCTGTTTCATTAGCCAATGGCTGGCTACCATTTAACTGAACAGAAGTTCCTTCTACATTAGGATAATTTCCTGCAGTTACATTTGAAAGTGGAGGTTCAAATTTAATAGTTACTGTATCTGAATTACTCTGACCACCAAAATTAGTTATAGTCCATTTAAGGTTGTAAGTATTGCCTTTTGTGCCAGTGAATGCAGAATTATAAAGCGAGGGATTGGAAATTGATCCGCCGCTCCCTGATATTATTTGCCATAGTCCGGTATTGGAACCAACTGGTGCATTGCCTTGTAATGTATAAGGATTGCAGGCACGAAGTTCATCTTCTCCAGCATTTGCAATTTGTAAAGACTCGCTGAAGGTTATGGATACATTATCTGAAACAGACCCGCAATTATTTGATACTTTCCATTGAAGATTATATACTTTATTCAAAGCTCCCGTGAATGTGGAGTTGTATTTAGACGGATTTGCTATTGAACCTCCTGTTCCGGAAATAATTGTCCAAAGTCCGGTATTCCCTGTACCCGGTTGTGTGCCAGCCAAAGTAGTCGTAGTTGAACCATTGGAAACAATCTGATCAGGTCCGGCTGTGAAATTTTGAGGAAGAGCCGGACAAAAATGAATACTGACATCATCAGAAGATGAGCCGCATTCACCAGCATCTAATGTCCATCTTAATACATATGTTTGGCCACGACTACCGGTGAATGTTGAATTTGGTGACGATGGATTCGCTATTGTTCCACCAGTTCCTGAAACTATTGTCCAGTTTCCGGTATATCCTGTTGCAGAATTTGCCTGTAATGTTGTAGAAGTTCCATTTATATTCTTATCCGGACCAGCATTTGCATTAACCGGAGTTGGGCAAAAACTTACAGTTATTGAATCACTGCTTGTTTCAAAACAGTTGTTGGTTATAGTCCAGAATAATTTATAAGTAGTATTTGGTTGCCCTATAAATGTGGCATTTGGACTGTTTATATTTAAAAACGAGCTTTCGGGAATACTGCTCCAAAGTCCTGTATTTCCTGGCCCCGGCTCATTACCGGATAATTCATGCTGGAGCGTTCCTTGTATATGTAATGCGTCAGTTCCTGCATAGGCAATTGTTAGTTCGGAACACCCCGGTAGCATTATCCATGACGGTTCCCCATTCAAAATAGCATAAAATGCCAGTCTTCCTTTATCACTAACATATGCCAAACTGCCCGGAGCGAAGCTTTTTTTACCCTGACCTGAATTGTTAAGTTCCTCCCATGTAAATTCAGGAACACCAGCACTTTTATTTGAAAAATAAGCTGTGTCGGCTCTATCTGCATTTATAGCGCTTGTTGCATTAGTTGCATTTGTTGCAGTTCCGGCATTCGTAGCATAATTGGCATTTGTAGCAGTATTAGCTGTATTAGCGGAACCGGCACTAGTAGCATAATTAGCGTTGGTTGCATGAGTTGCATTGGCTGCGGTTCCGGCATTATTAGCGTAATTAGCGTTAGTTGCATTGGCTGCGGTTTCGGCATTAGTGGCATAATTAGCATTAGTTGCATTATTAGCAGTTCCGGCATTAGTAGCATAATTAGCATTTGTTGCGTTGGCTGCAATATTGGCAATTTCTGAACTATTAGCTTTATTTGAATATAAAGAATAAGGAACACTTAATAATTGCGAAGTGCCCATCTCAATATAAGAGGAGCCATTTCCAGTGGTGTCAACTTCAACTTTAATGAAATAATCATACTCACCCCATGGTATTGAATTAAAAACACCGTTTTTAACAGTTCCTAAACCGATATTTAATGAAATCAAACCGCCATCACTTGTTGTAGTAGTGTGAGTTTCCTGGTATACAACATTTCCTGAAGTTGAACCCTGTAAAATACTGAATTTAATATTGGCATTGACTGAATTATAGGGAGCGCCATTAGCATCGCGTAATACAGCCTGATATTTAAATGCCTGGGGTACCTGAGCTTGTAGCCCAAATGATAATATGGTCAAACATATTAATATTAAGCCCCGAATTTGTTGTATGAAGGAGGTAATAAAATGGTCCATGGCTTTTAGTATTAATTTTTAACACTTTAATTAGTTAGTGTGAAAACGGTCAAAAATGATTGTTCCTTTGTTCTATAATGATATTTATTGAGTAATAATGTTTTGCTATGTACTTATTTAAAATGAGTGTTAAGAGCCTAATATCTTGTTATTAAGCTACTTATTGATTTTTATGAGAAAAAATAGAATGGTACAATTGCCATATAAATACAGAAATAATACTGAAAAAGTAATACATAATGGTTTTTGTAAATCCCCCTAAAACTCACAAGTACCTGTTAATTAGACTGTTGTTTTTTTATTCCAGCTTTCGAGCTGTAAAAGTATATATATTTTTCTATATGAAGTGTTTTCTTGATTTTTTTCACACTTTTTTAACGGATCATTTTTCTAAATATTATTTTTAAGCTTGGATGTCCATGCTTAAAACAAGTTTATCCTGAACAAATTTATTTTTGGTGATCTGCTGAATATAGAAACCGCTTAATACTTTTTTTTGGTGTTTTCTCAAATTCTTCGTTATGAATCCTGATCTCAATCAAGTTCATATAAACAGGAAGTTCATGATTAAATGCTTTGCGATGTTGCTCTAATATCTCTTTGAGTTCCGTGTCACTAATTTTGTTTTTGTTTATCAATTCCTGATCGGGATAAATCAGTGCGATGAGTTTGTTGTTTTTCTCCACTACGAGCGACTCCTGAATATAGCTTAAGTTATTAAGCCTGGCTTCTATTTCTTCGGGATATATATTTTGACCTGATGAGCCAAGTATCATACTTTTACTGCGCCCCTTTATATAAATGAAGTTGTCTTTATCAATAATTCCCAGATCACCTGTATGTAGCCAACCATTATCATCAATTGCTGCCTTTGTTGCTTCAGGATTTTTGTAATAGCCTTGCATAACATTTTCACCTCTTACAAAGATTTCGCCTACTTCATTATAAGGATCATTTGAATCAATGGTAACTTCCATGGTATCAACAATCTTTCCTGCTGATTCAAGCCTTGTTTTATCCCAGTTTGCATAGCTGATCAAAGGTCCGCATTCAGTCATTCCATATCCGATTGAAAAAGGGAATCTGATCTTATTGAAAAACACCTCAACTTCATGGCTTAATGGCGCACCTCCAATAACCACCTCATGAAAGTTGCCCCCAAAAACATCAATGAGTTTTTCTCTGATTTTGCTAAGAACAATATTTTTTAAGAAAGGTATCCGAAGTAATGTTTTTGCAGGTGCTTTGTTTACAACAGGCAGGATCTGGTTTTTATAAATTTTTTCAATAACAAGCGGTACTGATAGGATCAAACGTGGACGTACTTCCTTGAAAGCTTGCATTACAACCTGTGGTGAAGGGCTTTTTGTTAAAAATGTAATATGGCATCCTAACGTGAAAGGCCACAAAAATTCAAAAGCGCATCCGTAAGCATGTGCCAATGGTAGAAATGATACAATATTGTCACCCGGTTCAAGGGGCATATTGTGATTGGCATACACAACATTGGCTGTAAGGCTGTTATGAGGTATTAATACTCCTTTTGTAAATCCTGTGGTTCCTGAAGTATAGCTGATAACTGCAATTTCTGAATTGTCAACAAGCTTAAATTGAATGTCAGAAGGTTTCAGCCCCTCGGGATATCTCATTTTGAATTGCTCATTCATAGTATCCATAACCTGTTTTAATCCATCCGGCAATTCTTTTTTTGTGATAACTGAGAAATCTGATAATGAAAAACTACACCTTATTTCATTCATTGAGTTTTCATCAAGGCTTTCAAAAATACTATCAGAGCAGAATAAAAGAACAGAATCAGAATGATTTACTATATGATGAATGTCATTAGGTTTAAAATCTGGAAGAACAGGAACTATTACAGCTCCAAAAAGAATAGTGGCAATATAGCTGATACCCCAGTTTGATGAGTTTTTTCCTATAAGCGCAATTTTGTCACCTTTCTTAATATCGCAGGCATCAAAGATAGCATGCAGCTTTAAAATTTTTTCGGCTATTTGGGAGTATTTCAGATCTTCGCCGCGATAATCAGTCATTGCAATGTGATTCCAGTTATTACGGATGCTGTTCTGAATAAACTCAGTGAGGTTTTCTTTCATCATAGTTGTTCTCTTTTAAAATAAATAATAATTGGGGTGAAATTATTAACAATTGGCGAAGATACATATTTTTAAAAAACAGACTGGATGTTTGAATTTTTAAAAACTGAAAGATTTTTCCTGCTGTTTGGTTTAATGAAATATTAAAAAGTTTTAAATTTGCGGTTTAAACCATTAATTCTCAAAATAATGAAAAACTTTACCATTACTCTATTAACTGTGCTATTAATGACAACAGCCTGTACCAAAAAAACCGAAGAAGTTAATCCTTTTATGGCGGACTATAATACGCCTTTCAATGTACCGCCTTTCGATCGTATTAGTGAGAAACATTATTTGCCTGCATTTGAAGAAGGAATGAAAAAGCATAATCTTGAAATTCAGGATATTGTAAACAACGCTGAAGAGCCAACTTTTAAGAACACAATTGAAGCTCTTGAATATAGCGGACGACTGCTGGCAGACGTGCAATTTGTGTTTTATAATGCATATTCATCAAATACTAATGATGAGATCCAGAGTATTGCTACTGAAATTGCACCTAAATTATCACTTCATGCTGATAATATTAAACTCAATGCCGGACTTTTTGAAAGAGTAAATTCTGTATATGCACAAAAGGAGGATCTGGATTTGAATGCTGAGCAAAGAAAACTCCTGGAAGAAACATATAAAGGATTTGTGCGTAGTGGTGCCGGTTTGCCGGAAGAGAAGCAGAACAGACTCAGAGAAATCAATCAGGAATTGTCAGTCCTTACTCTGAAATTTGGTCAGAATGTATTGGGTGAAACCAATAAGTTTAAAATGATTGTTGATAATGAAGCTGATCTGGCAGGTTTGCCTCAATCTCTGATTGATGTGGCTGCTGAGAAAGCTGCTGAAGAGGGACTGCAGGGGAAATGGATATTTACCTTGCATAATTCAAGCGTAATGCCTTTTTTGGGAAGTGCCGATAACCGCGAACTTCGTAAGGTCATGCAGCATGCTTATATAAACAGAGGTAATAATAATAATGAGTATGATAATAAAGAAACTATTGGAAAGATAGTAAACCTGCGTTTGGAACGCGCCAAATTACTTGGATATGATAATCATGCACATTATACTCTTGAAGAGACAATGGTGAAAAATACTGAAACAGCTATGAATTTTGTCAGGAAAGTTTGGGATGCAGCAACTCCTATAGCAAAAAAAGAAGCTGGTGAAATGCAGACTATGATAAAATCAGAAGGTAATGATTTTAAGCTGGCTCAATGGGACTGGAGATATTATGCCGAAAAAATTCGTAAAGAAAAGTATGACCTTGATGAAGAGCAGGTAAGGCAGTATTTTGAACTAAATACTGTTCGTAGCGGAGTTTTTATGGTTGTGAATAAATTATATGGTCTGCAATTTAAAGAACGTACCGATATTCCTAAATATCATCCTGATGCTCAGGTTTTTGAAGTGCTTGAAGCTGATAATTCTCATGTTGGAATTCTTTATATGGATTTTCATCCACGCGAAAGTAAAAACAGCGGCGCATGGATGAGCAGCTATCGCGATCAGTATATTGATAGAAATGGGAATTATATTTCTCCGGTAATTACTCTTGTATGTAATTTTACACCTCCAACCAGCTCCATGCCGTCGTTGCTTACCTACGATGAAATGACTACTTTTTTCCATGAGTTTGGACATGCATTGCATGGATTGCTTTCGAATGTTACATATCCAAGCCTTTCAGGAACTGAGGTGCCTCGTGATTTCGTGGAATTACCTTCTCAGATAATGGAAAACTGGGCTAATGAACCATCAGTTTTAATCACATTTGCAAAGCATTATCAAACTGAGGAACCAATGCCTCAGGAGCTTATAGATAAAATTAAAGCCGGATCAAAGTTTAATCAGGGTTTTGAAACCGTTGAATTTCTTGCATCAGCTTTTCTTGACCTTGAATATCACATAATCAATGAACCATTTGCTGATAATAAGATTAAAGAAGTTGCCGGTATAATTGATCAAAGAACAATTTCCAGAATAGGATTAATACCGGAGATATATTTCCGGCATGGAAGTACTCATTTCCAGCATATATTTTCAGGCGGGTATTCAGCCGGGTATTATAGTTATATCTGGTCGGGATTACTTGATGCTGATGCTTATGAGGCTTTTCGTGAAACCGGCAATGTTTTTGATCAGGCAACTGCTCAATCATTCAGAAAAAATATTCTTGAAAAGGGTGGCAGTGACGATGCCATGACTATGTATATTAATTTTAGAGGTAAAGAGCCTGATATTCAACCACTCTTAAGACAACGGGGGTTGATTCAGTAATTGATGTTTTATTATTTGGCATTCTATGGAATGTAAAAAGAGGGGAATATTTTTGGAAATGCAAGTTTTGTTATAGTTTATTGTCTAACACAACAAGAAATCTTCGTATAGTCTGGCTTTAGATAGAGAAAGAGGATTATTTGTTTATTTTATTAATCATGGAAATTCCCATGTTCATGCAAAGCTCTTGTACAGCTGGCACTCTGTTGTGATTTTATGGATTGTCAGAAGTAAGAGCTTTTTTTTGATCTGCAACTCTCATTGTGATACATTAGTATATAGTAGACTGATCATATTTTTTTAATATTTAAATTCCCTCTGAATGATGAAAGCTAAAATTTTACCCCTGTTGCTGTTATTCTTTATTATCTCAACTTATTCAAAAGCTGAATGGGTTCCATTAAACAGTAAAAATTCGTCTCCTACTCCTCCAAAGGTTACTATTCTTAATCATAATCATGATAATATTTTACTAAAGATAGAGGTTTTTGGTTTCGAAAAAAAAGACTTCACTTCTGATGGAATAAATTATCAGCAAGTTGATCTTTTAACTGAAGTATCTACTAATGAACCCGGAAGCCCTGAAGTTCCATACTTAGCAAAAATACTCGCTGTTCCCGATTATGCCGGAATGACTGTTGAGGTTGTAGAAACCGGTGATGTAAATATTTTTCAGAATATTAAATTACCACCGGCACGTGAAAGCTGGATAGAGGGTGAGCCTGAGCCTCCTTATAAAGAAAATTTGAACGTTTATAATCTGGGAAATGAATACCCATACGCTATGGCTGATATGGATGCTCCGTCTGTTTTCAGGGATTTTCGTATTTCGAGGTTAGCGGTATATCCTGTTAGATATGTTCCTCAACTTAATGAGTTGCAGATTTATTCAACCCTTACTGTGAAAGTAAGTTTTGGGAATGGGGAAGTAATAAATCCTAAAATAACACCTCGCAAAGCCATATCTCAATCTTTTGCAAAGCTTTACAGGAGTTTTATATACAATTATGAATATGTTCTTGACGAATTTTATAATGGTTCTGAAGATGGGCGGGAAGTGATGCTTTGCATTATGCCTGATGCTATGGTTGCAAACTTTCAGGTGTATGCTGAGTGGAAAAGAGAAAGCGGGACAGATATCCATATTACTAAATTCAGTGATATAGGTGCCAATTCAAGTAATCCCGATATTATTAAAAATTTCATTGCACAAGCATACAATACATGGGAACATCCACCAACTTATGTGCTTATAGTTGGAGATAATGGCGTTTTCCCCAAAAAAAACGTAACATATCCGAACTATACTTTTCCATGGGAGGATTATTTTGTTTGTGTTGACGGCGACGATTATTTTCCGGAAATGATGATAGGAAGATTTACCAATCAGGATAATGCGCGTATGCAAATAATGATCAATAAATTCATGATGTATGAAAAACAGCCTTATGTGCAGGATACTGCATGGTTCAGAAAAGGAATATGTTGTTCAAATAACGCTTATGCCTCACAGGTAGAAACAAAACGTTTTACCAGGGATATGATGATGAATTACGGAAACTTTATCTCAGTTGATACCATGATGAGCGACGGTAATAGCTGGGGTTTTGGTTGTACTTACAACAAGACACATATAAAAAATGCACTTAATCAGGGGAGGAACTTTGTAAACTATCGGGGAGAGGGCTGGACTTATGGCTGGTATGCCAATTGTTACAGTTTTAGTACTTCAGATGTTTCGACACTAAACAATGGACAAAAATTTAGTTTTATAACAAGTATTGGATGCGGAGCTGCGATGTTCAGTGTTTCAGGAGGGAACTGTTTTGGTGAGGAATGGCTGGAAATGGGAACCCTGAACAATCCTAAAGGTGCCGCAGCTTTCATCGGCCCTACATCCAATACTCATACTGCATATAATAACAGAATTGACAAGGGCATTTATACTGGTATGTTTGTTGAAGGTATGGATACTCCCGGTCAGGCCCTTGTGCGGGGCAAATTATATATGTACAACGTATTTGGTAATGAATATTATGTTGAGTATCATTACAAAGTTTATTGTGTTCTTGGTGATCCCAGCATTCATATATGGAAGGAAGTGCCCTATGAGGTGAATTTTGCATATCCTAACAATGTTAATGTTGGTCATAATGATATGGCCTTCAATGTTACCCGGATAAATACTAATAAACCGATTGCAAATGCACAGGTTTGCGTTACCGGACAGAATGTATTTGCTACAGGATATACTAATGCCAGTGGAATTGTTATTATACCGGTTACACTGCCAACACAGCAAAGCCTGAAAGTTACGGTAAGAGGAGGGAATGTTATACCTGTGCAAGGAGTAATTCAGGTACAACAGCCTTTGGAACTTGTTGAACCTGAGGGTGTGCCGGAAATAACCGATTTTAATGGAAATAATGATGGATTAGCTAATCCAAACGAAACATGTAATATCGCATTTACTCTGAAAAACTGGGGAAGCGTCGCTGCAAATAATGTTCAGGGAACTATATCTTCATCTGATCAGTTTGTTGAGGTTCTTACTACAGAACCAGTTAGTTTTGGAACTATAGCCCCTGGCTCACAAACTACCGGTAATCCATTTCAGATCTATATTGCTCCGGATTGCCCGATTGGATACACAATACCACTCAGTTTATTAGTTTCTTCAGCCAATACTTCATGGAGTTATACATTAAATATTGAGGTACATGGCTGTAAGCTGGCTTTTAAAAACTTCATTGTCAATGATTTTGGGAATCCTGATCCTGATTTTCGTATGGATCCTGGCGAAACCGCAATGCTGACCTTTATGATCGAAAACTATGGTCAGGATATTGCGCCGGAAGTTTCGGGAATACTCATAAGTAATGATCCCTATATTAATGTGATTGATTCAGTTGGATTTTTTGGAACTGTGGCAATTAATAATACTTCGCGAAATGATAATAATACTTTTAAGGTATTTATAAATCCGGATTGTCCTGTTTCCTACAATGCTCAGTTTACATTAAAATTAAAAACTGAAAATGGATTTTATCCTTATGAGAAATCAATACCACTGACTTTACCTGTGTCATTACCAATACCTACTGATTATACCGGTCCGGATGATTATGGTTATTACGCCTATTCAAGCGATGATTCATTTTACGATCAGACTCCTGTTTACGACTGGTATGAAATTGTTGAAACAGGCACTGAAATCGAACTCCCTCAGATTAGTGATTATACTGTAACAGTGGATCTTCCCTTTGATTTCAAGTATTATGGAATTGAACACAATAAGTTAAGGATCAGCACTGATGGATGGATAGCTTTTGGAAGTGGAATGGAAACAGCACCCGAAAATACAGGACTTCCGAATAATGATAGTATTAACAATATGGTTGCAGTATTCTGGGATGACCTGTTTGATACTGAGTTCTTTTTTGGCAGAATTCTGTATTATCACGATGAGGCTAATCACAGGTTTATTGTTGAGTGGGATAGCATAGCCCACAATAATGTACTATCTGAGCCTCAGCGCGAAGTGTTTCAGGCTATTCTGCTTAATCCGGTTCATTATCCTACAAAAACAGGGGATGGGGAAATTATTATTCAGTATAAGATTGCTAGTTCAACATCATCAGTTACTGTAGGTATTGAAAATGATACTCAGGATATTGGAATTCAATATGTTTATAATGCTGATTATGATGCTACCGCCACACATATAAATAAAAATATGGCGATAAAATTCACAACTAACCCTCCATTTGAAACTGACATTTTATTTGGTGATTCCGATTGCAATGGTATTATTAATGTTTTAGATGCCGTAGTTACAATTAATTATGTTGTAGGTTTATTCCCTGAACCGTTCTGTTTTGAAAATGCTGATATTGATAGTAATGGGCAAATAAATATTCTGGATGCTGTAGGGACGATAAATATCATACTTGGGGTTGGTAAACATCATTTAATCAGTGATATTGAAGCACCTGCACATGTTTTTCTGAACCGAAATAGTATTGAATTATTGAGTAAGGGTAATATCGCCGGTTTGCAGTTTGAGATCAAAGGATTGAAAGAAGACCGGATTTCAATGGCATTGCAAGGTTATGAGTTCAGATTGGCCGAGAAGGATGATAGACTTATTTGTCTGATATTTACTTTTGATAATAAACCTCTACCTGAAGGCAGGATTAAGCTTTTTAACATAGGTTCTGAAATTACTGCTGAATCATTAGAAATAATTGCTGCAAATCTTAATGCTGAAAAGACTGACATTTTTATTCATGAGAATTTTGTAACTGAATCTGATAATGAGGCTCTTAATTTGACAGTGTATCCTAATCCATTCAGTGGTCATACAACCATAAGCTATACTTTGCCGCAGCCCGGAGAAATTAACCTAAGTATCTATAACACAACAGGCAGGCTTGTGAGAACACTTTATGAAGGAAGGCAACAGGAAGGAACTCATAATATTGAGTGGAACGAATTGAATAATGCCGGAAGTCGTGTGACTCCGGGAGTTTACATCTGCCGTATTCAAACCGCTATTGATATAAAAACTGACATCATTATAATGCTTAAGTAATTGTAAACCCCGGCATTAGATGTACAGCTTCTATATTTTACTTATTTTGTTAATCATAGCCCTTGTGGCTGGTTTCATTGAATTTTATCTTCATCAGAAACGAATTGAATCAATCCCCACAAGGATTCATGTTAACGGAACACGTGGAAAATCAAGTGTTACCCGATTAATCGGAGCAGGATTACGTGCCGGTAGAATCTCTAATATTACAAAAGTGACAGGTACTTTTCCACGCCTTATACTGGAGGATGGTACTGAAACTTACATACATCGTAAGGCTTCGGCAAACATTATTGAGCAGTTGGATATAGTCAAATTTGCTGCCCGGCGCAAGGTGGATGCCCTGGTTATGGAGTGTATGGCGTTGCAGCCCCAATATCAGACAATTACTGAGTACATGATAGTTCATTCCAATATTGGTGTCATAACCAATATAAGAATGGACCATACTGATGTTATGGGTCATACTTTACCAGAGATAGCTGATACTTTGTGCAGAACAATTCCCAGGAACGAAAGGCTTTTTACATCTGAAAATATAATTCCTGAAACTATCAGGAAAGTGGCGGATAGCAGAAATACCGATACTTATATTACTGATCCCAACACTGTTTCTACTGAAGAAATGAAAGGTTTTAGTTATATTGAACACCGCGAGAATGTTGCTCTTGCTCTTGCTATCTGTCAACATTTGGGTATTGAAAGGGAAACAGCACTTAAAGGCATGTATGAGGCTATACCTGATTCTGGAGTACTTACACGCCACAGAGTTAAGCATTATAATAAAGAAATGATCTTTTACAATGCTTTTGCCGCCAACGATCCTGATTCCACACTGATGGTATGGCGAAAAATCAGGGATGAAATCGGGTTTGAAGGCCAACGTATTGTGTTACTTAACACTCGCCAGGACAGATTATATCGTGCTGAACAATTAATTGAAATGATTGCAGGGAAGATAGAAAATGAAATTGATTTTGTGGTACTTATTGGGCAGTCATCAAAAATTGTTGAGTTAACGGCAATTAGCGCAGGAATTCCCAGAAAAAAGCTGATTAATATAGGTTGGACCAGCCCGGAGAAAGTTTTTGAATCAATCCTCTCGCTTACTAAAAGTGTAACCACAATTGTTGCCATTGGTAATATGGGAGGAATGGGAGCAGTAACTGTTGAATATTTTAAAAACCGCAATATCTGAAATAATGATAGAATTAGCAATAACATTAGGTTTGATCTTGAGTTTGCTCTCATACGAAGTATTTGGGCTTGCTGCCGGCGGGATTGTCGTTCCCGGATATATTGCGCTGCAGCTTAATCATCCCGACAGATTAGCAGGAATATTGGGGGTTAGCCTGTTAACATTTCTTATTATAAAAATGTTGGGGAAATACACATTTCTTTATGGCCGGAGACAAATGGTACTTAGCCTGTTGATTGGCTGTTTGCTGGCTAATTTTTCACGATATTTCCTTAGCCTCAATATTGCCAGTACCACTCTGGAATTGCAGGCAGTAGGATGGGTTATTCCTGGGTTGATTGCCCACTGGTTTGTAAAACAAGGTATATTTAAAACCATAAGTGTGCTGTTTGTTTCCTCAGTTTTAGTAAGATTGATTCTGATATTGGTTTTTGCAGGCGCATTATTACCCTAATTTACTTAAAACGACTGAATTATGAATAATTTTAGAGCCAAATCCAATATAGTTTTAGGAGTTTTATTCTTACTTGCATTGCTTGCTTTAATTGCTGTAGAAAACGGTAAGCTTGATAAAAAACAGGAGTGGTACAATGAAAAACTACAGGCAGCAAAATTGTTTCAGTTAGCTGCAAATGAATTGAAGAATCATAGACTGGAAAAAGATATTTTCATTGATGTTGTAAACGATCCCAATCAAACAGCTCTGATTGGTCAGGAATTTACACTAATTACTACCGACAGGGGTGAAATTGATGCCAAATTATCAGCGACAAACCCCAATGTTGCTGCCGTAATTATTCAGTTATTGAAAGATGCTGATCTGCGTCAGAATGATAATGTGGCAGTAGCTTTTACCGGTTCATTTCCGGGTATGAATATTGGAGTTCTTGCAGCTCTTGAAGTGTTACATTTAAATCCGATAATAATAACATCAGTAGGCTCATCAAATTTTGGGGCTAATGATCCCTATTTTACCTGGCTCGATATGGAAAATATTCTGTATAAGTCAAATATTTTTCATAACCGGTCAATAGCTGCTTCAATCGGAGGAGGTTCTGACCTTGGACGCGGACTCAGTCCCGAAGGACGAAATCTCATCATAGAAGCCATAGAGCGTAATGATGTTGAGTTAATACATGAAAAATACCTTGAGAACAGCATTGTTAAAAGGCTTGAGATTTATGAAAAACACAGCAGAGGACAGCCATTAAAAGCTTATATTAATGTGGGAGGAGGCATTGCAAGCCTTGGAAATGTTATTAACGGCAGACTTATTTCTCCAGGGCTAACTACTTATTTGCCTATGAAAAATTATCCTTTAAATGGAGTGATCATTGAAATGGGGAAAAATAGGGTTCCTATTATTCATTTACTCAATATCAATGAACTTTTATCAAAATATTGTCTGCCTGTTAATCCTGTTCCGCTACCGCAACCCGGTGAAGGCGGAATTTTTACCCAAAAGAAATATAACCTGATAACCACATCTGTTGCTACAATAATTCTGACGATTATAATTATTCTGATTTATTTAAGTGAAAGAAAACATTATAAACTTGGATCTGACGTGGTTCCTGCCGGCATGCAAAAACAAATGAACGATAATGATAATGAAGATATCGCTATGTTGTAAATGAGATAGTTATGAATTGATAATTAAAATTAAGCATTATGAAGAAAACAATTATTTTGTTGTTTGTTGTTTTATTGGGTGTTCCCGGCGTAATGGCACAGACAAAATCCAAAACCAGGGTTCTCAAACCAACCGGATTCCTGCAAAGTATTACTATAGATGTATCAGGAAAACCCAGTCAATATTATTCTTTAAGTTCTGAGCAGGCTTCGGTGATTTCTGTTGTAGGACCCGGAAAACTTAGAGTGATAACAAGAGGAAGATTTCTGCCCAAACAACCTGCCAGTAAAATAAATTATGAAATCCAATACATAATTAACGGGGGTAAACCGCAAAAAGCTAAGATTACAGGGGCTGTACGTGCTGAAGCAAGCAGGTATGCTGATGACATTATAGGGACACCGGCACAAGGAAAGGAAATTGAAATCGTTCTTGGAATAGGTTCGCATACCATAGAATTTCTGCTTCCTGCCAAATCAGCCAGTGTAGAAGCCCGCTATTTGTTTACACCTACAAAAGATAAAAAAACATCGTGGGTTAGTTTTTGTCCTTTAACACCGATGGAACCTGTTGAACTTATTGCTAACGAGTCAGTGGTAAAATATTATCGCTTCTCAAATGAAAAACCACTGAAAGTTGAAATAAACGGCCCAACTCAGTTGAAAATTATGAGCCGGGTTGAAAACCACTACAAAATGAAGGGTCGTATTAATTATCGCATTCAGGTTGCTGAAAACAACACGGTGTTAAATACATATCAACTTAGCAGTACTATTTCTGAAACCACTTCATACCGTGATGTTTCAAAGCTGATCCCGGGGAAAGCCTGCCAATTTGTTATTGAAGTGCCCAAAGGGAAACATGTTTATGAGCTAACACCTTTGGATAAAGATAAAAAGACTGTTTTATCCCGTTTACTGATCCCTGAAAAAGACGTAAAAATTGGAAGATAGCAACCAATGAGAGTAATTATATGCTTAATTGTCAAGTAGATGTGTTGATAATTCCAGAGTATGGAATTGTCTGTATTTTTAAACTCTGTTTAATTTGCCGATGACTTGAATAAGAAAAAATGAAAAAATGAGTATCAGATTATCAAAAACAATAGTTCTGTTTCCTGAAATTTGGGTTTATGTTTTGGCACTTTTTATGGTTTTGCAGCCTTTTGAATCCGTTGCTCAAAAAAAACCTGTGAAAAAGAAAGGACTGGGCATAAATGCCGAAGTGGATTTTGGGGTGATGTATGACGACAATGTCTTAAAATACTCTGAAAAGTATTTAAATCGTTTTTTAAATCGTGAGGATGAAGGACGATTTCATATTAAAACTTATGACGACCTGGTGCTGAAGCCTTCGCTTAGCCTTACCCGTTCATTCAGGATATTTGGCAAGAAACTTACAATTGCCAATGCCGGATATTCTCATAGTCTGTATGTACAGAATGATATTAATAACTGGTCAAGTATAGACGTGGGTTTAAGGCAGAATTTTGGAAAGCGTGCAAGTTTTAAATTGTCATACAGCTATATACCTTATTTTTATGTCCGGCATTTTCGCGACGATGATTGGGTTGCAGTTTATGGCTATACACCGGTAACTTTTAAACCTTATGTGTTTTCAAAAGATACTTATGCTTTTTGGATTCAGAACACTTTTTTTAAGAACTCCCGAATTATGTTTACATATAACTATCAGTTATATTACCATAACGAACATTATACAGAATACGACAGTAAGAATCATTTGTTCAGGATAAAACTCTATCAACCAATACAAAAAAAGTTAAGAATGGAGTTGATGTGTCAGTTTACAAAATCTTTTGCTAAAGGATATGATGAGCCTCATGAAACTATGGATAATTCAGATGATTCTGATGCCTCATTTGATGAAGACGGATTTTCGGCTGGTTTGATATGGACACTGCCAAAAATTAAAAAGTATAATCATAGTCTTAAAGGAGAATGTGTTGTGTACAATCGTTATTACACAACATTGCATTATCTTGAGCTTGATTTGCTTCATGCAGGCAGAACAGACAATAATGTGCGCTTGAATTTCAATTATGATCTTACTTTAAAGAAAAATTTAAAATGTTCAGTTTTTTATAAATGGCTTTTCCGTAATTCAGGTTCTAAATCACCTTTAAACAATGAGTTTATTTCTGATGAAAAAGACTACCGGCAGAATCAAATCGGACTTGGATTTACATATGGTTTTGGATTTTAATAATGAATAAAATACAGTGTTTCACTTTTTAATAGAATGAAAATGAGTAAGTTATTATCTTGTTTACTGGTAGGCTCGTTGTTTATAATGAGTTGTGGCAAACCACATGACCCTGAATCTATCAACTCTGATATGGGTGGTTATAAAAAAGTTAGCAGTTTTGTTACTGCAGGTAATGCACAGGATGTGGTGTTTAAGGATCAAAAAGTGTTTATTGCTGAGGGTGAGGTGGGTTTAATGATAGTGGATGTTTCTAACCCTGCATCACCTCAGAAAGTTTCAATAGTTAGTGAAGGAGCAAGGGGATATTCAACCAGAGTGCAAATAAAAGATTCAGTAGTTTATCTTGCAGCCGGCTCTTTTGGAGTTACAGCAATAAATGTGGCTGATCCCTATAATCCCAGTGTTGCTGTGAATAATGTTGGAGCAAAACCAGCAAGAAATATTCATATAATGGACGATTATATGGTAGTGGCAATAAGTGAGTTGGGTGTAGTTTTCGCAGACTTGTCAAATCCTGCCTATCCTGATATCCGTGGAGATATTAGCACAACGCCGGGGTATGCAATGGGTGTTACATCCACATCTGACAAAAGCAAACTTTTGGTTGCTACCGGCGAATATGGACTTGTTATATATGATATAAGTGTTTTTGAAGAGGGTTATGGAGAATATCCAATGATTGGATCGTTCTATACACCGGGTTATGCTGAATCAGTTGCAGTGTCGGAAAATAATAAGATTGCCTTTATGGCTTGTGGGAATGAAGGATTGCAGATTCTTGATTTTTCGAATCCGGAAAAAATTAAGGTTGTCGGAAGTTTTTATCACAGTGGATATGCCAAAGCCCTCATTTATAAAAATAATCGTGTTTATATTGCTGCCCGAAAAGGTGGTTTACAAATAGTGGATGTAAGTGACGTTACAAAGCCTGTTTTAATTGGCAGGGTTGGAACCGAAGGAGCGTTTGGTTTGGATGTGTCAGGCGATTATATATACATAGCTGATGAAATTGCCGGATTGATAATTGTTAAAGCCGGAGCCTGATTGACTAATATTAATGCTGATATTCAGCCTTTTAGCAAGTCATTTATGTAATATTGATTTTTGTTTTGAATGATAAAACTAAATAATATTGAGTAATTCAACTTCTAACAAACAGCGCTTTGAGTTTATTGACCAATTTCGGGGATTCATAGGCGTACTTATGCTGCTCGGGCATTCCAGCTATTATTTTAATTCTATATGGCTACAACTTGATCCTTTTGATCCGCTCTTTCCTTCATGGGGCCAGTTCACCCTGCGTTATGCCGGTTATCTGTGTGCGCCTGGTTTTCTGATGATGGCGGGCGCTATGGTGTGGTGGTCGTACCACAGGCGCGTTGCCAAAGGTTCAGCCGATTGGTCGGCAAGATGGCATTTTATCCAGCGGGGTATTTTTCTGATTCTTGTACAGCTTACATGGGTGAATTCATCATGGGGTGGCTTCAGGGAATTGAAACTCACACATATAGGCATTATAGCTTGTATCGGGATATCTATTATTCTCCTCACTTTTATTGTCAGAACCAAATGGTATGTGAGATTAATAATTGCAATGACAATATTTTTAATACATCCTTTACTTCTAAGAATATCATACAGCAATGATGTGTTCTGGCAACAGGCATTGATGCAAACCTTTATTGATGCTGGCGATTTTAACAAATATCCTGTATTACCATGGTTTTCACTGGCAGTTTTAGGATCGGTAATGGCAAACGGATGGCTTGGGTTTTGGAAAACTGATAAGGAAAAAATACTGATGGGTCTGGGAATAGCAGTTATAACTCTTTGTATAGCAGTATTTGTCAGATATTCAATGGCTTATGGAAATATATTTTCTTTCTCGGGTTTGTTCTCCTATTCTTTTCTGATTGATCAGAAATATCCTCCGAGCCTTTTTATGAATTTATGGTTTTTTGCACTTGTTGTTTTGGGCGTAACCCTCTTTATTGTTATAGGGAAGATATCTCCGCGAATATTACGGGTTTTTAGTATTCCGGGTAAAGTGCCCTTGTTTTTTTATGCTGTACACATTGCTATTCTTGGTGTTCTTACAAGGATTTTCCCTATGATATACCGTGAGGGAGGGGTTATAACTTCATTGATAGGATTAGCGGGTATGCTGGTAATTATGCTGCCGCTTTGCAGGTGGTTTTATGGAGTGAAACGGCGTAGCAGTAATTATTTTATTCAAATGATCTAATGCTATGAAAAATATGAAAAGGCAAATACCAGCAATTATTAATATACTGAATATCACGTTGTTGATATTGTTTTTAGTTGGTTGCGCAGCAAGGCATCAAACTTCAGTTGAAACCGAAAATAAAACTATTGTTTATCCGCCGAAAAATTCTGAAGACCTTTCTGCCAATATCAGGCTTTGCAGAAAGATAAACAGAATAACAGGTAATCCCGTGGGTGAAGGAAGTGTTTTCGGAATTAAAGAAAAAGAAAATCTACGCGCATTAATTGAATTTGAAAATCTCGAGAATTTTTATGATCAGGAGTTAATGTTGCACCTTGACTGGATATCCCCGTCAGGCAGGTCTTTTTTTATGAAACCTGTTAGTTTTATTCCAAATGATACTACAACAAGCATATTAAGTTCAGTTTCTCTCTCTCCTGCTTCACGTCAGCCCGGGATATACTGGTTAAAGGTTTATTATTTCAGGGAATTAATAGCCGAAAAACAGTTTGAACTTGTACCATGGGCATCTTTACCTGAAGAAGAAGTTAAAGCAAAAATAATTTTAAGCTCAAAAATTGATAAGGAATCAGGTATGCCGGTAATGGTTGATTCAGCATTCAGGATCAGAAAGAAGGGCAGAATTCATGCAACCGTTAATATTGATAATTTGCCAACAGATGACGATGTAGAATTTAAATTCAGGGTTGAATGGTTTGAAGTTGATACCAGTTCATTTTTTAAAAAGCGGGTTTCATTTATTCCTGATGCAAAATCTTCAGTAATATTCAGTTCTATCTCAATAACCCCTGAAAAACGCGAAGCAGGCAATTATTCTGTACGTGTATTTTTATTTGATGAGTTACTGGCTGAAAAGAAATTCCGTCTTTACCACGATTAACCTGAAGTTGTTTTTTTTAATGTTTTTTGCCTCAATAATAAAACATTAATACTGGGCTAAATCACAGTGATGTACTCATTTTTCTTGTGCTGTTAAGGCAATCAATAAATTAGCTTATTTTGACTTATTATAAATTACATTTATTTGTGTAATATATGTAATTATTTGTATACTTTCGCCCCAAATTTCATGAAAAGGGTAGCTTATGATAAAACTATACTTTACTACTCCGAAAAATTCCGTTATCAGCGCCATTTCCAGATTATTATTTTGCTTAATAACTGTACTGATATTTGTCAGTAGCCCTGTATTGGCCGAAGAGTCGCAGGAACAGTCTGATAAAAGAGATCTCAGGATGGGTCAGCGATTATTTATGGGACTGGTTGATTTTAAAAGTGGAAGATTTGATTGCTCTTCATGTCACTATCTTGGAGCAACTGAAGAAATTAACTGGAATCCTTCAGCTTATGATCTGGCAATGGCATGGCTTGAAGAAGGCGGAACTGATATTTATCAGGTGATGAATAATCCTGTTTCTGAACGTTTGGAAGAAGAGCACCAAGGAATGACTATCACCAGCGAAGAAGAACGTTTACTTCAGGTTTTCCTAAAACATGTAGCCGAAGAAGGTCCCGGGATTTTAAAATCATATCCAATAAATACATTTGCGTTTTGGATCATGGGTATACTCATGGCGCTTGCTGTAATTGATCTGCTTTTTACGAGAAGAGTGCGCTATCGGTTTATTCATGTTGCGATTTTAATTATTGGAATAGGTGTTCACACTGCTTTTGCACGCATTGAATCTGTTAAAGTTGGCAGAAGCCAGGGATATGCTCCGGATCAGCCTATAAAATTCTCACATATGATCCATGCCGGTGAAAATCAGATTGATTGTCGTTATTGCCATTTTTTAGCTGATTACAGCCTTTCGGGAGGGATACCTTCAAACAGCATTTGTTTGAATTGTCATAATGTGATAAAAAATGGAACAAATAGCGGAGCTTTTGAGATAAATAAAATACACAGGGCTGCCAAAACAGGCGAACCTGTTCGCTGGGTGCGTATTCATAAACTACCTGACCATACATTTTTCAGCCATGCCCAGCATGCTAATGTTGCGGGTATTGAATGTCAGAAATGTCATGGCCCTGTTGAAGAAATGCATATCATGAAGCAGGTTGAAGACCTGAGTATGGGCTGGTGCATAAATTGCCACCGCGATACTAAAGTTCAATTCTTTGAAAATGAATATTATAAAACCTTTGACGAGCTTTACGAAAAGTATAAAGCAGGTGCTGTTGATTCAGTTACAGCATCGGAAGTTGGGGGTATTAAATGTATGAAATGCCATTATTAATATTAGATTTATTAATTATAGCCGATTGTTAGAAAGAATATTTTATGAAAAAATACTGGAAAAGTCTTGAAGAATATAATGGTACACACTTTGATCCCGGTGAAGAAGATCAAAGCGGTATATCAGCTTTGGATTTATTGAGCAGTGAAAATAATGAAAGTAAGACTTCGCGCCGCGATTTTTTGAAATGGTGCGGATTTAGCTTTATGAGTGCTACAGTATTGGCAAGCTGTGAAAGCCCAATAAAAAAAGCTATTCCTTATTTGAACCAACCTGAAGATATAACCCCCGGAATGGCTTCCTGGTATGCCTCCTCTTTTTATGATGGCAAAGATTTTTGTCCTGTTCTGGTGAAAGTACGCGACGGCAGACCCATAAAGATTGAAGGTAATAAATCGGTGATGCTTACTCACGGAGGAACAACAGGTCGTGTGCAGGCTTCGGTGTTAAGTCTTTATGATACTGCCGGACGTTATCATCATCCGTATAACAATGGTGAAAAAATAACATGGGAACAAGCCGATAGAGATATTGCCAGCAAATTGGATTCTGCCGGAAAAGACATTGTACTTCTTACTTCCACTATTATTAGCCCTTCAACACAGGAAGTGATCAACAGGTTTAAAAACCGGTATAATAACTTCAGGCATGTGGTTTACGATGCTATTTCCTATAGTGCGATCCGTGAAGCTAACCTGCTTAGCTTTAACCGCCGGGAAATTCCTTTTTATCGGTTCGACCGTGCCGGATTAATTGTTGGATTCAATGCTGATTTTCTTGCAAACTGGCTACTTCCTGTAACATTTACCCGGCAATATGCTGATTCAAGAGCATTGAGAAAAGATAAAAAAGAAATGTCGCATCACCTGCAATTCGAAAGTGGAATGTCAGTTACAGGCGCAAATGCTGATAAGCGTTTTATGATCAAACCCCATGAGGAATTGCAGATCTTGCAGGGTACTTATAATATTTTAGCCGGCAATGGAAATGGAAACGAACCTGAGTATGCAAAAATTCTTGCTGCTGAGATCAGAAAAAATGAAAATAAAACCCTTATTGTTTCAGGAACTAACGATATAAAGGTTCAAACCCTGGTAAATGCCATTAATTATATGGCAGGAAGTTATGGCAATACCATTGATTTTACAAATTCACTGAATCTTTGTCAGGGTAGTGATAAGGATTTACAGCAACTTGTCAATGATATGGAAGCCGGAAAAGTATCAGCACTTATTGTTGGTGATGCTAATCCGGTTTACGATTACCCCGGCAACGGATTTAAAAATGCTTTGGATAAGGTTGATCTGAAAGTATCATTTTCTTCCGTTCTTAACGAAACATCAGAACTTGCCGATTATATCCTGCCATCGCCTCATTATCTTGAATCATGGGATGATGTTGCACCTGCAAAAGGCTTTTATGGTATTGTTCAGCCGGTTATCCGCCCATTATTTGACACACGTCAGATGCAGGATAGTTTGCTGAAATGGTCAGATAATGATTTGAGTTATAAGGATCTGATTAAAGAACTGTGGGAAAAACAAATTTTTACAAAACAAAATAAAACAGGTCTTTTTACAGCATTTTGGCAGGAAAGTCTCCAGCTTGGAGTTTTTACACCGGAAATTGAATCGGTAAATGTAAATATCAGTAATGAAGCATTAGCTACTGCAGGAGCTTTACAAAAAGCTGCCGTTAATGAAGGCTGGAATCTTGTTTTTTATGAATCAACAGCATTAGGCGACGGGCGTCATGCAAATAATCCGTGGTTACAGGAACTTCCTGATCCGGTTTCTAAGGTTTGCTGGGATAATTTTGCTGCTATTTCACAAGCTGATGCAGAAGCTCTTGGTTTGAACAATGGCGATTTGATACGTTTGCTCGATGATGTTGAACTTCCGGTAATAGTTCAACCCGGACAGACAGAAAAAACTGTTTCAGTTGCTCTTGGATATGGTCGTCAGCGCTCAGGTAAGGTAGCTGAAGGCATTGGAATTAATGTATTTAGCTTTGTTGAATTCAAGGATGGTTATAAGAAGTATAATGTTTCGATTGACCAGCCTGTGAAAACAAAAGGAAAAACAGATCTGGCTCTTACCCAAACCCATCATAATATGGAAGGGCGAGCCATTGTTCGTGAATCAGTACTTACTGCCTGGCAGAATGACCCTGCTTCAGGTAATGAACTTCATGAATTCAATGAAGCACATAAAACCACCCTTTACCCTGAGGTGAAATTTGAAGGGCATCACTGGGCTTTAGCCGTTGATCTAAATCGTTGTATAGGGTGTAGTGCATGCGTTATTGCCTGTCAGGCCGAAAATAATGTTCCTGTTATCGGCAAAAAAGAAGTTATGCGCAGACGTATTATGCACTGGATGCGTATTGACAGGTATTATACAGGTGAAACTGATAATCCCGGTGTTGTTTTCCAACCCCTGATGTGTCAGCATTGCGATAATGCACCATGCGAAAATGTTTGCCCTGTTGCAGCAACTACCCATAGTGATGAGGGTATTAATCAGATTACATACAACCGTTGTGTGGGAACCAAGTATTGTATTAATAACTGCCCATACAAAGTCAGGCGTTTTAACTGGTTCCAGTATTCGATGAATAAGGCATTTGATTATAATATGAACGATGATATTGGAAGAATGGTCCTTAATCCGGATGTAACAGTTCGTGAGAGGGGAGTTGTTGAAAAATGCTCATTCTGTGTACAGCGGATCCAGGAAGTTAAGCTTGAAGCCAAACTTGAAAACAGAAAAGTAATGGATGGAGAGATCCAGCCGGCTTGTGTACAAGCCTGTCCGGGTAAAGCACTTGTGTTTGGCGATTTGAATGATCCCGACAGTGAAGTGTCAAAACTCTTTAAAGATGAACGTAATTATCATGTTCTTGAAGAAATGCATTTCCTGCCAACAGTTGGATATTTAACAAAGATCAGAAATGTTTGAGTTTCTGAAAAAGGAATAGCGATATGAAATTGAAGGAAATCCTAAAACTAAAATTTGAAATTAATACAGTATGATACGTAGTCATTTCAAAGGTGTCCTTGTTGAAGGAAATAAAACATATGCGGAGGTTACCCGCGATATAGCATTACCTACCGAAACAAAACCTTCCCGATGGTGGTATGCAGCCATGACATTGGCTACTTTGGCATTACTTGCAGGTGCATGGGCTTTGTATCATACATTTGCCTATGGTCTTGGAACCTGGGGAATTAATAATACCGTTGCCTGGGGTTGGGACATTATAAACTTTGTGTGGTGGATTGGTATAGGGCATGCCGGTACTGCATTTACGATTTTCCTTCTTATTTTCAGGCAGAAATGGGCATCGTCAATTAACAGAACTGCCGAAGCAATGACAGTTTTTGCCGTTATTTGTGCAGCTTTATTTCCATTGTTACATATGGGGCGTCCTTGGCTGGCATTTTATATTATTCCGTATCCTAATAGTCGTGGTCCGCTTTGGCTAAATTTCAATTCACCATTGTTTTGGGACGTGCTCGCTATCAGTACCTATCTGTTGATGTCAATCACACTTTGGTATTTTGGTATGATCCCCGATTTGGCTACTATTCGCGACAGATCAAAAAATAAATTCAAAAAGACTATTTACGGGATTTTTGCAATGGGATGGAGCGGCTCGGCAATCCAATATAATCGTTATGAAGCACTGAATAAGATCTTGGGCGGACTTGCAGCACCTCTGGTAATCTCAGTTCACTCTATTGTGGCACTTGACTTTGCAGTTTCGGTTATTCCGGGATGGCATACTACAATTTTCCCGCCTTACTTCTTTGTTGGAGCTATATTCTCAGGTTTTGCAATGGTGCTTACGATCATGATCATGCTACGAAAGGTTTTGAAGATCAAAGACTTTGTGACCGATAAGCATTTGGAGTTCATAGCCAGGGTTCTGCAATTTGGCAGTTTGATCATCGGTTCATCTTATTTAATGGAAATCTTTATTGCCTGGTATTCAGGGGTAGAATACGAAGCTTTTACTTTCCTGCATGTCAGGGCTTCAGGTAAATTTTCTCCCGATTTCTGGATTATGGTTTTATGTAACGCTATAATGCCGCAGTTTTTCTGGTTTAAGAAATTCAGAAAGAGCTTATTCTGGCTGTTTATAATTTCTATTATGGTTAATATAGGAATG
Organism: uncultured Bacteroidales bacterium; assembly: GCA_964550455.1. GTDB lineage: Bacteria > Bacteroidota > Bacteroidia > Bacteroidales > JAAYJT01 > JAAYJT01. Next base: position 64,250 of record CAZJZG010000003.1, on the reverse strand, counting down.
TGGTTTGAACGTTTCGTGATTATTGTATCATCACTTTCTCAGGATTTTCTGCCTGCAAACTGGGCAACTTACAAACCTACACTTGTTGATATAGGATTATATGTAGGAACATTCGGTTTGTTTATGGCTGGTATGCTGATGTTTATCCGGTTCATTCCTATTATTGCTATTAATGAAGTTAAAGGGATTAGTAAGCTGGGCTATAAAAAAAATAAAGAATAGGAGGTCAGTATGAGTAAAAGATCAATTATAGGAGTTTTTGATGACGAGAGCCGTGTGGTTAGCGCCATTAAAAAACTTAAGGAAAATAAAGTAAAAATTAATGATGTGTACGGGCCCTTTGCAAGTCATGATATTCTTTCATTAGTGACCAAACCTTCCCGTTTACCTCATCTGGCTTTTATTTTTGGTGCAGGAGCTGCAATTTCAACATTCCTGTTTGTTTATTACACTTCTGTTATAAACTATCCGCTAAGTTACGGCGGAAAACCTACATTTTCATTCCCTCCTATGGTTGTGATCATTTATCTTATAACCATTCTGGGAACTGCTACTCTGTCAGTATTTGCTTTTCTTGGTCGTACAGCAACTTATCCGGGTAAAAAGGCAAAAATGCCTGGTATAGGTGCTATGGATGACAAGTTTTTTGTAGTTATTGACCAGAAGAATGCAGTAGCTGATGTTGAATCGCTAATGAGAAACAACGGAGCAATTGAAATTAGATATGAAGAATTCTGAACCTAAGAAATATATGAATATGAAATCCAGTCATATTACTATAAAAGGACGTATAACTCTGCTATTAATGCTTACAGCTTTAATTGTCAGTAGTTGTGATCGCAGCCGGATGGACAGAGGTTACGATTATTTTCCTGATATGTTCAATTCAGCAGCTTTTAAAACTTATAGCGAACATCCGGTTTTACCAGATGGGAAAATAATGCTGGAAGCCCCTGAAGGTACAATTCCAATAGGTTTTGTGCCTTATCCTTACGATAACTCTTTTGAATCAAGAGAATTGGCTGGCAAAGAGCTTACCAATCCTTTTGAAGTTAATAATGAACTTATTACCGAAGGAAAAGCAAAATATGAGATATTTTGCTTGCATTGTCATGGTGTGGGTGGAAAAGGAGATGGAATATTATATACATCAGGAAAATTCCTTGTGAAACCGGCAACTTTGGTTGAAGGTGATATTCTGGAAAAACCCTCAGGTGAGATTTTTCATGTGATTACCAAAGGCTGGGGTACAATGGCTGCACATGAAGTGTTGGTTAAACCTGAAGACAGATGGAAGATCGTAATGTATATTGAGGAAGTACTTCGGAAACAAAAATAATAGCATTAGCCATGGAAATGAAATTTCAATACAAACGTAGTTGGCGTATTTTATTCGCAGCATTGGTAGGAGTTGGCCTTATTGGCATTATTTTAGGATTCGTTACAAATCCTGACCGTACTTGGGCAAATATCCTGTTGAATAATTATGTTTTTCTTATGCTTTCAATAGGAGCACTTTTCTTTTATGCAGTACAATATGTAACCAATTCAGGATGGTCAGCTTTGTTTCAGCGCATTCCGCTTGCTGCAGGTGTTTGGCTTCCGATTGGGTTTATTATTATGCTGGTTTTGTATTTTGGCATGCCTGCTTTGTACGAATGGACTGATAAAGAAGTTGTTGCTTCTGACGAACTGCTGATTTATAAATCATCTTATCTTAATATTACATTTTTCTATATCAGAGCTGTCTTTTACTTTGCTCTGTGGATTGGATTTGCATGGTGGATGCGTAAATTATCACTAAAAGAAGATATTCAGGGAACCTTACATATTGATAAACATATAAATGCTTCCGGAGCATTTATTTTTGCAATAGTATTTACCTTTACTATGGCTACTATTGACTGGATAATGACTATTGATGCGCATTGGTTCAGCACTTTATTTGGTTTGAAAAATTTACTTGCAACCATGTATTATGCTGTAGCATTTATGATACTTCTTTTATTATGGTTACAGAAGCAAGGCTATTTCACCATTATGAACGAGGCTCATCGCCATGATTTTGTACGTTATCTTTTCAGATTTAGCATAGTGTGGGGATATCTATGGTTCGTTCAGTTTCTGATTATTTGGTATGCCAATATTCCTGAATCAACGGTTTATTACAAACCAAGAATGAGCGGGGAATGGAGCATAATGTTTTATCTGGATTTTGCCTTGAATTTTGCAATTCCTTTTCTGGCATTGATGAATGATAAAGTAGCAAGAACAAAAACAGTCATGGTTGTATTAAGTATATTACTGCTACTTGGCATGTGGATTAGTGTATATTTACAGATTATGCCGGGCAGTATTGGAAAATGTAATATCGGACTGATTGAGATATTCACTTTTATTGGTTTTCTTGGCTTATATCTCTATTTAGTATTCAGCCTTTTGAGTAAAACCCCATTAATACCGGTTAATCACCCATTTCTTGAAGAAAGCAAACACCGTCATTTATAAACTAAATATAACATTCTGATTTTATGTTTAAAAATCCTGTCATCATATATGGTACTCCGCCTGAACTTGAGATAAAAGTTCAGAACAGGGATACTTTTCGGGATTTTACTCAAAAGGATGATAGCGTTTTTGTTAAGCGGTTGATTTCAAAACCAGTTTCGGTTAAATCAGAATTGTTTGCCAAAAATAATTTTAATAGTTTTTACATATCTGGATTTCAGAACCATATATATAATCTTACAAATGCCTTAAAAGAAAAGGCACATTTTGTAAGCAGGATTTTTTTCTTTTTGATTGGTAATAAAACCAGCAAATACATTCCAAAAGAACAATAAACTATGAGCGAAAGCATTGTATCACAACAGCATGTGAGTTATCTTAAAGAAGAGAGCAGATTTAAAGGGCGACTTAAAAACCTTTTTGCCTGGATATGCACCACTGATCACAAGCGTATTGGGTTACTCTATCTTTTTGTTATTACAATCTTTTTTATTGTTGGGGCTGTCCAGGGCTTATTGATGAAGCTCGAACTCATGGCACCGGGTGCTAATATAATGGGATCAGAATCTTTTAGTGTGTTATCTACCCTGCATGGCATTATCATGGTGTTTGCAGTTGCAATACCGGGACTTACAGCAGTTTTTGGAAATTTCTTTCTTCCTATTATGTTAGGAACCAATAACGTGGCATTTCCAAAGTTAAATCTTGTGTCATGGTATGTTTACATAATTGGGATAATATTTATTTTGCTTTCTCAATTCGGTTATTATAGCGGATTCGATCCCGGATGGACATTCAATATTCCTTATGGTATTTTAATAAATGCAAATATTTTACCGGTTGTTATAGGTATTTTTCTGATCGGATTATCTTCCATTGCCCTTGGAATTAATTTTATAGTTACTGTTCATCGTTACAGGGCGCAGGGAATGTCCTGGTTCAAAATGCCATTATTCCCCTGGTCTCTTTATGCTGCTGCCTGGATTCAGTTGCTTGCTACTCCGGTTCTTGTAATTGCATTGTTTATGATATTTGCCGAAAGCACCATGGCAATTGGTATGCTTGATCCCATGCTTGGCGGAGATCCGACTTTGTTCCAGCATCTGTTCTGGATTTATGCCCGTCCTGCAATTTATATAATGATTTTGCCTGCCATGGGGATCATTTCTGAAATCATACCAACCTTTTCACAAAAAACCATCTTTAGCTACAGAACAACTGTTGTTGCAATGCTTGCCATTGCATTTTTAGGATTTTTTGTGTGGGGACAGCACATGGTTACCAGTGGCATTGGCGACAGAGCCTTGTCACTGTTCTCATTTTTTGCTCTTATTATTACAGTTCCCATGATTGTTGTGGTGTTCAACTGGCTTGGCACCATGCATAAAGGCTCGCTCAATATTACAACTCCATTTTATTGGGCTGTGTCTTTTATTTTCATTTTCCTGATAGCAGGACTTACCGGTTTAATGTTTGGTTCGCTTGCTACCAATGTATATGTTCATAGAACTCAATTTGAGATTGCTCATTTTCATTATATCGTGTTTGGAAGTGTGAGTTTTGCATTTATGGGAGCCATCCATTATTGGTTTCCTAAAATATTCGGACGTATGTATAATAAAAAATGGGCTAATATTGGATTCTTAGTGTTTTTTATCGGATTCAATCTTCTGTTTTTACCTATGTTTATGTTGGGTTATCAAGGGTTGCCAGGACATTTTTATGATTATCCCCCGGGATTCCATCCAGGTAATCTTGCTTCTTCAACAGGTTCTATTATTCTGATTTTGGGTGCATTGATTATTATAATCAATTTAATCCGTAACTTGAGATTTGGTAAAAAATGTGATGATATGAATCCCTGGGGCGGTAAAACGCTTGAATGGACTATTTCGACCCCACCACCATCAGTGAATTTTGATAAACTCCCTGTTATTACAAATGATCCTTACGATTATAATTAAAAGTATCAGAATCAATGAAAACAAATATTTATAATGTACCCGGGCAGGATGAACACGATGTCTCCAAATTTGGCATGTGGCTGTTTATTTTTGCTGAGTTGTTGCTTTTTGGAGGGCTTTTTATTGTTTATGCTGCCTATCGCTCCAAAAATCCGGCAGCTTTTAAACTTGCCGGTAATGAACTTGAATTGACTGTTGGAATAATCAGTACTATCATATTGCTGATAAGCAGCACTACAATGGCTGTTTCAGTGACGGCAATTCAGAAAAACAACAAAAAACTATCGTTGTTGGCACTTGTAATAACAATTTTACTTGCCACAACATTTTTACTTTACAAATATTTTGAATGGGGTGCCAGGATCAATGAGGGTTTTCTCCCTGATACAAGTACTTTACATGAACTAGGCCCCGGAACCATCCTGTTTTTTGGATTATATTTTGTGATGACAGGCTTGCATGCATTGCATATTTTGATTGGGTTACTATTTATTATTTGCGTTTTTTTCAGGATTATAAAAAACAGGATAAACAGCGAAAATTATCATTCATTTGAGAATTTTGGCTTGTTCTGGCATCTTGTAGTACTGATATGGATATTCCTGTTCCCTTTGTTTTACCTAATTCGTTAAATTGAATGGTTATGAGCAAAAATAAAACACATAGTTCAGGTTATTGCACATATTTATGGGCACTTGTCGCCTTGCTTGTATTAACAGCTTTATCAGTGTTTATTACCCGCTTTGAATTAGGTCCGTACAATACTGCCGCTTCATTGCTGATAGCAGGTGCCGAAGCTTTAATTGTGTTGGCATATTTTATGAACCTGAAGTTTGAAAGCAGGTTTTATAAAATCATGACTACATTGGTGATAGTGATATTTCTGTTTATGCTGTTTATTACGTTCTTTGATTATATGAACCGGGTTTATTAAAGCCGGAGGGTGGTTGTACAGTAGATTGGGTTTTTTGGGGGGATTTGAGAAATACAGATTTTTTAATGTTGAATGAAGATGTTTGGGTTTTAACTAATGGCTTTTAAACTACAGGTTGTAAATTAATAATTTTGATTTGTCTTAAATAACTATAATATATAGATATGTTTTCAGGAGCATCCACATTTGTTGAAGGTGTTGACACAACGTTCGGTGTCATAATGGGTATTACTTTATTTCTTTTAATTGGTATTACCCTTACAATTATCCTGTTCATGTACCGATACAATAAAAGAAAACACCCCAAAGCTGTTCAGATTAAAGGGTATCCTACACTTGAACTTGTCTGGACTATTATTCTTCTTGGACTTGTAGTCATAATCTATTATTATGGCTGGACTGGATGGGTATCAATGCGGGAAACACCCGATGATTATATTGAGGTTACAGTGAATGCCAGCCTCGAGGATGGTTTTTCTTTCAAATATGATAATAATAAAGTGTCAGAAAAGTTGTATGTGCCTGTTGGGAAGCCTGTTAAACTATATCTTGATGCCGAAGATGTGATCCATTCACTTTTTATTCCTGCTTTCCGTATGAAAGAAGATATGACCCCGGGACTTGAATATGGTCATGCATGGTTCGAAGCTACAACCGAAGGGGAATTTGATCTTTATGGAGCTGAGTTATATGGAGGAGTTCAGGAAGCAATGATGTTAAGCCAGGTAATAGTACTGCCAGAAGAAGATTATTCTTCATGGTATGGCCCGGTTAAGACTAAAGAGGTTGACCCGGCAACACGTGGGCGTAGAATTGTGGAAAGAAATGGTTGCCAGGCTTGTCATTCTTTCGATGGTTCCACTGTGATTGGACCTTCATTCAAAGGTATTTATGGTCAGAATGTGACTGTATTCACCAATAATGTAAAGCGCCAAATAGTAATTGATGACGAGTATATCCGCCACTCAATCTATTTCCCGGATGATGACATTGTTGAAGGATTTAACAAAGGACAGATGATATCATATGAAAATGTAATAAGCGAAGAAGATGTTCAGCTTATTATAGAGTTCATCAAATCATTGAGCGAATAAAACCTTTGTTCTCTACACAGGTTTCCTCGTGTTTTTATATCTCAAATCCCTGATTTATAGCTGATTATTTATTAATCAATGCTATTAAACCTATCATAAGTGCCAAAGCCGATAAAACAAGAATAAGCCAGACTAATGAAGTGTTTGCAGCAGGTCCTGCTGAAGCATATCTGATATCGTATTTATCCTTTGCAACTATAATTTTCCCTTCCATATACGGGTGAGGAGTACACATATAAGTATATTCGCCTTCTTTGTTTATTACCTCTGAATAAGTTTCGGCATGAGCCAGAAGGGGAGATGCGAAACGTTCTGGTCCATCTTTTACCAAAACATTATGAATACCTGAGAATTCTCCATCCATATAAGTAAAAACGTCTTCATTTACCCATGTGATAGTAGTTCCCGGAGTAACTTGTACAACTTTGGGAAAATATGAGTTTCCCATAATCTTTATAGTCACTTCTTTGGTATCGCTGCCATAAACAACCGGAACATCAACATCGGGCGAGCCAACTGCAAAAGGCGTTATAATACGGTTCGACTTTTTCCGGTATTCAGCCATTTGCTCATCAGTATATTTAATTCCTTCAGCAAGAAGCGTCAGTCCTGAATTGGCATTCTTGTCGCAAACAAGCAATCCAAGAGCACCTCTGTCAGTTGAGCCAACAGCATGCGTTAACATCAGATAACTACCTTCGTCTGGCGGAATCCTGAACTCTATGACCCATGAATCAGATGGACCTGCAGTAACTGTTTGACCACCAATGAATTTATTGTCAGGATTACCCTGCCAGTAAACAAAATCCCACATTATTCCTACAATGTGAAATGTAGAAAGTAGATTGGGACCAGCATTCAAGAAATTAATGCGGACATAATCACCTGGTTTTCCAACTATTGGCTCCTCAACATAGCGAAACAGCTTACCATTGAAAGCAGTGTACATTGGCTTGCCCTGACCTTCCATAGCATCTTTTCCACTTGCATAATATTCATGCTGGACAAGATATAGTTCAATGTCAGGTGATTTGTTGAGCGCTTTTTCAAGTTCATACTGTTTTTTGGGTTTTACAACCATCATTCCATATTGCCCGAATATGATATGCATTGGAATGGCATGACCGCCTGGCGCACAGTGATACATGTAAACTCCCGGTAAAGTTGCTTTAAAAACAACGGTTGCACTATCGTTAGGCTGGATTTTACCCAAATATTTTGAGGTTTGGGTGTATGCAGCATGAATAGAAGCCCCATGTGGAATATTGCCCTTGTTTACTATAGTAAATTCAACAATATCTCCTTCATCAACTATAACAGTTGTACCCGGAATCTTGCCATCAATTGTAAATCCTTTGTAAATCACACCATTACCGATATAAACATCGCCTTCTTCAAGGCTTATTCTCACTTTTTTGTCGGGTTTAGTGTTTTGAGGAACATAGCTTGTTTCAGGAATTGAGAGTTTTTTATCTCTCGATATAATTTCAATGAACTCATGGTTAGCCGGAAGACTTCCACCAGTTCTGGCTATGCTTTGCCCGGCTGATGCTGCTGGCATATCATTTGAAGCCAGTACCATATCGCTTAGTGCATTTTTATAATCAGCCGCAATCAGATTATTTTCAGCTAATGCTTCTGAAACCCATGCAGGATTGTTTCCGGCTGAAAGCTCCTGTGCAGTAATAGTTGCAAGCAACTGCTGAGATACGAGACTGCCTTCTTTTTGTTCGCTTAAAAGGCGTTTAAGAAAAAGACGATTACATGCTTCGCAGCCATAACCCGAGGCTGAAACAGTTAACAGAATACCAAAAACTACTGTTTTCAATATCCAGATTTTGATGTGTTTTGCGTTTTTCATGATTTCTATTTTTATGTGTTTATTAATTGCTGAGAAATTTTTAATATGGTTATTTAGGTACTATAATGCATAAATATAATAATTTGTTAATTTGTTGTGTATAAGCATGTTATTAATGTAGGATGCTAAAAATTATAAAATCACTAATTTTTTTACATCTGCTGAAGTACCGCTACGAAGTTTTAACATGTAGATGCCTGGCGATAAATTAGTTAAGTTGGCTTTATGCTGTATTTTACTTTTAAACTCCGAGTTAAACACCAGATTCCCATATAAATCAAAAACCTCAAGTTGTACGTTTAAGTCACCAGACTTTTCAACAGTGTTAATTATGATTGTGCCTCGGGTTGGGTTAGGGTATACGTTAAACAGTGAATTATCCGGTTTGTTTGTATCAGATAGCGATAAAAATGATATTTCTGATAAAATATTTTGTTTCATATCATCTTGATCACAGAAGAGTCCTTCTGTGTCAATTCGTGCAAGTACATTTGAACCGTTTTGAAAATGAGCTCCTTCCTTAATTAAAATATTTTGCCCGGCAATTAACTCAATAATGCTTTGATTATCAACGACAAAATAAGAATTGTTGCCACCAAGCAGTATTGTTTCATAAGCATCAAAGCAAATATTATTACCGCCTGATATATTTATGTTTTGCAGGTGTAAGTTCGTTGCCTGACCTGTGGATATTCCTGATAAGGGAATATTTAATGGACTGGGAGTAAGGTCGGCATTATGAAATATTTCAAGTGTTGCTGTTTTGGTTCCGGCATATTTTGGCGAAAACACAATATCAATGAAACCCGATCCTCCGGGTGACATATAAAGATCGCCCTGAGGATGGGCTGAGAATTCAAAAGAATTGATCCCCGTGATATCAATGGAAGTTATCTGCAGGTTCAGATGTTGTGTTATCAGCCCGTCATTGGTTATTTTAATAGTCATAGTGTCATTATAGCCTGTAGTTGTCTCGCTAAAATCAAGGTTTTGATCTGAAATACTGATACTTACGGCTGAACCTCCATCTGCAAGCCAGTATTGCAGGTCATTATCAGAATATGATTTGTCAAATCTGCCCCAGGTATGGTAATAAGTGCTGTAATTACATGGATTGTAACCAGTTCCTATACATGTGCTTTGCAATTGTCCGGTAACTTTGCCATTGGTTTTTATAAGTAAGCCGCCGGAACTTCCTCCGCTGGCTTGTCCGGCCTGAGTACGGGTATAGTAAAATTTGTCTGTCGGGCTGCCACTGCACAGGTTAACAGGATTAATCCTGTTTTGATGACGTGTGTATTTTTGGGTTGAACCTGCCGGATGATGAACAGAATGCAAAATCTCGTCATCTTCAGCAGCTTTTGTATCCCAGCCAAGAAAAACCCTCTCTCCTGATGGTTGCTTATGCAACAGAAGAAGGGAAAAATCCGTATCACTGTTTGTAGCTATCAGGTTCGAACCGTTAACAAGTATAACTTCAGGATTTTCTGCTCCATTACATGAAATGGTGTGATAATCGAATCTTGCTTCCACAGATGCTGCTGCTGCCTGAGTGTTAATACAATGGCTGGCAGTCAGTAAAAAAGGTTGAAAATCATTTAAACGCAAGTCATTCAGTAGGCTTCCTGAACAAACATAATAATATGGACTGATGAAAAAAATCAGTCTTGCAGTGCTTTTCTTCAAATCATCTATAAGAGGATACTGCTCAGCTTCATAACAGTTAACATCCTCGTAGCAATCACGGTTATTTAAACGATAGTAAAAAGCATTTTCAACATGAATGATCATTGGTATTTTGAAATACATCTGATGTTTGAAATTGGTAGATGGAATAACTGCCTGAAAAACAAGGCTGTCAGAAAAAATGGTTTTAGTAAAAAATCCATATTCAGGCAGATTTCCTTGTATGTTCCTATGGCTAATAGCCTGATCATTGCTGCCAAAAAGATTTATCACTGTGCCGTGTGGGAAATAACCCTCAGTAATGCAAATACGAATTTCGCCCGCATTAACTGATTTTATCATCATTGTGAAAATCAAAATATCAGCATTGACTCTTGTAAGTCTTCCTCCCGGTACAGTGATTTCTCCTTTTTCGGGAATTTCTATGCTGCTTAGATCAAAAAACATAGGTGTTTTGAATTTCCTTTCTATTCCAATAGCCGGAGGATCTGTTTCATTGGCAATATCCTGAAGTTCCTGTTCTGACAAGGCTTTGAAAATATGTGTCTCATTTTCAGACAGAGGCGATTGTGGTTCATAAAATATTGGTTTTGAGTTGTCAGAGTGCTGATTGGGAATGTAATACGCTGAACTCATTGCAGAATTAGTTGTGTTCTGACTGGCTGCATTAATTGGCAGAGCCAAAACAACTAAAATTGAAATAATGAAATAAGGTTTCATTTTTCACTTACAGGTTTTTATACCGATTGGAAAAATATAATAGACCAATTTTCGCTCTGCTCAATTGTTCTATATATTTAAACCATCGGTATTACGTTTGTATATTTACAAAACAGTTTGGACTATTTTGTAAATACAAATCGTATTACATCAGACTTACTCAATAAAAAAGTAAATTAATACTGCAGACAAAGCGCAGATAATCAGTTAGATTAACAGTGTGCTTTATAATTTTAAACTGACATAAAACAGTCAGTATCTCCATTAAAACCAAAACCGACAAAAGCACATTTTATCTGACCTTAAAAAGGTCATTTTTCTGCACCTAAAAAAACTAAATATGCTACCCTTATTCTCTTACAAAGTTGTCGTATTTAAGTTCAATCAGTTTGCCGAATTTCTCTAATTCTGTACGATCAGCTTTTGTAATATTTCCGGTAATTGTTATCAAATAAGGTTTTCTGCCGATATGTTTTTTATAGAAATTCAGAATATCTGTAAAATCCAGACGGTTATATATTGTAATACGGAATCTTCTGGGGTCATTGTCGTAGCTCTGCATCCGCCAGCGTGCCACAGTATTTCCCAGATCGCGGAATTCAGGCTGAGAAGTAAATATTGATTGCAACATAGCTTTGCGTATGCCTTCAATGCGTTCGGGTTTTTCTGGCATACTGGTGATAAGGTCTGTCATTACCTGAATACCTTCAATAGTTTTATCGCTTTGGGTATTCATGTATCCCAATAGATGTGCAGGATTCTTTTTAAGAAAAGCAGTACGATAAGTTGCATAAGCAGCATATGATAATGAGCGGAACTCCCGTATTTCCTGAAAAACAAGCGAACTCATTCCTGCTCCGAAATATTCATTGAAAACATTGCTCATAGCTATTTCCTGCTCACTAAGTACCTCTCCCTGAACATAAAAGTTTATATTGCTTTGCCGCGCTTTGGCATTATGATGAATATATACTGAGTTCTCAGAAAAATCATTACGGGGTAGTTCAATATATTCATTCTTAACAGGTTGTTTTGAGATCTTTGTAAATATTGCAGTTGAGTTTTTTACCTGTTCAAATGGCAGGCTGCCGGTATAAAGGATTTCACCCTCTGAGTTCAGCGCGTCTTTGAATACAGCGATTAACTGATCTCCTGTTAGTTTTTTTGCTTCTTTATAAGTGATATTGCGTATGTATTGTGAATTGTTGCCATATAAAGCATACTGGTACAATGCATTACCAATGGTCATCGGGTCTTCACGAAGCATCTTGCTGTTGGCTTTCACTCCCTGAAGGAATTTTTCGAGCTGGGTGTCGTCTTTTTTAGGATTTGAAAGCAACTCATTTACTAATTTAATAGTTTCTTCAAATTTATCGTCAAAGCCTTCAATATTTACGTATAAATTATTGTTATCAGCTGATATACTGACATCTGCCCCGATGTTTTGCATTTTGCTGCTAAACTCCTTAAACGAATGTTCAGTTGTGCCTATCAGATTCATATATTCTGCTGCACCGCCAATTAGTCTATCATGAAGATTTCCTTTTTTGAATTTGAGAGTGAGTGTAAAAATTTCGTTAAATGGGTTTGGGGTATAATAAAATTCGAAACCCGGGTTTACCGTTTCGAACCTTACATCTTCCCCGAATTCAATAAATTTGGGTTCTTCCCATTGTTCAAACATTCTGTCAAGCCGCAAGGCAAATTCCGATTTCTTCTCAGTGTTTTGAGGAATTACAGGTTTCCAGTCAGGTTTCTCAAGTTTGTCTTTTTTTGGAAAGCCCATTTTCGATAAATAAACCAGACGATTATCTCCTAAGTAAGTATTTGCAACACGTATAATATCTTCTCTTGTAACCGCTTCAACTTCTTTTAATTCGTTGAGCACATCCTCCCATTCTTTGTTTTCGGTAAAAGCTTCGATAAGCATGTCTGCACGGTTTTCGACACTTTCAAGACCACGTTGAAACTCTTTACGGAATTCAAGCTTAGATGCCTGAAGAAGTTCATCGGAGAAATTTCCTGATTTTAAAGCTGTAAGCCCGTCGTTTACAATGTTTTCGGCACTTCTGAAACTCTGTCCTACAATTTTGGGAATAAACAATATCATATAGCTTCCATGGTCAGTAGCCTGAAACGAAAATGGCTGCATTTCCATAATTTTATTGTCCATTACAGCCTGATCAAAAATTCCTGTACCAGCTTCGTTTGATAATAGTTTGGTGGCTATTTCCATAGCCGGATCATCAGGATGCCCTACGGGGATAGTACGGAAACTCATAATCCCAATCCTTATTGGGCTCATTCGAACCTGTTTTTGTTCTCTGCAATTAAATGAAGGGAGAGTATGTTCGGGTAATTTGGGCAGTTCTCCACTGCGCCAGGTACCGAACTTTTTTTCAATCATTGGGATGATTTGCTCTGTATCGAAACTGCCGGCAAGTATCAATGCCATGTTATTGGCAACATACCATGTGTTGTAGAACTCCATCATTTTGCTAATACGGGGATTTTTTAGATGCTCGGTTAGTCCAATGATAGGTCTGGAATATGGGTGATCCTTATAGTGTGTTTTCAGGAAATCTTCGAACATCATTTGAATAGGGATGTCGCTGTATAGATTTTTTTCTTCATAAACAGTTTCCAGTTCTGATTGAAAAAGCCTGAAAACTGGATTACGGAAACGTTCAGCATAGATTTCCATCCATTTTTCAAGCTGATAGGCAGGGAATGAGTTATAATAAACAGTCTGGTCAAAGCCTGTTCCTGCGTTCAGATTGGCACCACCAATATCGCGCAGCAAAATATCGGTTTCGTTTGGTATTGCATATTCTGCAGCTTGTATTGATAATCGGTTGATTTCAGCATGGATGTTTTTTCTTGCATTTTCATCAGTGGTTTCAGCAAGCCGGTCGTAAAACATTGAAATACTGTCGAGATAATATTTTTCGGTTTTCCAGTCAATGGTTCCTATTTTATCGGTGCCTTTAAACATAATATGTTCAAAATAATGTGCAAGGCCTGTGACATCTTCCGGGTCGTTACGGCTTCCTGCCTTTACAACTATGGCACCAAAAATTTCAGGTTTACTGTGGTCTTCATTCAAATAAACGCTTAATCCGTTTTTTAAAACTATTTTTCTGACTTCAAGAGGGTTGCCGGCAAACAGATAAACTGACAGCAGGTTCAGAATAATTAGTAAAGCAAGGGTTTTAATGACTTTCATAATAGAAGAATGTTTTTATTGATTTATGAACCTAAGTAATTAATAATGAAAATCTTAATCAGGTATGCTCAGGAGTAATTACCTTAGCACATAGGATTGTTTAAGATTGCGAAGATATAAGTTTTCAAGGCAACAATTTGATTTTGTTTAATAAAGATTGGATAAAATCGTTCAGCGGGTGTTATCTTTGCACAACAATAGGAATATTATGAATGAGTATAGAAAAAAGAAAAAGTTTCTTGAGGTACCTCGTTATGGAGGGGGTAAAGAAGAATTCAGGAAGTTTATAGCCGAAAATCTTCGTTACCCGAAAGAAGCCCTTGAAGCAGGTGTTGAAGGAAAAGTGCTGGTAGAATACGAAATTGATGATAATGGATTTGTGCATAATCCGAGGGTTTTAAATGGAATAGGATATGGCTGCGATGAAGAAGCTGTTCGGGTGATCAGTTTATTGCGATTTAAAAAAGTAAAGAACAGAGGCATGCGCCTTAGGGTTACCACTAAAACTTATATCAACTTTAAACTTCCTGCTACAAAACTCCAGTACACTATAACTTATAAGCAGGAAACCAAAAAACCACAGGTTCCTGAAAAACCGGCTAAAGAAAAGCCTGTAACATACGAATACACAATACGGTTATGAATTTTCATTTGGGTTTATTTCAAAACGTATATTATAACTCAAATACATGCAATATCCCACATTGTACACTAAAAGGCTGATATTAAGACCTTTTAATAAATCTGATGCTGCCCGTGTTCAGTTTCTTGCCGGGGATAAAGAGATTGCCACTACCACACTTAATATTCCTTATCCCTATCCTGATGGACTTGCCGAAGAATGGATCGCAACACATGCTGAAGATTTTGCAAGGAACAGGTCAGTTATTTTTGCTATTTGTCTGAAAGAAGATAAAAAACTCATAGGAGCTATTGGTCTTACCCTGGCACATCAGCACGATCATGCTGAATTGGGCTACTGGATCGGTGTTCCTTACTGGAATAATGGATATTGCACTGAAGCAGCACAGGAGGTTTTGAATTATGGCTTTGCGTATTTGGGTTTGAACAGGATTTTTGCTCAATATCTTGAGAAAAACGATGCTTCGGGGAGGGTGATGCAAAAGCTTGGTATGAAACCGGAAGGTGAGTTACGCTTACATTTAAAACATTGGGGTAGTTACCACAATATAATTGTGTATGGTATATTGAAAGATGAATTCCTGCAAACCTGAACAGGGCAGGGATCATTTTTTTGCTGTAATATCTGAACCGGCATAATTTCTTTGCCTCAGAGCTTCATAAACAAGTATTGCCATTGATACTGAAACATTCAGTGAATCAATCTTACCAAGCATAGGGATCAATACCTGAGTTTTTGAGTTTTGCAGCCAGAAATCAGTTAGACCACTGGCTTCAGTTCCCATAATAAAAGCAACAGGTTTATTCAGATTGGTATTGAAATGCAACTTAGTAGCTGAAAGAGAGGCGGCAACGGGTTCAATATTATTTTTTTTTAGCCATTGTAAAGCTTCTTCGGAACTGCAAACAGCTATTTGTCTTGTAAATACACAGCCCAGTGAAGAACGAATTACGTTAGGGTTATAAATATCGGTTTGAGGATCGCAAACAATTACGGCATCGGCTCCTACGGCATCAGCAGTACGTAGTACAGCACCAAGATTGCCGGGTTTTTCAACTGCTTCCATCACAATTATCAAAGGAAGATTTGATAATTTAATGTCATTTAAAATGAGGTTTCCGGCTTGCATTACTGCCAGGATTCCTTCATTGTTCTGGCGATAAGTGATCTTGTTGAAAACCTGACTGTTTACTTCAAAGCATGGAGTATTACCGAAAATATCCTTATTCCCGTACAATTCAGTTTCATTGAATAAAGCAGGATGTATCATGAAATATTCAGCTTTAAGTCCGGATGATACAGCTATTTTTATTTCAGCAATACCTTCAACAACAATCAGATTATTCTCTTTTCGATTTTTCGAACGATAGAGTTTTACGATCTCTTTCACACGCGGATTCTGCAAACTGCTTATTTTCTCTGCAATACGCATGGTTCCTGACTTTTTATTGAATAAACTATCCTTATTACCAAAACAGTAACTCTGAAATTAAAATGTAGGGAATAGATTTTCTTTGTGAATTTTTGTTTTGAGAAATCTGAAACATTTTTTATTCCGGTTTCTTTAATAACCTGATGATTTCAGCCGGATCGTTAGCGCTGAAAATAGCATTACCGGCTACCAGCACATCTACTCCGTTGTTTATAAGCTGCCGGGCATTACCAAGCCCAACCCCGCCATCAACTTCAATTAAAGCCTGAGAATTTTTTCTCAACAACAGTTCTTTTAGTCTTGCGATTTTTTCATAAGTGTTCTGAATAAATTTCTGGCCTCCAAAACCCGGATTTACTGACATAACCAGCAATAAATCAACATCACGCACAATATTTTCGAGCAAGCTTACTGGGGTGTGAGGATTTAGTGCAATCCCTGCTTTCATTCCTGCTTCACGTATTGAATGCACCGTACGGTGCAAATGCACACAAGCTTCGTATTGAACGGTTAGAATATCAGCTCCTGCTTCTTTGAAATCCTGAATATAACGATCGGGTTCTACTATCATCAGATGAACGTCCAGAGGCTTGACAGCAAGCTTTTTTATTGCTTTAACAACCGGAAAGCCAAATGAAATATTAGGTACAAATACTCCATCCATGATATCGAGATGAAACCAGTCGGCAAGGCTGTTATTCACCATTTCGATATCTTTTCCAAGATTGGAAAAATTGGCTGAAAGTAGTGAAGGAGCAACTAAATGTTTCATTATCCGAGATATGATTTCAGGATTTTTGATCTTGATGTTTGTTTCAGGCGCCGAATAGCTTTTTCTTTTATCTGACGAACTCTTTCGCGAGTAAGCTGAAATTTTTCACCTATTTCTTCCAGGGTCATAGGATGACTTCCATTCAAACCAAAATACAACCGGAGGATATCAGCTTCTTTTCTACTGAGAGTGGACATTGCTCTGTCAATTTCTTTTCGCAGACTTTCGTATAAGAGTGCAGTTTCGGGAGTTGCAACTTCATCGCTTTTCAATACATCATAGAGATTATTGTCTTCGTCCTGCACAAGTGGCGCATCCATTGAAATATGCCGTCCTGAGTTACGCATTGAATCTTTTACTTCGGCTTCGGTAATATCGAGTAATTCAGCAATTTCCGTTGCATTTGGTTCACGTTCAAACTCCTGTTCAAGTCGTGCGTAAGCCTTATTGATTTTATTTATAGAACCAATTTTATTCAGTGGCAACCTTACTATACGTGATTGTTCAGCTAATGCCTGAAGTATTGACTGGCGGATCCACCAAACAGCATAAGAAATGAATTTAAACCCTCTGGTTTCATCAAAACGCTGTGCAGCTTTAATGAGTCCGAGATTGCCTTCGTTTATCAAATCAGGAAGGCTTAATCCCTGATTCTGGTATTGTTTTGAAACAGAAACCACGAAACGCAGGTTTGATTTGGTTAATTTTTCAAGGGCTTCACGGTCGCCCTGTTTAATGCGCTGAGCCAGTGCAACTTCTTCATCAGCGGTGATCAGGTCAACTCTTCCAATTTCCTGTAAATATTTATCAAGAGACGCTGTTTCACGGTTGGTTACTTGCTTGGTGATTTTAAGTTGTCTCATGGTATTGACGGATTTATAGCTATCTTTTTACGTATAATACTAAGGTTTGGTTTCAAAAAAAGCGATAAATAATTGGATAATATCAAATAATATTAATGTTCGGTGCGCGGAGGACGAGGTAACAACACTTTACGTGAAAGTTTAAGTTTACCGGTTTTACTGTCAATATCAATAAGTTTGACCTCAATTTCATCTCCAACATTAAGAGCGCTTTCTACAGATTTCAGCCTTGTCCAGTCAATTTCCGAAATATGGAGCAGTCCGTCTTTTCCAGGCAGAATTTCAACAAAAGCACCAAAAGTGGTTATGTTTTTTACCTTGCCCATATAAACCTCACCAATTTCAGGAACAGCAACAATTTGCTTGATACGGTTTTTTACTTTTTCAATTGATTCCTGATCACTTGAAACAATATCAATGATACCGAATTCGCCAACTTCTTCAATTACAATTGTTGAATTGGTTTCGCGCTGCATTTCCTGAATTATTTTACCTCCCGGCCCTATAACAGCACCGATGAATTCACGCGGAATGGTCATCTTGACGATTCGTGGGACAAAAGGTTTATAGTCATCTCTTGGTTTTGCAATGACTTTTTCCATTTCTCCAAGAATATGAAATCGTCCACGTTTGGCTTGTTCCAATGCCTCAGATAAAACCTGGTATGAGAGCCCATCAACTTTAATATCCATTTGGCAGGCTGTTATACCCTTATGTGTTCCTGTTACTTTGAAATCCATATCACCAAGATGATCCTCGTCGCCAAGGATATCAGATAATATTGCATATCTGCCGGTTTTTGTATCGGCAATCAATCCCATGGCTATACCTGAAACAGGGCTTATGATCTTGACTCCTGCATCCATTAATGACAGAGTACCGGCACAAACAGTAGCCATTGATGATGAGCCGTTTGATTCGAGGATATCAGATACTACCCTTATGGTGTAAGGATTTTCATCAGAGTTGGGGATCATACTTTTTAATGCCCTGTGAGCAAGGTTTCCATGGCCTATTTCACGACGGCTTGTGCCTGACATGCGTTTAACTTCACCGGTCGAAAACGGAGGAAAATTATAATGCAGGATGAAATTTATTTTTTCTTCAATCACAGCTCCGTCAATTACCTGCTCGTCTAATTTGGTTCCAAGGGTAACAGTGGCAAGAGCCTGAGTTTCACCTCTGGTAAATATTGCTGAACCATGAACTGCCGGCAGATAATCAACTTCGCCCCAAATGGGTCTGATCTCATCAAGTTTACGACCATCAAGACGGGTACGTTCGTCGAGTACAACATTTCGAACAGCTTCTTTATGTACTTCCTTGAAGTACCTGTCAATCATTGCAGCTTTTTCTTCGCTTTCTTCTTCAGGAAGGGTAGCAATAAAATCCGCTTTAATCTGATCAAAAGCTTCGCTGCGTTCTTTTTTACCGGTCCCTCTGGTGGCTATCTGATAAATTTTGTCATAAACTTCGGCTCTCAATCTTTCACGTATTTCCTCATCATTGGTTTCATGACAATATTCACGTTTTGGCATAGCATTTTCAACTTCGGCAGCAAGTTCGTTTTGAGCGCGGCATTGAATTTTTATTGCTTCATGGGCTATTTTCAGTGCTTCAATCAGGTCATTTTCTGAAACTTCTTTCATTTCGCCCTCAACCATCATGATATTATCTTCAGAAGCAGCAACTATTATATCGAGATCAAGGTCGTGTAATAAATCTACTCCGGGATTTACAATAAGCTGTCCATTATGTCTTCCAACCCTGACTTCAGAAATAGGTCCGTTGAATGGAATATCGGAAACTGAAAGTGCGGCTGAAGCCGCCAATCCTGCCAAAGCATCAGGCATGATATTATTGTCACTCGAGATAAGAGTTACCAGAAGTTGCACTTCAGCATGAAAATCTTCGGGAAATAGTGGGCGTATTGCTCTGTCAATCAATCTTGAGATAAGCACTTCATGATCTGATGGACGAGCTTCCCTTTTGAAAAAGCCACCGGGAAATCTGCCACTTGAGGCATATTTTTCACGATAATCAACAGTTAGGGGTAAAAAGTCAACACCTTCGTCAGCTTCTTTTTTTGCTACTACTGTGGCAAGCAGCATAGTGTTATCCATTTTGACAACAACAGCTCCATCTGCTTGTTTTGCCAGTTTGCCTGTTTCAATACTGATAATTCTTCCATCGCCAAGATCGAAGGTTTTTTTAATTATGTTCATATAGGTTTGGGTTAAAATGTCTGATAAAAAATTATGGTTTTATTGTTTGGTTAATAGTCTTTTATAAAAACCATATACTATAATACGAAAAAAGGCAATTCTTTGATTGCCTTTTTTAAAAAGGTAGGATAAAATATTATTTTCTGATACCGAGCTTTTTAATAATCGAACGGTAACGTGTAATATCTTTCTCTTTTAAATAATCGAGCAGTCTTCTTCTTTTTCCTACCAGGCGAATCAGAGCACGTTCGGTAGCTTTATCTTTTCTGTTAACTTTAAGATGTTCGGTAAGATGCTTGATCCTGTAAGAAAATAATGCAATCTGCCCTTCGGGTGAACCGGTATCAAATTCCGATTGTCCGAATTCCTTGAAAAAATTTGTTTTAACTTCCTTTGTAAGGTACATATCCTTAATTTTTGTAACTTTTTTAATAATTTTAAAAACGGGGTGCAAAGGTACAACTTCTTCTTTGATTAACAAGAGGATAATTGATATTTTTCCCGAACACTTACGGTTTTTACTATCAGCCAACAGTTATATTAGGTCAATAATCTAATGAATCTAAGGCTAATAGTTGATAATCAGCAAGATATAATAAAGACAAAGGGTTGTTGATTACTTAATACCGATTGGAAAAATATAACAGGCCAATTTTACCGGTTGGAAAAATATAGTAGACCAATTATACCGGTTGGAAAAATATAACAGACCAATTTTACCGGATGGCAAAATATAACAGACCAATTATACCGGATGGAAAAATATAACAGACCAATTATCGCTCCGCTCAATTGTTCTGAATATTTTAACCACCGGCATTAACGATTGTAATTTACAAAACAGCTTGGACTATTTTGTAAATACAATTCGTATAACATTTTTGCTTAAGCGTTAGATATTCTTGCTTTTATAATACCCGCCAGTTTTTGGCGCACCCTTGAAAAATATCTTACCCTGTTCAGTTAATTGCTTAATATGCCGTTGTGTGCTTCGCAGGCTCAGCCCTAATTGCTCTGCTATGTATGGCGCATTGATGCCCGGAAATTGACTAATTGCTTCAAATATCTTTTCCTGTTGTTGTTTTATACCGCCACTCTTTTTGTCAAACTCTTTATTTACACTGCCACTTTCTTGTTTTATACCGCCACTTTCCTTTAGTAATCGCAACAAATCTGTTTGTGTAGAGATGACACAACCGGCGATAAAATCAACGAATGGATTAACATCTTCATGGGCTTTCTCCAAAAGCGCAATGTAATTCTGCCTCAAAATCACCGGTATAATGGCAATGGTGTAATCGTTACGCAACAGCGCAAGGTTCATCAGCAGCCTTGCCATGCGGCCATTACCATCAATAAAAGGATGGATAAACACAAAACGCTGGTGAGTAAGTGCTGCCAGCCTTACAGGATATATCTTTCCTTCGTTGGTATTGTACCAGCGCACAAAGCGTTTCATCTCTGTGTTAATTTTTTGAGGCGGTGTAACTGCATATTTGCTACCACTGATAAAAACAGGCACGCTGCGGTACACGCCAGCCAGAGTTTCGTCAAGTTGCCGGAAAAACATTTTGTGAAGCATCAGGATATCTGTTTCTTCAAGCGCTTGTTTTTGCAAAAGGCTGTAAAGATGGTCGTAGGCTTTGGCATGGCCCACAGCTTCATACACATCCTTTAAGGGCTTGCCTTCGATGGTAAGCCCATCTTCAATCACAACTCTGGTTTCCGACTCTGTGAGGCTGTTGCCTTCAAGCGCATTGCTTGAATAAGTAAGCCCGATGCGATAGTAATTCCACAGCGATTGCAACGTATGTTCATCAAAAGGACGGTAAGCCTTTATACTTTCGTTATTGATGCTGGCTATTTTGAGTTTGTTTGTCATGATGATCCGATTTTTGAATTCATTTGGATAAATAATCCTGTTTCATTTTATTATTGTATCAGATAATTGCAAATTCCGCTCATCAGTTTTTTTTGTTTTTAAAACACCAAAATTTTACCGGTAATTTCGTTCATATCAATTTCAACGATTTTAGCCTGATAGCGGGCTGTTATCAAACGGCTTTCAGCAGCAAGATAGTTTTTTTGAGCTTCGCGCAGTTCAAAACCCGATAATTCTCCAAGACGGAAGCGCTCCATTGCAATATCCAGATTTCTGTTGGCAACTTCAAGGTTAAGGCTTTCGAAATCAACTAATTGCTTTTTGCTCTGCAGGCTAAGATAGGTTGCCATCAAATCGGTATGTAAAGTTGAGCGGAAGTCCATAAGTTCAATTTCTGCATTTTCTTTCATAATACGGGCATTGGCGATCTGCCGGTTCAGATTAAAACCATTGAATATATTCCAGCCTACTGAAAGACCATAATTTATACCCGAAGTCTGATTTGTTTTCATAAATCCGGCTTCCGATTCCGATTTCAGATAACTATATCCCATATTAGCGTTCAGCCTTGGCATACGGCGAGCATTAAGCGAACGCAGCTCCAGCGATGTCAGGCGTGTATCAATATTATTCATCTGCAGGTAAGTGTTATTTGCCATAGCAATGTCATATACATCCTTCCATGCAGGCATTGAAACAGTATCAATTGTATCTTCAACATCAAAATCAAGGGCTATATCTCTTGCCAGCAGATTATTCAGCCTTATTTTTGAGGTTCTGAAAATCTCTTCACTGTTTAACTGATCGGAACGGTCGGCGTTATAATCAACCTGAGCCTGCAATATCTCCAGACGGGAAGCAGCTCCGAGTTGAAATTTCTCTTCGGCAAGTCTGATCCTTTCTTCCGAAATGGAAATGGTTTTGTCAATTACCTGTAATCGTTGCTTTTGTCTTACAAGGTCGTAATATGACGACAATACGCTAACAATGGTTTTTTCAATAACAATGCGGGCAGCCAGCTCACCCATTGCTTCCAGTTCTTTAAGCTTTTCGTAATTTGTAAACATTTCCAGTCCATCGAAAAGCGTCCAGTTAAATACACCGCTTAGATTGAATGAGCTGGATTTTGCATTCTCTTTTTCGTTATCCTGACCCGACAGGAATTCCTGTTTTGAGTTCTGGATATTATTGTTTTGAGATACGTTAAGATCAACAGATGGCATAAATCCGGCGTTGCCGTAGGTTACGTTATTTGAAGATATTTCAGCCTGATTACGTGCTATGCGTATTGAATAATTATTTTCCAGTGCAATTTTTATTGCTTGTTCTGAAGTAAGAATTTCCTGAGCAAAAACGAGTATAGGAAATTGAACAAGAAAGAAAAAAATAAAAGGTCTGATTGAGTGCATAATACTATTTAACTATTAATGACAGGTGGTTAATATATGTTTTTGTTAATTTTCCGGAACTCATATTTTCATGAAATATCAGGGTTTGAAGTGTCTTTTCTTTCCTCTGAAATATACGAATACATTGCCGGTATTACATAAAGTGTAAGAATAGTTGCAAACAACATTCCTCCGATTATGGCAGTTCCCATTGAGGCACGGCTTTCCGAACCGGCTCCGAGTGCAAGTGCAATGGGAATAACGCCCAGAATAGTTGAAAGGCTGGTCATAAGAATAGGTCTGAATCTGGCGGAAGCAGCATCAATTATAGCATCAATTTTTTTCAAACCATGAGCTTTACGCTGATTACCAAATTCAACAATAAGGATACCGTTTTTAGCAACCAATCCTATAAGCATGATCATTCCTATCTGGCTGAAAATATTCATAGTATTCTTGAACAGCCATGTTGTAAGTATTGCTCCTGCCAATGCCAGCGGTACCGTGAACATTATTATCAGAGGATCGCGAAAACTTTCAAATTGTGCTGAAAGAACGAGATAAATAAGTATAAGTGCGAAAACAAATGCAAAAATCAGACTCGAAGAGCTTTCCTGAAAGTCTTTTGACGGACCTGAAAGTGCAGTGCTAAATCGGTCGTCGAGTACTTTAGCGGCAATGCGGTCCATTTCTTTAATACCCTGACCAATTGTAATGCCTTCAGCCGGATTGGCTGAAACGGTAGCCGATACAAAGCGATTGTAGCGATACAATTGAGGTGGGTTGGTTTCTTCACGAAGTTGAACAAGATTGTCGAGTTGTATCATTTCTCCACGTACATTTTTCACATATAATGATTTTAAATCCAGAGGATCATCACGATTTTCACGGTTCATTTGTCCGATTACCTGATATTGCTTTCCGTTCATCACAAAAAAGCCAAATCGTTGTCCGCTGTATGCGAGTGAGAGAGTCTGAGCAATGTCCATAGCCGAAACACCCAGATTGCGTGCTTTATTCCTGTCAATGCTAATACTTATCTCAGGTTTGTTAAAACGCAGGTTTAAATCGGCAAACTGAAACATAGGGCTAACATTTGCCTCATTAAGAAATTGTGGTGCTATTTCGCGCAATGTTTCAAAGTTAGGAGCCTGAATAACATATTGAACCGGTAAACCACCACCTTGTCCGCCAATAGATTGGTCTTGTGCTACTGACACCCTTGCTGCAGAAAGTTGTTTAACTCTATCAGAAAGCACGTTGGCAATTTCTTGTTGCGAACGCTTTCTTTCTGTTGGCTCAACCAGTCCCAGACGTACAAAGCCGGAATTTACCGCACCTGCTCCTCCAAAACCAGGGCTTGTAATTGATACAAGTGAATAAGCTTCCGGCACTTCATCCCGGATCATATCTACCAGTTCAACCATATACCTGTCCATATAATCATATGATGTACCTTCAGGAGCTGTAGCAACCAGACGCATTCCCGAACGGTCTTCAAGTGGTGCCAATTCTGACGGTATTAAAACGCCTATGCCAAAGATCATGGCAAGAGAAGCAAAAATTATGATAAATGCTATCCATCTCTTTTTCATGAAAACCACCAGTGAGTTACGATACATTTCAATTATTCTGGTAAAAAATGGTTCGGTTTTGAGGTAAAGCCAGTTTTTCTTTTCCATTTTTCTCAGAAATCTGGTTGAAAGCATAGGAGTAAGAGTGAGAGCTACGAAACTTGATATTATCACCGAACCTGATAATACGATCCCAAATTCACGGAAAAGTCTTCCTGTAATACCTTCAAGAAAAATTACCGGTAAAAAAACTGCTGCCAGTGCTACTGTAGTAGCAATAACGGCAAAGAAAATTTCAGCAGTACCTTTAATACCTGCTTCAATAGGTAGTAAGCCGCTTTCAATTTTTGTATAAATATTTTCAAGAACTATAATAGCGTCATCAACCACCAATCCTATGGCAAGTACTATTCCAAGCAGGGTTAAAACGTTGATTGTGAACCCAGCCAGATACATTATAAAAAATGCACCAATAAGGCTGATTGGAATAACAATAACGGGTATAAATGTAGTTCGCCAATTGCGTAGAAACAAAAATATGATCAGTACAACGAGGAAGAAAGCCATAAAAATTGATTGTTGTACTTCGTTAATTGAATTATGTATGTATTTTGTAGTGTCGTAGCTAATACCTGTACGAATATCGGCAGGCAGGTCTTTTTTGATCTGCTCAAGGCGTTTATAAAATTCTTCGGCAATTTCCACATGGTTTGAACCGGGTTGAGGTATAATTGCGCATCCTACCATAGGAATTCCATCGCGTCTCATAATGGTACGTTCGTTTTCGGGTCCCAGCTCAGCCACTCCTACATCACGGAAATGTATTCTTGCATTATTTTCTTCTTTTATGATCAGGTTGCCAAATTCTTCCGGTGTTTCAAGGCGGCTTTGGGTTCGAACCGTTAATTCGGTTGTGCTGCCTTCAATACGTCCCGATGGCAGTTCAATATTTTCGCGTTGCAGGGCATTACGAACATCAAGAGGGGTAAGTCCGTAAGCTGCGAGCCGCACAGGGTCCATCCATAAGCGCATTGAATAGTTTTTTGCGCCCCAGATGCTAACCTGACTTACACCATTTATAGTCTGAAATCTTTCTTTGAAAATTCTTTCGGTAATATCGGTAATTTCAAGCAGAGAGCGTGAATCGCTCGCAATATTGAGTAATACGATAGGGCTTGCATCGGCGTCAGCTTTCGATACTACAGGTGGGTCAATATCCGGCGGAAGCCTCCATATTACTCTTGAAACACGGTCGCGAACATCGTTGGCAGCAGCTTCAAGGTCAACTCCAAGATTAAATTCAACCCTGATCCCGCTGCGCCCGTCGCGACTAGTAGATGTTAATGAGCGAATACCGGCAATTCCGTTTATTGATTCTTCCAATGGCTCGGTAATCTGCGATTCAATTACATCGGCATTGGCTCCCACATAACTGGTGCCTATATTTATTATTGGCGGGTCAACGCTTGGATATTCTCTAACTCCGAGAAAAGTTAGACCTATCAGACCGAATATTACAATCACTATTGACATGACTGTTGCTAATACCGGTCGTTGTATGCTGATTGATGATAAACTCATGAGTTGTTTTTAATATTTTGGATTTTTTTGTGGCGGCTGATATTCTTAATTTTTACGCATATTTCTGAAAACAAATTATTTTCAGATTTACAAAGCGAATTGCAGTTCGTTCAGATTTTATTTCCATATCATATTTTAACCAAGCTCGCTAAGAACCACAGTCATACCTTTTTTCAAATGCAACAATCCGGTGGTAATGATAGTATCGTTGGCATTTATTCCTGAAACAACCTGAATGAGTTCGCTGGTTCGGATACCGGTTTCAACCTCAACAGGTTCGGCTATCCCATTTTTATAAAGAAAAACAATTTGCTTTCCAAGCATGGGTAACAATGCTTCGGTTGGAATAGAAAGGGCTTCGTAATATGTTCTTAGTATCAGTTCCACTGAAGCAAATGAGCCGGGGATCACGTCAAGGTTCGCATTAGGATAAATAGCTCTAAGTTTTAACGTTCGTGTTGATTGGTCAATCATTGGTTCAACGGCATAAACTTCGGCTATGTGTTCGTTGGTATTTCCAATGGTAAAATTTATTTTATTACCCGGTTTTACTTCTGAAGCATATCTTTCCGGTATTGAGAACTCAATTTTAACTGGTTGTATTTTTACCAGCGAAGCAATACGCATATTTGGTGTGATGTAGCTTCCTTCGCTTACCAGCCTTAAACCTATTATTCCATCAAAAGGCGCTTTTACCATAGTTTTTGCAATTTGCGCTTCTATCATCATTATTTCGGCTCGGTTTGTATTCAGGTCGGCAAGGGCTTTATCGTAAACTTCCTGACTCACAGCTTCTTTCTCTAATAAAATACGCTGACGAAATTCTCTTTCAACTAATAATGTTTCCTGAAACTGCAAACGTTTCAATTGTGCCTGAAGTTCGGCATCGTTGATGGTGAGAAGCAGATCGCCTTTTCTCACTTTCTTGCCTTCATTAAAATATATAGCCGTTATTTTTCCTGATGCTTCGCTACTTATATCCACCGATTCGTCGGGTAAAATAGTACCGCTGGTCATAATGCGGTTGTCAAGGCTGGCAGCATTTATTATCATTCCTTTTACCTGTAAACCCGAAGGAGCAGCAGATCTGCTGCTGGTGTCCTGTTGTGCATTACTGAACCAGTCGAGCCGTCGTCCTATCAGAAATATCAATATGATTGCGACAAGCGAGAACAAGAAGATTTTTTTTAATAGTTTTTTCATAGATATTCAGGAAGAAGTGAGTTTTATAAAAATATTGCAAAGCTACTGAAGTTCATTTGTTGAATGTTTTTTTAAGTCAAAAATTCTTTACTCCAGATTCTTTAAACAAGTTATTTAATACATTGTTTGTCTTGGCTGATTGACAGACACAGAATTATTTTGAAAAAGCCTAAAGTGTTTTAATTATCTGCTTTACTTAGTTTGTTGGTATTTTTAACAATTTTTCTAAAGATGTATTAAGCCATTGATAAATTGGTAAATGCGTTATGCTTAACAGGCTTTGGGCTTTTTTTTTCAATCATTTTTTCAAATAAGTTTTGTATTCAATTTAATTTTCTACTTTTGCAGCGGAGAGATGGCAGAGCGGTCGATTGCGGCGGTCTTGAAAACCGTTGAGGGTAACACCTCCGGGGGTTCGAATCCCTCTCTCTCCGCTTGTTTTAATAGTTTTAAGAGCCATCTGACGGCTCTTTTTTCATAGAAATATATCTGAATAATCAATATAGGGCTATGTAAAGAGTCGTTTTATTGATAATTAATCAAGCCGGAGAGATGCCAGAGCGGTCGAATGGGGCGGTCTCGAAAACCGTTGTCTGCCTTACAGCGGACCCAGGGTTCGAATCCCTGTCTCTCCGCATTTATACGATTTGCGATTTATCAATATTCAGAAATAGTCCTAACCTTAAGTTAAGTTCAGAAAATAGTGTAACTATCAGAGTAGTAGGTTTATAGGGACTAAATTATATTGAGGCTTTTTACTTTTTTAGAATGCTTTCGGCTTAAAATTCTCGCTATTGACAATAGTAGCACTACTGCCGGTAGCTCTGATAACAAAAAATCCCTGATTTTCTGCCATACGTTCGCTTGAACCTTCAGAGGTTATGAATGCCATACCACCATAAATGATCCTATCTTTGTATTCAGGCATATAAGTCTTTGCCTTCCATATCTTTTCATGGAAATCGTTAACATCCTGCTGTCGTAGTGTGGTTTTTACTTCCACAATCACAATTTCACTACTATTTGTAGCAATTATATCATATTCGTAATTCTGACCTTTATGATTTCCTTTTATTCTTTGTAAAGTACGCTCAACCTTTATGTTTTTTGTTCTTAACAATTTTATCAGATCCCCTTCAACAAGAGCTTCCACCAGTTTGCCCCATTGCGAAGTAAACAGAGCAGTTAATTCTTTGATTTTCTTATCAGTTTCCTGAAATTTCTTATCAGTTTCCTGAAATTTCCTATCAGTTTCCTTAAACTGCTTGTCAGTTTCCAGAAACAATTGCCATACCTGATCGAAGTTTACAGGCTGGCTGTATTCAGTAAAAGGTTCGTTGATCTGATTATCCTTATCCATAATCTTGAATATTAGTTCTACAAAATTACAACAAATTCATTTAAAAGCCATTATAAATAATCAGATGAGTGGTTTTTATTAAAATCTGTCAGATGTTTTATGTAAAAAACATTAAATTGAATAAATTTCGATTTCCTGGCTAAATCCAAAGTGCGGGGCGTTCCTGATAATTTTCTGGTTAATGGTCATTAATAACCAGTTTCATGTAAATAACTCAGCTTGTTGATTACAAAACAGTTTTTTATACCGATACTGCAAATTCTCTTAGTGCGGCGTTTAGAGAGGTTTTTAAATCGGTTGAAGCTGAACGTTTTCCAATTATCAAAGCGCAGGGAACATGAAAGGCTCCGGCTGGAAATATTTTTTCATAAGACCCGGGAATAACAACAGATCGGGGCGGAATATAAGTTTTGTATTCTACCGGCGTGGAACCAGTTACATCAATAATCCTTGTTGACTGTGTAATCACTACATTGGCACCCAGAACAGCTTCTTTTCCTATTCGAGCGCCTTCCACTACAATACATCTGGAGCCGATAAAACAACCATCTTCAACTATAACAGGTGCGTTTTGCAGAGGTTCCAAAACGCCGCCTATTCCAACACCACCGCTAAGATGCACATTTTTACCAATTTGAGCACACGAACCTACTGTCGCCCAGGTGTCAACCATTGTACCACTGTCAACATAAGCACCAATATTTATATAGGAAGGAAGCATAATAACTCCAGGAGCAATATATGCTCCATAGCGAGCAACAGCATGTGGCACAACTCTTATATTCAGATTGCGATAATTTTTCTTTAATGGAATTTTATCATGGAATTCAAAAGGACCAATTTCAATAAGTTCCATCTCACGGATGATAAAATACATAACAACAGCCATTTTAACCCATTCATTTACTATCCATTCATCGCCTGAAGGTTTGGCAACACGCAATTGTCCTGAATCAAGCAGGCTGAGCGTTTTTTCAATTGCATTTAAAGCTTCTTTTTTTTGAAGAAGATCGCGATTATTCCATGTTTCAGTAATTATTTGTTTCAATTTTTCCATATTCTACATATTTGAAAAAGCCAAAAGTAAGAAATTTAAGGTTTTATATTTGAAGTTAATGTTAATTTTGCAGTTTAATAACAATACTTTAAGTTTTGGGAAGGATATTAGCCATTGATTATGGTCGTAAACGTACGGGTATTGCTGTGAGCGATCCATTACAGATAATCTCTACTGCTTTACAAACAGTGGAGACCCATACTTTAATTCCTTTTCTGAAAGATTATATAAGTCGTGAAACTGTTGATTGTATTGTTGTTGGCGAACCCCGGCAAATGAACAACCAGCCTTCGGAATCTGTTGTTTACATTGAGCCTTTTATCAGACAGTTGAAAAAAGAATTCCCTGAAATCCCGGTTGAAAGGATAGATGAGAGATTTACATCAAAAATTGCTTCAAGGGCTATACAACAATCAGGATTAAAGAAAAAAGACCGGCGTGATAAGTCGCTTGTTGATAGTGTTAGTGCAGTTATCTTATTACAGTCGTGGTTCGAAAAAAATAAAATTGAGCAATAATTAAAATATATTTAAAATGGTACTTCCGGTTGTGGCTTATGGCCATCCAACATTACGAAAAATTGCGGCTGAGATTGATAAGGATTACCCCAATCTCAGCGAATTTATTGACGATATGTTTGAAACTATGTATGCTTCATCAGGTGTTGGTCTCGCTGCACCACAGGTAAACAAATCAATACGCATTTTTTTGATTGATGCTACACCTATGGCGGATGATAACCCTGAACTCGCCGATTTTAAAAAAATATTCATAAATCCGCAGATCATTGAAGAAACAGGCCAGGAATGGAGTTACAACGAAGGGTGCCTGAGTCTGCCTGATATTCGTGAAAATGTTGAACGTAAGGATACAGTAAGAATACAATACTTTGATATGGACTTTAATTTTTACGATGAAACATATGATGGAATTGCGGCTCGGATCATACAACATGAATACGACCATCTTGAAGGAGTTATGTTTATTGATCGTATTAGCCCGGTGAGAAAAATGATGTTAAAAAGAAAACTTACTGATATTTCAAAAGGTAATATTGACGTAAATTATAAAATGATATTCCCCTTAATGAAAAAAAGAATTGCCTAACATTATTAAAAATGAGAAAACAAATTGTATACCTTTCGTTTATTGTTCTGCTGGCTTCTTTGCAGGCTTGCAGTTCGCCGGAAGAAAAATTGCTGAAAAAGATCAAGGCACTTGAAACCGAGATATACGGCAATCCGGAGGTGATGACCAATCATGCGAAAATCAAAGAACTTGCCTTCATGTATGTTGATTATGCTGCTTTAATGACTGACAGCCTTAAAGCTGCTGACTATTTATTTCGTGCCGGCGATTTAAGTATGAACTCCGGTAATCCTGAACATGCGATTGAGATGTTTTCAAGGATCAGAAAAGATTATCCTGATTATGTAAAAAGCCCTGAATCTTTGTTTTTAATGGCTTTTGTTTACGACAATTACCTGAAAAACTATCCCAGAGCTGAGGAGTTATATAGTCAGTTTATTAATCAATATCCTGATCATGAGTTAGTTGATGATGCACAGATGCTGCTTCAGTATCTTGGCATGTCGCCCGAAGATCTTTTAAAGGTTTTTGAAGAAAAACAAAAAGAGCAGGCAGGTTTATAAAGCGATATAACTTCTTTCCAGAATTGTTTTGAGTTCGGTAATGCTTATATCGAGCATTAATTCTCCATGTTTAGCCATTGAGATTTTCCCTGTTTGTTCAGAAACTATTATAGCTATTGCTTCGCTTCTTTCAGTTACTCCTACTGCTGCACGATGCCTCAGACCAATGAATGCAGGAAGTTCTGTGTTTTTTGATACCGGCAATATACATCTTGCTGCTACAATACGATTATTACTGATGATCATAGCACCGTCATGAAGAGG
Source organism: uncultured Bacteroidales bacterium (assembly GCA_964550455.1). Taxonomy (GTDB): domain Bacteria; phylum Bacteroidota; class Bacteroidia; order Bacteroidales; family JAAYJT01; genus JAAYJT01. The sequence continues at coordinate 32,361 of CAZJZG010000003.1, read as the reverse complement.
GCTGTTGTTATAAAAGGTGCTTTCAATAAGCTGCTGTGATATACGTGCTTCAATCAGTTCACCGGTTTCAATGTATTCTTCAAGCTGATTTTTTAATCCTATCACAACAAGTGCCCCTGTACTGGATTCTGCCATTTTATGACAGGCATTTACTATAGGGTCAATATCAAGAGTTGGATTTTGATCTACTTTGATTTTCCAGAATAAGAATCTTCGTTGCCATTTATTTAAAAATGAAGTAGTTCCTACCAGTAGTAGGAATTTCCGGATTTCGGGCTGAAAAACCACAATTAATGCAATAAATCCAACACTTAAAAAAGCTCCAAGAATTTCGCTGAGCAATTCCATTTCAAGTATGCGAACCAGGCGCCATATCAGAAAAATAGAAGCAATTCCAAGAAAAATATTGAAAGCTGCTGTTCCTTTTATAAGGTTATAAACCTCGTAAAGCAGAAAGGCTACGAGAAATATATCAATTATATCAAGAAACCGTATGCTGATAAATCCTTCAATCATGCATTTGAGTTTTTCAGTGAGGGATCAGTTTCAGTTAATCTCGTGTTACTGTTTAAATAAGTATTGACCAGTTGCCGGCATTGAACAGCCTCTTTAATATCATGTACCCTAAGTATATCCGTGCCATTAAGCAGAGCTATGGTATTAAGCACTGTGGTACCGTTAAGAGCTGTTTCAGGAGTGATATCAAGTACTTTATGGATCATTGATTTACGTGATATACCTACCATTAATGGAAAGCCTAAATCGCAAAAGTCAGATAATACAGCCAGTAAACGATAATTATGCTCAATTGTTTTACCAAAACCAAATCCGGGATCAAGGATAATCTGTTGAATGTTCTTTTTCTGAAGCTTTTTAATATTCTCAGAAAAGAATGATGTAATTTCTTCAACAACATTGGAATATACCGGATTATCCTGCATTATTTCAGGTTTTCCACCTGTGTGCATAAGCACATATGGCACATTGAGTTCAGCAATGACATCAAACATTTTTTCATCGAATTTCCCTCCCGATATATCATTTATAATGTCGGCACCGCTTTTAACAGCTTCAATGGCTATAGCAGCCCGGTAAGTATCAACTGAAATAAATATTTCAGTAAAAACCCTGCGTATTGCAGATAATGTTGGCAGAATTCGCGTCATTTCAGCTTCCGGGCTTATTTCTTTCGAACCCGGACGTGTTGACATTGCTCCCAGTTCAATGATCTCAGCACCTTCGTCAATCATAATACCAGCCTTATCCACAGCTTCCTGAACTGAAAAAATACGGCTGCCACTATAAAAAGAATCCAGAGTCAGGTTCATAACTCCCATAATTACAGTCTGTTGACTTTCAAGTGTACGATATGGCGATTTAAGTATCACGACATTTAAATTATTGTGTATTTTTATCGCTCAAAATTCATGTTATGTTTTTAACTATGACATGAGGTATAAGTATATTGATATTCAATGTTTTGACAAAAATTAAATATCCTGCTAAAATACAAATATTATGGAGAGCCAGACGCTTTTGCGTTTTGATGAAATTTTAATTGAGTGCCGTAAAGTCTTTGTTAACAAAATGAAAGATTATGGTACAGCCTGGCGAATACTGCGGGCACCCTCGCTTACTGATCAGATTTTTATTAAAGCCCGGCGCATCCGGAGTATTACTGAAAAGAAAATTCAGCTTGTTGACGAAGATATTGGTGGCGAATTCATAGGAGTGATCAATTATGCCCTTATGGCACTTATTCAGCTTGAATCAGATGTGGATAAAAAACTTACAAATGATGAGATACTTGGTTTGTACGATAAATATGTGAAGCAAACCCGTGAATTGCTTTTACGTAAAAACCATGATTATGGGGAAGCCTGGCAGGATATGCGCCTTGGATCATTTGTAGATATTATTTTGATGAAATTGCTGAGAGTGAAACAAATTGAGGATAATCAGGGATTAACCCTGGTTTCTGAAGGTATTGATGCTAACTATTACGATATAATCAACTATTCGGTTTTTGCGTTAATTGTTTTACAAAAACCTAATGCTCAGAATTGACCCTACAGTCAGTTCTGCTAACTTAATTCACAAATTATGAAGACTTTTTTAACTGTTCTTAGATTTGTAGTAGGACTTGTTTTTATATTTTCAGGTTTTGTTAAAGGCATTGATCCTCTGGGAACTGCATTTAAACTTGAAGATTATTTAATGTATTATCATCTTGATTGGTTTTTGCCGCTTTCTTTAGCACTTTCAATCTTATTAAGTGCATTGGAGTTTTCACTCGGAGTGTTACTTATCCTGAAAGTCAGGCCAGTGCTTGTTACCTGGTTATTGTTATTAATGATGTCGTTTTTTACATTGCTCACTTTTTATGATGCTATTTACGAACCGGTTAAAGATTGTGGGTGTTTTGGCGATGCACTGATTCTTAGCAACTGGCAGACTTTTTATAAGAATATAGTTCTGATAATTTTTGTAATTATTCTTTTCATAAATCGTAAAAAATTAAAGTCAGCCTATAATCCTTTTGGAGAGTGGGCGCTAATGCTGGGTGTGCCGTTAATATTTGCATGGTTTTCAGTGGTGAACTACAGAAATCTGCCTATGATTGACTTTTTAGCCTGGAAAGAAGGAAATGATATGGTTCCTGAACGCAATTTACCGCTTCAATTCACACTTACGTATAAAAATAAGTCTACCGGCGTAGAGAAGCAATATGTTTCGCCGAATTTCCCTTATGATGACCCTGAATGGCTGGAGCAATGGGAGTTTGTGTCGCAATGTGTTGTAGACCCTAATCCGCCACCACCTCATAATTTACAAATTCTTGATCAGGAATTTAGCGATGTGACTGCGAATTTTCTTGAAAACCCTGATTATCAGTTTATTCTGGCTATTTGGAATTCGGGTTCAGTGAATAAACTTGCATTGAAAAAAATGAACAGTTTTTACCATAAAGCAGAGCATGACGGACATTCGTTCATTGCAATTACACCAACAATTGAGGAAGGCGAGGAATTGGCAAAAGAGCTTGGTTTGGATTATGAATTTTATTTTGCTGATGATATTGAATTGAAAATCATGGTTCGCTCAAATCCGGGACTGGTTTTGTTAAAAGATGGCGTTGTGCAGAAGAAATGGAGTTACAGGAATATCCCTGATTATAATGATGTTAAGAAAATAATTCCTGAACTTTCTGAACACAATTAAATGCGGATCTTACTTTACTTATAATTTTATGGATCTGACAAAACCGGCAATTACTGTATAATATTTAGCTGCAATGACAAAGTTTATATTGCGACGTGTTTTTTATGGACTGTTTGTATTGCTAGGTGTAATTACCATTGTGTTTTTTCTTTTCAATATTCTACCCGGCGATCCGGCTCGTATGATGATGGGGCAGCGTGCTGATATTTCGTCAATTGAAGCAATACAGCGCGATTTAGGACTCGATAGACCATTAAGAGTGCAGTATTTCAATTTTCTGAATGATATTTCGCCGGTTTCATGGTATAATCAGAAAAACAAGGACAGCTACTGGTTCTTTGATACAAAAAAATACTCAGGAAGTACAATTTTAATGCGTAGCGGGAGCGAAGGAGTTTTTGTTCTTAAAAAACCATATTTGCGCCGTTCATACCAAAGCGGGCGCACGGTTACCAGTATAATTGCCGAAGCTTTTCCCAACACTGCTTTACTCGCAGTTGTTTCAATTTCAATAGCAATGTTTTTTGGAATTATCATTGGTGTTGTATCAGCGTTGAAAAGAGATAGTATTTTTGATCGTTCAGCATTGGTTCTGGCGGTTTTGGGAATGTCGCTGCCATCATTTTTTGCTGCAATTCTCTTTGCATGGGTATTTGCATTCATACTTGCTGATTTTACCGGTTTGAATATGGTAGGAAGTCTTTATGCAGTTGATGATTTTGGCAGAGGTGAATATCTTGAGATCAGGAATCTGATTTTACCGGCTGTCACACTCGGAATCAGGCCTCTTGCCGTAGTTGCCGAGCTTACCAGAAATTCCCTGCTGGAAGTATTATCGCAGGATTATATCCGTACTGCCTATGCAAAAGGTTTGAGCAAGTTTCATGTTATTACCCGTCATGCTTTACGCAATGCAATGAATCCAATAATTACAGCAGTTTCCGGATGGTTCGCTTCACTTTTGGCAGGTGCTGTTTTTGTTGAATATGTTTTTGACTGGAAGGGGCTGGGAATTGTGATAGTAAATGCACTTGAGCAATATGATTTCCCTGTCATTATGGGAACTGTGCTTTTTATTTCTGTTTTACTTATTGTTATAAATATTCTAATTGACATTATATATGGGCAGCTTGACCCAAGAGTCAGGGTAGCTTTATAAATAAATGGTTTGAAATAAAAAAAAACGTAACTAATTAAAAATTAATAAAATGAGAAAGAAAATTGTAGCCGGAAACTGGAAAATGAATAAAACTTTTAGTGAAGCTGAAATGCTTCTTGAGGAAATTGCAGAACTGCTTACTGATGATCTTTTATCGAAAGCAACTGTAGTGGTTTGTCCTCCTTCTTTATACCTTGAACTAGCTGATGACATCGCTGCTGAAAATGGTTTCTACACTGGTGCTCAAAATATGAGTGATAAGGAATCCGGAGCTTACACAGGAGAAATTTCTGCTGCAATGATAAAGTCAATTGGAGTTGATTATGTGATTATAGGTCATTCGGAGCGCAGAACCTATTATCATGAAACTGATGAACTACTTAAAGAAAAAGTATTACAGACGCTTAAGCATGAATTGACCCCTGTTTTTTGTTGTGGCGAGGTGTTAGATCAAAGAAATCAGAGCATTCATTTCGATGTGGTCAAAAAACAGCTGGAAATAGCCCTGTTTGATTTAAGTCCTGAAGAATTCAGCAAGATAGTAATTGCCTATGAACCGGTTTGGGCAATTGGTACCGGAGTGAATGCAACACCTGCTCAGGCTCAGGAAATGCATACTTATATAAGAAAACTCATTGCAGACAGATACAATAAAGAAATTGCAGATGAAACCACTATTCTTTATGGTGGCAGTTGCAATGAAAAGAATGCTCCGGAACTTTTCAGCCAGCCTGATGTGGATGGAGGACTTATTGGAGGCGCAAGCCTGAAAGCTGAATCGTTTATTGGCATCATAAAAGCTATTTGATTTCCGATAACCCGGTTGTTTATGAATTATAAGGAAGTTATTATAAGGGTAAGCAACGATGCGACAATGAGAGAAAAACTTATTGCCGTATTGCTTGAAGCAGGTTACGATAGTTTCATGGAAGATGATACATCAGTTTCTGCTTATATCGAAACTGCTTTGTTTGATGAAAATACTCTTGGAAAAATTATTAATGTTTTTAAAGAAGATGTTGAAATTAAGAAGATCCAGGACCTTCCTGAACAAAACTGGAATGCGGTTTGGGAAAGTAATTACGAACCTATAGTAATTGATGACCAGTGCGTTGTAAGAGCACCATTTCATCAAAAATCTGAAAATATAACCTTTGATATTATAATTCAGCCTAAAATGTCGTTTGGAACTGCCCACCATGAAACGACCTATCTGATGTTGCAAATGATGCTTGAAGATGATTTTAACGAAAAACAGGTTCTTGATATGGGTTCGGGAACCGGTATTCTTGCAATTTTTGCGGCTATGAAGGGGGCACAAAACATTGTTGCAATTGATAATGACGAGTGGGCTTTCAAAAATGCTGTTGAAAATGCACAATTGAACGATATCCGGAATATTGAATTTATTCTTGGTGATGCCGCATCTGTACCCGATAAAAAATTTGATTTCATACTTGCCAATATCAACCGGAATATACTTCTTGAAGACATCAGTAAATATAATTTGCATCTTATGGGTCATTCTATTGTTTATCTTAGCGGATTCTATGAGAATGACCTGCAGATGTTGAAAGATGAGGCAGGGAAATACGGCTGGACACTACAAGAGTATAGGATAAGAAATCAGTGGGTTGCAGCAAGGTTTCTGGCCGGTTCATAATTAAGCTGGAGGTAATTCTGCGGGAGTGATTTTTGTGAGGCTTGGGATTGAGTTCAGTATTTCTTGAAAAATATGATCAGAAAATCAACCATACTCCTATTGCTTTTTTACTTTGCAACTCCATTGTATTTGGTTCAGGCACAGGATACTACTGGTTTTTCTTATGATCCTGCATTGTTTCTCAATGAATTGGAAGCGGTTTTCTCTAAAGCACCGGAAAAGAATAAAAAAGAAGCTGCTGAACTTATAACAAGTTTGCGAAATGCTTTTAACAGCGAAAAACTTACTCACAAGCTTAAGCATTCTGTTATTGAAACTTCCAATATTTTTGTTTCTTATAAACTTAATTCATTTTCAAGACTTTACAATTACTTTCTTACCTTAAACACTTGTTTCAGAAAGGAAAATATACCTCAGGAGCTTATTTCATGGAATAATACTGTTGGCGGGTATATACAAAAAGGCAACAAAAACAGGTTAGATAATTATCTGGAAAGAAGCAGGCTGTTTTTTGAGCAAGGCATACTATACCGTTCTTCGAAAATAATCTGGAAAATTTCTGAGCCATCCTGGGTTATGAATGATGATGGAATACCGGGTTTTGTTGTTAAAGATTGTACTTTGCGTTGTTATTCTGGCCGTGATAGCATCAGTATTTACAAAGTATCAGGAATGTTTGTGCCGCAGACAAATGAATGGATAGGAAATTCAGGAACAGTAAAATGGGAAAAAACTATTTATGGCCCGGATGAGGTTTTTGCACAACTGGGGTTTTATAAAATTACCCTTACAAATACTCTGTTTTACGCTGATTCGGTTTGGTTGCAGTTCTCACAATATTATCATCAGCCTTTATTTGGTAGTTTAAAACATTCTGTTGCTTCAGGCTCTGACTTAAATGAGTCAATTTATCCGCAGTTTACCTCTTATGACGATATTTATTTGTTTACGAATATATTCAAGGAAGTTGATTTACAGGGAGGTATCAAACTTGAGGGAAGTCGTGTTACTATCTTTGGAACCGCTAATACAGATGCAAAACTGATTGTTAAGAAATCGGGTATCCCAGTGGCTGAGTTGCTTTCAGGCAGTTTTTTAATTAAATCCGGAAAGATCAATTCATCGCGGTCATCATTTTGTTACAGGTTTGAAAACGATTCAATTTTTCATCCAGGATTGAAAATTCAATATAGTGATGACGAAAGGGAACTGATGCTGCTTCGTACGGGAGATGGTTTGTCGCAGGGGGCTTTTTTTAACAGCTATCATAATCTCTTCATGTATTTTGAAGCATTATACTGGAATATTGGCAGAGGAGAAATGATTTTTGGGGCAATGCGTGGTTTAAGCATGAACAGTAATGCGGTTTTTGAATCAGCAAATTATTTCACTCCACAAAGATTCAATAGTATACAGGGAGCCGATTTTCATCATCCTTTACTGCTGGTTAACGATTATGTTAAAATTCAGCAGTCTGATGTTTTTTTTAATGATGAGTTTGCTGATTTTGTGAAACTCAGTTTCGATCAGGCAAATGCAATGTTACTATTGCTGGCTAATTCAGGCTTTATAAATTATGATCCGGTATCGGGCAGGGCTATAGTCAGGGACAGGCTGAAATTTTATCTCGATGCAATAAACAAGCAAACTGATTATGATGTAATCAGGTTTGAGTCGAAAGTAAATAATATTGTCAATGCCAGGTTCGATCTCAATACATTTGATCTTGAGATATTTGGTGTTTCGCAGATAAAATTGAGTGATCCTGAAAAAGTACTTGTTTTCCCTGAGAACAAAAGTATTACCATGAAAAAAGGATTGGATTTTGTTTTTCAGGGCAGTATTAATGCCGGTTTTTTTGAGTTTTTTGTTGGAGAGTCTTTCTGCAATTACAAGGATTTTAAAATTAACCTTCCCCAAATTGATTCACTGGCATTTGATGTACCTCTTTTTGAAAAAGAAAAATCGGGTTTTCAGAAAACACAAAAGGTGAAAACCATCATTAAAGATATTAATGGAGAATTATTCATTGATCATCCTCAAAACAAATCAGGAATAAGATCATTTGATGAATATCCGGTGTTTGAATCCAAAAATGATTCATATGTGTATTTTGATCAACCCGATGTTCAGAATGGTGTTTATCATCGGGATTCGTTTTACTATCATATTTTACCTTTCAGAATTGAAAGCCTTAACAGCTTTTCTACTGACAGGATGAGTTTTAACGGATTTTTGTATTCTGGAAATATTTTCCCTCAAATTGACGAGCCATTGAAAGTACAGCCTGATTATACTCTTGGGCTTACAATACCTGTAAAGAAAAATGGATTGTCGTTATACGGAGGCAAAGCCACCGCTTATATTGAATTGAAGCTTGATCAGCAGGGATTACATGGGGGAGGGACCATTAAATATCTTAGCTCAATTTCAAAATCTGAAGATTTTATTTTTCATCCCGATTCTATGATGGCAAAACTCAGTGAATTTCATCTGAAAGAAACTTTCGGGAGGATTTATTTTCCTGCCGTTTTTGCTCAGGATATTGAGCAGAAATGGATTCATAAGCAGGATGAAATGATTTTACAAAGCACGCAAAAGGTTCCTTTTGGAATGTACGATAACCAGTTAATGTTGCAGGGAACTCTGGTATTGCGTTCTTCAGGGCTTTTTGGTGCCGGCAGTATAGACTATGCAAATGCAGTGTTTAATTCACAGGATTTTAGGTTTCATAATAATGTTTTTAGCGCTGATAACAGCACTCTGGTAATAAACGATCCGGATAAAAACCAGATATTCAGCTCGGCTTCATTTAGCTTTGATTTTGACCTAAAACAAAACCAGGGGAAATTTATAGCTAAGGATACTAATAATAAAATAGAATTGATTGATAGTCAATATATAGCGTTTATGGATGATTTTCGTTGGGAAGTAAATGATAAAATCATTTATATGAGCAATAGCAATTTGCCTCCTGGATCTTATAGGTTTGGACCAGGCTTGATTGACCAATTGGATTCAGATAAATTTCCGGCAAACTTTATTTCTTTGCAACCCGATCAGGACACTTTAAGTTTTAGCGCCAGTGCAGCACAATTCAACATGCAGGAATTAAGCATTGACATTTCTGACGTTCCATTCATTGAGTTAGCTGATGTTGTGATTTTTACTTCTGACGGGAAGTTAAATATTGATAAAAAAAACAGGATCAGGCAATTAAACAATGCTTTTCTAACCACGGGCAGGCATAACCGTTATCATACGTTATATAACGTAACAGCCGATATCAAAGGGCGTAAAGATTTTACTGCAAGTGGTGTTTATGATTATTATGATGATTTTGGGCAGGTTCAGAATCTGTTCTTTAATCATATAGCACCTGACAGTGTTGGTGTAATTACAGGCAAAGCCACCGTTGCAGAGATATCTTTTTATTTAAATCCATTTTTCGATTTCATAGGCGATATCTTTTTTTATTCCAATAGTCTTTCATTTTTTTATGATGGTGCTTTCAAGATCAAACATGAATGTGCCGGTGTTGAACCTCATTGGGTAAAGTTTAGCGGCGAAGTTGATAAAAGCAATATTAATTTCCCTTTGAACGCTCAATTGCTTGATATGGAAGATAAACATCTTGAAACCTCAGTTTTTTTCAGTCCTTCAAATAATAAATTATATGCCGCTTTTTTAAGCCGTAAACAACAAATTAACGATCATCCGATTTATAAAGCCTCTGGAAACTTAAGTTACGACCCGCTGAAACGCGATTATATCATAAGTAAGGGCAGGAACCAGAATGTTTCAGAAAATGCCACCGGGTATATGAAGCTCAATGTTGACAGTTGTATTGTAAAAACCGATGGGCTACTTGATTTCGGGATGAATACAGGACAAATGAAAATGTTCACTTCAGGGCAGATTGAGCATTTTATAATACCTGATTCTACAATGTTCAGATTATTTCTGGCATTGGATTTCTTTTTTGATGCAAATGCTTTGGAACATATTAATAAAATAATAACCAAAACTGACCTTGCAGGAATTGATCCGGGTAATTCCTTGTTTACCAATGGTTTGAGCCATATGTTGAGCGAAACTGATGCTCAGAGACTGCTCAAAGAATTAAATCTATACGGTACATTTCGTAGATTTCCTAAGGAGCTGATGTATACCATGATCCTGAGCAACGTACAATTAAAATGGAATACCCAGACCCGTTCATTTACCAGTATAGGTCCTATCGGAATAGCAACTCTTAACAATCAACTGGTAAACCGCTATGTAGATGGTTATATAGAACTTATCAAACGCCGAACCGGTGATGTAATTACTATTTATCTGCAACCAACAAATAACGAGTGGTATTATTTTTCGTATGCCAATGGTATCATGCAGGCTATTTCGTCAAATGATGGTTTTAATAAAGTGCTTATAAGTCTTCCGGAAAAGCGGCGCAAACTCAAGGCTGATGAAGAAGGACGATCTTATGAGTTTATTATTTCCACTATTCAGCAACGAAATGCATTTCTGAGAAAAGTCCGTAATAATTAATCATTAAAGAATGCTGACATTATTGATAATAACACAAATATTGCTTGCTTATCTGCTTGGTTCAATACCAACATCTGTTTGGGTAGGAAAAATATTTTTCAAAACTGATATCAGGAATCATGGAAGCGGAAATGCCGGTGCAACAAATACCCTGAGAGTTTTTGGCTGGAAAGCCGGTGTGCCGGTTTTATTGTTCGATTTTTTTAAAGCCTGGCTGGCGGTTAAGCTTCCTGTGATTTTTTTTGCAATATTTGAAGGAGAGGCACTTGTGAGTTTTCAGATACTATTGGGCGTAATTGCAGTGATCGGTCATGTTTTCCCGGTTTTTGCAGGGTTTAAGGGAGGCAAGGGGGTTGCTTCGATAACCGGAATTATTATTGCCTTGTTTCCCCAAACTTTCATTGTGATTTTAGTGGTATTTATGATAATTGTGTTGATTTCGGGATATGTGTCTTTAGCTTCTGTAACAAGTGCTTTGGTCTTTCCGTTTGTAGCTGTGCTTATTTTTAAAGAACAATATATTTCGCTGATATTGTTTTCAGTTTTTGTTGCCATTGTGGTTCCGGTTTTGCATTTAAAAAATATAAAACGATTATTGAATGGCACGGAATCAAAAATATGGAAGTCGTCAAAAGTGAAAAAACCGGATTAATTGACAATTGTTTATGACCTTTAACGAAACTCGTTAAACTTATGAGTTGAATTATCATGTTGGGGTTAGGAAGCATTTGCCTGTTCTGTAAATATCCTATAATCAGTGTTTTAGGTGAGGTTTGGTGTTTAAAGAAAGATGTGTTTTTTATTATTGACGTATTAGTTTAAGGTATGCAGAAAGCTTATTGGCAAAATAATCTTTAAAAAATCTTAACTCAGGTTAGTTTTGGTTCAGAAATTCATGTAATTTTGTTCGCCTATTAAACCCAGAAATTTTTAAGTATGAAATTTATCGTTTCCAGTGCAGTATTATTGAAGAACCTACAGGCTATTAGCGGAGTTCTTATTTCAAGCAGTGCATTGCCTATTCTCGAATATTTTCTTTTTGAACTGGAGGGCAACGAATTGCGTGTAACAGCAACTGATTTAGAAACAACCATGACAGTTGCAATTTCATTATCAATGACCGAAGAAGAAGGTGTTATAGCTGTACCTGCGAAAATTCTTCTTGAAACACTGAAAACACTTCCCGATGTACCGCTCAGTTTTTCTGCCAATGTTGATGGCGATTACATGATAGAGTTGGTAGCAGGGGAGGGTAAGTTTAGACTTGCCGGGCAGGATGGTATTGATTTTCCCAAAGCTCCGGCTTTACTTGATGTTTCTTCAATCACTGTTGATAGTGTATTGCTTGCAAAAGCAGTAAGTAAAACAATAATTGCTACCGGCTTTGATGAAATGCGTCCGGTAATGTCGGGTGTGTTTTGTGAATTTACTCCTGACGACCTTACTTTTGTTGCCACTGATGCCCATAAGCTTGTACGCTACAGGCGTACCGATACCAATGCTGATGACACAGTGTCGTTCATACTTCCAAAGAAACCTTTAAATCAGTTAAAAAACCTGCTTGCTTTGGAAGAAACGCCTGTGAAAATTGAATATAACACTACAAATGCTTTATTCACTTTTAGGAATATTGTACTTATCTGTCGCCTGATTGAAGGCAGATATCCGAATTATGAAGCTGTAATCCCACGTGAAAATCCTAATATACTCACCATTGACCGTCTGGCATTATTGAATTCAATAAAAAGGGTTTCTATTTATGCCAATCAGTCAACTCATCAGATCAGATTTACCCTCACCGGGCAGGAATTGATACTTATAGCTGAGGATGTTGATTTTGCAAACGAAGGTCGCGAACGCCTTGAATGTAATTATGACGGGCAGGATATAGAAATTGGATTTAATTCCCGTTTTCTTGCTGAGATGCTTAATAATATTGATACGGAAGAAGTTCGGTTTGAATTGTCGGACCCGAACCGTGCAGGTATTTTACGTCCTGTTAATAACGAAAACGAGCATGAAGACATTCTTATGCTGGTAATGCCCTTCATGCTTTCATAAAAACATTTAACTGTTTATTTCTTTGTTTTTACCAAAGGATATTTCTGTGTGTTTAGCACTATTGTCTTTGGTATGACTTATTTATTAAAACCGCATGGATATCAGGCTTCTCCATCCTGTGTATAATGGTTTTAAGTTAAAACATTGATGATCCCTCATTATATATCGGTTTTAAGTCAGTCGGCAAAAAAAAGAGGTTGACTTTTTTCAGAATCAACCTCTTTCAGAATAATATCATAAAGCGCCGTTAAAGTAACGGACCTGCAGCAACCAAACGTTTGCCTTCGTCGGTATCAGTATATTTCGCAAAATTGTCAATGAATCTTTTTGCGAGGTCTTTGGCGCGGGTATCCCAGTCTCCGGGATTTGCATATGTATCACGTGGATCAAGAATTTTTTCATCTACTCCGTTAAGTTTTGTAGGAACCTCAAGATTGAAATAGGATATTTTCTTGGTAGGAGCTTTGTCAATACTTCCATCGAGAATAGCATCAATGATTCCACGGGTATCTTTAATTGAAATACGTTTTCCTGTACCATTCCAGCCGGTGTTCACAAGATATGCTTTTGCGCCTGCAGCTTTCATACGTTTTACCAGTTCCACTGCGTATTTTGTAGGATGAAGTGCAAGGAAGGCATTTCCGAAACAAGCAGAAAAAGTTGGCTGAGGAGTAGTAACACCTAATTCGGTTCCGGCTAATTTAGCTGTAAAACCTGAGAGAAAATGATATTCTGTTTGATCAGGCGTAAGTTTTGATACCGGCGGTAACACTCCAAAAGCATCAGCAGTGAGGAAAATAACACGGGTAGCATGTCCGGCTTTTGAAACCGGTTTCACTATATTATCAATATGATAGATAGGATAGCTAACTCTGGTATTTTCTGTTTTTGATGCATCGGCAAAATCAATTGAACCATCAGGACGAACTACGCAGTTTTCAAGTAATGCATTCCGGCGGATCGCATTATAAATATCGGGTTCATTTTCTTTGCTTAGGTTTATGCACTTGGCATAACAACCTCCTTCAAAATTAAAAACACCATCATCATCCCAGCCATGCTCGTCGTCGCCTATAAGTGCGCGTTTGGGGTCGGCTGATAGAGTAGTTTTTCCTGTTCCAGAAAGTCCAAAAAAGATTGCAACATCACCATCTTTTCCAACATTTGCAGAGCAGTGCATTGCTGCAATACCTTTAAGAGGAAGGTAATAGTTCATCATTGTGAAAATACCTTTTTTCATTTCACCACCATACCATGAACCACCGATAAGCTGCGTTTTTTCAGTAAGATTAAAAACTACAAAGTTTTCTGAATTCATCCCTTGTTCCTGCCAAAGAGGATTTGTGAGTTTCGAAGCATTGATTGAAACAAAATCCGGTTCATAAGTTTTTAATTCTTCATCAGTAGGGCGTATAAACATGTTTTTTACAAAATGAGCCTGCCATGCAACTTCCATAACAAAGCGTACTTTTAAACGTGTTTCAGGATTAGCACCACAGTATGCGTCAACCACATAAAGCTTTTTGCCGGATAAGTGCTTTGCCACAATTCCTTTCAGATAATCCCATAATTCGGGTTTCAGAGGTCTGTTATCGTTTACACCCTGTGTTGACCACCATACGGTATCACGGGATGTATAATCCATTACTATAAACTTGTCTTTAGGTGAACGTCCGGTAAATTTGCCGGTATCAACATTGATGGCACCTGTATCGGTAAGTTCTCCTCTTTCAAATCCGACCAGTGTAGGGTCGGTTTCGTGTTTAAAGAGGTCTTCGTATGAAAGATTGTAATGAATTTCTTTAGTACCGGCTATACCGTATGATTCAAGGTCTTTCCGGATTTTTTCAACTCGTGTGTCCATGAAGTTTAGTTTAGTATTTAATTAGACTTGATTTTTCAGATTGCAAACAAACAGCAGCATTGGATTTAAGTAGCTGCTGTTTGTTTACTTATAAAATGATTTAATTATTTTTTGTTTTTAGTTGTTTTAGCTTCTTTTTCTTTTATAGCAGCCTGTGCAGCAGCCAGTCTTGCAATAGGTACTCGATAAGGTGAGCAGCTAACATAATCCATACCTACCAGATGGCAGAATTCTATTGAATTAGGTTCACCACCATGTTCCCCGCAAATACCAACTTTAAGGTTTTTCTTTGTTTGGCGACCTTTTTTAACTCCCATTTCAACTAGTTGCCCAACTCCTTCACGGTCAAGTATCTGGAAAGGATCATGCTTAAGCAATCCTTTTTCAAGATAAATCGGGAGGAATTTTGGCGAATCATCGCGTGAGTAACCAAAAGTCATTTGTGTGAGGTCGTTGGTTCCAAACGAGAAGAATTCGGCTGATTCAGCAATCAGATCTGCAGTAAGAGCTGCACGTGGCACTTCAATCATGGTTCCTACCATATAGGCAATTCGATCGTTACGCTCAGCAAATATTTTTTCGGCAGTATTACGAACAATATCTTCCTGATAACGCAATTCTTTTAAGGTACCGATGAGTGGGATCATGATTTCAGGATATGTTTTTATTCCTTTTGCTTTAAGATTCAGTGCTGCTTCAATTATAGCGCGTGTCTGCATCTCACTGATTTCAGGATATGTGTTGCCGAGACGGCATCCACGATGACCCAGCATGGGGTTCAATTCATGCAGCTCAGCTACTTTTTCTTTTACCTGCTCAACAGTAATACCCATTTCCTCAGCCATTTCTTTTTGATTTTTGGGTTCTTGCGGTACAAATTCATGTAAAGGCGGGTCGAGCAGGCGAACAGTAACAGGTAAATCATGCATGGCTTCAAAAATACCTTCGAAGTCTTCGCGCTGGAATGGTAAGAGTTTATCTAATGCTTTACGGCGGCCTTTTTCATCTGATGCAAGTATCATTTCGCGCATCACTTTAATTCTGTCACCTTCAAAGAACATATGCTCGGTACGTGTCAATCCAATTCCTTTTGCACCAAATTCACGGGCTATACGCGAATCTTTTGGATTATCGGCATTGGTTCTTACGTGCATACGTGTGAATTTTTCAGCCAACTTCATCAATTCTCCAAAATCACCGCTCAATTCTGGATCTTTGGTAAGGACTCTTCCTTCATAAACTTCACCGGTTGAGCCATTTAACGAAATATAGTCACCTTGTTTGTATTTTTTATTGTTGGCAGTCATAGTACGGTTCTTATAATCAATGACTATGCTACCTGCACCTGAAACACAACATTTTCCCATACCTCTGGCTACAACTGCTGCATGAGAGGTCATACCTCCGCGTGCAGTTAAAATTCCTCGTGCTACATTCATCCCGCGTAAATCTTCCGGTGATGTTTCGATACGAACAAGAATAACATCCTTTCCTTGTGCTTTCATTGCTTCGGCATCTTCAGCAAAGAAAACGATCTGACCTGTGGCAGCACCTGGAGAAGCTGGCAGCCCCTTTGAAATTACTTTGGCTTTTGATAAGGCATCAGCATCAAAAACAGGATGCAGAAGTTCATCTAATTTGTTGGGTTCAATACGTAGCAGAGCATCTTTCTGAGAGATCTTTTTTTGGCGCATCATATCCATGGCAATTTTTACCATAGCAGCACCAGTACGCTTACCATTACGGGTTTGCAGGATCCAGAGCCTTCCATCCTGAATGGTAAATTCAAGGTCCTGCATGTCACGATAATGGTGTTCGAGCTTTTTCTGATAGTCAAATAATTGTTTGTATGCTTTTGGCATTGTTTCTTCAAGCGAAGGATATTTAGCAGCACGTTCTTCTTCGCTAATATTTGAAAGCTTTGCCCAACGATGTGAACCTTCAATAGTGATCTGCTGTGGAGTACGAATACCTGCTACAACGTCTTCTCCCTGTGCATTTATAAGGTATTCTCCAACAAAAATGTTTTCTCCGGTTGCAGCATCACGGGTAAAAGCAACTCCGGTAGCTGAGTTATCACCCATATTTCCATAAACCATAGCCTGAACGTTAACTGCTGTGCCCCATTCGTCAGGAATATCGTGCATTTTACGATAATAAACAGCGCGGTCGTTACTCCAGCTATTAAAAACAGCCATTACTGATCCCCAAAGCTGTGCCCAGGGGTCTTCCGGAAAGTCGTGACCTGTACTTTCTTTCACAGCTTTCTTAAAACGGGTTACAAGGGTTTTAAGATCTTTGGTAGTCAGGTCTTTATCTGATTCAATACCTTTTTCTGATTTCAGATGTTCCATAATTTCTTCAAAAGGATCAATATCTTCTTTTGAAGCCGGTTTCATACCCAGAACAACATCTCCGTACATTTGAATGAAACGCCGGTAAGAGTCCCATACAAAGCGTTCATCACCCGATTTTTTTATAAGTCCCGCTACAGTGGCTTCGTTCAGTCCAAGATTAAGCACTGTATCCATCATGCCAGGCATTGAAGCTCTGGCTCCTGAACGTACTGATAAAAGCAGAGGATTCTGGCTGTCGCCAAAATATGCACCAGCTTCTTTTTCAACCTTATGCAGATTATCTTCTACCTCTTTCTTTATAAGCTCAATAACCTTCTGTTCACCTTCGGCATTGTAGAGTGTACAAACTTCAGTAGTTATTGTAAAACCAGGAGGCACAGGTATTCCAATATTAACCATTTCAGCTAGGTTAGCACCTTTGCCACCAAGTAGATTTTTCATTTTTGAATCGCCATCAGCTTTATTACCACCAAAAAAATAAACATGCTTTGATGTTTTCTTGCTTACTTCTTTCTTCATAATGTATTGTTTATTAGATATTAAATTGAGTCGTTGAAAAAGGAAGTGCAAAAATACAAAAATTACTATTACAACATTGGTAACAAGTCATAAAGATAAAATAACCAACAGGATAAAATGGGATTATTAATTTTCCGGTACAATCTTTTGTATCACAATAAATGATTTTACCATTCCAAAAAAATATTCCTTATGAATTTCTGATCCAGAAAATAGTGTTTTCAACTCTGATTTTTTTAACAATCGTATTGTACGACATATCTCACGGGCTTTTTCTTTATCGGGAATCCTTGAATGCCATCCTAGATAGAAGTTCATTAATAGACGGGTTTTTAACCATAATGGCATAAACTGAAAAAAAGGAAAAAGAAAATGAGGTTCAACCGGAAAATAATAGTTTGGAGTTTGAAGAAATATTCCTCTTGCAATACGTTTCATTTCAGCAGCCATTTTATTCTGGTCATTAAAATCGCCAACATGCTCAATTACTGAATTTGAAAATGCAATATCGAATTCATTTTCGGCAAACTGGCTCATATCTCTGGCATCACCTGATATGCTTTTAATATTAGGATTCTTTACAGGTTCGGATTTTAAATTCAGTAATGTTATTTCACTATCAGGATTACCGGAAAATCCCATTTGTTCCCAGAACAGTTCAGTGCCACCTACATCAATTATTCTGACCGGTTTTGGAATATCTTTGATCAAATTAAGAAATAAGGTAAAGCGTTTTCTACGTAATTTATTAGCCAACGAATTGGGATTCATGTTGTTAGATAAATTTTTCAGAAAGGATGGCATTAATTTTACTTGAAAGATGAGGCAAGCAAAAATAATTTAAATTACCTTTGAACCCTTTAATTATACAGCACTTTCTTAAAGGAACATTATTATGAATAAAAAGATTATGAAGAAAAAGGATAAAATGAGAAAAACAGAATCATTACCCAATTTTTCTTTACTTTTTTATTTTTTTGCAGGATTCCTGGTTTTGTTTTTACCGGTTTTTCATTATCCCAAAGCTATGGATGAGGCAATGATGCCCCGACTGCTTGTATTAAGCTTTTTTATTGGAATAATGACCCTGATAGTTTTTTTTGGTAATAACTATAAGAATCTGGATTTTTCAATATTAAGGCAAAAAATATTTCTTTTCCTTCTGGGCTTTTTCCTTATCACGCTTATCTCAATAATGTTTGCTTTCAATTATAAAGAAAGTTTCTACGACATTATTAAAACCTTTATTATGGTTTCGGTAACAGGGCTGGGAGCTGTTATTTTTTTGAACTATAAAGACTGGAGGGAACAATTAATAAAGATGATCGTGGTTGCTGCTCTTATTGCTCTGGCAATAGGAGCCTGGCAGTATTATTTTAAAGTGATTAAATCTGATAATGCTCTTTTACCTGATGGTCGTTCGGTTGTTTATGGTGTTTTTGGGCTTATGTTTCATAAAAATGAGTATTCAAGTCAGTTATTGTGGATGCTGCCGTTTTTGGGGTATGGATATTATAAATTCAGAGGTTCATGGCGATGGCTGACTCTAACTACAATTGTCATGATCCTGATAATGATAGTTTTGGTAAAAACCCGTGCAGTATGGGTTGGAATGGCTGTTTCTTTGTTTGTGGTAGCAGTGATTTTGATATTTTTTGCACGCAAATTACATTTTCCACTTATTCTCAGAAATATTATGGCAATTGGTATGATTGCCGGTTTACTGGGGGTTGTTGTCATTTTTAGTTTGCCAAAACCGGAGAACAGATATTCACTACTCGGAAGGATACGCTCAATTACTGAAACAACGTCGCCAGATAATATTCATCGTATTAATATCTGGAAAACCACTATTGAGATGATCAAAGAAAAACCTCTTACTGGTTATGGTGCAGGTAACTGGGAAATTCATGCAGCTTATTATTTTGATGGTCGTTTTGATCAGGTTCCGCAATTAAACTGGGGCACTCCGCATAATGATTATTTATGGATTTTTGCTGAAAAAGGGATTTTGGGGATACTTCTGTATCTGCTGATCTTTGGCACAGCTATTTTTTATCAGATAAAAATACTGATTCATGCAGATAATGATGATGACAGGATGCTTGCACTGCTGTTATTGGCCGGTATTGTATCATATCTTGGTGTTTCAGTGTTCAACTTCCCTTACGAAAGGATCAATCACCAGGTTTTTATGGGTTTAATTCTGGCTGCTTCAACAGTGTTATATCATCAGCTTAGCGAAAGGAAAGAATATAAACCGGCAAGGTTACCATTTGTATTGCCTTTACTGGCTTTTTCAATATTTGGAGTAATTTATGGAATAAAAACCGTTGAGCAGGAATCTCAGCTTAAATATGCACTTAGTGCATATCATAAAGAAAACTGGAAGGTAATGCTGCATTATTCAAAACTTGGTTATAATCCGCTGAAGAGTTTAGATCAGTTATCAAACCCACCGGAATACTATGAAGGACTGGCGCTGGCAAAGCTTGGCCGGCATAAGGAAGCCATTGTTGCATATGAAAAGGCTTATGAGCAATTTCCCAATAATATGTGGATAATCAATTGGATGGGGCAATCGTATTATCAGGTGGGGCGCTACAATGAAGCTATTGAATGTTTAACCAAGGTGATAAAGATAATTCCCGACCTCAGGGAAGCACATATCAGCCTGTCAGCTACCTATTATAAAATGGGTGATTATCAGAACTCGTACGATGCTCTGAAAGCTATTCCAGGCTGGGAAACTGATGAAGCTATTCAGAGAAATATGAAAGTTCTGGAAAATTTTATGGCTCAGGAAGCCGCGGAAAAATAACCAGTTGATTTGTGCTTATTAAAGGGCTTTGGGGTTTCAAAAAACAATTACTCATTAACAAAGCGAACTGCAGTGGATTTAAATCCAGCCCAGATTTCTTTTCCGTTTTCCAAACCTAACTTTTCGATTGATTCCTTTGATATTGATGCAATTAATGGAATACCGGCATTAATGCCAATTTCAAAACCAAGTCTGGCAGGTTCAATGCTTGTTATAACTCCTCTGAGAATATTGGTTGCACTGCTTTCAACAGGTTCGGAGGAAAGAAAAATATCTTCACTTCTGATCACAGCATAACCATTTCCATCAGGATGGTCAGTGAGGATGTTGATTATAACTCCGTTTACTTCCAGTTGCTTTGAGCCGGCTTTATTTGTAAGTAGTAGTCCTTTGAAAAAGTTGCGTATACCTATGAAGTTTGCAATAAATGATGAACGGGGATGATGAAAAATTTCGTCATAAGTGCCACATTGTGCAATAGTGTTGTTTTCAACAACTGCAATACGCTGTCCAAGTATTGCGGCTTCTTCGTAATCATGGGTAACGTGCAGGATAGTTTGTCCTTTTTGATTTAATTGACGCAATAAGGATCTGGTTCCTGACCTAAGCTGTACATCCAGCGCAGCAAGAGGCTCGTCAAGGAGCAATACGGCAGGCTTTATCATAAGGGTTCTGGCTAATGCAACACGTTGTTGCTCGCCACCGGATAATGTTGCAGGATTCCGTTTCAATAAATGTTCAATTTCCAGTTCTCTTGCCATTTGGCTGACCATTTCAGTCAGTTTAACTTTATTGCTTATCTTTTTTCGAACCGGATAGGCAATATTGTCAAAAACACTCATGTGGAAGAAAATTGCAAAATCCTGAAAAAGCAAACCAACTTCACGTTCCTGGATTGGAGCTTTAGTAATGTTTTTATTTTGAAGGTAAATATCTCCTTTTGTTGGTTGAAAGAATCCTGCTATCAACTCAAGAATCAGGGTTTTGCCTGCTCCTGAGGGTCCTAAAAGAATAAAATAATCGCCTTGATTTACGCTGAAGTCAACATTATGCATAGCAAAATTGCCGGCATTGAAATGAATATTATCCATTCTGAGAATTTCCATAAGTTCCTATCCTATTAGTGATCAACCGGAGAAAAATAAAGAAAACCAGACAAACGGCAAGAAACAGTACTGCAACAGGCCTGGCGTAATTAAGCCCAAATGAACTGAAACGTTCGTATATAATAACAGGTGCGATCATAGGGTGATAGGCTACGATCACTACAGCACCAAATTCACTCATTCCCCGGGCAAACATCATTATAAACCCTGAAACCACACTTCGCCAGGCAAGCGGCAGCGAAATGCTCATGAAAACCCTGAAGCGCGATGCACCCATGTTTAATGCAGCTTTTTCCAGCTTTTCAGGCACTGTCGCAAATCCATCGCGTGCTGCATTTATTAGGAACGGAATACTGACAAAAGCCATTGCCAGGGCAATCCCTGCGGGATTCCCTACTAAATCAATACCTATTGATGAAGCCATTTTCCCTACTGCCGAATCGCGGGATATAAACCCCAAAACAGCAATACCTGCTGCTGAATGAGGAATTACAACAGGCAGATCAATTATTCCTGATACCAACTGTTTAAATCTGAAGTTTTTTCGGGCCAGAAGCCATGAAAAGGGAACTGCAGCAATAGCAAATACCATAGTTGCTGCCATTGAGACCCATAAAGTAAGCCAGATACTGTTTCTGACTTCTGCTTCACCAACTGCTTCGAAAAGCTGAACCGGCGATGTGGAAAAAACCATGCCAACCAGTGGCCCGATAATAAAAAGCAGGATCAGTCCGCCAAGAAGTGAAAAAACTAAATAGAATGTTTTTGTTGAATTCAACACAGAACAGATTTTTTGGCGAAAATAGCATTTAACGAGCTATTAAAATCTGAAATCTTAAAATTGTTTGTAAGAGCTTTGGTGTTAATGTGCTGATAATTTCTCAGTCTGCTGTCAATTGCTGATGTTTTCTGATGCTTTCGAAATTAAATCTTTAAGATTCTCCGGTATTTCGGGCAGATTGTCAATTTTCAAAGGCATTACCGGTGGCTGTCCGTTTCTCTTCATTATTTCAAGTCCTTTTTCAGGGTTAAGCAGAAAAGCTAAAAAGGTCTCTGCAATTTCCGGGTTTGGAGCGGCAGAAGGAATAGTAACAGCATAAATCATTGGTTCACCATACATAACAATTGTTTCAACGGGGCTGGCTCCACGAAGCTCAACATTAACATGTTTATAATGGGTTCCTAATACAGGGTTGCCAAGATTAATGCTATCCGGCAAAATGACGTATTTTAATCCATGTTGTTCAGCTACACTGCGGTAGAGGAAAATATAATCAATTGTGTTTGTTTCAAGCAAGGCAAGTAAATCAACTTCTTTTGGCCTGATAAAGCGTGTGTCTTTTTCCAGCATACGCTGATAAAACCCTTCGGTGTTATAATATTCTTCAGCAAGCTGCCACATCAGCAGTGTCCTGTAACCACAGGGATCGGAGTTGGGATCAGACCTTCCGAACCTGACTTCAGATTGCTGTAAAATTTCAAACCAGTTACTTGCATTTATGCGATCAGAATATATTGACTTTTCAGAATAAACTACCGATAGCTCACTACGCGCATACGCAATGTACCATGATGCATGTTCGGGATACAGCAATTCTTCTATCACTTTATAATCAGCAGTAGCATAGATATCACAAATCCTGTTCAGATCAGTTATCTTTCGTGCCCCGGCAATACTGCCACTACTTTCTGTTAATACTTCAATATCAGGATATTCAATATTGAATTCCTTAATTATCTCCCGAAAAGGGTAGGCGAGACTTCCGGCATGAAAAATAGTAACTGTACCTGATTTATGTTCACTCTTCTTGCTGGCATTACATGCTGACATCAGAATTATTAGTAATAGCAGTGCAATTCGGTTCATTTGGATTATTTTAATTAAAAACCCCGCCAGGAGATTGATCCGGGTGGGGTACGATTCGTTTGATTTTTATTGACTAACCTGTAAATCCGGGTTCGATATCATTGCAGATCTTTCACTACTTCAATCACCTCAGGAAGGTCCATTCCCAGATCCTTCAGATGTTTTAAAGTAGGCACTCCATTTTTGTTCCAACCTCTGCGTTCGTAAACTGCATCTAATAACTGCTCATAACGGTTTTCACGATATTTACGGGTTGCAGCCATTTTTTCTTGCAGGGTCATCTTTTCAGGGTCCAGTCCGATTATCTCTTTAAGTTGTTTGTCGTAACGTTCCTGACGCGACAGATATTCTTCCTCAGTAACTGGTCCGGCAGCGCGGTAAGGTTGTGCATCATGTATGCGCAAACCGTAACCACGGCGAATATTAAATACTCGTTGGAAATTATAAACCCTCTCACTTTGCCTGATCATTTCATGTTTGTCAAAGTCTTTTCCGGTAACTGCCTTGTATATGGTAACATAGTTGTCAACATGCTCAGGTACCTTAGCCGGTTCATCAGTTTCAGCATTGTTTTCTGGCTCCACGTCATTCCATGGGAGTTTGCACAGCCCCTGCAAACCAAACCAAGTACGGAACATCGGAAAGTAATGAAGTGCTTCGGCTTTGTTTTCGAATGTGGGAATCTGATTATTGACCATATCCATGAAAATCAGCCATGCTTCATCGTGCTGGGGTCCTTTGTTTGTCATGGCATAACCACCCTGCTGTGCAAGCGATTCTTTTGAGATGTATTGCGAATATTCGAGACCTTTATTTTCCATTCCAATATCCTGTAAAAATTGCCGATCGCCCCATCCTTTCTCAGCGAACACTTCTTTCATTTTACGAACGCCCAATCCTGCGATAAGACCAAATCCTTCGCCGCGGGCAAGTTGATGAAGTAGTTCCATTGCACTGTCGGCATTGCCAAAATTGAGTTTAATTCCTCCAGTACGTTCATCATTCAGGATACCGGCTTCATAACATTCCATCACAAAACCAAGTATTGTACCCCATGAAATTGTACAAATCCCATAGGTGTCGCAATAAAAATTGGCTTCAATAGTGAAATCGGGATTGAAAATACCGGCACAGGAACCAAGAGAAGCTGCTGTTTCATATTCAGGTCCGTCAACAATTACACTTGAACCTTTATAAGGACCGGTACGAAGAATATAATTGTCAACACCTTTCGCACACGACATATTGCATCCAATCCAGCAACCATCAGGAACGCCTTGTGTGAATCTTTCCTTGTAAACATTTGAATGAATGCGTCCGGCATCAGGGTGGCTTCCAAATTTAAAATTATGGGTTGGCAACAGGTCGTAATCGTTCATGACATTGGTGAGATGTGCAGTTCCCTTTGAACGCATTTCAGCCTGACTATCATCAAGTTCGCGCATTTCACGGTTAAAGCGGCGCCCACGTTCCATGATAACTTCCAGATCCACAACATTGTTCATATTGCCTTTTACACCTTTTGTTCTGGCAACAATTGCTTTGACTTTTTTATCCATAAGTACTGTTCCGATTCCGCCACGTCCGGCTTGCTTCAAACGTACTTTCTTTCTTTTTACATCATAAAAACTAAAGTTAAGCATCCCGATCAGGCTGTGCTTTGCAGCACTTCCAACTGATACAACAGAAACATTTCTCATTTCTTTTTCATCGCCTGCAAAAATTTCAGTTAATGCTTCGGCAAGCAGATGACTATCTACTAGTTCATATGGAGCATCATATATTTCAACTACTTCACGAGTTTCGTCAATAAATATTATTACTTCGTTTTTGCTTTTTCCCTGAATTTCAATTGAATCAAATCCTGCAAATTTCATGAACGGACCAAAATAACCACCAACATTGCTGTCAATTACAATATCGGTTTGTGGCGAAATTGTTACCACCAGCGATTTTCCGGTACCTGAATACTGGGTGATCCCGCAAATAGGACCAGTGTTTATAATAACTTCGTTTTCCGGGTCATCCCATTTGGTATCAGGTTTTGTGCCATCCCATAACAATCGCAGTCCAAAGCCTTTACCACCGGTAAATTTGTTTATCATTTCCTGACTTACCGGTTTTTCCTTGATTTCATACCTGTCCAGATTTACGTAGAGTGTTCGGTTGTTATAACCTCTTTCGATTGGCTTCCACGTGTATTTAAACTGATTAAGTAATTTGTGGCTGTTTTTAATTTCTTCAATAGTCATCTTAAAAGGTGTTTATTATAAAAATAAATCATTTTCATTAGTCCACAAAATTAGATATTTTTTTGATTAATAAACAATGGTTGTTTCATAAATATCAGCTAATTTCATTTTTAGCTATTGTGTTATGAGGTTTTTTCTGAAAATCTCTTATGAGCCGGATAACAATTTGTTTTTTTGTGGTATTTATGCTTGTCAATTCATAGTATGATACCCGCGATGATAGACTCAAAATATTTGCTTAATAAAAATGGAATAGTTGAATTGCCTACCTTTGCAGATTCTGTACTATTAAATTATGATAGAATTCGGAGAAGCATTGAAGATAATACTCAGCCGGGAAGTGTTTCCTGAAGCTGAAGAAGTTGAATTATCCTGTTCAATTAGCAGGGTGTTGGCTCAGGATGTGGTTTCAGATATGGATATGCCGCCTTTTGATAAATCGGCAGTTGATGGCTATGCATGTAGACGTTCTGATCTGGCTGATGAATTGAAAGTGCTTGAAATAATACCTGCCGGGCAGATACCTCAGTTCAGAATAAAAGAAAACGAATGCAGTAAAGTTATGACCGGCGCTATGGTGCCTGAAGGAGCTGATTGCATTATTATGATTGAAGACGTTGAGGTGTTATCGTCAGATAAAATAAAATTCACTGCAGCAAAAACTTCTGATAATATCTGTTATACAGGAGAAGATATCAGGCTTGGAGACATTGTTCTTAAAAAGGGCTTGTTAATAAAGCCGCAGCATATTGCCGTCCTTGCATCAGTTGGATATTCAAGACCAAAAGTTTACAGAAAACCAAAAATAAATATTATCACAACCGGTGACGAACTGGTAGAACCTCATCAGAAACCAGATGCAGGAAAGATACGTAACAGCAATGCCTGGCAATTAATTGCCCAATGTGAGGCAATGAATGTATCTGTTGATTACTCAGGGATCGCACCTGATAGTAAAAAGGAGACTCTTACAATGATCCGTAAAGCTTTGGCCGATAATGATGTTATTCTTATCACCGGCGGTGTTTCTATGGGTGATTATGATTATGTTCCGGATGTATTGCAGGAAGCCGGCTTTACATTCCATTTCAAAAGTGTGGCTATGCAACCCGGCCGACCTACTTTATTTGCGTCTCACAAGTCCGGAAAATTCTGTTTTGGATTGCCGGGAAATCCTGTGTCGTCTTTCAATCAGTTTGAATTGCTGGTTAAACCACTTTTGTATAAAATGATGGAGCACGATTATAAACCTGTTGTTTTGCAACTTCCTCTGGCAAAGGACTTTTATCGTAAAAAATCGAAAAGACTTAACTTTATTCCGGTACTCCTCAATTCTGATGGAGAGGCTTTACCTGTTGAATACCATGGTTCGGCTCATATTAATTCTTTGAATGATGCGTACGGATTGATGAGTATTCCTATTGGAACCACAGAGATTAAAAAAGGAGATATTGTAAATGTACGACCGGTTTGACCGCCATATCAACTATCTGCGTATATCGGTTACTGACCGGTGTAACCTCAGATGCCAGTATTGCATGCCTGAAGAGGGAGTTAAATTGCTTACTCACAACGACATATTAACTTTTGAAGAAATTCAGGAAGTTACCCGTATAGCTGTGAAGCTGGGGGTTGATAAAGTACGTATTACAGGTGGTGAACCTTTGGTTCGGAAAGGTGTTGTTCAGCTTGTAGGAGATCTTGCAAAAATTGATGGTATCAGGGATCTGAGTATGACAACCAATGGTGTTTTGCTGTCAAAATTTGCCGGATCACTTGCAGATGCCGGGCTGCATCGTGTAAATATCAGCCTCGACACGTTGGACCCTATAAAATATAAGCAAATCACCAGGAATGGAAAACTGTCGGACGTGCTGGATGGTTTTGCAGCAGCAAAAGCAGCAGCATTATTACCCATCAAACTGAATTGTGTAGTCAGGGAGAATTCAGACGAACCTGATGCGCAAAGTGTGGCTGAGTTTGGTAAAGAGCATGGGTTTGAAGTCCGGTTTATTCACCAGATGAATCTGAACACAGGCGAATTTCATATTGTTGAAGGTGGCAGCGGAGGCGATTGTGAAAATTGTAATCGTTTAAGACTTACTGCTAACGGAAAGGTTAAGCCCTGCCTTTTCAATGATATGGAATTTGATGTCAGAACCCTTGGTGCTGAAGCAGCCTTGCTGGCTGCCATACGCAATAAACCATTTTGCGGGACAATAAATCATCAGAACAGTTTTTATAATATCGGAGGTTAGAGTATGAAAAAATTAACACATACTGATGCAAAAGGCAAAGCCAATATGGTGGATGTGACTTCAAAACCTGATCAGATCAGGCAAGCCACCGCCGAAGGTTTTATACATCTGAACCTACAGGCATTGTCTCTGGTTCGTGAAAACAATATCATGAAGGGAGATGTGCTGACCGTGGCTGAAATTGCCGGAATTCAGGCTGGTAAGAAAACTTCAGAGCTTATTCCTTTATGCCATCCGCTTCCACTTACAAAAATCGCAGTTGAAACTTCTGTTGAAGAAACCGGTATTCGGGTGAAAGCAATAGCTCGTTGTACAGGTAAAACAGGTGTGGAAATGGAAGCCTTAACCGCAGTATCAGTAGCTTTGCTTACAATTTATGATATGTGCAAGGCTGTTGATAAACAAATGGTTATTGACCAGATCAAGCTTATTGAGAAATCAAAAATTTGAATATCCGGTCATTAGCCAAGCCTTACCGGAACTTCTTAATATTCAAAAGGTTCGCAACAATCTGTTAAAAAACAAAATCCAATTTCTTTATCATCAGTTGTTTGTTACAGGAAAAGCAACTGAGTAATAATAAAGATCGGCAGTAATATTACCAGAGAAAACTTAATCATATAACCAAAAAAGCTCGGCATATCAATTTTGTTTTCTTCGGCAATAGCTTTAACCATAAAATTAGGACCATTACCAATATAGGTCATTGAACCAAAAAATACTGAACCTACTGATATGGCTTTCAAAAAGTTTTCGGGAATGCCAGCAATAAAGCTTGTAGCAGCACTGGTGTCAAGACCAAGGGCAAGATTGTAAAATGAAATTGCTGTAGGTGCATTGTCGAGGAAAGAACTTAATGCTCCGGTTGCATAATAAAAATGCGTTACCGTATCAACACCAAGAGTCTTTGCATTTGTTTCGAGCCAGATCAAAGCCGGTACCATAGTTGTGAAAATACCAAGAAACAAAAAAGCTACTTCAATAATTGGTCCATATGTGAATTTATTTGCCTGGCGTAGTTTCTTAGAAGTGAAAAGTAATGATAATACAGCCATGCTCAAAATAGCAAATTCGCGGATAAAAGCCAGATAGGCATTGTTCCCTATAGCAGGAATATATTGCTGATTTAGGAATGCCACTGAAAGAACAACTCCTGCTAAAAATATAAAATTAAAGCCTCCTCTTAGTCTTATGGGCGACACATCAGTTTTATCCAGGATAATATGCGCCGGGTGCTCTTTTTTGTAGTAATAATTATCGGTAAAGAAATAAATGATTAGTAACAAACCGTTCGCAAATAACCACTCAGGGACTAAATGGAAAAACCATGTAAAAGGAGCACCTCTAAGGTACAAAAGGAACAAGGGTGGATCACCAAGCGGTGTAAGCAGACCTCCGGCATTGGCAACAACAGCTATAAAAAACAGTATTGTGTGCATCTTGAATTTACGCTGAGTATTGGTATTTATTACCGGACGTATAAGCAACATAGCTGCACCGGTAGTACCCATAAACGAAGCAAGAACTGCACCAATAGCAAGAAATAGTGTGTTTATTGACGGTTTGGCTTCAATGTCACCGCTAAGGTTTATACCTCCGGTTATTACGAATAATCCGCCAAGCAATATAATAAATGGTATGTAATCGAAAATCAACTGATGTTCAAGATTGTGAAGAAAACCGGTAGCAATCAGGTAAATAGCGGTAGGAATACCTAATGCAAGTGATACTATTAGTTTGTTTCTGTTGTTTTCCCACCAGTGATGGAACAAAAGCGGACCAACCGCTATGGTCATCAGCATTAAAAAGAACGGAATTGAAGCATATAAAGGTATGCTTTCAGTTACACCAGGATTCATAAATAAAACTGTTTTAAGTTTTTAAAAGTGCGCAAAAATAGGAAAACATTAATAAACATTAATTTGTTCATCTGATTATTTAATTTAAAAAGTAAAGAACATTGCTGGAAATCAGGTTCTATTCACAAATTAAAGAAAAAAGACAGGTAGTGTATTGCTAAAAAACAACACGCCTGTCTTATTGTTTTTTACTGAATAGTTCTGAAATATGACTATATTAGGGAATGCTTGCAATTTTCAGCGCTTTCCTTTCTGGATATGACCATCAATTGTCTTTTTCCATTTCTCAATGATCTGTTCCTCACCTTTTAGCTGACGATCTTCATTCTCATTGAAAAATTCCAGCATATCATTTTGTTTTTCTGCATTCTTACGGGTAAGAACAAGATCCAGCGCTTCAATAGTATTAAAACCGCTCTTGCCTGAAGAAGAAGTTTGTATTTTTTTCTGTATACTGCATTTATCAATTTGTGATAGATCAACTACATATTCCCTGGTAGCATCATTTTCGAGTTTAATGTATATTAACTTACCTTGCATATCATCCACTCCTATTCCATAAGAGTTATTCCAGAATTCAGGTTGATTTACAGTCAGGTTATTATTTGCAAGTGATTGCTTAAAAGCTTTTGTTAATTTTCTAAGTCCTTTGGTTTGATTTCTTTGAAAAAACCATAATGGTATGATACATAATAAAATAAGTACTAAGCCTATAATTAATGAATACGATTCCATAATTTCTTTTTGTTTTAATTAATGAAGTATATGTTGAAAGTAATAATGCTACAGATAACTGAGCCAGCCAGTTGAAAATGAAATAACTGAAAGGGTCAGTACTATAGATAAAAAAAAGCCGGGAAAATAATTATTGCCTTACCAGAAATAATTAAATGGGAAGATGATTGCCGAAATTGGCAGGCTTATGGTAATATGGCAGCAAAAATCAAAGTAATGTACCAGCGAACATTTATTTCCTGAAACATTAAAAGCTGCAGTAGTTATGGCTTTAAAAATCCTTTTTAAATCGTGTATATAATTATTCCAGTGCGTCTGGTTGGTGTCATTTTTCGGAAGGATACAGTATAACAGAAGATTGTCAGGAAGTGATATTTCTGTAGTACGACTACTGATCTCATTTGCCTGAAAAGGAATATCAGCAGCAGTAATGTTGCTGTTCAATATCAGGCTGAGCATGATTGCCTGAAACCATAAAAATAGTTTCAATGAGTTTTTCATGGTGCAAAATTATAACGAAAATCTGAATAATTATCCTAATCAGGCAAAGATTGAGAAATATTTTTTACAACAATGCTTGTTTGAATTTCTGAATATTGTTTTTTATGCCTGCAATCTGTGTGGTGTTCTGCGGTATTAAGCTTTTAGAGAGATTGTACCGCAAAATTTTATTACGGAAATTTGTTTTAACATAAGCTGAAAGACAGATGGTTTGTTTTCGATGTATATCTTTGTCGCAAATATTGAAACAAAAATGATACCTGTCAACCATACTAATGTTTCAGATGATATTTGTTTAGTGAAGTTTTGCTGCGATCTGCCAAAATGTAAGGGTGCCTGTTGTGTAGCCGGAGATGCCGGAGCTCCCCTTGAAATTGAAGAAATTGACATACTTCAGGAAAACCTTGATGAGATCATTCCTTATATGACCCCTGAAGGCATTAGAACAATAAAAGAACAGGGAGTATTTGATTATGATGCAACGGGTAATTATGTTACTCCGCTTGTCAAAGGCAGAGAATGTGCATTTGTTTATTTTGTTGGGAAGATTGCGTTTTGCGCCATTGAAAAGGCATTTGAAAATAATAAAATTGATTTCCGCAAGCCTGTTTCCTGTCATCTTTATCCTATAAGAATAACATCATATCAGGATTTTGATGCTTTAAATTATCATAAGTGGTCAATTTGCAATAAGGCTCTTCGTAAAGGTTCAGAGCTTAACCTGCCTTTGTATGTTTTTCTGAAAGGCCCTCTGATCAGAAAATACGGGCAGGCATGGTATGATGAACTGGTAAGGATAATTGAAACCATGGATAAAAAAAAACGATAGAATGCTTGTAGTTCACATTCTATCGTTCAGCTTGTTTATTTGTCTGCAACACTGTCTTATTCTGTCTCGGTGGTTGCAGCCAACGATGCCAGTTCTTTATCAATATGGAAAAGTCCGCCTTTGGCTTCACCAGCAAGGTTCAATTTATCAATAACACCCTTTACCAGGCTTTCTTCTTCAATTTGTTCTTCCACAAACCATTGCAGGAAATTCAGGGTTGTATAATCTCGTACTTCCATACAAAGGTGTACCAGCTCGTTGATACTGTTTGTAACAAGAACTTCATGCTTAAAAACTTCATCAAAAAGACTTTTCAATGATGTAAACTCAAGTGCAGGCTGCTCAAGTGAACACAATTTTGTATGGCCACCACGATCGTTAAGATATTTGACGATCTTTAACTGGTGCATTCTTTCTTCGTCACTGTGTTTGTACAGGAATTCAGCAGCACCGGGATAACCCTGCACTTCGCACCATATTGCCATACTCATGTAAATACGTGATGAGTGTTCTTCCAACTTGATTTGTTCATTTAATGCTTTAGCAACTTTTTCTGAAATCATAATACCTATATTTTTCTGTTAGTAAAATTGTTCAAAACTTCGTTAATAAAACAATTACTGATGATATTAGTTTGAGCGAAATTAAAATAATTAATAGGTTTGAAGCATGAAACGGAACTTTAATCCCAAACCCTAATTTATTTTAGGTAATAGATATTTTCATTTTTTCTAATA
>CAZJZG010000002.1:0-134144 GCA_964550455.1 uncultured Bacteroidales bacterium | reverse complement strand
TTATACGAATTGTATTTACAAAATAGTCCAAGCTGTTTTGTAAATTACAATCGTTAATGCCGGTGGTTAAAATATTCAGAACAATTGAGCGAAGCGATAATTGGTCTGTTATATTTTGCCATCCGGTATAATTGGTCTGTTATATTTTGCCATCCGGTAAAATTGGTCTGTTATATTTTTCCAATCGGTATTAAAGGTATTAAATCAAACCCTGTAAGAGACAGAAAGCCAAAAAAGAACTAATTTTGCAAATTATTTTTATTAAACTCATTATATCATGAACTATCTGTTTACTTCTGAATCTGTTTCTGAAGGACATCCCGATAAAGTTGCCGATCAGATCTCTGATGCATTGCTTGATGAATTTCTGAGGCATGACCCTGAAAGCAAAGTCGCCTGCGAAACATTGGTTACAACAGGACTGGTGGTTTGCAGCGGTGAGGTTAGAACCCGAAGCTATATTGATATACAGGATATTGCAAGAAATACAATTAAAAGGATTGGTTATACCAAAGGAGAATATGGGTTTGAATACAATTCGTGCGGTGTGATATCTACCATTCATGAACAAAGCCCAGATATTACCATGGGAGTTGAACGAAAGACTTCTGAAGAACAGGGTGCGGGCGATCAGGGAATGATGTTTGGCTATGCTACAAACGAAATGGAGAATTATATGCCTATGGCTCTTGAATTATCGCATGTTCTGCTTCAGCAGCTTGCAGCCATCAGACATGAAGGTAAAGAAATGCTGTATCTGCGACCCGATTCAAAATCAATGGTTACCATTGAATACGATGAGCAGAATATTGCCCGGCGTATTGATTCTATTGTGATCTCAACCCAGCATGATCCTTTTGCCAGCGATCAGGAAATGCGCAGAATAATTGAAAAGGATGTAAGACAAACCCTTATTCCAAGAGTTAAACAAAGCAGTACTCTTCCAGAAAAAGTAAAAAAGCTTTTCGATCATAATTTCACTCTGCTTATTAACCCCACAGGAAAATTTGTAATCGGAGGACCTCATGGTGATACCGGATTAACAGGTCGTAAGATCATTGTTGACACATACGGTGGCCGTGGTGCTCACGGAGGAGGTGCTTTCAGTGGCAAAGATCCATCAAAGGTTGACCGCTCGGCTGCTTATGCAACCAGGCATATTGCCAAAAATATGGTTGCAGCAGGAATTGCCGATGAAATCCTCGTTCAGGTGGCTTATGCAATCGGAGTTGCCGAACCTGTTGGACTGTACGTCAATACTTATGGTTCAGCAAAAGTCAAAGATAGTAATGGAAATCTGCTTTCTGACGGGGCTATTGGTGAAATTATCAAAGGAATATTTGATTTGCGTCCGTACGCTATTGTCAAAAAATTCGGGCTTAAAAATCCCATTTATCTGCCTACGGCAACTTACGGACATTTTGGGCGCGATCCTTATACCGCCGAGATTGAAGTGTGTTATGACCCTGACAGTGGTGAATCTACCGGAAATGGTGCACATTGCCGGAAATTCAAAAAAACAGTTGAGTTTTTCGCATGGGAAAAACTTGATTGTGTTAAAACACTTCAGGACGTATTCGGTATCGGCAAGTAAGAAGTTTTTTCTTAAAAATCTGAACCGGAAATTTAGTTCACAATAATTTTCTAACGACCCAATTCTCCACTGTCTTCAGCAGCAGGAATTTCTTTGTTGTTAAAGGATCCAACGAAATAAAAAACCGCCTCCCTTGCGGAAGACGGTTTAAAAACTATGAAACAAAAAGCCTAATTAAATGATTCTACTGATTCACGAATGATACGCATTGCATCCATTAATTGTTCTTCGGTGATGATCAATGGTGGAGCAAAACGAATAAAATGACGGTGAGTGGGTTTTGCCAGCAACCCTTTTTCTGCCATTTTCAGGCATACATCCCAAGCCTCTTTGCCATTTTTAGGTTTTATGACAACAGCATTGAGCAAACCTTTACCACGAACTCCTTCAATCATATCAGAATTTATCTTCATAATTTCTTCGCGGAAGATCTTTCCCAGTTTTTCTGATTTTTCAGCCAGTTTTTCTTCCTTCACTACAGTGAGAGCAGCTATTCCAACTTTTGCAGCAATAGGATTACCTCCAAATGTTGAGCCATGTTGTCCCGGTTTAATACATAGCATAATTTCATCGTTGGCAAATACTCCACTAACGGGATAAACCCCACCTGACAATGCTTTTCCAAGGATCAGAATATCAGGTTTTACATTCTCGTGGTCGCAGCATAATAAACGTCCGGTACGTGCAATTCCGGTTTGGATCTCATCGGCGATGAACAACACATTTTTTTGTTTGCATAACTCGCTGCTTTTTGCCAGATATCCATCGTCAGGAACAAAAACCCCTGCTTCACCCTGGATAGGTTCAACCAGAAATCCGGCAACATTCGGGTCTTCCAGCGCTTTTTCCAGTGCTTTCAGATCGTTATAAGGTATTATTTCAAAACCCGGAGTATAAGGTCCGAAATTACCTCTTGCATCCGGATCGGTTGACAAGCTGATAATGGTTGTTGTACGTCCGTGAAAATTGTTTTGACAAACAATGATTTTTGCCTGATTTTCAGGAACACCTTTTTTCTCATAAGCCCATTTACGGCAGAGTTTAATAGCTGTTTCAACTCCTTCGGCGCCGGTATTCATAGGCAATAATTTGTCGTATCCGAAGAATTCAGTGGCAAATTTTTCAAAAACACCAAGAG
Organism: uncultured Bacteroidales bacterium; assembly: GCA_964550455.1. GTDB lineage: Bacteria > Bacteroidota > Bacteroidia > Bacteroidales > JAAYJT01 > JAAYJT01. Next base: position 131,412 of record CAZJZG010000002.1, on the reverse strand, counting down.
CATCATTATAGAAAGCCCTGGATGTCAATGTAAGTGTTTTTGCCTGTTCGATCATGGCATTAACGATGGCAGGATGGCAATGCCCCTGGTTTACAGCCGAGTATGCCGAAAGAAAATCATAATAACGCTTGCCGTCAACATCCCACATAAAAGGACCTTCACCTTTGGCAAGTACAACCGGTAATGGGTGATAATTATGGGCACCATAACGGTCTTCAAGTTCCATCGCTTGTTTAGCGGTGATAGTCTGTTTCATAAAGAAAAATATTTAGAAGTTTAATTAAGTATGCTCAACTGAGAATTTGCAAAAATATACTTTTTCCGGGTTTTTAAGCCGTTTGTGTTTCGATTAACAATGTTTTTGCAAAAACAACAGAGTTCATAAAGTCATGAACCACTATGATTAGCAGAACACAAGGTGAAAAGGAGGTAGAATGACCCGGATCCGGTCAGTGGAAAATATCTGACAGGAAGTTCTTATACGAATTGTATTTACAAAATAGTCCAAGCTGTTTTGTAAATTACAATCGTTAATGCCGGTGGTTAAAACATTAAGAACAATTGAGTGGAGCGATTATACGAATTGTGTTTACAAAATAGTCCAAGCTGTTTTGTAAATTACAATCGTTAATGCCGGTGGTTAAAATATTCAGAACAATTGAGCGAAGCGATAATTGGTCTGTTATATTTTGCCATCCGGTATAATTGGTCTGTTATATTTTTCCAATCGGTATTAAAAATGTTTGACCTGCATCAATCCTGCGATACTTTATCAAATTTTGTATCGTCGTATTCCTGTGGCAATCCTTCTTCATTATATTTTGAAGGACATTTCAACAATAACTGTTTGGCATTGAATACTCCATCTTCAGCGCTGCCAATTATCACAACCTGTTCCGATTTCTCAAAATCCTGCGGTTTAGCTCCCCGATAAACCACTTTTGATTCTTTACCGTGCTGATCAATCATGTAAAAAGCAAAATAATTATGATCAATATGACTATCGTATTCTAATGCTTTTTGGGTATTAAGCTTCCCGATTATATGAAAATCGCGTCCGGGATGGTTAAATGCCTCTTCAAAATGGCTATATGCTCCCGAACCCGAAAATGTTGTTATTATAATACCTGTTACTACAGCAACTACAAGAATTAAGATAATATGTCTGGTTTTCATAAACCTTTATTATTTCCCGGTTACTACTGTTGATCTGGTTTTAGGCTTATTTTCCTTATTATGCCTTTTTTCAATCTTCCGAAGTTTTACATCAATGGTTATAAGATATAAAAACAAACCCAGAAGGATAATCAGCAATACACCGACTACAACATACATTTTATTTTCGTCAATCATATCTCACCGGAGTTTAATATTTCATTTAAACGTTTAACCCTGATCTTAAGTTCAAGTATCCATACTGCAAGTAATATCCATCCAATAATTGAAGGATAAAATATGATACGCAGGGTTGAATCCAATTTAGCCACAGTCATAGGTCCGCCACCCTGTCCCGGATGCAGTGAATCTCCCCATAGTCTTGGTAAAATGCCAAGAAAAATTATCATCAGAATGAAAGCAAAAATATTATAAACTGCTGATATTCTTGCCTTTTTTTCTTCATCAGTCATTGATGATCTTAATATCATGTATGCAAAATATACCAGAAGGCTCATTGCTGCGCCATTAAGTTTAGGATCACGAACCCATGGAGCTCCCCAGGTTTCATTTGCCCAAAGCATTCCGGTAAAAATCCCAAGCATTCCAAAAACCAGTCCGACCTGAGCTGCAGTTACAGCTATACGATCATATTCAAGGTTAAAACCCTTTAAATATCTTAAACTGTAAACAAAGGATATCAGGAAGATTATGATCATGGTAAACCACATACTCACATGATAAAACAGATTACGAATACTCTCATGAATAACAGGCAAATCGAAGGGTATTTTAATTGTAAGCCCTGCTACAACAGCGTAAACAAGCAGTACAATACTTAGTATTTTATAAATCCACCTCATAAAATTCATATATTTGGTTCGAACGCTTCAGTCTTTCCACAGATAGGGAAATAAAAGCAATGCCAGAACGATTATCAGTATTTGTAAAACGATTAATGAAGCGAATGGTTTAATTGCTTCTGACCAAATTCCACGTTCAATGGCATTTCGTGTAAGATTAATAAGGATCAGCAACTTGGGTAATGCAATAGGAAAGCTCAGAATTGCCATCAACGTGAAGTTTTGTTCGGCTCGCGAAGCTATACCTGCTACCATTGTGAGTAATAATGCAAAACTGATGCTTCCGGCTATAGCTACTAATATGAACATCACTCTGTTTTCAACTGGTATTCCAAGGAATAGTGAAAAAGCAGAAAAACCCAGAAGTGCTACTATAACCAACAAAACAGCATTATAGCACATTTTGCCAAGAATTATTGCTGCCGGATTTGCTATTGAATAATAATACAGGTGGCGTTTTGAAAACTCTTCTGAAAAACTTCGTCCTGCGGAATTAACAGATGCAAACAAAATAACGATCCAGTACAATACATTCCAGGTTCTTTCATCAATAATCCCATCAAAGGCAAGATAACAAATAAAAACAGTGGAAACTACATAAAGCAGCATACCATTAAGCAGATATGGCCGCTTAAGCTCAAGTAAAAAATCTTTTCCTGCAAGAGTAAATGTGTGTTTGATCATAAGACTGCAAAAGTATAAATGCTTTGAATATTATGTTAATTTTACAACATATTTATGAGTTTTGGATAAAGTAATTCATAAAAAACTTAAAAAAATCAGGGAATTTGTATCAATCAATACAATTTTTATTAATTTTGCTGAGTTAAACTTAATTAGTAACCTAAAAAGTAAGCAAATGAAAAAAACACTACTATTAACAATTTCACTCCTTGCAGTGATATCGCTTAGCGCACAGCGCTATCAGATGAAAGGTGATATTCGGCCGGAATTTCGCCCTGAACGCAATTTTAACGAAGCCCTCATTAACAATACATCTTTTGTTAATGCTTTCAATGTACCGGAAAAACCTGTTGTAGATGCAGGTAATCGCGACATTGTTACTATTATCCCAATAGGAGGGGCCGGTAATGCATATGGTTTATATAACGGTGGTCGTACTGCTCTTTGGGCTGATAACAACTTAAATACAGTTGCTTTTGTACACCGTATGCTAATCCCACCAGGAAGCGGTTATTTGGCTTATGATCTATCCACCGATGGTGGCATGACTTTCACCAACAATATCCAGGTTTATGATCCCACCCGGGGTGATAATGCCAGATATCCACAGGGTGTTATTTACAATCCTACAGGTAATACCGTTCCTGACAATGCCTATTTTTCATATTTCGCACCTACACTTGATGGAAGTAATGCTGGTTCCGGTTCATGGGGCGGTTATGCAGGTGGAGTTCATAAACTCAACCAGGGTAGTAATCCTACCCAACATGACTGGAGTTCGAGACCTCCATTCCGTCAGAATGTACCTTCAGCAATGACAATCAATCCAGTTAACGGTGACATTTGGGTTTATGAACCTGCATTAATTGATGGCTTAGGTAACCAATACACTGATAGTCTGTTATTTACAAAAGGTGTATTTAATTCTGCATCACAGGATTATTCTTATGACAGATGGCTTGAATATCTACCTGCTTATGAACCGGGAAATGCACCTGCTGACGAAAAAATTGCTTTTGCTCCTAACGGACAAATTGGATATATGAGTTTACTGGCTGACAATGGCGGTGACCCATTTGCTGCCGGATATGCTTATTATCCTGTTATTTACAAAACTGTTGATGGTGGACAAACATGGACAGGTCCAACTGCAATTGTTCTTAGCGGACCTGACGGATTTGAAGAAGTTAAATATTATCTTACAGATGAACAGTGGAACAATCTTTGGGTAAACCCCGAACTGGTTCATCGTGATTCAGCTTTATATACCACAGCTTTTACTCACGATATGGTAGTTGACAAAAATGGAGACATCCATATTGCTGTTACCATTGGTGTATCCGGAGGTGCTGATAATCCATATTCCATTATTGCCAGCGGAGGCTATGGAGCTACTTTCCATATTTACTCAGTAAGTCAGGGAGCCTGCTTTGCTGCACAATTTGTTACACACAATAATACTTTCCGTGGCGAATGGGGTGATATTTCAGAAGACAGCCGTTCACAAGCTTCAACAACTCAGGATGGAAGCAAAGTATTCCTTTCATGGGCTGATACCGATTTTGAAGGCGTAACCGATAATATAATGCCCGATATCTGGTGCTGGGGATTTGATGTAACTACCCGTATGTACACCGGAGTTGAAAATGTTACCTATCTCTCAGAAGGTTGGCTCGAAGCTTATCAGGGTACCGCATCGCATTATGTTTTCTCAAATGGCGGTACTTATACTATTCCATTTGTATATCAATCATTCACCGGTGGAGACCCCGATCAGCCTGTTGAATTTAAATATGTTCAGGATTTCACATTCACTGATGCTGATTTCACCAACGGGCCACACGTTCCTCCAACATGTGGAACACCCGGTGATGCTAATGGCGATGGCGCTGTTAACGTGCTTGATGTTGTAGCTATTATAAATCACATTATGGGCTTTAACCCCACACCATTTATTTTCGAAAATGCTGATGTTAATGGTGATGGAATAATCAACGTACTTGATGCTGTTGAAACTGTTAATATTGTCCTTGGAGGCAAAGGTGAACCCAAAGGAACTTATGGATCAAATATTATGAGGATCAACGATGTTACCGCCGAGCCCGGAAGTAATATAATCGTTGAAATGGAAATAATTAATGAAGATCAGTTCGTAGCCTGGCAGTTCGATATTCCTATGCCTGAAGGATTTGACTATGTTGCCAATTCTGCTGCATTAACTTCAAGAGCTGCAGGACATCAGATAAATGCCGTTATATTACCTAATACAACTATTTTCAGATCACTTGCTTTTTCATTCACCAATGCCTATTTCCTTGGAAACGAAGGTGTTATTGCAACATATGAATTTATAACACCTAACACTGCAGGAACATTTGAATTTGTACTTGTTGATGCTATTATAGCAAGTCTTCAGGCACAAGATATTATTTCCGGTACTGAGAATGGTACAATAACTCTTGGCGGAGCAACACCTGACGAATATACTGTAACTTTCAACGTTGCTGATCAAAATGGTGCTCCAATTACCGATGCTGTTGTTACACTTGGAACTGTTACAAATCCTGCAGGTCAGTATGTATTTACTGTAGAACCAGGAACTTATGCCTACACAGTTGTTAAAGCCGGTTATTCAACAGGTGCAGGTAATGTTACTGTAGTTGATCAGGATGTGCTTGTTGATGTTACGTTAATTGCAGAAGTTACACCTGAATATACCGTAACATTCAATGTTGCTGACCAGGATGGCGCTCCCATTACCAATGCTGTTGTTACACTTGGAGCAGTTGCTAATCCTGCAGGTCAGTATGTGTTTACTGTAGAACCAGGAACTTATGCCTACACAGTTGTTAAAGCCGGTTATTCAACAGGTACCGGTAATGTTACAGTAGTTGACCAGGATGTACTTGTTGATGTAACATTAAATGAAGTTGTGTTAAGCGGCAATATTATGAAACTGCATGATGTTGTTACTGAACCCGGCAGCATTATTGTTCTTGAAATGGAAGTTATCAACGAAGATCAGTTCGTAGCCTGGCAGTTTGATATTCCTTTGCCAGAAGATTTTGATTATGTGGCTAATTCTGCTGCATTGACCGATCGTGCCACTAATCACCAGATACATGCCAATGTTCTGCCAAACACCAATCTTTTCAGATCGCTTTCAATATCATTCACCAATGATTTTTTCCTAGGAAACAGCGGTGTTGTTGCAACATTCGAATTTACTACACCTGATGTAGCCGGAGTATATGACTTCGTACTCGAAGATGCAATAATCTCAAGCATACAGGCTCAAAATATCCTGACCGGTACTGAAAATGCTACAGTTACCCTTGAAGGGGCAATTGAGGAATATACCGTAACATTCATTATTACTGATCAGTATGAGAATGAAATTTATGATGCAGTTGTAACCCTTGGCGATGTTACCAATCCTGCTGGAGACTATATATTTACAGTTGAGCCGGGAACATATTCCTTTTCTATAGAAAAAATAGGCTTCCTGCTAGAAACAGGTGATGTTACAGTAATTGACCAGGATGTTACAGTAACTGTTATTATGATTGTAGATGGAATAAATGAATTGCAAAATAATTTCACCATTACTTCTATCTATCCTAATCCTGCTAAAAATTACACCAGCTTTAAATTAACATTGAACAAACGCAGCAATTTGGTAATTGATATTACCAATATTCTGGGTCAGAAAGTTCAAACCGTTAATTCTGGTACTTTTGATGCCGGTGAACAGAATATAAAGATCAATACTGAAAGTCTGCGTTCAGGAATGTACTTCCTGACAATAAAAACCGACAATTATAAAACAACCAGTAAGTTTATTGTCGAATAAAAAATTATCCTGAACAAAAACCCAAAGGATTAAGGTTCTTTGGGTTTTTGTTTTATAATATCAGTGTGAATAATACTTAATACACATTATTTAAACAACAAACATTAACCAATCTTTCTTAAGACCATGAAAAGAACACTGTTATTAGCGATATCACTAATTGCGGTGTTATCGCTAAGCGCACAGCGCTATCAGATAAAAGGAGATATTCGTCCTGAATTTCGCACTTATCAGAATTTTAACGAATCCCTCATTAACAATTCTAAAGTTTTCAATGCTTTCAATATTCCGGAAAAACCTGTTGTAGATGCAGATAATCGCGATATTGTTTCTATTATCCCCATTGGTGGAGCTGCTAATGCATATGGTTTATACAATGGTGGTCGCACAGCACTTTGGGCTGACAATAATTTAAACACTGTTGCATTCATACACCGTATGCTCATTCCTCCGGGAGGTGGTTATCTGGCTTATGATCTATCCACTGACGGCGGTATGACTTTCACCAATAATATTCAGGTTTATGATCCCAACTTAGGTGGTGCTAATGCCAGATACCCACAGGGTGTTATCTATAATCCTACAGGTAATACCAATCCTGATAATGCATATTATTCATATTTTGCACCTAGTCTTGATGGTAGTAATGCCGGACCTGGTTCATGGGGAGGATATGTTACCGGTGTTCATAAACTCAGCCAAGCAGAACCTCCAACACAGCATTACTGGTCGTCTATACCTCCATTCCGTCAGAATGTTCCTTCAGCAATGACAATTAATCCAGTTAACGGTGACATTTGGGTTTTCGAACCTGCATTAGTTGATGGTGTAGGTAACCAATACACTGATAGTGTATTATTCACTAAAGGTATATGGAATTCTGCATTGAATGATTATGATTATAGCAGATGGGTTGAATATTTACCTGCCTTTGAATCGGGTAGAGCACCTGCTGACGAAAAAATTGCCTTTGCTCCTGACGGACAAATTGGATATATGAGCTTTTTGGCTGACAATGGCGGTGACCCATTTGCTGCCGGATATGCTTTTTATCCTGTTATTTACAAAACCACTGATGGTGGTCAGACATGGACAGGACCGACAGCTATTGTTTTAGGAGGTCCGGACGGATTTGATGAAGTCAAGTATTATCTTACAGATGAACAGATATTTGAGTTATTTTTAAACCCAGGATCTAATTTTCGTGATTCAATTTTATACACCACAGCTTTTACCCACGATATGGTAGTTGACAAAAACGGAGACATCCATATTGCTGTTACCATTGGTGTTGCCGGAAGCGAAAGTTATTCTATCTTCGCCAGCGGAGGCTATGGAGCTACTTTCCATATTTACTCATTAAATCAGGGAGCCTGTTTTGCTGCACAATATATTACACACAATAAAACTTTCCGCGGTGAGTGGGGTGAAATTGCTGAAGACAGCCGTTCACAGGCTTCAGTTACCCAGGATGGAAGCAAGGTATTCCTTTCATGGGCTGATACCGACTTTGAAGGCATAACTGACAATGTTATGCCGGATATCTGGTGCTGGGGATTTGATGTTGACACCCGTATGTACACCGGAGTTGAAAATGTTACCTATCTTTCAGAAGGTTGGCTCGAAGCTTATCAGGGTACCGCATCGCATTATGTTTTCTCAAATGGCGGTACTTATACTATTCCATTTGTATATCAATCATTCACCGGTGGAGACCCCGATCAGCCCGTTGAATTTAAATATGTTCAGGATTTCACATTCATTGATGCTGATTTCACCAACGGACCACACGTTCCGCCAACATGTGGAACACCCGGTGATGCTAATGGCGATGGCAGTGTGAATATTGTGGATGTTGTTGCAGTTATTAATTATATTATAGGTAATGACCCCGAACCATTTATTATAGAAAATGCTGATGTTAATGGTGATGGAATAATCAACGTACTTGATGCTGTAGGAACTGTTAATATTATTCTTGGAGGCAAAAGTGAACCCAAAGGAACTTATGGGTCAAATATTATGAAGATCAATGATATTACTGCCAAACCCGGAAGTAATATCATTTTTGAAATGGAGATCATTAATGAGGACCAGTTTGTTGCATGGCAGTTCGATATCACCAATATTCTGGGTCAGAAAGTTCAAACCGTTAATTCTGGCACTTTTGATGCCGATGAACAGTATATAGAGATCAATACTGAAAGCCTTAGTTCAGGAATGTACTTCCTGACAGTAAGAACCGACAATAATAAAACAACAAGTAAGTTTATTGTCGAATAAAAAATTATTTTCAACAAAAACCCCGGGTATTGGATTTATTTATATTTTTGTTTGGTAATTCCAAAAAATTAAAACAAGCATACATTTTAATTTAATTATTTATTCACCAAATTTTTTTAAAAATGAGAAGAACACTATTATTAACATTATCCCTCATTGCAGTGTTTGCATTGAGTGCGCAGAATTATCAGATAAAAAGCGGTATTCGCTCTGATGCTGTGCTAGATCGAAATGTTAACGAGAGTATTATTACGAATACTTCAACTGTTAACAATTTCAGCGTACCTATGAAACCTGTTGTAAATGCCGGCAACCGCAACATTGTATCCATTATTCCAATAGGAGGATCTGCCAATGCCTATGGTCTCTACAACGGAGGACGTACAGCTCTTTGGGCTGACAACAACTTAAATACAGTTGCATTCGTACACCGTATGCTCATTCCTCCTGGAAGTGGTTATCTGGCTTATGATGTATCCACTGATGGTGGTATGACTTTTACCAACAATATTCAGGTTTATGATCCTACCAAAGGTGGAGCCAATGCAAGATATCCACAGGGTGTAATATACAATCCCACAGGAAACACAATTCCTGGCAATGCATATTTCTCATATTTCGCACCTACACTTGATGGTAGTAATGCAGGAGCCGGTTCATGGGGCGGATATGCTGCCGGAGTTCATAAACTTAGCCAGACTGTTCCTCCAACACAACATGACTGGTCATCAATACCCCCATACAGACAGAATGTTCCTTCTACTATGACAATTAATCCTGTTAACGGAGATATATGGGTATATGAACCATCATTGATTGATGGCCTGGGAAATCAGTACACTGACAGTTTGTTATTCACAAAAGGGACTTGGAACCCTGCATTGGAAGATTTTGAATATGAAAGATGGCTTATGTATGCACCTGCTTATACTGAAGGGAGGGCTCCTGCTCATGAAAAAATTGCCTTTGCTCCTAACGGGCAAATCGGCTATATGTCATTACTTTGGGATAATCTTGATGGTGACCCGTTTGTAAACGGAGCTGCTTTTTATCCTGTTATCTATAAAACCACTAATGGGGGACAGACATGGACAGGCCCAACAGCAATAGTTCTTGGCGGACCTGACGGATTTGAATCAGTTAAGTACTATCTTACAGAAGATCAGTGGAATAATCTTTGGGTAAACCCTGAACTTGTTCATCGTGATTCAGTAGGATATACCACTGCTTTTGATCATGGTATGGTTGTTGATAAAAACGGAGATCTCCATATTTGTGTTACTATTGGTGTTGCCGGAAGCAATGATTATTCTATTATCGCCAGCGGAGGCTATGGAGCTACATTCCATATTTACTCAGTAAATCAGGGTGCCTGCTTTGCTGCTCAGTATGTAACACATAATAAAACTTTCAGGGGTGAATTTGGTGAAATCAGTGAAGACAGCCGTTCGCAAATTTCAAGAACACAGGATGGAAGTAAAGTATTCCTTTCATGGCTGGATACCGATTTTGAAGGTGTAACTGACAATATTATGCCCGATATCTGGTGCTGGGGATTTGATGTTGACTCACGTATGTACACCGATGTTGAAAATGTTACTTACCTGTCAGAAGGCTGGCTTGAAGCAAATATGGGAACTGCATCAGATTATGTATTCTCAAGCGGTGACACCTATACTATTCCATTCGTATTTCAAACATTTATCGGTGGCGACCCCACTCAACCTGTTGAATTTAAATATATCCAGGATTTCACATTCACAAATGCCGATTTCACCAACGGACCACACGTTCCTCCATCATGCGGAACACCCGGTGATGCTAATGGCGATGGTAATGTGAATATTATGGACGTTGTTGCAGTTATCAATTATATTATAGGTAACACACCTGAACAATTTGTTTTTACAAATGCTGATATTGATGGTAATGGTATAATCAACGTACTTGATGCTGTTGGAATTGTCAATCTTATCCTTTCAAAATAATACTAATAAGAAAGACATTAAGGATTAAAAATCTTTAATCAATAAGAGGCTGTCCGATAATTACAAGACAGCCTCTTTTTTTTGACTTTCAGATACTTAGAAAATATATTGTAATAAAACACTCTTTCTAATTCTCAACATTCATTCAGCTTTAGTTTTATGATATCATTCTACCGCTTTCAACTTGATAACGGACTCAGGGTTATTGTTCATAACGACAAATCAACTCCAATAGTAGCAATGAATGTTTTATATGATATTGGTGCACGCGACGAACATCCTGATAAAACCGGGTTTGCACATTTATTTGAACATCTGATGTTTGGAGGCTCGGTAAATATTCCTTATTACGATGAGCAGCTTGAAAAGGCAGGTGGCACAAATAATGCTTTTACATCAAATGATGTTACTAATTACTACCTTACAATTCCTAAAAATAATCTTGAAACCGGCTTTTGGCTTGAATCTGACAGAATGCTGAATCTGGCCTTTTCAAAAAAGAGCCTTGAAGTTCAAAAAAATGTCGTTATCGAAGAGTTCAGAGAAGTTTATTTAAACAAACCTTATGGTGATGCCTGGCTGCTGTTAAGCCCACTGGCATATAAAAAGCATCCTTACCGCTGGCCTACAATAGGAGCGGATATCAGGCATATAGAAAATGTAACAATGGATGACACCAAAGAATTTTATCAGCGTTTTTACAATCCAAATAATGCCATTGTTACAATAGCTGGCCCTGTTGATACAAATGAAATCAAAGAATTGTGTGAAAAATGGTTCGGTAATATTCCGGCAGGACCACCAAATAACAGAAAATTACCGGTTGAAGAGGTTCAAACCGAAGCACGACATTTACATGTTGAAAGGGATGTTCCTGCGAATGCCATTTATAAAGCCTGGCATATACCCGAACGTACCTCAAAAGACTATTATATCTCCGATATTGTTTCTGATATTTTGTCAAATGGTGATTCTTCGCGACTTTATATTGAACTGGTTAAGAAAAAACAAATATTTAGCGGAATTGATGCCTATATAACCGGAAGTATTGACCCGGGTCTGTTCATAATATCAGGCAGGCTCATGAACGGTATAAGCTTTGCTGCCGCTGAACAGGCTATTAATGATATAATTAAGGAACTTCAGGATAATTCTGTAAAGGATCGCGAATTGCAAAAAGTAAAAAACAGAATTGAATCAATGCTGGTTTTTACAGAAATAAAGGTACTGGAAAAGGCAATGAACCTTGCTATGTTTGAACTTATCGGAGATGCCACATTAATAAACAAGGAGGCAGAACAGTATGCCCTTGTGAACAAGAATGACATATTGAGCTTTTCACAAAAGTATCTTACCGAAAATAATTGTTCTACTTTATATTATCATGCCAAAAAAACTGAATAATGCCAGTAGAAATTAACAGAAAAAAAGCACCCGGATCAAAACAAATCAATTTCCGGATAAATACTGAACCGCGTTATTTCCAGCTTGGAAACGGAATACCGGTTTATATAATAGATAAAGGCATTCAGGAAGTTACATGTATTGAACTTGTTTTTAAAGCAGGCACGTATTATCAGGATCATTATCATGCTGCCAAAGCAACAAACAAATTACTCACAGCCGGTACAAAATCATATTCTGCCGAAGATATTTCAGAATGTTTTGAGTTTTATGGTTCCTATATCGAAACAAATAATTCAAAGGACAACGCTTATATAAGGCTATATACCTTAAATAAGTATCTGAATGAAACCCTCCCAATGCTGGCAGAGGTTGTGATGAACCCGGTATTCCCGGATCATGAAACAGATATTTATCGTTCTACCAGAAAAGAGCGCTTAAATATTAAACGTCAGAATGTTAATTATCTGGCTTCCACCCATTTTTATGAACAGATTTTCGGTAATACGCATCCATACGGATATATCCTTGAACCCGGGCATCTTGATGGGCTTGGCAGGGATATTCTTGCTGAGCATCATAAAAATAATTACCGAGCCGACGAATGTACCATAATAGTAAGTGGTAAAATTCCTATGCAGCTTGATGATCTTCTGGAAAAAACATTTGGTAGTTTCTCGGGTGCGAACTCAAAAAACCGGACTTTGAATGTACCGCCAATAAACACTTCAACGGAAAAAAAACAATTTATCCATAAAAAGGATGCCATGCAGGCAGCCTTATGTATTGGAAAAGCAACTATTAATCGTTTACACCCTGATTATCCTGAGCTTAGTATTATGAACACTGTTTTAGGTGGTTATTTTGGCTCACGGCTAATGAAAAATATCCGCGAAGACAAAGGCTATACTTATGGTATTTCATCTGCGCTTATATCATTTCATCATAGCGGCCTGTTTATTATTTTCAGTGAAGTAGGAAATCAGGTTCTTGAAGCTTCAATTGAAGAGGTTTATAAAGAAATCAGAAAATTACGTGAGGAACCGGTACGACAGAAAGAATTGAAACTGGTCAAAAATTTTATGATGGGTGCTTTAATGAGAAGCATGGACGGGCCTTTTGAAATTGCAAAAAGATTAGGCGTGGTTCTTGAATATGGGCAAACTCTTGACACTTTCAACCATTTCATAAAATCATTAAAGGGAATAAGTCCGGAACGTATTCAAGAGCTTGCAAATAAATATCTTCATGAGGACAGCCTGTTTCTGACAATAGCAGGGAACAAAGAAGCCTGATCGTATTTGAGAGTTTTACAATTAGGAAAGAATGCGTCTTTCAGGATCTTGATAAATTCATCCTCCGCCCCGACCCATTTTTAGTCTGTACGATTCAAAACACCTTATTATGGCAATACAAAGATCGTAATCAGTAGAGTTCAGAATAAAACCAACAGGGATATTACAATACTGCATGAACTTTTCACGCTCAGCTTCATCAGCAATATGTGTAAGTCTGTAAACAAGGTCGTGATTATACCGTTTCTCAATTTCTTCCTGTAATTGCTGAGTTTCAATTTCCTTTTCAAGTTTTCGGATTTGTTTTGCTTCCTTGCTGAAAAGGTCATAAAATGTCTGGAAAGGTCCTTTCATAACCACACCAAATCCTTGCTGAGGTCCACTATAAACCATTGTATTAATATGTGGCATTCTCAGTTTCACTGAATCGGTTGTAGCAGGAAGCTCAATATTAACAAATGCCTGCTTGAATTCAAGGCGTGTGCCAGGTAGGGGGCGCACTACAACTTCGCTAAGTTCAAATACTTTAGGAAGGATGATCAGTTCATACGGGCCTTCATAATTAATATGCTCCACATCAATCATTACAAAACGAACCAAATGGCTGACATGGGTTATCATAAGGCTATCGCCCTGCATAACCGGCATTACAAATCTGCCACTGGGGTCGCTGACAACACCAAAACGACGGTTCAGGTTGATAATATGGGCATATCCTATTTTGTTGTTATTTACATTAATGATCCTGCCTTCAAAATAGGTATATTTCTTCGGTTCATCTTCAGCCGAAGCCAAAAAACCAAGAAGCAAAAGGGTAAATAACCCGACAAGTCTCATTGCGTAAATTAATATTTTACGAAAATAAACAGTTTGAACCAATCTGGTATTCAAAAGCTGTTAAATAGTGTTAATGTAAAATTTTAAAAAACTCATCAGTCCGATATCTGGTAAAATCCGAATATGGAATCCGGCAATAACATTAACTATGTTATACAGATCCCTGTATCCAGGCAAATAACCTGATTTTGGCGGGATCAGTAACCTCCGGCAATACGTCTGAAAAGCCATTCTAATGCCATTAATCCAATGATCAATGCTGCGAGCCACTTGACATCAATAAGCTCAAAATAACTTTTATCAACATAAAAGACTGGTTTCACATCGTCGCGGGTACGTATTGTCTGAACAATTTCATTCATTTGGTCCGGGAAAAACATCTGACCTCCAAATCGGGAAGCCAATCCGTGCATAAGCCTGTGATCTGCTACAGTATTAACAAGTTCAATCTGAAGAGGAAGTATTGTAAAAGCTCCTTTTGCCTCCAGCTTCTCATTTGGCTGAACCGCAACAGCAGAATATGAATAATGACCGGGTGCCAGTTGCCCAACACTTAAACGATAAGTATCTTTAGTTCTGGAAAAGCCAAAAGGAAATTGTTTTCCGTCTTCATCGGTAATTATAAGTTCAACATCGGGTGTAGTAATGGGTTCGAACGATTCATTATATAATTCAGCCGTAAATTCAATTATTTCATTTTCGTTCCAGATATTACGTGTGTGAACCATAAAACGTTCTTTCTTTTCACGTAAAGCAAGATATTGAATGGTTTTATCAAGCCATTCCTGAAATGCCTGATGATTTTCTTTACGTAAAAAATTTGCAAGACGCCAGCGCCAGATACCTTCACCGGCTATAATACCAACTTTCTTACCCGAAATATCAGAAAATGTTACTAAAGGCATATTAGTTACCAAAGAACCAATCTGGCGATAAAACAAGGTATTTCCTGCCAGCGATTCTCTGTAAATACCATAGGGGCTATACAAAGGCGGAAAATATCTTATCATTTCCCTGAATTCATCACTCAGAGTAAACAATGAAAACGAAGTATTAAGAGCCGGCAGAGTTTCATCGGTTTTATTACCTGACCCTGTAATAGTAAGTCCGTATCCAAGAGTGTTAAAAACATTGAGATCAGAACCAGTACCTATAATGTGCAGTATTGGCAAACCGGAATCATTTATTCTGTGGAGCAATGAAGCATCGGAGCGGTAAACTGAGGGTATCTGATGAAGCACAACAAGATTATAGGCGCTCAGATCACCATTGAATTTTGATGCTTCAACCACTTCGGCTTCAAGACTCTGAAGCGATTCAACAGTTTGCCTTATTGCCGAAATATCAGGATGTGGCGAATTGTATAGCACCAATAACTTTCGACGCGCCTCAAGCACTTCAATAAATATATCCTTATGATTATTTAAGATTGACCACTCCCCTTCAACTGTGGTAATTTCAATCCTGTATCGCTGCATACCCGGCTGTTCGGCTTTGAGTTCGGCAGTAATAAAATGATCATCACTATCGCCTGTGAATACAATGCGTTCAGAAAATATTACAACCCCGTTCTTTATTATCCTCAAGTTAGTGTTCATACCATTGCATAACACTCCTCTCACATGAACCTCAACCGGAAATGTGTTTTCAAGGTATGCAATACGATTATGAGTAACATTTACTATTGCAGCATCACGAACCGGAATGGTATCCCCCAGGGCAAGTGTGTAAACAGGGAATGGAAGGAACTCAAGTGCATAATGTGGATGCACACCCTGATTGAAAATACCATCGCTGGCAAGAATCAAAGCTCCGACATTACGGTTTAAATAACGCGAATGGATCTCGGTCAATGCTTCTGAAATATTTGTTTGTTTATCCGAAAAATCATAGCTGATGCCTTCCCGGAACGATTGCCCGAAAGAATAAAGCTGAACATCGAAATCAGAGCCAAGCTCTGAGACAAAGTCATTCATCAGTTTAGGAAATTCCTGCATGTAAAAGGAAGTATCACCTGAGGCTGTTACTGACAGTGAATTATCCTGAGCAATAATAATTACAGGGTCTTCAACTCTTTTTGAAGTGCTTCTGAAAAATGGAGACAAAAGCATAAAAGCCAGAAAGAACACAATCACTGCTCTGATTGCCGCCATAAAGAACCTATGCTTTGCAGTAAACTCATATCTGCGTTCGCGGAAATAGAGCAATCCTGCATATAGCAAAGCAAGCAATACACACAATGGTATGAACCATGCCCCGTAACTTATGATAATTTGCTGGATCACAAAATATTACATATTCATTCCACCACAAACACTTATAACCTGCCCGGTAATATACGACGAAAGGTCGCTGGCAAGATAAAGCGCAACATTTGCAATATCTTCCGGTGTGCCTGCACGCCTGAGCGGAATACTCTTAACCCATTCGTCCCTTACATCCTGTTGTAATCTGGCTGTCATATCAGTTTCAATGAACCCCGGAGCAATGGCATTACAGCGAATATTTCGTGAACCCAGTTCCTGTGCTATTGATTTGGTAAATCCGATAAGCCCGGCTTTTGAAGCAGCATAGTTTGACTGCCCTGCATTACCACTAACACCAACAACCGAACTCATGTTGATAATACTTCCGGATCTTTGCTTCAGCATCACTTTCTGAATGGCTTTAGTCATATTAAAAATTGACTTCAAGTTAACTTTTATAACAATATCCCAATCGGCTTCAGTCATACGCATTAAAAGATTATCGCGGGTAATTCCGGCATTGTTCACAAGTATGTCAATGGCACCAAAATCGTTAAGCACGTCATTTACAAGCTTTTCAGAATCTTCAAACGATCCTGCATCCGAAGCATAGCCTTTGGCTTTTATTCCAAAAGCAACAAGCTCTTCTTCCAATTCGTGGACTGTTTCATCGTATCTGATATCTGAAAAAGCAACATTCGCTCCTTCCGAAGCAAATTTCAATGCAATACCGCGGCCTATACCTCTGGCTCCACCGGTTATTAATGCTGTTTTTCCTTTTAATAGTTCCATTGTTAAGGTATTTTAGTGTTTTATGTTCTGATAAATGATTTGTTTTTCATTAAGTATAATTAACCCTGACTGAATAATTTCATCACCATTTCTATTTTAAACAAACAAATCTGTTTTTTTATTGTGTTTTTCTACTGATCAAGCTAAGAACCAAAAAAACGGGTATCAATTCCAATTAAAAAAACCGGTAATTACCAGATATTGTTTGATTTCATTCTTTCAGTTAGAACCATGTTACCATATTCAGATCCTGCAAGTGTGGCAATAATTCATGTTTTGGGAAAATTCTGAAAGCATAGTCGTAAACCCCTGATTTCTCCGAAGGAAATTCAATGGCAAAAACAGCTTTGCCTTTATCGGAGCTTATCAGTTGAAGTTCTTTAAGGAACTGGATGGTTTTCACCTCATCATTTTCCTTTTGTCCAAATAAAATTTCCACACCTATATCGCCCGGCAAAATACCATTTAAATCGAGGGTCACAGTAGCCTTAAACATATCACCAACATCAAGAGGCTCATTTGTAGAATCAGGAACTTTAATATCCAGCACTTCTATATTAGCCCAATCTCTTATCATTCGTCTTTTCCAGTTTGCCATATCCTTGATCAGGCGGTTATTGTTGGCTTTCATCATATCAGCGCGGGCTGTCAGTTTGTCATAATACTGCTTTCCGTAATCATCAAGCATACGTTTCATTGTGAAATGTGGTGCAATTTCTGAAATAGTGTTCTTCACATACGAAATCCAGTCAATTGGCAATCCATTCTTATCACGTTTATAGAAAGTCGGGATTATCTCATTTTCAAGGATATTATAAATTGATATAACATCGAGTTCATCCTGAAGATTTTGTTCGGTATATGAACGTTCTTCGGGTAATGCCCAGCCGGCTTCGGGTTTATAGCCTTCTGCCCACCATCCGTCAAGGACACTGAAATTGACAACTCCGTTCATAACAGCTTTTTCACCACTTGTACCTGAAGCTTCCATTGGTCTTGTAGGTGTGTTCAGCCAAATGTCAACACCCTGAATAAGTTTTTTAGCCAACTCCATATCATAATTCTCAACAAAAGTGATCTTACCAATAAAATCAGGATGTTTTGATATTTCCATGATTTTTTTAATCAGATCCTGCCCCGCACGGTCGGCAGGGTGTGCTTTCCCGGCAAAAATCAGTTGAACCGGAAATCCGGGTTTATTAACAAGAGATTTCAGGCGCTCGGTATCGGTAAAAAGCAAATGCGCTCTTTTATAAGTAGCAAAGCGTCTGGCAAAACCAATAGTAAGAGTGTTTTCGTTAATAGATCCAAGAATGCGTGAAATGGTCTTTGGATTATCCTGTCTCCGGCGCATATCAGACTGTATCCTTTTCTTCACATACCCTATCATTTCAGATCTGAGTGAATTCCTTATTTCCCAGATAGTTTGATCCGGCACACTGTGGATCTTCTTCCAATGCACAGGATTTGACTGGTCAGCAAGAAAATGTTCCCCAAAAGTGTTCACATACAGATCATGCCAGCGTTTAGCCGTCCATGTAGGAAAATGAACTCCATTGGTAACATAACCTATGTGAATCTCTTCAGGGTAATAACCTTCGTATATTCTTGAAAATATCTCGCGTGAAACTCTTCCATGAATTTTACTTACTCCGTTTGCTTCCTGTGATAGTTTCACTGCCAGAACACTCATCGAAAACTTTTCATTTGTATTATCAGGAGTCCATCTGCCAAGGTTCATAAAATCATTCCATGAAATATTAAGACGCTCGGCATAGTGAGGAATATACGTACGCAGGAGGTCTTCGCTGAATTCGTCATGGCCGGCTGGCACCGGAGTATGAGTGGTAAAAAGAGATGTGGTTCGAACCAGTTCAACAGCTTGAAGAAAATTAAATTTTTCTTCCTGAACATAGTGTCTGAGTCGTTCAAGTCCGGTAAATGCAGCATGTCCTTCATTTAAATGAAAAACATCAGGTTTGAGACCCAGGGCGTGGAGTGCACGCATACCACCAACGCCCAGAAGCAGCTCCTGTTTAAATCTGTTTTCCCAGTCCCCTCCGTAAAGCTGATGCGTAACGACCCTGTCAACATCCTGATTTTCAACAATGTCAGTATCAAGTAAATAAAGAGGTATCCTACCTACATCTACACGCCAAATTTTGGCATATAATTGTCGTCCTGGCAATGCAAGGCTAACTGTAACCCAGTTCCCATCCTGGTTTCTCACTGGTGCCAAAGGCATACTATAAAACTTATGAGGCACAAGATTAGCAACCTGTTCCCCAAAAATTGAAATATGTTGCTGAAAATACCCATAGCGGTATAATAGCCCTACACCTATCATGTTCTTGTTTGAATCGCTGGCTTCTTTCAAATAATCTCCTGCAAGAACCCCAAGTCCTCCGCTAAATATTTTTAAGCTGTCGTGCAAACCAAATTCCATACTGAAATAGGCAATCTGTTCTTCGGGTTTGTGTTCAGCCTCTTTCATATAAGTCTCAAAGCGATTGTAAATAACTTCAAGTCTTTGCAGAAATTCCCGGTTCGAAGCCAACTCCTGCATCTGATGAAATGTAAGCAGTTCAAGTAATACCAATGGGTTTTTATTGGCTTCAATCCATTTTTCAGGATCTATACTCCTGAATAATTCTATGGCATCATGATTCCACGACCACCACAAGTTTCTGGCAAGTTTATCGAGGGCTTCAAGATTACGGGGTACCGCTGAACGAATAAGAATTTTTTTCCAATCATGTTTTTTTCTGGTTGGAACCGGAGGAGTGATCGTCACGACTGCCTGAAGCTTATCCTGAAATAGATGTTTGCGATCATCAACCTTTTTAAGTGCGATATCTTCGGCTTCAAACTGATTTTTAAGAAATTTATTCCAACTTATTTGGGAAGCAATTTTTAAAGCAGCCTTTTCAAGTTCCTGAATTTTATTGTAGTCAGATTTGTTCAGCGAAAGAATTACTTCTGCAATTTGTTCTGCAACATCATAATCATTATCGTCAGAGCGCTGAAGTACAGTGAATTCTTCGCCATGATCTTTAATATTTTCCTGAAGATATAAACCTATGCCTGTCAGGGATGTAACTATGGTAGGAACCCTGTATGTAAGGCTTTCAAGTGACGCAATTCCCCAAGGTTCATAATATGCAGGGAAAACTGAAAGGTCAAATCCTGGTAATAGATCATAATAAGTCATATTAAAAATACCATCATATCCATTGAGATAGATTGGTGCAAACACAACTTTTACCATATCATCGGGCTTGTTTGAAAGTCCGTTTTCCTGTAATTTTCTCAATACAGGATCAACATCACGATCAAATAAAGTATGTGTGATAAGTTTGCCTGAACCAGTATCTGAAAAATCAAGTGTATTTAGTTTTTCAATCAGTTCTCTACGCGCTCCAGACTGATTGCCGGGTAATGCTATAAGCGCAAGAATTACCTTTTGAGGATTACCTTCCCGGTTGACTTTTCCGAGCGCATCAATAAATAAATCTACGCCTTTGTTACGGAAATCATAACGCCCGCTTGTAAGTACAATAAATGTATCTTCAGGAAGACGCATACCACTGATAGCGCTACCCACCAAAAGGAGCTTTTCACGGGCTTTCAGGCGTTTTGATATAAACTCCTGATCATTAAGCACACAGCTCATATTCGCACCAGAGGGTGTTATTACATCCGGCTTGCGACCTATAAAATGAAGACATTCTCTCTCAAGAGAACTGCTAAGTGCAGTAAATGCATCGCAGCTAAGAGCAGAAGTTTTTTCAAGCGAATACTGCGACATTATATTAAACTTCCTTGCCATAGATTCACCATGATAAGTTTCAAGTTCTTTATAAAGCGGCATTCCTGCTGAAGCAATTGTCTTTCCAAGAATTGTTGAATGAATCGTAAAAATTGTAGCTATCTGAGGTACTGATTCTTTAATATTCAATACTCCCACTCCTGTCATCCATTCATGAAAGTGCGCTACAATAAGATCTTCGGCTGTAATATAATATTCATAAAAACTTTCTATCACCTTGGCAGCAGCGTATCCGAAAAGTGCCGGTTCAATATAATCCCACTGTCCGGAAATTGAATCTACTTTGTGATTCAGCCACAGCTCTTCAAAAATTTTATCCTTTGCTGAAAAATAAGGAGTAAAGTCAACAAGAATGACAACAGGGTTACCTTTTACATTCCAGCGCCCTGTTCTGAAGTGCAATCCCTGCGCAGCAGCCTTTTCGCGCCACAGCTTAAAAATGGAATTATCTTCACTAAACTCAGGATGTTCTCCCGTTTCTTTCCATACATCAGGACCTATGAGGATATAATTGTCTTTAAGTTTCTTTTCTATTTCAGGTACTTTCGATGAAATAGCTGAATGCACGCTCCCAACCTTGTTGCAGACTTCCCAGCTAACTTCAAACAAATAATCAGATGTGTACAATTGAGTATCAGACATATATTTAATTTTAAATTCTTTATTTCAACAAAACTTTAATTTCTTTTAAAAGGGCTGCAAAAGTAGTAATTTTAAGCGAAGGAAACACCACAGGAGGCTATCCGGTTCAGTTCCGGCATTATAGCAAAACACTAATAATAAAAATTTTTAGCAGGAACAGATTATCCGGCAATAACAAGAAAATAATTTTTCTTACCTTTCTGAACCAGCACATAGCGCTTATTCAGCAAATATCCGGTGTTTATCATCATCTGGTCATTTGCCTTTTCCTTATTTATCAACACACCACCATCCTTTATCATCCGTCTTGCTTCGCCTCTTGATGGGAATATATTGGTTTTATCGGCTAGAAATTCCAGAACAGGTATTTCAGATTCAAGTTCTGATAATGAGATCTGACAGGTTGGAACTCCCTCAAAAACTGACAATAAGGTTTTTTCATCAAGACTTTTCAGGGTCTCGGTAGTGCCTTTGCCAAACAGGATTTCAGAAGCTTCAACTGCAAGATTGAAATCGCTCTCAGAATGAACCCTGATCGTCAGATCGCGTGCCAGTTCTTTCTGCAACAGGCGCAGATGAGGAGCTTCGCTATGTCTGGAAATCATTTCCTCCACTTCGTCACGGCTGAAAAGCGTGAATATTTTTATGTATTTCTCTGCATCGGCATCAGAAGTATTAAGCCAAAACTGATAAAACTGGTATGGTGAGGTTTTTTCAGGATCAAGCCATACATTACCACTCTCGGTTTTACCGAATTTTCCGCCATCGGCTTTGGTAATAAGCGGACATGTAAGAGCAAAAGCTTCTCCTCCTTCAATTCGCCTGATAAGTTCAGTGCCGGTGGTTATATTACCCCACTGGTCGCTGCCACCCATTTGCAAACGGCAATTTTTGGTTTGGTACAGATATAAAAAGTCATAACCCTGTACCAACTGGTAAGTAAATTCAGTAAACGACAATCCCAAACCCACTTCGCCTTCAATTCGTTTTTTCACTGAATCCTTTGCCATCATGTAATTTATGGTGATATGCTTGCCTATGTCGCGGATAAAATTCAAAAAGGAGTAATCTTTCATCCAGTCGTAATTATTGACCATTTCCGCTTTGTAAGGGCTGTCAGAATCGAAATCCAAAAATTTCCTTAACTGGTTTTTAATACATTCCTGATTATGACGCAGGATTTTCTCGTCCATCAGATTTCTCTCCTGCGATCTTCCTGAAGGGTCGCCTATCATGCCTGTGGCTCCTCCTACCAAAGCCAGCGGCTTATGACCGCAACGCTGAAAATGTTTCAGCATCATTACTCCAACAAGATGCCCAATATGAAGCGAATCGGCTGTGGGGTCAATACCTACATAAGCCGTACCCATCTCATTCAACAAGTATTCCTCAGTTCCGGGCATCATATCGTGTATCATACCCCGCCATCTTAATTCTTCAACAAAGTTCATAATTACGAATTTTTTGCAAAGATAAAACTGGATTTTAAATTTATGGGTTCAAACACGTGAAATACCATTTTCATAAACAAACCAGATATATTTAACACCACTGAACTGATAATGTTGATTAATATTATATGCTTTGCAATTACTTTTGGGAATATCCTGCATACAAAGCCAATTACCGGATTTTTAAAACAGGATGATGGTTCAGAAAAACACATTGATTTTTACATATCGGAATTATTAAGCCTTTATAATCAGTCAAGTCGTTTATCTTTGCTCTTTAAAATCGAATTTTCATGATCCTTGTAACTGGTGGAACCGGTGTTGTTGGAACACAATTGCTTATTGATCTAACTATTGCCGGAAAAAATGTCAGAGCATTAAAACGTAAAACCTCGTCACTGGCATTGACTGAAAAAATTTTCAGCCTGCGACATCCTGAGCGCAAAGAATTATTTGACAAAATAGAATGGATTGATGGCGACGTTCAGGATATTTTGTCGCTGGAAGCTGCAATGCAGGATGTTGAATACATATATCACTGTGCTGCTATGGTTTCTTTCGACCCGAAAGACAAACCGGCGATGATGCGCGTAAATGTTGAAGGAACAGCCAATGTGGTGAATGCTGCTTTGGCACATAAAATCAAAAAACTGTGTTTTGTAAGCTCGGTGGCAGCACTTGGACGTTCTGAAGAGAATACTATGGTTGATGAAAATTGCGATTGGGTGAGTTCAAAAGAAAACTCGCAATATGCAGTAAGCAAATATCAGGCTGAATTAGAGGTATGGAGAGGTATTGCCGAAGGCTTGAACGCAGTAATTGTAAACCCTTCAATCATCTTTGGGCCGGGAGATGCTGATAAAAGCTCAGCAAAACTGTTTACAACAGCCATGAAAGGAAACAGGTTTTATACAAAAGGCATAAATGCATTTGTTGATGTAAGAGATGTGAGCAGCATTATGATTAAGCTTATGGAAAGCGATATTGTGAATGAAAGGTTCATTGTTGCAGCAGGGAATTTCTCTTATGAGAGAATCCTTACTCTGATGTCAGAAGGATTTAAAAAGGGCAGACCATCAATTCATACCAAGCCATGGATGCTTGAAATAGTGTGGAGGCTGGATAAACTTCGAAGCCTCTTTACAGGCGGCTCGCCATTGCTTACCCGTGAAACAGCCCGTACTTCAGGTAAATCATATTATTACGACAATGAAAAGGTCATAAAGCAACTCGGACATGAGTTCATTCCGATAGATAAAAGCATTTATGATAATTGCAGCATATTCGAAAAGCTGTATAAAAAATGAACTGCAACATATTATTACAACAGATAATGTAGGATCAAGCTACTTAACTGAAACTCATACGCCTAAAAAGAAAAATATAAATCTTCCGGCTTTAAACGCTTAGTTTCGGGCAGTTTGTCTAACTTTGCAGACCTGAAGAACCTTTATCTTAATATCATTAAAACCTTTACTATGAAAAACCGTCATTTACTATTGCTATTACTGCTAATTCCTCTGTTTACCACTGCTACTGAAATAAGAGTTAGATATAATTTTCAGGCGCCCAAAATATCAGAACAGGAAGGGTATCATTTAATTTCCTTTGAAAACACATTTTTAACAGGTCTTCACGGAGAACCCACTCTGCCATATCAGTCGGTTAGTCTGCTACTGCCACCGGGAGAGGAAGCCCTTGAAATTGAAGTGATATTTGAAAACGAACAAGAACTTGATGGTTCTTTTATGCTTTTCCCCCGTCAGTATTCCTCGCCAATTTCAATTGGAAGCTCAGGGGAATTCATCAAGGATCAGCAGTTATACAGCTCAGGTGCCACCTACCCAAATGAAGCAACCGGGAAACTTAACACAGCATATCTGAACGGGCATTCCATTGCATTATCAAGTTTCACACCGGTAAAATATCAGCCGGCTACTGGTAAAGTCACATGGTATGCTCAGGTGGACGTGATAATAAAAACAAAGCCCGATACCAAAGCCGGGAATGTTCTTGCCAATTTATCTGACCGTCCGGAAATAAAGCAAAAGGTCGCTGCTATGGTTTCAAATCCTGAAGTACTTGACCAATATCCGGCTGCCAATAAAAAAAGCCAGCTCGACATGCTTATTATCACACCCCAGTCATTCTTTAACGGATTCAACACCTTACGGCAATATTATTCAAATCATGGAATTACTTCTGAAATAATCAGCCCTACTGAAATTATATCTTCCACACCCGGAGCTGACAATCAGGAAAAGATCCGTAATTATATAATCCAGCGTTACCAGCTTGATGATGTTAAATATGTTTTACTCGGTGGTGATGTGGAGCATGTTCCTTACCGTGGATTTTATTGTCAGGTGCAGTCATCAACGATTTATGAAGAATACAATATTCCTGCTGACCTTTATTATTCGGGGCTTGATGGTACGTGGAACGATAACGGAAATAATAAATGGGGTGAACCGGGAGAAGATGACTTATTGCCTGATATTGCTGTTGCCAGACTGCCTTTTTCAAATAGTACCGACCAAACCAATATGCTTAACAAAGTATATAAATATCAGGCTCAGCCTGTTATTAACGAATTAGACAATAATCTGCTTGCTGGTGAGAATCTTTATGATAACCCTCTTACATGGGGTGGCGATTATCTTGATTTACTAATTGGATATCAGAATGAAAACGGATATATCACTGAGGGAATTCCAGCAACTGCAAATATTGAGAAAATGTATGACCGCGATATTGGCTATTGGGGCGGTTCACAAATCAGACAAAAGATAAACAGCGGAAAAACAATGATTCACCATTGTGGTCACAGCAACTGGGATTATGCAATGCGCCTGTATAACTCTGATATTACTGATGCAAAATTCAGTCAGGTAAATGGTGTAGATCATAACTATTGTATTCTTTATTCTCATGGCTGTATTTGCGGGGCTTTTGACAAGAATGACTGTATTGGGGAAAATATGCTTAAAATCCAGAATTTTGGTGTAGCCGTAGGTTTTAACAGCAGATACGGATGGTTTAATGAAGGACAGACCGAAGGACCTTCACAGCATTTGCACCGCGAATTCGTTCATTCACTGTATACTCTTGGCTATGATCGTATTGGCGAAACAGAGCAACATTCAAAGATCAGGACTGCACCATGGGTAAATGCACCCGGACAATGGGAAGACGGAGCATTGCGCTGGTGTTTTTATGCTCATAACATCCTTGGCGACCCTGCCATGATGATATATACTGACAATCTTTCGGCTATTAATGTGAACCCGGGTGAGATCTCACTTGAAATGGAGACAGGAGAAACTTCAACTTTTGACCTAGAAATCACTAACAGAGCAGGTCAGTCTATCAGTTTTTACCTTACTGCAGAAGAACCTGTAAAAAATGGTGCTCACAACGGAGAGGAAGAAAACACCGTTAATATCAGAAATATTGAATGGCTTTCGTTCGATACCGACCCGACCACACTTCAGCCCGGACAAACAATTGAAATGGAAATAACTGTAAACACATCCTCTGTCAGTGCAGGAACCTATAATGCTAATCTCATTGTAAACAGCAGCGACAATTTTGCTCCACAGATCATAATTCCTGTTTCGCTGGAGGTAACTTCAGCAGATATCCTTCCGGGTGATGCCAATTGTGATAATGAGCTTAATATTCAGGATGCCGTTACGATAGTTAATTACATTATGGGCGATGATCCACAGCCTTTCTGCTTTGAAAATGCTGATATCATCACTGATGGAGTAATTGATTTATTTGACCTGATCGCCGATATACAAATAATTCTTGAACAGGAATAATAACGATACGGTAAAGGCAGATGATGCTGTCCTGAATAAAAAACAAAGGTCGCCCGTTTAGAGCGACCTTTGCTTTTTTAACTTTTCTGAATTCTAATCAATGCCGAGCTTTTTCTTTACAAGCGACATAATATCATCGCCGGGGTCAGAATAAAGCAACAAACCTTCGGAGCTGTTAAAAATATATGTGTAACCATGTTCTTTGGCAATAGTTTTAACAGCCTCGCGGGCTTTTTCAATTATTGGTGCAGTTAGTTCTGATTCCTTTTGCTGTAATTCTTCTTCAGCCTGAGTGCGGAAATTCTCCATGCGTGTTTGTATATCCATAATTTCACGCTCCTTGTTCTGGCGTATCAGGTTCGACATGGTAGCCATATTTGACTGATAATCCTGAAGCTTGGTCTGATATTCATTAGTCATTTCAGAAAATGTTTCCTGCAAATCCTGCGTGAATTTTTCAAAAACTGTCTTAATAGAATCCTGACCTGGCATATCGGCATATAGTTTCGCAAAATCTATATGACCGAATTTTGCCTTTGACTGTGCGGAAACATTAAATGATAACAGGCTCAGCACAATGAGAGAGATGATAAAAAATCCTTTTTTCATTACTTTCAGATAATTTTAAATGATTACTTTACTGATTAAAAGTTTGTAAAATTAGAAAATTAATTAAAACACCAACTTACTTGTTATTAAATTACAAAATAAACCTGCTGATTCATACTTAAAATGCATAACCCATTTTTGTAAGTACTTCTTCGCTGATATCAAACTTGGGGTTGGTATAAATAAGGGATACACTACCTGCCTTATCGAAGATAACAGCATAATTACCAGCGTTGGCAACATCCTGAAGAGCAGTATAGATTTTTTCCTGAATCGGTTTAATAAGCTCTTCACGCTTTTTGAATAAATCGCCATCCTGACCAAAACGCTTTTGTTGCAGTTCCTTTACTTCCTTTTCCTTTTTAATTATCTCTTCCTCGCGTTTGCGTTTCATTTCATCAGGCAGCAGCATTGATTCATTCTGATAATTACGGTACATTTTATCAATTTCCCCGTATTTGGCTTCTATTTCTTTTTGCCATTCAGCGGTAAGGGCATCAATACGGGTTTGAGCACTATTATATTCCGGAATGTTTTCAAGGATATAATCCGTGTCAATATAGGCAAACTTTTGTGCCGATACGGAAAAACCAGCTAACATAAACAATGATGCAATGAACAGACCACGAAAGGCAGTCTTGCGGTTTTTGATTAATGGATGAATTTTCATGATTATTTTCTTTTGGGTGTATTATTATTTTTCATTTAAGCTATTTGTTACCAATCAAACTTCCTGCCAAAGTAAATGGATAAATTTTTATTAATCAATTGACTGGTTAATAGAGAAATGGAACTGTCCTTTATTAGCTCCGGGAATTCCCGGAATAGGATCGAACCCATAACCCCAGTCAAGACCAAGCAAGCCAAACATCGGGAGGAATACTCTCACGCCTACTCCTGCCGAGCGCTTAAGATCGAACGGATTAAAATGTTTGAAATCCCGCCATGCATTACCGGCTTCGGCAAATCCCATAACATAAATCGTAGCACTTGGATTCAGGGATAAAGGATAGCGGACCTCAAGGGTGTTCTTATTGTAAATGGTGGCACCAAGATTTTTATTGTAATAATAATCCGGGGTCATACTTTCGTTACTATAACCTCTGAAAGCAATTATCTCTCTGCCATCCAGGTTGTTATATCCCGAAAGCCCGTCGCCACCAAGAAAAAATCGTTCAAAAGGAGTAACTCCAATATCGCGGTTATACAAACCCAGAAATCCGTAACGCGCCCTCAGACTTATCACCAGATCTCCATAAACAGCCTGATACCACGATGAGCTGAAATTCCATTTGTGATATTCCATCCATTTGAATTTTTTCTCATCGGTCATGCTTTTATAATCCTTATTGCTGAACCAGCTATAAGGAGGAGTAGCCGTAAGTGAAAGGGTAAAATCAGAACCAGTTCGCGGATAAATGGGCTGGTCAACCGATTTTCGCCCGAAACTTACACCGTAGTTGATGCTGTTATATTCACCGTTTCCGGTGCCAAATGAAAATACCGACCCGTAATTGTTTAAAACATAGCGCTGAAGGCTCAGGTTCTGGATCAGCACAAAATAGTCGTCAGGCCATTGCAGGCGTTTGCCAAGAATTACCGAGAATCCGTCAATTTTGAATGAAGCAAAATTTTCATTTTTCCTTGATAGCCCGTTGCTGAACAGCGAATGATAATATGATAAGGTAAGGGAGTTGGGTTTTTTGCCTCCAAACCAGGGTTCAGTAAGCGAAGCACTATAACTGATGTATCCGGTTCCGTACGACTGTAATCTGATACTTAGCTTCTGACCGTCGCCGGTGGGTACAGGACGCCACGCCTGACGATTGAGAATATTGCGGGTTGAGAAATTGTTGAACGATAACCCCAGTGTACCAATTATTCTGCCATAACCCCAGCCTCCTGAAAGCTCTATCTCGTCAGCAGCAGTTTCTTCAACTTCATATATCAGATCCACAGTTCCGTCATCCGGATTGGGAATAGGTACGGGATTTATCTTTTCAGCATTAAAATACCTGAGCTGTGCCAGATCGCGGGTGGAACGAATAATATCAGAACGGTTAAATAATTGCCCCGGCTGTGTTTTCAACTCCCTTATTACTACATGGTCGTTGGTTCGGGTATTGCCTTTTATCGAAACCCGATTTATTGTAGCCTGCTTACCCTCAAAAATCCTCATTTCCAGATCAATGGTATCATTCTCAACCTTTACTTCTACGGGATTGACCCTGAAAAATAAATATCCGTCATCAAGATATAAGGAACTGACATCTATTCCTTTAGGATTGTAATTAAGGTTGGTTTCAAGAATTTTCTGATTATAAACATCGCCCTTTTCAATACCCAAAACTGCACTTAACACCTCAGTATTGTATTTTGTATTTCCAATCCAGGTGATATCACCAAAATAATATTTCGGCCCTTCTTCAATCTGCAGGTCAATTGATACATAATTATCGTCAACTCTGTAAACCGAGTCTTTTACTATCCTGGCATCGCGATAGCCATGTTCATTATATTTTCCGATAAGGTTTTGCTTATCTTTAGTAAAATCATCATCAATAAGGCGGGAACTTTTAAAAACCCGTGGTCTGATATCGTCAGTGAAAGCATTTGCAATGCTGTTACCCATTTCTATAATATCAAGTTTCACTGCAGCCTTTGCAAAATCCTTAAGCATTTTATCCATACTGTCGAAAGGCTTCATTACTCCTTTTTCCTTGGTATCCTTAAACTGACGTTTTAACTTCAGATCCGACAGTGCTGAATTTCCCGAGAAATTGATTGATTCAATACGCACACGGTTCCTTTTGTTGATATCAATGATCAGATATACCTGGTTTATGCCTGAAGTATCACGAACCTGGCTAATATCAACAGTTGTGTTCAGATAACCCTTGCCGCTGAAATGTTTTTTTATTATATTTTCGGTTCTGATAACAAGATGATCGGTAACCACATCATTACGGACAAGATTTATTTTATCCCGCAAATCATCGGCTTCGGACTTTCTCACACCCTTGAAAGTGAATTTACTCATCCTGGGTCTTTCTTTCATTGAAAGGTTCAGAAAGATCATTTCCTCTTCAATCCGGGTAGCTGTAATACGAATGTTTTCGAATAAACCCTGTTGCCAGAGTTTTTCAATAGCCTGATGGATACGGTCGCCCGGGATCTCAATACGGTCGCCGACACTTAAACCTGAAAGCACAATAATAACACCATGATCAAGATATTCAATACCGCTGACGGTTATCCCGCCAATTATATATGATACCGGTCTGGTATAGTTTACTTCGGGCAGATCGGAACCGATAAGCACCTGCGATTTGGTTTCGAGAGCACTTGTAAAGATAAGCGCAAAGCAGAGATAACAAAACAGCCTTAACCTCATTTCATCTACAACTTTTAATTTGTTCGCTTACTTTTCCGAATCTTCTTTCGCGCTGCTGATAATCAATAATGGCTTCATAAAGGTCTTCCTTACGAAAATCAGGCCATAGCTTTGAAGTAAAATACAGCTCGGTATAAGCACTTTGCCATATCAGAAAATTGCTGATACGACATTCGCCGCTGGTTCTGATAAGAAGTTCCGGCTCAGGCATTCCCGCTGTATTAAGATTGTTTGAAATAACTTCCTGGGTAATATCATCAGGGTTCAGTATTCCGGATCTCACCTTAATGGCAAGCGCCTTAAAAGTTTCAGTTAATTCCCAGCGTCCGCTGTAACTCAATGCCAGCACAAGGTCCATTCTTTTATTCGAAGCCGTTGTGTTCATAGCTTCGATCAGTTCTTTCCGGCAGTTTTCGTCAAGTGAGTCCAGATCGCCAATGGCTTTCAATCTGATATCATTATCAGTGAGTGTTTTTGTTTCCTGATGTATGGTTTGTACCAATAATTTCATGAGTGCCTCCACTTCAGTAGCCGGGCGTTTCCAGTTTTCAGTGGAAAAAGCATAAAGGGTCAGAAACTTCACACCTATTTCGGCAGCAGCCTCGGCAGTTTCCCTTACTGAGATCACACCCTGCTCATGCCCGAAAACCCTGTGTTTCCCACGCATTTTTGCCCAGCGCCCATTGCCATCCATAATAATGGCAATATGTTGAGGGAGATTTTTGATATCTATTTTATCCTTTAAACTCATCTTATTAAAAACCAGCACTCAAAGTAACATCAAAAATTTATACTGACGTGTATTTATTATTGTTAAGTATTGTTAAAACTTTATTCTTTCCGGCTCATCGCACCTTGCCCTGCCTCTGAAATTAATCCTGAAGACTACTGAAGCACCTGCATATCCGTACCAATCATTGTCTTTTGAATTTCCACGCTGCATTCCTTCATCATAGTTTTTACCGGGATCAACATAAATCGGATAGAACTGCTTGTCGCCATTGTCATCATATTCACGGGCAGGATAAACTCCATGAACATCATCAATATAATCGGTCATGGTTTTTCTCATCCCCCATTCTAAAGTCAATCCAATAAAATCATTAACACTGTATTTCACTCCGATACCAAAAGGAAAACAAACCGATACAGGTAGTAAGCCTGACACCGGAGTATAATTAACTCCTTCAGCAGGTTGATTTCTTAGAACATAAGTTTCTGACCTGTAAACAGCTTTTGGATTATACATAAAAGCACCTATACCTCCAAAAATATAAGGAGTAATATAACTACGGGTACTTCCTGTATAATAATCAAAAAAGTTAAACTCAGCTACAGCAGATACTTCATAAATATCCGAACTGAAATTCAAACCGCGTTCAACACGATATTGGGTAATTGAGTCATCGCCTCTGACATTTCCAACAAGCAATCCGGATCTTATGGCAACCCTGTTATTAAAGTTGTATCTGTAAACAAAACCAAAAGCCGGCTGAGTGAACTCAAACAATTTTTCCGGATTCAGGTCGCCCATATAATACATTCCTCCTCCTGTTACTCCCAGTTCAATACGTTGTGCATGTATAGCCGGCACAACACCGGCAAGTAGCAATGCTACAAGATATTTCTTCATTTTAATTTGAGGGCGCTAAATTATCACTTTTATTTATTCAGAAAAGAAAGGGATGAGGATCAATTTCTGATATCCTGTCCCCAGCTAAGTTTTTCGCGTATTGTACGAAAAAAATACTGATCTTTCATCTGAAGAAGATTTATACGAAAACCGGCTTTGCTTACAACAAGCTGAGTTTCAGGATAAATAACCACAGAACGCGAATCAAGACTGGCAAGATATTCATTTTCACGACCTTCAACCCTTATACTAATAACACTTTTGTCGGGTATAACGACCGGTCTTACTGTTAAATTGTGTGTGGCAATAGGTGTGATAACGAAATTTTCAGCATCGGGAGCTATAATAGGCCCGTTGCATGAAAGTGAATAAGCTGTGGAACCTGTAGGAGTTGCTATTATTAGCCCGTCAGCCCAGTATGAATGCAAGAATTTACCATCCACATAAACATGGATAAGTATCATTGACGATGTATCTTTCTTATTAATTGTCAGCTCGTTAAGTGCGAAATTAAGATTGCCGAAGATGTTTCCTGTGGTTTCAAGACTTAAAAGTGCCCTCGAGTCAAGAATGTAATTACCATTTACTACACAGTCAATAGCTGGTAAAATATCACTTTTTGATATACTTGATAAAAATCCCATCCTTCCCAGATTAATACCCATAACGGGAATACGTGAATCGCGCACCAGTGTGATTGTGTCGAGCAGGGTTCCGTCACCTCCTATTGAAAACAGAAAATCGGCTTTGCCTTTCAGAGTATCCTTGTTGCTAAACAAGCCCGATACATCCCCAACATCAACCGACTGACGGAGTAATTCAAAAAAAGGCTGATACATCAGATATTTTATACCATATTGCCTGAACTTGTCAAATAATGGTTGTAAATATATGATCTCATCGCGATTGGGGGTTTTACCATATAATGCTATTCTCATACAACAGGTTTGTGAAGGGGTTTGAAAATGCAAGATTACTAAAAATGTGCAAAAGTTTAAAAATTTAACGACTGTGAGTTAAAATATTTCAGCTTTTTTACAGTAAAACCCATTAGCACGGGTCATAATATTTCCATTAAAGAATCATATCGGAGCCAGAAAATGAAGAAATACCCCATGTTCGCCCTTACGGTTGATTGAATATTCGATACGCATTACCTGATCATAATAGGTTACCACATCCAGCCCAAAGCCATTGCCCCATAAAAAACTGTTGGGTAATTTATTGTTGAACCCATTATTGTTGTTGGGTTCGTAAACATAACCCATATCGGAATGCATACCCAGATATAAAGACAGATGCAGTTTACTGAATTTTTCAGTCGGGATGAATGGCAAATGTATGATGGTGGGTTCAAGAATACAGTATTTCAGATTCAGCTTTGTAAGCGCCGTATGCCTGCCATCAACAACATTATATTCATAACCACGTATGAAATCGTATTTATAGCCTAACGAACTACTCATAAAATAGGGCTGACGATCAGCGAGCGATAATTTAACTGAAACTCCCGTAAGCAGATACCAGCGGTCGCTGAGGGTGAAATATTTTTTAAATGCTGATGCAATGTCAAAAACATTTAGTTTGCTGTTCTGAAAAAATCCAAACCCCTGTTTTGAGATCTTCAAATCAAAATAATACCCGGCGGTAGGATAGTATTTCAAATTACGGTAATCGCTTCTGAACTCATAAATTAAACTCAAGAAATTGGGTTTGCTGTTACTGCTGATAAAATAATGGGGGTTGAGTTTATAAATAGTATCGCTGAAGATATACTGACTGTACTGCAGTGTAAGTATATGCCTATGGTGTATCAAAGGGCGGTATAGCAGTGAGGTATTTATGTCAAACCCTTTGAATGAAAATCTACAGGGATCGTCGTAATAAGCCAGTTCATCATTTTTTGTGGCATAGGCTACTTCATGGCGACGGCTGTACGTTGCCCCGAATCCCAGCCCTATGGTCTGGGTACGGTTAATATTGGGTTTGGAATAGGCAATACCCAGCGATTGATTATAACCTCCTATCATAACAGCCTGCAATAACTCTTTTCTACCCCTGAAATTCTTATGGTTAAGGACCAGGCCATAATTTATCCTTGAAAAGTCCCTTGTTCTCCACCATTCATTGAAATTCCGGTCGGCAAGCTCTACCACAGGTACGGGCCACAGATACCAGCGTTCGACAAAACTAAAAACAACATCCACAACCGGCATCTCTCCCTCAGTTCTGCTGGTTTCAATATCAACAAAATTGAACAGCGAGGTATTCAGCAGGTTTAATCTGCTTTGTTCCAGCAATCTTTCCCATACATCAGCATTTAATGTATCACCCGGGTTGAAAAGTAATTCACGGTAAATAATACCGGAGCGGGTAGTTTTATTTTTTTCGAACCTTATCCGACCAACAATGATTTTCTGATCTGCATCATTACTTTCTGAAAACCCTGTAGCAGGCAATTCCTGACCCAATACGCCGGAAAAGCTAAACAGCAACAGGTAAAACAGGGTGAAAACAAGTCGTATTTTACGAAAACAGTAAGTTTGCAGTATCAATAATGTCATTCCTTTTTTACAGGTGTCAGATGTCAAGATAAGTCATAAGGCTATCGTAACGGTCTTTCAGGTCATCGTAGTATGAAGATTCGCCGTAAGTGGCTTTGATGAAATAATTATAACGGTCGAAGGTTTGCAGCACAGGCCCTATCTCCATACGATTTATCTTTATTGATATTTCAAGCATGGTACTGTCAGGTATTGAAGTTATGAACATACTCAGGATCTTGGCATCGTTCGATTCAATTATCTGAGCTATTTCAGAAAGCGAATAATCGTTCTGACTGCGTTCCAGTACTATTATAGCCCCCGGATTATTTATTGAGGTTATCACCGGGAAATGTTGCATGAGAGTGTCGAGAGTGATGACACCAAGATAACGATGATGTTTGTCAAGAACAGGCAGAAGCGACAGCATTTCTTCAGAGAACATATTAAGCACATCAAAAATATGACAGTACTCGTCAACATAATGTTTTACAAGCGATTGCATATGTTGCCCTATGGTATCCTCAAAACGGTTCTCGATATAAATATTTTCTTCGGCAAGCAAACCAATATACTCCGTACCGTTGACCACCGGAAGATGGGATATCTTGTATTCATCCATCAGACTGAGTGCCTTAATAAAGGTTTCGTCAGGCATAAGCGGAGCAATCGTAGTTGAAAGCAAATTTTTGGCTATCATAAAATAAAGTATTGGTTTTATACTGCAAACCTAAATATTTTCTGTCATACCAAAGTGGTTTTTAATGAGGCAGAAATAAAAATAACCGGGTAAGAAATGGTGAACCCAGTGACAACAGCTATTAAATAAGCCAATGGCAAGGAGTATTAATTTCGCGGGAAAAGAGCCAAATAAAAGTAACGGTTAAATGAGCATGAGGGTTATGCCAGCAAATGCCTTTCATTCTTCATTCCCGAATTTTTCAATCATATTCAGAAACGATTCTGCATCTTTAATGCTCTTATCATAAACTTTAAGGTTAAGAATTACACCAAAGATTAAACCCAGCCCGACAACACCGAAAACAGCAGGTATGAAAACCGTGAGGTCCCCAAAAAGGTCAATACCGGCTTTGGCTTTAACTATTAGTGGAAGAAGCGTTATCCCTATTATTACGGCTATAAGATATTCTATTTTTCTGAGACGCAGGATAAGTATCCTCAGGTTCGTCATTTTCTTCTGAAAATGCATCACACTCAAATCATAATACAGAAGATCATAAAAACGCGATGCTTTAACAGCAGAAAAAACAAAACTTACAGCACACATCAAAGAACCAATCAGTCCGGTAATAAAATATTGAGTTTCGCCTGATAGCTGTATCAGCAAAGCTATAATTATATTAATTACACAAAACTGTATAACCATATTCAACAGTTCAAGGATCATAGGTTTTTTCAGGGCAAAGGTGCTTTTTTCAAGGTTTACTGACCTCAGAAGTTCTTCGTTAAGCTTCAGTACTTTGCTTAACTTTTTGTCATATTGTGCCCATGCATCTTTTAATTCGTTAATTTCCATGATATCAGATTTTAATGTTTAAATTCTTCTTTGATCCTTTTCTTTATACGGCTGATCTTTGTAGCCACATTTGTTTCAGAGATACCGAGTATTTCTGCCATATCCCTGTAGCTTTTATCTTCCAGAACCAATAAAATAAGAGCTTTGTCCATTTCATTCAAACGCTCCAGATACTTATACAACAACGATATCCTTTCGTCCTGCTCAAAACCTGGTTCGTAATCAGGCAGAGAAATTACCGATGCATCAATGCCGACAGTTTTCTCTTTGCGTTTTCGATCTTTCCGATAAAATGAAATAGCTGTATTCAAAGCAATACGGTAAATCCAGGTTGAGATCTTAACCCGTCCGTCGAATTTTGAAAATGAGTTCCACAACTGAATTAAAATATCCTGCTGCAAATCCTTTCTATCCTCATAATTTGAACAATACGAATTACAAATTTTAAAGATCAGATTTTGATTGTCTTTGACTACAGAAATAAAGTTGTCTTTATTCACCGGATTTTCTTAATCGTTTCTATATTATTCGCAAAAAGTACTTAAAAATCACATAATTAAGAAAATTTTTTCAACAATTGGCTTCTAAACCGGTTTTCAATGTTTGCGAAATGCGGTAACGACTGATTAGACCAGGCACTGAATTGCAGGATAAAATATTGCCGGAAGATTTACACAAGGAGTAATTCTGTGTCTTTACAATATAGTATAAGGTGGTTAATGATTGTGCTGATAATTGAACTTTTGTTTTTTGATATATGCCTCACTACAATCAGTATTATATATCCCCGTTTTGAGTTTATGCAACAATTTCAAGTAACTGATCATGTATATTTTGCCAGTCCTGATTTAAATTTATTGATATGATCCTTATCCTATGGTTCTTGTATTTAAAAGAATATGTAAAATCACTCTTGACTGAAGGATATAACAAAACTCCTTCAGAGTTTAGCGTGAGTTCAGAATCGGTTTCCTGGTTTTTTAAATATGAGAAAAGCTGATATAAATTGCCAGAATTTATTTTTTGTCTGTCAAACCTTGTCTGAAATGCTTCCTTGTAATATTTTGTATCTATTATTATTTTTTTATTTCCTTTCTTCAATGTTATATCTGTCAACATTGTAGGAAGCATTTCTAAGTCTTCTGTACGATCGGATTCAAACTGCCATGTTATTGTATCGCTCGATACTGAGAAATCGGTTTCTATCTTATAAAAATTTTTCACAAAAGCTTCAAACAATCTTGCCATTGCCTTTTCTTCACGGATAAAATCCCTGAACTTATATCTGCCTTTCACCTCGTCAATAAACAGGTTATCATTAATAATCCGGCATACTTTTAAAATAAAATCGTAATGGTAATTGTTTCTATGTATCCTTATTTGATTAAAAATTGCATTTCTGATAACTATCTCGGAAACAGGAGGAAATTTCAGATAAATCCTTTGTAATTCCTCTTTTAATGAAGAATTCAAATTTTTTGTTCTCAGTAATTTACCTATTGTTGTTTTTAAAATCCGGTTATGCAGAATGTCGTAATCAAATTCATCGTAGATACAGATCGTTTTGTTTAAAGGAAGAATATTCTGTTTTATTGTTTCTGAGAAATTTAATTTCCCTTTAATCCCTATTATTACATATTCATCTTCAGTGTAATGCCTGTAAAGCCCTTGTTTTAATAAACGGGAGCAGCTATTGGAAAGGATTTTTGCAAATAAGTCAATCAGTTCAGTAGTATCAATATCATTTACATTAACAATATCCTTTTCTTCTAGTTTGTTCCAGGCATAGCACAATAAGTAATAAATATTTTGAATTGGAATTTGCATAACTATGATAATAATTTACTTACCTCTTCCTCAACCTTTTCGCTATCATCAAACCAATATTCCTCCAACAAGGGTTTTATTTCAAACTTAACAATATTCTCAAACCAGTTTCTTTCATTTTCCAGACTTGAAGTACAAAAGAAACTATGACCTATCAAAAAGCCTGAACCCAGATTTTTATCATTTTTTATTCTGTCATTCAGTGTATTCAGCTTTACGGCTATTTTATGTACAAAATCTTTTGAAAACCCTTTGGAGCCAAGAAAGTCTTTAAATTTATTATTGAATTTGGGTTCTAAAGTTATAAACCTGAACCTTCTGCGCAAAGCATAATCAACAATAGCTAAGGAACGGTCGGCAGTATTCATGGTTCCGATTAAATAAAGATTTTCAGGAACCGAAAATAAAGTATCATCTTTTTCGGAATAGGTTAATGGCAAACTATATTTGCCTCTTTTGTCAGATTCAATGAGCATCATTAACTCACCAAATATTTTGCTAAGGTTGCCCCTGTTTATTTCATCAATTATAAAGAAAAACTTCTTATCCGGTTCTGAATGTGCTTTTTTACAGAAATTATAGAATATCCCTTCTTTTACCTTAAAGTTGTTTTCTGAAGGGCGGATACCCTGAATAAAGTCCTCATATGCATAAGACTGATGAAACTGAATCATTTTGATTTTTGTGTCATCAGTATTCTTCATCATCTCATAAGCAATTTTTTTAGCTATAAATGTTTTTCCCACTCCTGGAGGTCCCTGAAGAACAATGTTTTTCTTAATTTCGAGCGAATGAATAATATCATTTATCTCCTCTTCTTCCAAAAATGGTTTATCAGGATCATCAAACAGTGAATAATGCTCTATTTTTATTTTTTCAATTTCTTTTTCAGAAATAATAATTTTATCATCAATTAAATCACGTATTATATCAAACTCATCAGGGGTCAGGCTAAACAAGCTGCCCTGATTATTTTTGAACACTTCGCAATTTTCAAGCCCTTTAGTTTCTTTTAATTCATCCCATGAAACAGAATCTTTTATGATTTCTTTAAATTCAAAATTTATTATTTCTCCCTCATTTTCATCAATATGCAAACCTTCTGTAATTTCAAAAATAGCTTTTATCTGTTTTACAGGTGTACTTTCATAACCAATTACCAGATCGCCCGGCTTTACTTGTTCAAAATATTTATAAATTCTTCTTTTATTTCCTTTATCATTGTATGAAGTGTATGATTGAATATCTCCCAGTTCGCCTTTATCTATACTCCATATTTTTGGATTAGCATTTAACCACCAAAAATTTTGGGATTCAAAGACTCCGGCTGATGCTTTTGGAGGGGGCAATACTTCTTTATCTATTTCTAAATCATTCAGTATTCGTTCAAATGCTGGATTACTTTCTATATATTTTTCTTTTATATTCTCCCATTTCAGAGTCGGTGAAAATGTATCTGGTCTGAAAATCCTTTTTTCAAATTCTACTAAATGATTTATCAGCCATTTCACTTTTCTGATATGTTTATATTTCTTCCTTTCAGGTTTAAATTCATATTCACCAGTGATAACACCTATTCCAAGAGCTTTGCGCATTCCTTTGTTTGCAACGATAACATCACCGATATTTGCATCCCGGAAATTTTCAATATCGAAAATTTGGTTAGAAGCACTAATATTAGCAACGCCCAATTCTTCTGAAAGTGCTTCTGTTGTATAATTTCTTAAGTCGGCTAAATTATCCCAACCAATAGCAATTATATTTTCTTCATAAAATTCATCCCAAAAAACTCCATTTTCTCCCGGAGCGAATTTCCAATAATTTATTAATGCATTGTTTTTATTTTCTACTGTCTCTTTAGAAGCTTTGAGTTTTTCTATTGCTTCTTCTATGTTATTAAAATCTTCTAAAGTATTTGATGCATTGTCATTTATATCATATCCGGCCAGAATTCCGGCTTTAATTATGTCAGCTTCTATTTGTATAAATAACTGATATGCTTTTCTGTGCGAACCTTTATTATTTGGAAACAATGCTATCCAACAATAATCAGCTCCAAAATTCTGAGGTCCGTTAAAATCAACAAAATGAATCTTATAATTTTCAAGCTTCAGAACCTCCAAAAGTTCACCGGCAAGCTTCTGTAAATTTACTTTTATTTCCCTGCCTGCGGATTTTGTATAGATAAATGGATAGAAAACAGAGATATTCCTTTGCCAGTTTGTAAAGGGAGATTTTGTTTTTAGTTCAAAATTTCTCAACCCATTTAACAAACGCTCACCGTATTTAGCAAAATATTGTTCGTCTTTTGATTCTATCTTGTTTTTAATATCTTTAACAACTTCTGAATTAACCGGAACACTTTCTTTTAATAAGTTAAGTATATCAAATCTTAAAAGGTTTACCGGCTGAAATTTAGTTTCAGAAAAATCTGTGACAACAAAATTGAAATCATTAATTAACTGGTCAATTTCAGTTATTGGCATTGACTTCAGAACATCAAAAAGATATTGATCACTTTGTTCAACTTTCTTTAGTTCTTTAGCATAATTTTGAATTTCATCAATTTCTCTTTGCATAATCTTATTTTTAATATGTTTTTTAATTCTTCAGTTTTAGGGCAATTAAATGATTGATTTTTAAACCAGCATAAATCAGTCAGCCATTCTTAGCAACTTCCCTTTATTATCAGGCTGCTGCCTTTGTACAATTACATATCCATTTTTTTTAAAACAATCGTATTACTGCTATATAATTTTTTCACACCGCACACAAAGCTTTATTCTCCGTAGTTAACACCGGATTTCAATTAAAAATCCAGTGGCTACTACCGGCATTCAAAAATAGGAAAAAATTCAGAAACAGAAACGCCGGTGCTTCTGACGTAATACTAATGTTACTTAACTTTCGCAAGCTCTGTTTACCCTGCCTGCAACAAGACTTTGTAATTTTTGTATCAATGATTATCAATTCAGCTAAATCAGCAGGTACATCAATAATTTATTCCCATTGGTATTAAGCGAATGTCAACTGCGTTGATCCAGCCTTTGTATAACGAAACAAATATACAACTTTCGTAAATAATACTATTTGTATTTAACCCTTCTATCAGACAGTTGTTCCTTCTAAACTATTCCGTCCTATTTAAAAGCCAGTCAATAGCGTTTAACTGTTTAACTCCACTATGACTGCCTGTTTCATAATCCATGGTGATTAATATCCGTTCATTAAAATCGGGTATCCTTTGAAAAGGAGCAAGTTCCCGCTCAAGGGTCTTTTTCTCTTTTACTGTATATGCCACCTGTATATATTTTGTAAATCCATTTTTATCCCTAACCACAAAATCCACCTCCAGATTATCTGTTTTTCCTATCCAAACCTGATAATCCCTTCTCAGCAACTCAAGAAAAACGATGTTCTCGAGCAAATGTCCGGTATCTGCAGCAAATTCCTTACCTAATAAAGCATAACGCAAACCAGGATCTACCAGATAATACTTTTCCTGTGTAGCCAGATATTGTTTTCCTTTTATATCATATCGGTTCACCTTATAAAAAAGAAAAGCCTCTACAAGTGTATCAATATATCTTGTAACTGTTTTATTATCAATCTTTCTCCCATTATCGGTTAAAACTCTTGCAATATTTCCCGAAGAAACGCGTGAGCCAACACTATCAATCAAGAAATCAACTACTTCGGTATATGAAGTATCGTAATAGATAGTGTATCGCTCTTTTATATCATTTTCGTAAATGTTTTGAAATAAGGTTTTTAGATATACATAGGTGAAATTTTCTCCTAATCCGGCTAGTCCGACAGCTTCAGGAAACCCACCTATGCGCATATATTCAGCAAAAGCCCGGTCAGGATTTGAAAGTTCATCTGTAAACTCCAAATATTCTGCAAAGGAAAAAGGCAACATGTTTATCTCAAATGCCCTTCCCGTTAGTAAAGTAGCTAATTCACTTGACAGAAGATAGGCATTAGAACCAGTAACATATAAATCAATATTCGGCGTAACAAACAATCCTTCAAGAAGTTTCTCAAATTCTGATATATTCTGAATTTCATCAATGAAGATGTAATTAGTAATATTATCCCGCAACAAACTTTTTATATAATCATAAACATTATGCCAGTCTTTTTCGGCAAGAAATCGAAATTCAGGCAAATCAAAATTAATGGATACAATCGGAACATTTGGATCTTCTGCTCGTAACAATTCCTGAAACTGCAACAGCAAAGTAGATTTTCCTGCACGACGAACTCCCGTTATAACCTTTATCAGGTTTTTATCTTTTAGAACAGATAGCTTGTTAAGTTCTCTTTTACGTTTAATTTGTCGCATATGTGTAACTTAATTTCTGCAACAAAGATAAGCAAATTCCTAAAACTTGTATTTATTTCCAGGTTTTAGGAATTTAGCCGGGTTGCCGTAACAACGGATAGTAAACTTATTTTATCTCTACTCTGATGCCTTCGCTATGGGCTGAAAACTCAGGAGCAT
This sequence comes from uncultured Bacteroidales bacterium, assembly GCA_964550455.1. Lineage (GTDB taxonomy): Bacteria > Bacteroidota > Bacteroidia > Bacteroidales > JAAYJT01 > JAAYJT01. Next base: position 88,213 of record CAZJZG010000002.1, on the reverse strand, counting down.
ACAGACACTGAATACTGGTAATTCCGGTTGAAAAATCTCCGATTTGAGAAACTATTACCGGATATTCAAAAACCCATGTTCCTTTTGGCAAATATTGAAAGAAAAAATGAGTAGCCAGATCGCGCGGATTCTCATAATAACCCAATCCACCTCTATATCTGTATCCCGAAATCTGCTCAACAGGTTCAAAAGCCGGAGCTCTGAGGTCTTTCATGTGAACATATTCCAGATCGCGGTCAACTTTTAATTCAATACGCATAACCATTTTATCCCCGATTTTCAACATTTTATTATCTGTAATGGTTTCAAGCACAGGTCCCGCAGGCGTTAAAACCTCTCGCATAATACTCCTTTTCAGTTTCAACGGAGTTTCATGTGCAGTAATTCGGTCGAGCTGCTCAAAATACTGCCAGTACAAACCACCCCATACAATTGTGTTACCTGGATTATTCACAATCACTTCTGCCATTTCCGGTTTTATCTCATCACCATTAAATGATATCCTGAAATATCCGCTTCCGGCTTCTTCTTTAACAGCAGGATAAGTAGCCGGATTAATTTTAAGGTTGCCTATCTGAACACTGAAATCCTTATTGACACCAAAAGATTGAGTTCCGCGCATCAGGATGGCATAAACAGCTTCAGCGGTAGCCCGGCTTGATTTCCAGGCATGTGTTTGTTTCTGCTTTATGAGCCACTGCTGCATTTTTTCAACTTTTTGCATGTCTTTGCCTATATCAGCAAAAGCTTCGATCAGCAAAGCCTGTGTTTCAACAGGGGCTTCATACCAGTACAATCCCTGACGAAGATCGCGCCAGTACATACCCATTTCCTCGCTAATAAGTGCTCTGTCGGCAACCGAGGTAATTATCTGATTAGCAACAGCATCAGAACTCAGATTATGCAATGCAATTGCTATCATACCCTGAAAATAAAGCTGCTGTCCTGTCCAGTATCTTTCAGCCTGATCTTTCCAGAACGCAAAACTTTCCTGATGTTTTCCATCCAGCGGAAACTGTGCTGTCCAATAACTTCTTGCCCACAAATAATGTATAACTCCGGGATGGAGATGATTGGTTTTAGGATCAACAGGCTTTTTCAGCTTATTAAACTCTTCGGTCATTTTCTCATCTATGTACAAAACTGCCTGTTGCATTCTTTTATACAGATCTTTTTCATCCATGATTTTCTCAATTCCCAGTGCCTGCAATCTTCCAAACCCTGCAACAAGCTGCTGAGTTACATGACGGCTGTCAGGCATACCCGGAAACCATGACCATCCTCCATTTTCAAGTTGCATGTCAAGCAACTCCCTGAAGCTTTTTTTCAGCATTGAAGCAATATTATCCCTGTCGAACAGCAAAGCAATCTGTCTTTTTTGTTCTGATTCACCCAAAGCATCAGAAAGCCATGGAGTTTCTTCTATAACTGCAGTTTTAAGATCCTGATTTTTTTCAAGATTTGAAAGCAATGCATTCGGATCAGTTTTTTGCCATATCCTGAACACCCTTTCAATTTCAGGATGTCGGTTTATTATATGCAAAGCAAGCTGATTGGTATAATACTGCTGAAATATAGCTTCAGCACTCTTTGAATTTGGTTCTGACAAATACGGCAAAGCCTGAACCACATACCATACAGGATTTGAAGTAAACTCCAGCGTCAACTGATGGTTCACGACAGTGGAACCGCTTTTACCCGACTTCAGCAGCTTATCAAGAACAAAAGTTTTATTCTCATTCGAACCCGCAAACATGGGCATACTTTCAGTGATCAACTGGCGGTTGGTCAGAACAGGCAACATGTTTTCTTCACCATCGCTGTGAGAACCTGCAATTGCCGCTACCCTGTATATTATTGCATAGGGACCCTTGTCCGGCACTTTAATATCCCAGAAAATATCGCGGGAATCATGCGGAGGGATAACAATTTTCTTTTGTTCCGGGACCAGAATGTAGCTTTCATTAACTGATGCCATGGTCAGCGCATCGAAGAAATTAAGCGAGACATCGGCAACCAATTCCTTATCAGTAATATTCACCACTTTTGCCCTGAACTGCATCTCGTCGCCCTGACGTAAAAATCGCGGTGGGTTGGGTATTACCATGAGTTCACGTCCCGATTCAAAAAACTCGTCAAGCATACTTGTCCTCAAATCCTTGGTATGAGCCAAACCCATTAATCTCCAGCGTGTAAGTGATTCAGGCACAGTGAAATTCAAAGTAACGACGCCATCTTTATCACTTAATAATTGCGGATAAAAGAAAGCTGTTTCTCTCAAATCCCGCCTTATCATTAATGAAGGCATTTCAGCCCGGGTGTGTTCAGGTTGTTCATCGTAAGAATCACCCCCCGAAACGGCATCATCAGCTACTGCATACGATTCTTCCATAAGAGCCTGACTGTCAGGTGTAAGACTTTTGCTTTTTGTTAAATATCTGCCTCCTGAACGAAAATCGAAAAACACAGGCGCATACATATCAAATCCAAACCAGTTAAGTTTATCGTACTCGCGATGAAAGTAATCTGGAAATGAGGTATATACACCTGCATGCAAGGATATTTGTCTAAAAGCTGCACCCGCATTCCAGTTTAACTGACGGCGGTAACGGTCGTACATTGTTAAAGCCCAGTTATGAGGCATTAACACATCCAGCGAAGCATCATACATTCCTGCCAGCAGTTCAGCTTTTTCCGGCTCGCCTTTATAATTACCAATAAACACCTTCCATTCTTCCTTTCCTCCGGGTTCAAGACGGTTGCGATTTGTTTCAAGTTTAATATTCAATTGCTTGCTCTTATCAGGAACATTAACTGAAAGAGCTTCGGTAAAAGCACGGTTCTGAGCCACAGCAGTGAACAATACCCTGAAACCTCCCACATTCCTTTCAGTAACGGGTATGGTAATGAGCATAGTGCTGTTGTTTATGTTCAATCGCCGGCTTTCAACAACACTGCCATTTATTTCTATTTCATACAGCACTTTAAGTTGTATTTTCGAACCTACAAGTATTCTGGCATTTTGCCCGGGTTCAGGATCAGTAGTAAGCAATTCCGACCACCAAGGCTTTGATACAGGTACTGTTTTGTTAATTTCAGAATATACAGTGAAATATTTCCTGAATTCCACAGGTTCACCGAAAGCATCTTTACTTTTAAGCTCTATTAAATAAGTCCCGGGAGTCCAGGTTTGGAACCCATCCGGAATTATCCTGTCAGCAGAACCGGTATTGAATTTACCGGCAAACATTTGTTTTTCCACCTTCCACGATGAGGGATCATCTTCATTATCATACACATCAAAGGGAAACATTTTATCATGTGTGGCTTTATCCAGTATAAAGCGGTCAGGGCGGGTAAATGATCTTTCGCGAAACAGTTTTTTCGGCTGTATGAGTTTCTGTATTGATATTTCTCCTGTAACTTCCTGATCTATGCCATTCATATTTTTTGCATCTATCCTGAAACCCTTAAAAGCTTCCTGATTCAGCATATCAGGGATTTCAGCACTGAGCAGCAAAGCAACATACCCAATACCAATACTTGTGCTGCCGTTTTGTGTTTCGCCATTAATATCGGTAACATCAGCCATTACATTGAAAATGAATACCGGATTCCTTTCTTTTGAAAGACCAGGATCGGGGATAGCGTTAAAAGTTACAGTAAAATTCCCATTAGCATCAGTTTTTGCTGTTCCGTTCATGATCTCTGCCGGAGGCGATGACGGATAATAAATTCCTGTGCGATAAAACGGATAGGGGAACCTTATCTGTCTTGTAACCCTGAATTTTACTTCAGCATTATTTATTGGATTTCCGGCAAAAGCAAGTGCCTGTCCCTGAACAGTAACAGATTCACCTAATTTATAATTGCTTTTTATAGTGTCAAAATCCACCTTGAAACGCGGAAGCTTATACTCTTCAACTGAAAAACTCTTATTTCCATACTGATTGCTTAATTGAAAACTGCCTGTGAGCAATCCTGACGGTATAACAAAGCTGCCTGCAAAGCTTCCGTAATCATTGGTTGTAACAGTCAGTTCCGATATTTTTTGATAATTGGCATCATACAGAACAACATTCGTTTTAAAATTTGTTTTAAGCCTGTGGTCTTTGCCATCTGTATCTATCATTATACCTTTGAAATAAATGGTTTGTCCCGGACGATACAAAGCCCTGTCAGTAAAAAAATGAGTCTGTGTATGTGTATATTTCTGTTCAATGTAGGGCTGAACATAAAAATAATGGTCGGACATGATACGGTCATTTTTAAGTGTGAGCTCAACAGCCATTCTGTTTGTCCGTCCTGAAGAGTCATCAGCTTCAATAGTAAATTCCCCGTCAGTATCTGTTGTATATTTAGGTCCTTTTACAATATCATATCTGCGTAAAGACTGATTATACCTTTCCTGCCACAATGTTGCCGTAACATTTTTCAAAGGTTTTCCATTATCTCTGTCCAGAACCAGAAATCTTACACTTCCATCTGTTTCTGTGCGGCTCACAAAGCTTAAAGATGAAATCCAGAAAGATTCAAATGACAATTCATAATCTGCATTATTGTAACTCTCATCAAAACCCCCAATCACAATATAATAGCCTAAAGGCAAAGCCTGAACCGGAATTTCAGTATTGTGCATCTGCATATCGTCATCGTCAGGAAGTTCATGCTTCCACGAAAAATAGGGTTCTATTTTCAGATACTGATCAATAAGTTCTTTTGTGTTATGATATTTTTGTCTTAGTTCCCGATCAGTTTCGGGGGCTATTCCAATTATACGCAAATACAATTCCTTTACATTTCGGTGTGAAACCAATGCCTTGAATGGCTTACCGGGCAGGTTCACATATTCCAATTGTATATTCAGAACCGGCTCGGAAATTTGCTTGTTCAGGTTTATGCAATTCTGAGTGGAGGGCAGATCGGGAAAGCGTCTAATAGCGGTTTCAAGTTTAATTTTTGCTTCTTTCAACTTCAGGCATGGCTCAGGATTGTCAAACGGGTTATAGGTATTTCCTTCCCTTATCAGCTCAGTGGCTATTGCATAAGCAATTTCAGGGAAAGCCTGTGAATCGTAATATTGCTTTTCAAGCTGCTCAAGCGCCCGCATGTATAATTCATCCTTTTTCTCAAGTGTGATATTTTCCTTTACCCATGCAAGTCGTTTAAGGTCCACATCAATCAGCGCAAGAGGGGTTTTATCATTGATATGGAAGCCAATGAGCTTTTTGAATAACATAAGGGCATGATAATTAAACGATAGCTCACCGGGCTTTGCTGTAGCAGTATTTATAAACTTTTCAGCAGACTCAAATAAAGATTCATTATTTAATTCAATAGGGTCATTTACCTGAATAAGAGTAGCCTGAGGGTTCGTAAAAAAATCAAGAGCACGTTGTGCAAGAATATCGTACAGTGTAGGGCGATAAACTTTTGAACCTTCTTTTTCTTCCAGAATTTCTGAAAAACCGGAGGCATGGAGCTTTTTTAATTCTTCAGGAGCACTGAGCGACTGTTCATAGTGAAAAACAGCCTTTTGCAGAATGCTTCTCACATCCCAGGTTTTTATATCATCGCCCGGTTCTCCTTCAATAACAGTACGGCTAAGGATCAAATGCCGATTTACCGAAAAATAGCGATAATAAAGCTCTGCCTGTATTGAGTTCAGTATTGAAAGCGATGGCTGGGCGGCATTTGCTAAATACTTGTCCACCATTACAATGCTTTTTTCAAAATGATCTTCTTCAAAATCGGCGCTCAACCTTATCTGATACAAAATAGTCCTGATAAATTCAGGATGGTTATTTTCAGGTATTATCTGCCTTTGAATCTGATTTACAATATCCATTGCTGCCTTTGGCATTCCGGCTTTTTGCAGTGAATCAACCTGCTGCCATAATCTTTGGGTCTTATTTTCATTCATTGTTGATTGAGGAGTTGAAATAACCGGATTGCAACTGAACAATACATAAGCAAGCAACAAAACCGGTATGTTACGAAAAAATAATATTCTCATGATTAAAAACTTATTCGTTAATGAACCAAAGTAACAAAGGTATCAATAATTGTTCCGCAATTATATGAAATTGAGTTCGGAAAAAGATTTTCAAAAAACTTTTATTGCTGAATACGGAAATTGCACGGTAATTGTATGCTGAAAACCTTTGTCATGATAAAAAAGTATTTTTCCGGCAGCGGTTCACGGAAAACACATTGAGTAAACAAAGTTTATATTACTTTTGCACCGCATTATGAAATCATCAATTAAATTCTACCTGACATGAGAAAGATCATTCTGCTTTTAACTGTTCTAATTGCCGGATACGTTAGCATGGCTCAATCCGGAGAGAAAACTTTTCATAAAATTCCATCAGCAGTTGTAAAAACAATTGATGGTCGTGATTTTAACACTGCAAACATAGAAAACGACGAAAAACCTATCATCCTGAGCTTCTGGGCATTATGGTGTACACCCTGTATGCGTGAACTTTCGGCAATTGCAGAGGTTTATGAAGATTGGGTTGAAGAAACAGGAGTTAAGCTCATAGCTGTTTCGATTGATGATTCACGGAGTACATCTAAAGTGTTGCCCACTGTTCAGGGTAAAAACTGGGAATATGATGTTCTGCTGGATCCTAACGGTGATTTTAAAAGAGCAATGAATGTAAACCAGATACCTCACAATTTTATTATTAATGGCAAGGGTGAAATAGTTTGGCAGCACACTTCTTTTTCGGAAGGCAGTCAACAGCAACTTATTAATCTTGTGAGAAAACTTAATGCCGGCGAAGATATTTCCGATCATTAAGCAAACAATCAATTTCCAAATCACTTAGATTATTCAATCCACTACTTTTTTATTATGACAAAAAAGCAGCAAAAAATAATTCTATTATTTGCAATCTCACTGATTTTTATTAATCCCATACAATCTTTTGCACAGGGATTTGCCGGTCCATCAAGAGTAAGCGGCAATTTTCAGTTCGACGGTCAGTTGTACAGAAGCGACACACTTATAGGAGCTCCTGAAGTGAATGAACAAATGCTGATGAACAGTTTTGCCAATTTGCTCTTTACCAAAGGTGATTTTACTGCCGGTTTGCGTTTTGAATATTATCTGAACCCCATAAAGGGATATGATACAAAACCTACAGGCATAGGTATGCCATACAGGTTCATGACATATAAAACCGGTGATTTTGAAGTTACTGCCGGTAGTTTTTATGAACAATTTGGAAACGGGCTTATTTTACGGGCTTACGAAGACTGGAATCTTGGTGTGGATAATTTTCTTGACGGCTTAAGAGTTAAGTTCAACCCTGCAGAAGGCATTGCACTCAAGGGTGTTTACGGAAAACAGCGCTATTTCTGGGATCATTCTCCCGGAATTGTACGTGGAATTGATGCCGATTTTTCAATCAACGATCTGGTCAATTCTATGAAGGAAAGTTCAGTAAGGGTATTTGCCGGTGCAGGAATGGTAAGTAAATATCAGCAGGATGAATTGATTATTCCCAAACCAGGCTATCGTTACAATTTACCTGAAAATGTTCCCGCATACTCTGGTCGTTTAAATTTGAGCAGTTCAAATTTTAATTTTATCAGCGAGTATGCATATAAGATGAACGATCCCTCATCAATTAACGGATTTATATACAAACCGGGACAGTCTTTATATCTTAGCGCAACATATTTCAGACCAGGTCTGAGTCTTATGGCATCTGCCAAGCACACTGATAACATGAGTTATAAATCACGCCGTACTGAATCAACAACTCTCGATATCAATTTTCTGCCTCCATTAACGAAACAGCACACTTATAATCTGTCAGCCATGTACCCATATGCCACCCAGCCGAACGGAGAAGTGGCATTCCAGGGTCAGATCATTTACACAATAAAGAGAAGAACTAAAATAGGAGGCAATTACGGTACTTTTATCACTGCCAACTATGCCATTGTTAATTCATTGAACCGTAAATCCATTGACAACGATACACCGATAGGTGAAAAAGGAACACTTGGATACAAAGCTGCTCTGTTTGATATGGGCGACGAAAAATATTTCAGAGATCTTAATATTGAAATCTCCCGCCGTATGAACCGCGACCTGAAAGTCACTTTGCAATATCTTAATTTATTATATAATATTGATGTGATCGAAGGTCATCCCGGAGAACCCAATGTCAAAGCCAATATAGGTATTGCTGATATTCAGTATAGACTAACACCAACAAAAACATTAAGATTTGAATACCAGCATTTGCTTACCAAACAGGATAAGGGCGACTGGGCTATGGCTTTGGTAGAATATACCATTGCTCCGAAATGGTCTTTCAGTATCAGCGACAGCTATAATTACGGCAATCCTGAATCAGACCAGAAACGACATTATTATAATGCTACTATGGGTTATACTCATCATTCCTCACGCATTGCACTGGCATGGGGCAGACAACGCGAAGGCATAGTTTGTGTAGGCGGAGTGTGCAGATATGTACCTGCAAGTAGCGGTTTAACTATTACAATTACAAGTTCATTTTAAGTAAACAAACAGAAAATCATGAAATATCGAATCATTCTGATTGGTCTATTGTCAATTATATTTGGATTTCAGTCATGCAATAAAGTCGAAGAATCATATTTAATTGAAACTGGCGAAACACAGGCTAAAAAAACTATTCTGATCGAAGAATTTACCGGACATCAATGCCCGAACTGTCCAAGAGCAGCTAAAGCCCTTGATGATATTGTAGATACTTATGGCGACAGAATTGTAATTGTAGCTATTCATGCTAATTATAACGGACGCCCAACTACAGCTTTTCCTGCCGACTATCGCACTGAAGTTGGAAACGCACTTGACACAAAATTTAAAATGGAAGAATCAGGGTTACCTAAAAGTATGGTAAACAGAACCGGTTTCCTTGAAAACAATCATAAAATAAAATCTGAAGAATTAGCGGGTAAAGTTGGTGAGATTATTTCAGAAGATCCTCTATTGGATATTAAGATCAGTAATAATTATGACGAAGTTAGCAGAAAAACCAGCTTCGTTGTAAGCATAACTTTACTGGAAGAAATGCAGCGAAAAATGCAGCTTTCGGTTTTTATTACCGAAAGCAATATTGTATCTCCACAAAAGAATAGTAATCCTGATATTGGACCTACTCCACAGATTGATGATTATGTACATAATCACGTTCTAAGGGGTTCATTGAATGGTGCCTGGGGTGATATTATTTGTATAGGAAACCTGAACCCTGCCGGAACCAACTTCTCAAGACCATATCAGTACACACTTGATCCTGATTGGAATGAAAATAACTGTTCGCTGGTTGCTTTTGTATATGATCCGGATACTTCCGAAGTATTGCAGGCTGCTGAGATAAAAGTAAAATAAAACCCAAACCGGACTTTTTTAATACTTCCGCTCAATACTAATTATGTATCTGGTTTTTTCGGAGCATGTTTGAAGTGGTATTTCCTATAATTTACCATGACGATACAGGAAACAGATCAATATCATACTTACCTCTTTATAGTATTCCGTCATAAGATTTACGGATTCGAAACATATCAGATTTTCAAAAGGAAAACTGTTAGCAGGCTGCTCAAATAATTCCCGAATGAGATCTCAGCCAATGCTAAATTTTTAATCAGACAATGTATTTTCACGTTTATAAAGTATCCAGGACCCAATCAATAATTCTTAAAATCAGTACTTTTACAGAATTAAGAAATGAGGTGTCTGATATTTGTTTTGTTTTGCCAATATAAAACAGATTTGAACCCTCCTGAATAATTACACCGGCTTAGTAAGGTTTGTATGTAACCCAAAGGGATTATTTACGTCAAACACATAGATATGGTTCAAACTGATGATAATATAATCATCGCAAGGGTACTCAACGGAGAGACTGCTGCTTTCGAAGTGCTTGTCAATCGTTATAAAGACATGGCTTTTTCGATTGCATTACGTGTCTGCAAAAACACTGAAGACGCTGAAGAAGTAGCTCAGGATGCCTTTTTGAAAGCATATCAGTCTTTGAGTAAATTCAAGCAGGAATCAAAATTTTCAACATGGTTGTATCGTATTGTTACAAATACGGCTATTTCTTCAACACGTAAAAGGAAAATTGCCATGGTTTCGCTTGATGAACCAATAATTGAGAACTACTCAGAAAATGAAATACAAAATAATATGAACCAGTTTGATTTTGAAGAACAAAGCCGTATGATCAAAAAAACAATGCAACTACTTCATCCTCAAGACTGTTTGCTGCTGAATATGTTTTATACTGACAATTTAAGTATTGAGGAGATTGAGGAAATAACCGGACTGAGTCAGGCAAATATCAAAGTAAAACTTCACAGGATCAGAAAAAAATTATATTCATTGATAAATGAACAGATGATTAAAAACAGCATACCCGTCATGCATTAAAAAATATATATTATGGAAAGCAAAGAATTAACAGATGACTTTCTTGGAAAAGTCTTAAAAAGCACACAAACTGAAAAACCAGGACCTGATTTCACTATCAGGGTTATGAGTGATATAAGGCAAATTGAAACAGAAAAGGTTAAAAAACCGGTTTGGGCATGGAAAAACATATTAAAGGTTTTTGGCATTTTAACATTTATTGCAGCCATCTTTATTATTTTATCGCCTTTCATCGGCAATTTTGAATTATTCAACCCTGAATCTTTCAGACAATATATTCAAAATTATTCTGGATACATATCCGATTTGTTTAGTGGATTTACATATTTATTTGAATTTTTAAAAGAATCTACTCTAACTTTAACTATTTTAGCTGTAATAACACTTTTACTTACAATCGAATTAATTCTCAAGAGGTTAAGTAACCGTTTTTATTTATTTTTTTTGTGAAATTTGAAAAAGCCTTAATTTAAACCTTTTAAAAAACACCAAATAAGAATAACAAGATATTATGATCCCTGAAATATTGCATTCAGAAGTTCTGCAAACACTTAAATCTGAGATTGGAAACCAAGTAAAGATAATTTCGGTTTCACCTGTATCGGGTGGGGATATTAATCAGGCTTTCAAAATCCAAACACAAAAGGATGCATTTTTTCTGAAATATAATTTTGCGAACCGTTTTCCCGGCATGTTCCAAACTGAACACCTGGGGCTTAATCTACTCGCAGGATCAAAGACTTTACGCATACCCAAAGTTATTAGCAATGGCGAAGCGGATAAATATAGCTGGCTTTTACTTGAGTTTATTGAACAGGGAGCTGTTACGCATAAATTCTGGGAGGATTTCGGAACTATGCTTGCTGATTTGCATCAGAACTCAAATGAGCTCTTTGGGCTTGATCATAACAATTATATTGGTTCATTACATCAATCGAACCGGCAGCACGTAAACTGGTTTGATTTTTTTATTGAGGAAAGGCTTCAGAAGCAATTGAGACCGGCTTATGATAAAGGACTGGCAGATAAAAAAATAATCACCCATTTTGAAAATTTGTATAAAGCTCTCCCCGATATTTTCCCTACTGAAAATCCATCACTGCTTCATGGTGATCTGTGGAGTGGTAATTTTTTGTGTGACGACAACTCCCGCGCATGTCTGGTAGACCCTGCGGTATATTATGGTTTTCGTGAAATGGATATAGCCATGAGTAAACTTTTTGGAGGTTTTTCTTCCGGTTTTTATGTAGCATATAATCAGGCTTTCCCAATGTCTCCGGGTTGGCAGCAACGTATTGATATATGCAATTTATATCCGCTGCTGGTTCATGTCAATCTTTTTGGATGGAGTTATGTAGGCTCTGTAAAATCAATAGTTGGCAGATACTGATAAGTATTCTCAAAATCTGGTAATTCCGGTATTTAATTACAATCTGGTCGGGCTTCTGTTAATTCAGTAATAATCTTTCTGGTATTCAATCCTTAATGGTTTCATTTTTTGAACAACGAATACTTATCTTTGCAATCCCCAAAAACGCAAGCAAAGAATTATTTTCCTAAAGATAAATAAAATGACAAAAGTAACTGCACGCAAAGTAACTACCCATGTACTTCAGGAAATGAAGAACAGAGGAGAAAAGATCTCAATGCTCACAGCATACGATTATTCTATGGCACGTTTGGTTGAAGCTGCCGGAATTGATGTTATTCTGGTAGGTGATTCGGCTTCAAACGTGATGGCCGGTTTTAACAGTACCCTTCCCATCACGCTCGATCAGATGATCTATCATGGTAGTTCGGTGGTAAGAGCTGTTTCCAGAGCTTTTGTAGTTGTTGATATGCCTTTTGGTACTTATCAGGGAGATTCAAAAAATGCTCTTTCATCTGCCATTCGCATTATGAAAGAAACCGGTGCTGATGCCGTAAAACTGGAAGGAGGCAAGGAAATCCTTGAATCTATTGATCGCATTCTTTCAGCAGGAATACCTGTTATGGGGCATTTGGGTCTTACACCTCAGTCAATTCATAAATTTGGGACCTATGTGGTAAGAGCAACTGAAGAAAGCGAAGCCAGCAAACTAATCAGCGATGCTCATCTTATTGAACAAGCAGGCTGTTTCTCTGTAGTTCTGGAAAAAATACCTGCAAAACTGGGTGCTCAGGTTGCCGGAGAATTAAAAATCCCGGTTATTGGAATTGGAGCAGGGCGTGAAGTTGATGGTCAGGTATTGGTTATTCATGATATGCTTGGGATCACACAGGAATTCTCACCGCGTTTCCTCCGTCGTTACAGCAACCTGAGTGAAGAAATTCAAAATGCCGTAAGAACTTATATTCAGGATATCAAAGACCTGGAATTCCCAAACGACAACGAACAGTATTAATTTTTGTTAATGTTGGCAATCATGCCCGATAATCTGGAATATATCAGCCGGTCAGTTCTTTATGAGGATAATCATCTTCTTATTCTGAACAAGCGTGCCGGCGACATAGTTCAGGGCGATATTACCGAAACCGAGCCTTTGCTGGAAAAAGCAAAAAAGTATATCAAAGTAAAATATAATAAACCGGGGGCTGTTTTTCTGGGGCTTCCTCACCGCCTTGATCAGCCTGTTAGCGGAGCAGTGATTTTTGCACGCACATCAAAGGCACTTGCACGTTTAAACAAGATGCTTCACGACCGAGAAATAAAAAAGATCTATTGGGCAGTGGTAAAAAATCATCCGCCTGATAAAGAAGGAGAGTTAGAGCATTTTATGTCGAGAAACAGAGAGAAGAATAAATCATACGCTTTCAGTTCACCGCGAAAAAACTCTCAACCAGCAAAACTTACATACAAAGTCATAGCCTCAGGCGATCATTATCATCTCCTTGAAGTTGAACTCATAACAGGAAGGCATCATCAGATACGCTCCCAGTTATCAGTAATTGGCTGCCCGATAAAAGGAGATCTGAAATATGGTGCCGCCCGACCCAACAATGATGCAAGCATACATCTTCATGCCCGTAAATTATTGTTCACTCACCCCGTTTCGGGGATTAACCTTAATATTATAGCACCGGTTCCCGAAGATCCGCTATGGTTATATTTTGAGAATATTATAGGTGATTAGGATTGACCATTAGATACCTGATTTTAAGATCAATGGTCTTCAAATAACAGAAATGGTTCGAACAGATAAAAAACTCAAACAGATTTACAAGCCGGAATTAATTCAGTTCTTTTATTCTTTATACCAGCCTGCATACATTATATAGCTATTGGCAATACGTTGTACCTGCCCTTCAAGCAAAGCTGTGTCAATATCTTTGATCTTTTTAGCCGGAATTCCGGCATAAACACTTCCGCTTTTAACAACTGTATTTTCAAGCACCACAGAACCTGCAGCAATTACTGAATTACTCTCAATTACCGCATGGTCCATAATAATGGCTCCCATACCAATAAGCACATTGTCGTGTATGGTACAACCGTGAATAATAGCCCTGTGTGCAATTGAAACATTATTACCAATATTAACCGGCGCTTTCTGATAAGTACAGTGTATAATCGCTCCATCCTGAATATTTACAGTATTTCCAATCCTTATGTAATGAACATCGCCGCGTACTACGGCATTGAACCAAATACTGCAGTTGTCGCCCATAATTACATCGCCTACTACTGTTGCATTATCGGCAATAAAGCAATTTTTACCAAAAACGGGGCTGACACCGTTAACTGATTTTATTAAGGCCATACAATAATATTTTGACCAGTACCGGAAAAAACAAATTTCCGGATTGTTACATTATTTAAATTATAATCCCAGTAAAACCCTTTCGGGATCATTTCCGCCAAACAATATTTTTACCGGATCTTCAATCATTTCCTTTACCTTTACCAGGAAGCTTACTGACTCGCGCCCGTCAATAACTCTGTGATCGTATGAAAGCGCCACATACATCATAGGATGTATCTCCACTTTACCATTAACAGCAACTGGACGTTCAACAATATTATGCATTCCAAGAATAGCGCTCTGAGGCGGATTGATTATTGGTGTTGAAAGCATTGATCCAAATACTCCTCCGTTGGTAATGGTAAAAGTGCCTCCTGTCATTTCTTCCAGTGTGATTTTATTATCACGGGCTTTAATTGCAAGTTCCTTAATCTTCTTTTCTATCTGATCCATGGTCATACTTTCTGCATTACGGATCACAGGTACTACCAGCCCTTTGGGTGCGCTAACAGCAATTCCGATGTCCACATAATTATGAGTAATTATCTCGTCGCCGTCAATCATGCTGTTAACCTGAGGAAAAAACTTAATTGCTTCGGCTATTGCCTTTGCGAAAAAAGATACAAAGCCTATTGAAACCCCGTATTTGTTTTTGTAAGCCTCGTTATATTCTTTTCGTAAAGCCATTACTTTGCTCATATTCACCTCATTAAAGGTTGTAAGCATAGCCGTTTCCTGCTTCACAGCCACCAGGCGCTGCGCCAGCTTCAGGCGGAGTGTGCTCATTTTCTTACGTTCCACTTCTCTTGAGAATGGTGCAGGTTTAAGGTTTACAGCAACAGAAGCTGGTTTTGCCGATTCAAGATACTCTTCTACATCGCTTCTCGAAATACGAAGGTTCAGAAAATGTGATGCAATCTCTTCAGGCTGAAGATTACGTTCATGCATCAGTTTCCGTGCAAGAGGAGAAACACTGATCTGAATATTTTCAGGCAGTTTATGATCTTTTACGGGAGCCTTTGCTTCTGTGGACTTTTCTTTTTTTTCCGGTTCTTTTGTTGTTTTTTCTTTAGCAGAGTCCTTTGGTTCAGCCTTGGCAGAAGCTGGTTTTTCCTCAGGTTTTTCTGTTTTTTCCGGCACACCCGAAGTGTCAATTTGTGCGATTACTGCTCCTACCTTAATTGTTTCACCCACTTCAACCATAACACGGATAACTCCGCTTTCAGGTGCTGAGATCGTAAGAGTTGCCTTATCAGAGTCTATTTCAGCTATTTCAGTATCTTTTTCTACAAAAGAACCATCGCTGACAAGCCATGAAGCCAGTTGTACTTCCGAAATTGATTCACCCGGACTTGGTACTTTTATTTCAATCATATAGATAATTGTTGTTTTATGTGATTAAGTTAAATTCCGCCTGATTTATTTCAATACTGGTATTTAATTTTAAATATGCCGGAATACAGCCTAGTCGGCATTTGTAAGAGCCGGTCTCCATTCTTTAGGCGCACAGATCATTTTACAAATTATGCCGCTGCGGTGGCAGTTACACTCACCAAAAGCTTTTTCAATAACTTTTCGTTGCCTGAGATTATGCAGGCTAATAGACCCGGTAGCCGGACTTCCACTCTCGGGACGGGCAGCAAGCATAAGGTCATATTTCGGCAAACGTTTTGAAATAAATGTCCACGCTCCCATATTTGCCGGTTCTTCCTGAACCCAGATAAAAGTTTCTGCCAGAGGGTAACCTGATAAAATACTGTTAAGCTGCTTTTCAGGAAATGGATACAACTGTTCAACCCTGATAATGGCAACGTCCCATTGCTGAGTTTTTTCACGCTCTTCAACCAATTCGTAATAGATTTTCCCTGAACACAAAATAACCCTTTTTACACCTGCTGCTTCAACTGAATCATCTTCAATCACTTCTTTAAAGCCACCTGTAATAAAATCATTAATCGGGGAAACACAAGCCGGATGACGTAACAGACTTTTAGGAGTGAACACTATCAGAGGTTTGCGAATTTCACGATATAACTGCCTGCGAAGCAAATGGAAAAAATTGGCAGGAGTAGTACAATTAGCTACCTGCATATTATTATCGGCACAAAGGTTGAGAAAACGCTCCATCCTTCCGCTGCTGTGTTCTGGACCCTGCCCTTCGTAACCATGAGGTAAAAGCATGACCAAATCGTTCATGATCCTCCATTTTTCTTCTGCACTGCTGATATATTGGTCAATTATGATCTGAGCCCCGTTGTTAAAATCACCAAACTGAGCTTCCCAGATCGTAAGAACATTGGGTGATACCAAAGAATAACCGTATTCAAACCCAAGTACTCCGTATTCTGATAAAGAAGAGTTGTAAACACTGAAATGTGCCTGCTTTTCACTTATATTGTTCAATGGGACATAGCGTTCTTCTGAATCTTCAATAGTTAAAACCGAATGGCGGTGAGAAAATGTTCCCCGTTGCGAATCCTGTCCGCTTAATCTCACAGGAATTCCTTCGTCAAGCAGAGTACCGTATGCAAGTAACTCACCCATAGCCCAGTCAAGCTTTCCGGTTTTTTCAAGCATTTTACGCCTGTCTTCCAAAAGGCGTTCCAATTTACGGAACAAGGCTTTCCCCTGAGGTTTCTCAGTTATCTGATGTCCTATTCTCATTAATGTTTCTTTTGAGACAGCAGTAACCGGGCTTTTATCAAAATCATCAGAGTTCGATTTTCTGATCCCTTTCCATACTTCTTCATAAAATGGGAAAATCTTTGATTTTCCGGTCTGATGTGATGCTTCCAGTTCTTTTTCAAGCAAAGCATTGAAATCGGCTTCAACATTACGGGTTTCTTCATCGGTTATTACTCCTTCGGAAATAAGCTTATCAGAATAAATCTTATATGGATCCGGATGCTTTTCAATGATCTTATATAAAATCGGTTGCGTAAACCGTGGTTCATCACCTTCGTTATGACCATATTTACGGTAACAAAGCAAATCAATGAAAACATCATTATTGAATTTTGCCCTGTATTCCAATGCCATACGCATTACAAAAGTCAAAGCCTCAACATCATCACCATTAACGTGAAATACCGGTGATTGAGTGGTTTTAGCAATATCAGTACAATAAATACTAGTACGTGAATCGAGATAATTGGTAGTAAACCCAACCTGATTATTAATTACCAAATGAATTGCGCCACCGGTTTTATAACCCGGCAGACCTGACATCTGTAAAACTTCATACACAATACCCTGACCTGCAACAGAAGCATCGCCGTGGATAAGAATTGGAATAAGCTTGTTAAGATCGCCACCATATACTGAGTCAATGCGTGAACGCGCAATGCCTTCAACAACAGGATTCACTGATTCAAGATGAGAAGGATTGGGACATAATGATAAAATACATTTATTGCCGTTTCCATTTTCATAGGATGAAGTATAACCCAAATGATATTTCACGTCGCCCAATACAGTTTCGTCTTCATATTCCTTTTGCTGAAACTCATTGAAAATATCCTGATATGATTTTTGCATTATATTGGCAAGCACGTTCAGTCTGCCGCGATGAGCCATTCCAAGTACAATCTCCTCTACACCCATTTCAACGCCATATTCAATAACAGCATTCAGACCGGGAATAATAGATTCCGCACCTTCGAGCGAAAAACGTTTCTGCCCGACAAACTTACGATGGAAGAATTTTTCAAGAAATACAGCTTTTGCCAGCTTTCTTAGGATTGTCTTTTTCTCCTCTACACTGAAAGTTGGTGTATTGCTTGAGGTTTCCATCCTGGTTTTGAGCCATTCATAAGCTTTTTTATCACGAATAAAAGCAAACTCTGCACCAATTGACTGACAATATGTTTGCTGCAGGTGAGCTACTATTTTTTTCAGATTTGCCTTACCGATACCAATTTCGCTTCCTGCTTCAAAAATTGTATCAAGGTCTTTTTCTGATAAACCAAAATTTTCAATATCAAGAGTAGGTGAGTAACGCCTTCTTTGTCGCACCGGATTGGTCTTGGTGAAAAGATGCCCTCTCTCCCTGTAGTTGTTGATAAGATTGATAACCTTGAATTCTTTTGGCATAAGATGGCTTTCAGCGGCAGTCTCAGTATAGGATTTTCGAGCAAACTCAAATCCTTCAAAGAATTTCTGCCAGCCCGGATCCAATGATCCGGAATTATTCAGGTATTGCTCATAAAGCTGTTCTATCGCATTTGGCTCGGCATTCGATAAATAAGAATGTTTATCCATAATATGATACTATAAGTTTATTATCCGCTAATTTATTGTTCCGTATTTTAAAAAAATCTATATATTGCTTATAATCAACGTTATATAATTTTATTTATCCGGAATAAAATATCTTTTATGACTGTGAATGTTTTTTTAATTTTAAGCGTCAGAAACCCAATTTTATCCTTTTATCTCTCACTTACAAAAATAAGTACTTTTAATGAGCCCGCATTATCAAAATCAAACAAAGAACTCATGTAAAAGGTTTTATATTTCAAACAAAAAAGCCCACCGGTAACGATGGGCTGATATTTTGTGGTTTTCTGCCGGATAAATTAAGCCGGGTGAATTGCTTCAACCGGGCACACATCTGCGCAAGCACCGCAATCAGTGCAGATATCCGGATCAATTACATAGATATCTCCTTCAGAGATAGCCTCAACCGGGCATTCGTCTATACAAGTTCCACAAGCTGTGCAATCATCATTAATTACGTAAGCCATAGTCTTTATTTTTTAAATAGGTTTTGAACTAATAGAATTGACTGCAAAGATAACATTAAAAAATATAATCAGTGTTTTTTTTGTATTTTAGAATCAGTATGAACTATGTTTTAGCGAAAGACTTAAAGCCTTTATTTTAAGCGACCTATAAGAATTACAACAAATAAGCAAAAATAGATATTAAAGATAAATTCCTGATAATCAACACTTAAGCTAATTATAAACATTTTATAAAGTTCAAATTTCAGAAAATAAAAATCCTAATATTCATAAAGAAAACCAAGTAAAACAAAAATTATGTGTCATACTTAATTTGAACAGATAAAACAAGTACTTTTGCAAAAACTAATCTAGCGGTTCATTATGAATAAAACTAAGGTAAAAAACATGATCCATATGGATGATGCGGTAATAAAATTTGTCGGTGACTCGGGCGATGGTATGCAACTAACCGGTACTCTGTTCTCGGAAGCTGCTGCAATTGCAGGACGTGATCTGGCAACATTCCCTGATTATCCGGCTGAAATTCGTGCTCCGCATAACACTATTGCTGGTGTTTCGGGTTTTCAGGTTCGTATTGGTCATAAAAAAATCCATACTACAGGAGATTTATGCGATGTGATAGTAGCAATGAACCCTGCTTCGTTACGGGCAAACCTGAAATGGGCGCGGAAAGGTGCTACTATTATTGTTAACAAAGATACTTTTGAAGAAAAAGCTATTGAGAAAGCTGGCTATAAAACAAACCCCCTGGAAGACGGCAGTCTGGTTTTATATAATGTAGTGGAAGCTCCTATCTCAGAACTTACAAAAGAAAGTATTGCCGATCTTGGACTCGGACCAAAAGTTGCCGATAAAAGCCGCAACATGTTTGCTCTTGGGATGATGTTGAATATTTTCAATATGAGTTTTGATTCTACTTATTCTTTCCTTGAAAAGAAATTTAAATCAAAACCGGAAATTATTGAAGTCAATAAAAAGGTTCTACAGGCAGGATATAATTATGCCGAAAAAGCTGAAGTAGTTGAAACCAAATTTGAAGTTCCTCCGGCATCAATGCCAAAAGGGCGTTATCGTAATATTACAGGTAATGTTGCCACTTCATGGGGTTTTCTTGCTGCTTCCGAACGTTCTGGCAGACCCTTGTTTTTAGGGTCATATCCTATTACACCTGCAACTGAAATTTTGATGGACCTCGCCAAACATAAATATCTGGGAGCTAAGGTTTTTCAGGCAGAAGATGAAATTGCAGGTATCTGCTCTGCAATAGGTGCTTCGTATGCTGGTTCTCTCGCCATTACCACTACTTCCGGTCCTGGACTATCGTTGAAAAGTGAAGCTTTGGGGCTGGCAGTAATGACTGAATTACCAATAGTAGTGGTTGACGTACAAAGAGGAGGACCATCAACTGGTTTGCCTACAAAATCAGAACAATCAGATTTATTACAGGTTTTATACGGGCGTAATGGTGAGTGTCCTTTAATTGTAATTGCAGCATCAAGTTCCGCCAATTGCTTTGATTACGCTTACATGGCAGCAAAACTTGCTATGGAACATATGACTCCGGTAGTATTACTTACTGATGGATATCTGGGTAACGGTTCGCAACTATTCAAAATTCCTAAAGTATCTGAATTACCGGATATTAAGCCTCCTTTGGCAGAACCTAATACACCTTTTAAACCATATCAGCGTGATCCAATAACTCTTGCACGCAAATGGGCTACCCCTGGAACAGAAGGTTTGCGCCACAGAATAGGAGGTCTTGAAAAAGAAA
Organism: uncultured Bacteroidales bacterium; assembly: GCA_964550455.1. GTDB lineage: Bacteria > Bacteroidota > Bacteroidia > Bacteroidales > JAAYJT01 > JAAYJT01. The sequence continues at coordinate 67,522 of CAZJZG010000002.1, read as the reverse complement.
ATATTACCGGAAGCGTCAGCACCGACCCGCTTAACCATGAATTAATGATTAAATTACGTCAGGAAAAAGTTGATAAAGTTGCTGATTTTATCCCTGAACAAAGTGTTACTGGTGAAAAAACCGGCGATCTACTTGTAGTAAGCTGGGGAGGTACTGAAGGTTCTGTACTGACTGCCGTTCAGGAAATGCAGAAAGATGGTATCAGAATCAGTCATGCTCATTTTCATTATATTATGCCTTTACCCAAAAACACTGTTGATGTGTTCAAAGGTTTTAAGAAAATAATTGTTTGTGAACAAAATACGGGTCAATTTGCAGGTTATCTTAGAATTAAACATCCGCAATTTACCTATGATCAGTTTAATAAAGTACAAGGCCTGCCATTTATGGTTCAGGAACTTAAAGAAAAATTCAATCAAATTCTGGAGGAAAAATGATTACAGATAATCCAACCATAAAAATATCTGATATTCCCTTAACTAAGGAAGATTTTGTCAGCGATCAAATGGTAAAATGGTGCCCGGGTTGTGGCGCCCATGCCATTCTTGCAGCAGTGACCAATGTTTTTCCAAAAATTGGCTACCGTAAGGAGAATTTCATGTTTGTTTCAGGTATTGGTTGCTCAAGCAGATTTCCGTATTATGTTAACACATACGGATTTCATGGTATTCATGGAAGAGCATTGCCAATTGCTTCCGGAATAAAACTATCAAATCCACATCTCAGCGTCTGGGTAGTTACCGGCGACGGCGACTCAATGGCTATTGGAGGAAATCATTTCATTCACACTGTACGCAGGAACATAGACCTCAATGTGTTACTGTTCAATAATCAGATTTACGGTTTGACAAAGGGGCAATATTCACCTACAACCCCCATTGGCACAAAAACTAAAACTTCACCTTATGGTACTATTGAAAATCCATTTAATCCGGGTGAGCTTGTATTAGGTGCTCAAGGAACATTTTTTGCACGCACAGTTGACAACAATGTAAAACTCATGACCGATATCATGTTTGAGGCTGCTCGTCATGATGGTACTTCAGTTATTGAAATACTTCAGAATTGTGTGATCTTTAACGAAGGTGCTCATGAACAGGTTTCTTCAAAAGAAACACGTGACGATTTCCAGATATTGCTGAAAAATGGCGAGCCAATGATCTTTGGTAAAAACCGTGATAAGGGTATCCGCCTCAATGGCATCAAGCTCGAAGTTGTTAAGCTGGGTGAAAACGGAATAACCGAAAATGATATTCTGGTCCACGATCAATATGAAAAAGATCCTGGATTGCATTTGATGCTTGCAAAAATGAAACCTCCTTTGTTTCCTATGGCAGTGGGAGTTATACGTTCAGCGGTTTTCCCGACTTATAACAATTTGATAGTAGAACAAAATGAATATGCCAAAGCAACTTCGCCAATAAAAAACATGGACGATTTGCTGAATAGCGGCGACACCTGGGAAATATAAAGCAACAATTGCTTTTGATATTTTCAATGCAAAAGTGTTAATGGGAAGTTATATTTATTGATCTCTGCCCGTTTCACTGAACATTAGTAAAAACAGCTTGTTTTCGTGCACACAAGCTGTTTTTTATTTATTACAAACACAAATATTATTATATGTCATTAGTTGGAAAAAAAGCACCGTCTTTCAGAACACAAGCTGTTATTAATGGAGGAGAAATAGTTGAGGATTTTGGCCTGGATCAGTATCTGGGAAAAAAATATGTCATTTTCTTTTTCTATCCCAAAGATTTTACATTCGTTTGCCCTACCGAGCTTCATGCTTTTCAGGAAAAACTGCCTGAATTTGAAAAACGTAATTGCGCTGTGGTAGCCTGTTCAACAGATACTGAACAGTCGCACTGGGGCTGGCTTCAGGTTCCTAAAAACCAGGGTGGCATACAAGGTATTACCTACCCTATTGTTGCCGATACCGAAAAAACCATTAGCATTAATTTTGGTGTGTTAGCCGGCGATTACGATTGGGATGACGAAGGACATACCATTGCTACAGGACCGATGGTTGCATATCGTGGATTATTTCTGATGGATAAACATGGCGTTGTACATCATGAACTTATCAACAATTTCCCGCTGGGTCGCAATGTTGACGAAGCTTTACGCATGCTTGACGCATTACAGTATTATGAAGAAGTTGGGGAAGTTTGCCCAGCCAACTGGCAGCCCGGTAAGGAAGCAATGAAAAACACACATGAAGGTGTGGCTGAATATCTGGCAAACAATTAGTCCTTATTAATTATCAGGATCTATCGGGGGCAGTACCAGTCAAAAAAAAACATTATACTTCAGCACCGGCTTGTACTGCCCTGAATACACGCAGAAAGTTCTCTGACCATATTTTACTGATATCTTTTTTCGAGTAACCTCTGCGAACCAGTTCCAGAGTGATATTTCCAATTTCACTTACATCAAAACAGTCTTCCAGACCTCCTCCACCATCAAAATCAGTACCTATACCCACGTGATCAATACCAATAAGATTGACAATATGATCAATATGGTCAGCCAGATCTGAAACTGTAGCCAACTGTCCGGGGAATTTACGTTCAATTTCATACCACTCCTCGCCGGCTTTTGTCATTTCCTCTTCGCTAATATCTTTAAAATAATTGTATCTCTCCCTCAACTCTTTCAAGGCAGATTCTTTTTCAGGATTCTCAGGTAGGTCCTTAACATAAGAGCTTAAAATACATACCTGTACAACTCCTCCATTTTCACGCAAGGCCAGCAACATTTCATCAGTTAGGTTTCTGGGATTATCACATACAGTGCGGGCATTGGAATGAGAAGCAATAACAGGGACTTTGGTAATCTCCAGTACATCATAAAATGACTTATCTGAAATATGGCTAACATCAACCATCATTCCCAGACGGTTCATTTCATGAACAACCTGTTTTCCCAAATCACTCAATCCGCCATGCTCTTCGTCATCGGTTGAAGAATCACAAATATCGTTATTTCTGGTATGTGCCAGAGTAATATACCGTGCACCACGGTCATAAAACTCTTTGATAATGCTCAGATCATTTCCAATAGGATAACCATTTTCAATTCCAATTAATACCGCTGCTTTCCCTTTATTTTTAATTGCTGCAACTTCATCGGCAGTAGCAGCAGGTTCAGCCATATCAGGGTGCTGAGTCAAAGCGTCTTCAATGTTTTCAAACAATTTCACTGCTTTTTGATACGCTTTTTCATGCCCTTGTTCATCACGTGGACCTTGCCCTACAAAAACAGCAAAAAACACAGCATCCAAGCCTCCTTCCTTCATACGCGGAAAATCAATCTTCCCTCCTCTGTTCCTTGCATCATTACGTTTACCAATATCATAATTCTTATGCCCAAGCATCATGGGTGTATCAGTATGACTGTCCAAAGTCAATACCGAACGGTGAATATTTTCGGCTTTGCGTTTAATGCGGTCTTCAGAATCAGAACAAGAACCTGAAAAAATTGCAATAATTATGATACTGGCAGTTAACAGTCTGATTTTCATTAACAAAAGCTTTAGTTAAAAGTTATTTATATATAATACCGATTGGAAAAATATAACAGACCAATTATCGCTCCGCTCAATTGTTCTGAATGTTTTAACCACCGGCATTAACGATTATAATTTACAAAACAGTTTGGACTATTTTGTAAAATACAATTCGTATAAAATTGCAACAAAAGTAAAACAATCGGATAAAAAACTATCAGAAAGCCAAGAAAATCCATTTAAGCCTTCAGTAATTTTTCTTATCCGTTTAATTATTAGCCGAGGTTTAATCCATAATTGCAATAATGGATTTAAAACAGGAATTATCAAATGTTTTTTCCAAAAGCTTATTCTGGATCCTATCTGAAAAAATGACGGACTACGATCAATAATTAAACAACGATGTGATGTTTTCATTGAGATATGAACATTATAAAGTCAAGAGTATATTAATTAAGCAGATCTGGTTTGCAATCCTGTATTCATTTGATTTTAAAATATTTTTGTAATTTTGCGCTGATTATCAAAAAATCTCAGCAATTTTTGCTTTAGATTAATTTTACTTATTTTGTTAACTTTAAAAAAAGATTATGGCACAGAAAATTGAAGAAATCGAAGGCATTGGGCCGGTTTATGGCGAAAAACTTAGCAGCAATGGTATAAAAACAGTTGAAGATCTTCTTGAAGCAGGAGCTACCAGAACAGGAAGGTCAAAATTAGCTGAAGCTACAGGAATTTCTGAGAAGTCTATTCTCACCTGGGTCAATATGGCCGATCTGTTTCGTATAAAAGGTATAGGACCTCAGTTTGCTGAGCTGCTTGAAGCTGCTGGCGTTGACACTGTTAAGGAACTCAGAAACCGTAATGCACAGAATCTTCATGCAAAACTGGTTGAAGTTCAGGCTGAAAAGAAAATCACAAGAGCAGTTCCCGGATTAAGCCAGGTTGAAGTTTTTATTGAGCAGGCAAAAGCTCTCCCACCTAAAGTTACTTATTAACAGTTTGAATCAACTTTGCTGATTTAAATAATGTTTTCCCATTTTTAAAAAATTCCGGGCAGGGTTCTTTATTTATAATTCAGAACCCTTTTTTATTCTCAGATGCTAAAATACAAAACCAGTATTTGCAAATAAAAAAAGTCAGGATGCATATTACTGCCGCCTGACTTCTTTAGTTTATTTTATTTGGTAAACGTGTTCTGAAAAGTGCCGTTGAAATCATAAAATAAAAGTCCAATAATGATTTCCAGCACCATGAAGAGCTTATCTGATAGTATCAGCAAGCCTTTCAATTAATTTTGTCTTCAGATCCTCCTCGGTCATTCCTTGCTCTTTCAGTGATCTGTCGCGGCACCGGCTGCATAATTCAGTAATGTTCTTCAATTCTCTTGCTTGTGGAACTGTGCCTTCAAAAATCTCAGAAGTTCTATCAGTATTTATGTATGAACAATCAGAGAACAAATGAAATTTCGAACCTGATTTTGTCCAGTAAACATGATCCATACCATTGTTTAACAACTCTACTTCTCTGATTTGTTCGGTATATTGCTCAATTGAAGGGGGGTTAAAATCAATGCCCGTAATTCCAGCTATTAACAAAGCAACTACAGCAATAGCCCCGGCAATTCCTTTGCTTTGTTTATTCATATCTTTGCTTGTCAGGATAAGGATCACCATAGGTAAAAATGCCAGAACTCCAAGAATTGCGCCTAACTGGTTCTGAACAAAGAATCTGAACTTGTCCTTTTCTGATGCAGGATCGAGCCTGTTGGCTTTTTTCCACAAATATGACCCCGTTATCGCCAATGCCAGAATTACAACAATGGTAATTATGAGATACACAAGGGTTTCGTCATGCAGAAGTTTAAAGATTGCAAAAGCCTGCCCTGCCATTGCAATGATCCAGGCTAATAAAGCAAATAACCTGAGTTGTTTTGCCTTTGCTTTGTTTTCAGCACTTGCTACGAACACCCCACCACCTTTTTCAGTTGAAGAAGGGGGAACTGCGCCTTCTACTTTTGTAATTTTTTTTGTTGTTGCCATAAATCAATGATTATTTAATTAATTAAATACGATTTCAGGAATATGTGTTTTGATATTACTTGCAAGTATTTTGCAAGGATAGCCATCCCGCAACAAATATATGATTTTCTTTCATATCCATAACTAAGTATGAAAGACCTGTAATTTCAATTAAGACTTAATTGCCTGTGAAATTATGGCAAATATAATTATTCTGAACAATTCTTACTTTTTTTTCAAAAATCCGCCAAGAATATTTTTTGCTATATCGGCAACTGAACCACCTGTATCTTTTTTACCTGCTGGTTGATTTCCGGCTAATACCGAACCAAATATATCAGTCAATACCGATTCACCACCACCGGAGCTTCCTGCGCTCTTGTTTGTTATCATATCAACAAGTGACGGAACAGTAAGTTTTGCTACCATGTCAGCTATATCTTTTGATAATCCAAGCTTGCTGATCAAGTTTGATACTACTCCCGAAATAATGTTGTTTTGCAAAGAATTTGCAGCACTTGTTTTTGTATCTTTCGAAAAAAGATTTGTTAGTGTTGAAAGGTTGCCACCCATCATTTGACCGGTTACTTCCTTTTTTGTAACATCACCGATAATGGAAAATACACTGTCAAGATTTGAGGTTGATATTCCGGTTTTTTGAATAACCTGATCCCCAATTTCTGATTGCAGTGACTTAATAATGTTCTCAAGCATAATTTTAGATATTAATTTGAATAATTTGGCAAAATTAGAATATTTTTTAACTACCACAAAATTAACTGTTCAACGATCGAATGAAAAACGCTTTGTTTCATACTTCTTAATAATTTAATAATCAAAACTATATGATCATATTTAAAAATAGAACCAGTTAAGATAAATATAAAGATTTAGAAAGTATTCAATCAATAATCTCTGAAGTCCTTTTTCTGTGTCAGTTTAAGGTCTTGCAGCATGGCTGATTTTACGTTGATCTGAAAATTCCAGCTTTTCATTCCTCCTGTGGGGATCCAGTTAAACCGCATCTCCCAGCAATGCAGATCGCGATAAAAATTAAAGGAAGTATACGTAAGCTTTTTGCTTTCAAAATCATAACCTGACCGGAATCCGATTTTCCATTTTGGTGTCAGGTTAATATCTCCGTTAAAAGAAAGGGTTTGTATTGTCTGGTTTTCATATTTTTGTCTGGCAGCCGAATAACGGTTGGTAAGTGCCAGACTGTAGTCGAAGCTAAAATTCCATGGCTGGTTCCAGTCAATAAAGTCATCCATATTATACAGCATCATATCATGTTCACCTATCATTTCTCTTTCTTCTGACGGTGAAGGAGATTGCCGGGACTTCTGTTTTTTACCCACATCATTGGCACTAAGACTGTATCGCATACTGAAATTCCATGCCATATTTTCCCTTCTCAGAATTTTACGATCCGTTTCCCAAACAAATTTATTAATCAGTCGCCCGATACTGTCAATGGCATAAGGACTCCAGCTCCCTGAATAACGCACCTGCAAATTTTTAAACAAGGTAGTATAACCAGAAACATTAACCGCCGACCATTTTAAGGAATCTCGGGCTATATCATATGATCCGCTAATTGACAGATTATCAAGCAACTTGACTTTTTTCATTCCGGTTATGGTATCACTCTTCGACCTTACCTTGATTTCAAGGTTATTACTTATTCCCAAATTAAGACTTCCTGATTTTCCTTCCGGAGCCGTTCCCCATATAAAATTTTGATAATATGAATACCGCTGGGTTTTACCCGTTGAATCCACCTGTACCTGACCATAATATTTCCAGCGATCAGTAGCAAAATCGGGGCGGAAACCAAAGCCTACCGATGGGTTCATAACATGTCTGACGGCTCTTAATGGTCCTTTTTTGAACTGAACCAATCCGTATAAAGTAGTATTTAGGGCAGTGCGGAAATCAAAATCACGAACAGTAAAAAAACCTCTTACCGTATCAGTTTTGACATATCCCGGAATTACATCTCCCGTTTCATTTACCGTATTATCAACCCATTGTCTTTCATGACGCTGAAAATACCAGCGCTCATTATAGTTTACTGAATTAGTCAGGTTAAAATATTTAAGTACTTTTAAATTCGATGAAACCGGAACCGAATGTTTTACCCCGTTTTTGAAATTATCCAGAGTTTCACGTCTGAAAAGTAATGAGTCAGTTGTTGTAACCTGATTACGGCTGTTCATGGTGTAATTAACGCTTATGTCTTCATACCAGCGCAATGAACCAACCCTGTCTTTCTTCCTGAAAGGATAAAACCTGTTAACATTGAACGAAACATCCGGCAGGGTCATAGTAACTGATTTATTCAATGTATTCTGACTATGTGTGGCACTTGCATTTAAAAAATATTTTCCTGCAAATGATCTTTGATATGAAATGCTCGACTGAAAAGTGTTTGAAAGATAATTCTGGGTTGTAACCGGATTAAAACGATTATATTTTGACGACTGCACATTAACATTCGCAGTAAAACGCTGGGTTGGATGAGCCTTAGGGTCCTGACTATGAGTCCATCTTACAGCAAAATCCTTGTTTTTCTGATATTCCGGGCTTCCTTCTTCCCCAGTAATATTGTTTGCAAAGTTGAGATTCAGGCTTCCATTGTATTTGTAACGCTTTCTGTAATTAAGATTAGGTTTTACTGCCCAGCTTCCCCGTGTATAAATATCGCCTCTGATGTAAAGTTCAGCATAATCGCTCAAGCCAAAATAATAGCCGCCATTTTCAAAATAGAATCCACGGTTGTTTGATTCTCCGTATGTAGGGATAAGAATTCCTGATTTTTGTCCTTTCTTGTTCGGAAAAAACCCAAAAGGAATTGCCAGCGGCAATGGAACATCCTCTATAACCAAATAAACCGGACCTGTAACAATTTTATCATTTGGAATTACCTTGGCTTTTTGATATCGAAACTCAAAATGAGGATGATCGAGATTGCAGGTAGTATAACTGCCTTTGCTGACGTTGGTAATGTCGTTTTCCATTTTCTTCACGGTGTTGCCATGCAAAAAACCGTCACCCTCCTGGCTGATGACTTCACGTATGAAGCCTTGTTTGGTTTCAAAATTGTAATTCATTGTGTTGGCAATAAAACTTTGCTGCCCTTCAATAAACTCAGGAATACCCTGAATTACTCCGAGAGAATCAGGCAAACCACTGGCAAACAGAGTGTTATTAACAAAATCTATTTCAAAATAATGAGCTTTCAAATGAATATTCTCATATTCAATTTCGGCATTATAAAAAAGGTAGGCTTTACGGGCTTCAAGATCAAAATACAATGAATCAGCAGCTTTATACACAACTTTGGCTTCAAGCGCAAACTTCTTTTTTCCGGGTTCTGTCTGTTTTAAATCTGTTGTATCGTTCTGATTAACAAAAACTCCTGTTGTATCACGAACCTGAATTATAGTGTCGGGAATTGCACTTTGCGGTATTTCCTGAGCTATTACTTTATCCGTTATTTGCGGTCGAAACCAAATAAAAAACAGCAGCAGCCAAAGCAATTTCTTACATAAATGCCTTGAAAAGCATATGTAAGAAAAATCATTTGTTAAATGGGGTTTTTTCACTTTAGCTATGCCTACTTGCTGAAGATGAATGATTTAAATCAGAATTACCAGGTCAATATGTGCTTTATTCAGTTTTTATCCTGCTATAAATCCCTAAGAAACACTAATTTTTTTAAGTTTGTACCATTAAACTGAACAACAGCAACCACTATTTTGACGTTTCAAAACTAAATAAAATACATAACTCTTGTGAAACGAACAGTTTTATTTTTTGGTATTGCAATGCTTCTGCTTTCTTCTTTTGAAGTTTCGGGGCAACGCCATCATCATTCAATAAAAAAAGTTGTTATTGACCCGGGTCATGGAGGTAAGGATCCGGGTGCCGTTGGCAGGAAAAGCAAAGAAAAGGATATTGTTCTGGCAATTGCACTGAAAGTTGGGAGATATATTGAAGAGAATCATAAGGATGTGCAGGTGATTTATACCCGTAAATCTGATGTTTTTATCGAACTTTTCAGACGTGCACAGATAGCAAATGAAAGCAATGCCGATTTGTTTATTTCCCTTCATTGTAATGCAAGTAAAAGCGCTTCGGCTTATGGTTCTGAAACCTTTGTAATGGGGCTTCATAAAAGCAATGAAAACCTTGAGGTTGCAAAAAAAGAAAATGCAGCCATACTTCTTGAAGATGATTACAAAGTTGTGTATGAAGGCTTTGACCCCAACTCGCCGGAGGCTCATGTTGTGTTTACATTATATCAGAACGCCTATCTTGAACAAAGTCTCGGATTCTCGATGCTGGTACAGGATCAGCTGCGTAACCGTGCTAAAAGGCATGACCGCGGTGTTAAGCAAGCCGGGTTCCTGGTATTGTATAAGATTGCGATGCCGGGTGTTTTGATTGAAACCGGGTTCATAAGTAATGCAAATGAAGAGGAATATCTGGCTTCGGAACAAGGACAGGTTTTTATTGCTTCGGCTATTTACAGAGCTTTTAAAGAATATAAGCAAAACGTTGAGAAAGCAGGTTACGTACAGGAGCTTGCTAAAGTTAATGAACCGGTTGTTGAACAAAAAACTGAAGAACCTGAATTGAATGGTAATATTTCGTTCAGGGTGCAATTTGCAGCTTCAAAAGAAAATCTGCCATTAAATGATCCGGGTTTTAAATCCCTTGGCAAGATTAAGAATTATTTACATCAGGGAATGTACAAATATACCTCCGGTGATGAAACAAGCCTCGAAACAGCTTTGAAACACAAAGAATATGTTGTGAAAAAAGGATTTAAGGATGCTTTTGTGGTGGCTTTCATTAACGAAGAACGGATTGCAATAGACAAAGCTGTAGAAATTCTTCAGAAGAGAATGCTGGTAAACTGAATAAACAAGCTGACATAAACAAGTTACTTTATTTTGGTGTTTAAAATGCCATTAAATCATCATTAAAAACCATAGAATAAGCCCGAATTCAGCATTCATTTATTACTTTTGCATAGTCTACAATAAACAGAAACAAACAGTCCCATGAAAATAAGAAGTGAAATAAAAATAGCCGCATTATTAATTGTTGCGCTCACAGCTTTTATATGGGGATATAATTACCTTAAGGGAAAAGATCTTTTTACCAAGAAGTTAATTGTTTATGCCAAATATGATGAAGTCGGAGGGCTTGCCAGCGCCAATCCGGTATATGTTAACGGATTGAAAATAGGGCAGGTGAATCAGGTTTATTTTGAAGGTGGAAGATCGGCACGTATCATTGTAAAAATGATGTTGAACCGTGATTTGATAATCCCTAAAAACTCAATAGCCAGAATTTTCAGTGCTGACCTTATGGGTTCAAAAGCCATTGATATTGTTCTTGGAAATTCCAACCTCATGGTTGAAATGAACGATACACTTCAGTCTGATATACAGGCAAGTCTGCAGGAAGAAGTAAACCGTCAGGTTCAGCCAATTAAAATGAAAGCCGAAGAACTGCTTTCATCCATTGATACCCTCGTTACAGCTATTCAGACTATTTTTAATGAAGAAGCCCGTATCAATATTGCACAGAGTTTTGAAAGCATTAAGCTTACCATACATAGTATTGAACATGCAAGTTTTACCATTGATACCCTCATACAAACCGAAAGACGAAGGCTGACAGTTATTCTTGAAAATATTGAAGCAGTATCTACCAATCTCAGGAATAATAATAAAGAAATCACTGAGGCAATAAGAAATATAAAAACTATCAGCGACTCGTTAGCAGCTTCAAATATCAGGGAAACTTTCAGTCACCTCGAACATACAATGAACAATCTGAATCAGATCCTCGGAAAAATTGAAACCGGTGAGGGAAGTCTTGGGCTGCTGATAAACGATAAACAATTATACGAATCTCTTGAATCGGCATCAAAAGAATTGACTGATCTGCTGGAAGATATGAGGTTAAATCCGGGTCGGTATATTCATTTTTCAGCTTTTGGCAGCCGGGCTGCGAAACGACCCTATACACCAAAAGAAAAATAGTAGCTATTTTTTAAAAATATCACTCCATTCCAGCGGTCTTTTGTTTTCTAACCAATTAAACCCTCTTAAAATCCTTTCCGGTTCTAAAAGATCCGCCTCAGGAAACATGGTTCCATCAGGTTTCTCAAAATAAAATATCTTCTTTATATTATTGTCTTCCAACTCAATACGCATACGGCTACTAATAGCTTTATTTATTCCAATCAAATTGCCATCATCTTCTTTTACATAATAAATGGTTTCAGCATTTCCTGAAACTATGATATAATCAAGCTCTCCTTCATTAAAATAGCCGGTCATGGTCCTGCCCCTTACCTGATTGAATTGAAGGCTATCACTACGGTTGACAATAAATGCCGAATGATGCAAGGTAAGAGTTTCAATAGTTTCACCATTAATTTTTACGTGAACTGAATCGGCTGAAAGCTGATTTTCGCCAGTCCATAGCAAAGGTTCGCGATACATTATGATAAGCGAATCATTCATTTTATAAATAAGTGAATCACACATTCCCTGAAGATCACTTTTATAAAATTTAACCTTATTGTATGATTTGATCAGCTCAATATCCTGTTCTTCATTGAATATTGCCCGTATGGTATCAGAATGCAGATACAACGAGTCATTGTTTTCAATAAAAATAGCCAGAGGAGTTTCTGTAATAAAGGTATAACCCAGATTTTTATAATACTCGGCATAATCACCTTTTAATATAATATGCTGTACGGTATCAGCAATAACAACGTTTTCAAAAGCTTTTGCAACTTCGGTGCTGCGGTCGTAATAAAGACTATCGCCACGAATATCGTGCTCGCCATTTATAATATTTGCGTTTTTGTTGAACTGAGACTTATTGTTTTGAGTGTCGTACCAACCGTTTTCGCAATAAATATAAATATCGTCTGCGTCTATCACAGTAGGACCAAAAAAGCTTGCAACCTTGCTTGTAGTATGATAAACCAGGGTATCGGAATTCATAATATATTCCGGATTTATCAATACAACATCTTTGCGGAAATGAACACGCTTTTCTGATGTCATATAATAACCTCTAAGGCTGGTTAATTCGTTTTGCTCGTCAACTACCTTCCCCGATTGCTCGTAATAAGCAATACCTGTATTGCGATTATAATTTAACTGATTGGTTGTCAGGGTTGTTTTGCCGTCAAGCAAACGAACATTGTAAAATATTTCAGCCAGGCGAGTATTACCGTTGTATTTCAGATAATCGCCATACAAAAATAATGTATCACCGGAATTTATTTTTACATTGTTGAAAGCTTCAAAACTGTTTTCTAGTTCAATCATGTTAGCGCTATCGCAATACATTCTTATCTCTTCATGTTCAAGAACAACATTTCCCACCAGACGCCTGATATCTCTTCCAGCCCGGCGTTCAAAACGTAACTCATCAGCCTGGATGATCTTTATCCTTGCCGGAGCCTGCTTTTTTTCCTGTAAAGCAAAGCTTTTACCAATTATCAGTAAAAGGCTTCCAAAAATTACACTTAAAATAAGTTTCTGTTTCATTGCCGGCAAAATTACATAAAGCTCCAGGTAAGATATATGAGTAAACGAAATTAAGGGTTTTGGTATTGCCTGTTTTAATCAGATCCTAATGTGTTAACACGCCTATGAGTATTAATGCCAGGCTTGGTTAGTAAGACGGGATGGATGTTACCACACCCCTTCGAGGTTGTGGTTATGTTTGGTATTGTGTCTTTTATAATCATGTCACCTCTTAGAGGTTGTGTTGGTATTTTAATATTACATTAACTCGTGCGGCTTGAGTATTAATGGGCTACTATGTGTAAACCTTTCATGCTAATAGTTTCTCTAATTTCATTTTCCACTTTTCCCAGTCTTTCATTTCCTTGGTTTGTAAATCTAAAAATTTCTTTGTGTGATCGTGATGTATTAAATGACATAGTTCATGTATTATAACATATTCAATACAACCTTTTGGTGCTTTAATCAACTCGGGGTTTATTAATATTTTCCCCTTTGATGTACAACTACCCCAGCGCTGAGGCATTACCCTAAGTGAAAAATTATTAACTTTAAATACCAGATTGTATTTGATGCAAAATTTTTCAATGAGTGGCTCTGCTATTTTCGGCAAGCGTTCTTTAGCTTTTTGTAAATACCATTCTTCTACCAATTGTTTTGTCTTGTTTTGATCATTTGTAAAAACACTCAAAAAACCTCTACTTAACTTTACATAATCATTTATTATACCTAACTCATAATTTGTAACTTTAAGCCGGTATTGTCTACCCAGATACAAATATGTTTCGCCGCTTACGTATTTCCGCTGAGGTATCTTTGGTTGGAAGGAATGAAAAAAACTTTGCTGTTTAATTATACAAGGAGCTTTTCTCTTTATTTTTTCTTTTACTTTTTCAATTGATGCATTTACAGGTGCTTTAACCAATACATTCATCTCGGGTGTTACCGTAATGCCAAGCGTCTTTCTGTTTGAATATTCTATACGAAAATCAATAATTTTACTTCCAATTTGAATACTATTGTTCCACGTATCATTCATAACTTACATTTTATATCTCAATTTAGCTACTTCAATACAATCTTCTGTAATTTTATCCATATCATGGTACGACAAATCCAAATTATATTTATTTCGTACTTCATCAATCAGATAATCGCCAATTTCAATAAATAATCTGCCTGTAATATTGGTTTTATATTGCCAATCAATAATAGGTTTTCCATTATCCAGAACAGATTTCTTAATCAATTCGTCAATTTGTAATGCTGCTTGCATAGAGACTTGCTTTAGAATCACATCATCAGGAATTTCTTTTGAAAGTGCTTCAACTGTTATTCCGTAAAATGCTTTGGTTATATCTCTATTTTTAAGTTGCTCCGGTATATCATTATCGGTATGAGATAAAATACTGCTCATAATATCCTGAACTCTGCTCAGGTATTGTGCTTCGCTAATTCTTTTGGCTTCATAATCTGCTATGGTTTCTTGTAGCATTTGAGAAAAATTTTTATAAAAAGCAGGGTCTTCAGCCATTTTTTCTGTGATGTGTTTAGCAGTTCTGCTTGCAATTTTATCAGCTTTGGCTGCTTTACCAATAGTATTTTCAACTTCTTGTTGAAATTTGTCTGAATCAAATATGTTTACAAGTTTTGTTATAGTTTCAATTTTCTCAGTGGTAATGTGTGTATCAATCAGTTTCTGAATTTGTCCTTCGTATTTTTTATAATCTATTTCGTCACTGTATCTCTCAATAACTGCCATTCGAAGCTTCAAAAACATTATTAAATCTTCTTTGTAACGATTAATGATCTTTTCTTCTACTTCTCTATGGAATTGAATAGAGGATAATGCCAATTTCAAGCTTTTAGCAAATACAGCAAGTTTGTCGTAAAACAGTACCCGTATTGCTTCATCTTTTAATAATTGCTGGTAGGCTTCCGCATCCCGCTTATTAGCAATGATTTTGAAAATATCCCAAAGATCTGAGTGCTTTTGAGGTAACTCTTTTATTTCTTCCCAAATGTTAGTAAGTGTTCCCACAAGATCATTTTCATCAAAATCCTCAAAAGATGAATACATTTGTAGAGCATTATCCAAATTTTCAATTACTCCATAGTAATCAATGATGTAACCAAATTCTTTATCGGGATAAATACGGTTTACCCTTGCAATAGCCTGCAATAGTTTATGGCCTTTCAAATTTCTTGTCAGATATAAAACCGTGTTTTTAGGTTCATCAAAACCTGTAAGCAATTTATCTACTACTATAATGATTTCCGGATCTTTCTGATTTTTGAAACGACTAATTATGTTTTTTTCATAGTTTTTTGAATTTCCGTGTTCATCCATCATTTTTTTCCAAAACTGATTTTCCTTTTCGGTTGACTTTTCATAGGCACTTTCTTCACCTTCTCTTTCGTCAATTGGTGAAATCAAAACCTCGCTACTTACAATGCCAATTTCATCCAAATATTCTTTGTATTTGATGGCATTAATTTTTTTGTCGCAAACCAGTTGACCTTTGAATGGAGTTCTATTTTGCCAGTTATCACGAAAGTGATAACTTATATCCCAGGCAATCATTCGCATTTTTTGTTCGGCTGAATTCAAATAGTCATATCTGGCAAATTTTTTCTTAATGTCTGCTTTTTGATAGTCTGTTAAAGGTTCGGAAACCATTTCAAAAAATGTATCAATAGGGCTTACATTTACATTCTGCAATGCCAATCTCCCTTCATAAAGCAGCGGTACAACTGCTTTATCTTTTACAGCCTGATCTATTGTGTAAGTATCAATTATTCCTCCAAACTTCTCTGCAGTATTTTTATCTCTCCTAAAAAGAGGAGTTCCTGTCATAGCAACAAAACAGGCATTTGGTAAAGTTTTTTGCATATCAATATTAAAAATGCCATGTTGTGTTCTATGCCCTTCATCTACTAACACAAAGATGTCATAGCTTTCAAGCGGTTTTTTGATTTTCTTAACAGCAGCATTAAACTTATTAATAATGGTAGTAACAACAGCATCGCTATTGCTTTCCAGTAACTCAACCAAACGCCGTCCGGTTTTAGCATTTTCAACAAACTTGCCACATTTACGAAATGTGTTAGTGATTTGATTATCTAAATTCGTGCGGTCTGTGACTAAAACGATTTTCGGATTTCGAATGCTTGGTTCCAAAGCAATTGCTTGCGCCAGCATAACCATGGTTAATGACTTTCCGCTTCCTTGTGTATGCCAGACAACTCCACCTTTTCTTCTGCCATTTTCAACAATGTTTATACGTTTCATTGCTTTTTTAATAGCAAGAAACTGCTGATAGCGAGCAATTTTTTTCTCTCCATCTTCATATATAATGAAATTGAAAACAATATCCAATAATCGTTCAGGGCGGCACAATCCATACAAATAATAATCCTGTTCAGTAGGCAAAATATGTTCTTGTTCCAATGCATCAAAATATTGCCGGACGTATTTAAAACGCTCTGCAAACAATTGCTCCTTAACTGAAATTGGCAGCACCTTGTTTTCTAACCTGACTAATTCATCACTTACCTTTTTTAATTCATCAATCTCTTTCCACTTTGACCAAAACTTTTCCGGACTCGCATTAGTAGCATAGGCAGCTTCCTGTGTGGCAATACTCAAAATAATTTGAGAATACACATACAAACTCCTGATTCCATCTTCCTGTTGATTACGCAAATGTTGACTAATTGCCTGCCTCAAAGGTTCTTTAATATCAGGGCGTTTGCACTCAATTATACAAAACGGTATACCATTCACAAACAACACCAAATCAGGGCGATAGTGTTCTTTACTAGTACTTCGCATAACTCCGAATTCTTCAAGTACATGAAACTCATTATTTTTGATGTTTTTCCAGTCAATGTATTGAAGGGTGAAGCTTTTTTTGTCGCCATTCACATTTTGCTCCAATGCCTGTCCTAAAGTGATAAGGTTGTATGCTTTTTCGCTAGCGGTTATGTACCCTTCATTCATGGGCAGATTTTTCAGGGCTAATATACCTCGTTCAATGTTTTCGTCAGAAAAAATACCGGTTTTGGTAGCACTTACCCTAATACTGTTGATTTTCTTTAACCGTTTTCTTAATATATCCTCCAACAGAACATTAGTGGTTTTGCCACCTCTTTGCCTGTCGGCTTCTGCCGGACTCAAATAGGTGTAACCTAAGTTTACCAACATTTGTATTGCCGGTATCTGGCTGATATGGTCTTCTTTAAAACTTGGTGTGTTCATTTTTTAATGATGAATGATGGGTGATGAATGTTGAGTTGGTATGGGCATAAGCACATGAACATTATGTTAAAGTTTCCGATATGCATAGGAAAATATAATTTTCTATACATGTTGTATTATTCCTGCATAGTTTCTGCTGGTTTTCTATACATGAATTCAGTTTTTCTTTAATTTCTTGCCCTGCTTTCATTTTGTAGAATTTCTACTCAATTAATTTAGTGTATACATATTTACATAATGTGTATAGTAAATGTCAATTATCTATATGTGTTATACTTTGCTTACGTTTAACAGTAGATTATACAAATCGTTATTAATGTAATAATTATCCCTGCCCAATTTCACTTTTTGCACTATGCCAATCTGGTTAAGCTCATCCAGATATTTGGTGGCAGTAATACGGCTTACATCCAAATCGGCCATGATAAAATCAATCTTTGTGTAGGGATGCTTAAAAAGATTGTTAATTAAATCCTGACTGTAGAACTTAGTGTTATCCCTGATTTTCTTCTTGTGACTAAGCATCAGTCTTTTTATTCCTTCAATAGTTTTAATGGTTTGTAAGGAGGTTTGTTCCACACCATCCAAAACGTACAACACCCATTCTTCCCAAGCGTTTTCGGTTCTAACCTTTTGTAATAAACGGTAATAGTCGCCTTTGTTTTTGTTAATGTAACGGCTTAAATACAGAATAGGTAAATTCAACAAACCTTCCTTTACCAGATACAGAATATTAATAATCCTGCCAGTTCTGCCATTTCCATCATAAAACGGGTGAATACTTTCAAACTGATGATGAATAATAGCCATTTTAACCAGCGGATCCCAATCGCACAATGAGTTATCGTTCATAAATAGTTCTAAATTATTCATTAATTTAAGAATCTCATCATAAGTTTGAGGAGGTATGTAAACTATTTCACCGGTTTGTTCATTTTTCAGCTCTGTACCGGGCATTTTCCTATAACCAGCATCATTTTCTTCAAGGGTGCCCTGCACTCTGATAATATGATTATTAATAAGCATGCCTGTCTGTCTTACAGTTTCAAATCCCCAACGCAATGCCTCTGCATAATTATGAACCTCTTTTGAAGCAATAGATTTAAATTCCTTTTTCAGGTAATTGCCCTGATACAGCTCATCGTGAGTAGTGATGATATTTTCAATAGCCGAACTGTCTTTGGCTTCTTGCAAAGAAAGGGTACTGATTAAAATATTTTCATTGGGAATGCTCAAGGCAGCTCCTTTCATCTCGGCTAAAGCGCTGCGGGCAGCGGCCGTTTTCTTCAAAATGGCCCTGCTTTCTATATCCAGGTCCAAAGGGAGTTGTGGAATTTTATATGCCATGATTATATAATTGTTTTTGCACAATAAAGCCAGTTGCTTTATTATGCAAATTTCTAATAATTATCTCCTTTTATCCTTTGGTGGACAAGGGTCATTTCTATAACTGTTTGGATTTTGAATTTTCCCATCTTTCCCGTGTGGAATCAATTCAGATTTTTCCTGTTTAGCCTTTCCACGACTCCAGTCCATTGCTTCTTTTTTTGTTTCAAAATGCTTGGAAGCTCTTTCAGCGTTTTCTCTTTTTGAATCCCAACCGCCATTTGGATTAGGAACTACATGTCGTTCTTTGCGTGCCATAATTTTGTATTTATTATTTGTAGAATTTATCATTATCCCAATTTTTGGGATTGTTTATTATGTATTCAGCAATTCGTTGATAGGATTGTTCATCACGTATGATGTGATCCCAATAATTTCGCTGCCATAATTTACCATTGAATGATTGCCACCCCAATTGTTTTACCCCACGAATGTATTCATTGGTGGACATGGTTTTAAACCATTGTACGACCCGATGTAGGGGCGAACCTACGTGTTCGCTCAATATTTGTTTGCCCAATATTTGTTCATTCAAAACGTGTTCATCCATTATCGGATTGCCCGACACATGTTCGACCGATATGGGAACATTTGTTTTGTAGGGGCAGACACGAAGGTCTACCCCTACGGTATAACCTACGTTTTCGACAATGCAATGAAAATGGTTGGGCATAACCACCATTTCATGACATATTACATCTGGAAATTTGTTTTCCAATTCCCGATACCATTTTTCTACCATCCGTCCCGCATCATTCAATATCATTTTACCATCAATTACATTACCAAACAAACACATTCTATCTTTTGCGCAAATTGTAATGAAATATAATCCAGCCTGTGAATAATCATATCCTTTCAGGCGAATGGATTTGCGGTTATGAATATTAGGATTGTATGGCATAACAAATCTTTAATCGTTTTTTTCTATCAACAACTCCTTAATCAGTCCTTGATTTTGCTTCTGTAGCTTCTCCGCCAACTCGGCTTGTTTACAACTCAAGGATATATATTGGAATCTATTTTTAAAACTGCTTTCCATCTTTGATGCAATAAAATTGCAGAGTGCTAGACGGTTTTTGGGTGCTTTATTTTCAGGAAAGAAGTAATGAATCAACACTATCCGTTTGTCAAGATATTCTTCTAAGTATGGATATACTTTTAAAACATTGGTATTGGGATGTTTTTGACCTTTTTCACATTCTAAAAGAATTAAGTCATTTTCATTCAATACGCAGTGATTATCAGCATCACCCCAACTACCGAGTTTGTATTCGTTATTAGTAAAACTAATACCAAACACTTCGCCTATAATGTCAGCTATCTTGATATTTTCCTGTTTTGTTTTTTTCATATTTCTTAATTAATTTTCAACCTCACCTTCCCCGTCAACAACACCTGCATCAACCATTTTTTTTGCTCTCTCAATTTTTCTGCTTTAGCTTTAAGCAGGTTAATTTCCTTATCTGTTGCTTGCAACACTTGGGCTATGGCGGTTTGTTCCTTTAAAGAATTAGGAATGATGAATGATAAATTATGAATTTGGGTCTTGGTAACACTGTAAACTGATGTGCCTGTTGCATATTTTCTTAGGGTGTTTTTTACAGTTTCAGAAGCAAAAAAATAAGCCGTAAAATCAAGTGAAATTGTTTTCTTGTCAGGTCTTAAGACTATTGTATGTAAGCCTCCAATTGCTTTTTTACCCTTTAGGTTTTTTATTTCTATTGATGTTCCAACACCTTCGTAATCCTCAGAAGCATCTGCCATTACTATGTCACCATCCTGTAAAAAATGATCAACTTCTATTGAAAGGTCATTATCTATCAGTTGCGGAATGTTTTTTTGAATATCGAAATCTAAAAACGAACTGCCATATTTTGTGTGAATATCTCCATAATGAATACAGAAAATAGGATCATCACTATCATTTTGAAGACCATCTCTATATATTGAATATGATTTTATGAATCTAAAAATATTACCTATTCTAATGGGTTTCCATTCATAATTCATCATTCCTAATTCATCATTTAAAAGCCTTTTCTTCCCTGTCAGCAATTGCTGCATCAGCCATTTTTTGCGAAGTTCTTTTTGAGCTATCAGTTTTTCGGTGCTGTGTATGGCGTCATCAGCTGTGCTGAGTATTTGGGCTATGGCTTTTTGCTCGGGGAGTGGGGGAAATAGAAGTTTTACGGATTCAAACTGACTTTTATTGATAATTGGAACGGCCTGTTCGCCAGCTAATGACTTTATTATTTCTGCATTCTTTTCTAATTGATAATAAAGAAATTCGTTATTGTTTCTTTCATCTACAACAATCGCATTTATTTGTTGATTTGAAGTTAAATCTTCTGAAGCTACTCCAATTTTTCCAATTGTTGAACCAATACAAGTAAACAAAACAGAACCTTTGGGAAATTTACGAGAAATTAAAAAACCTTTTTCAGAAAGTTTTTTTTCAGTTTGAGTAATGTATTTCCCATTTCCCAAATCAGCAGGGCTAACAAACAAAAATTCATTTCCATAATTGGAAATATCATTAGTTGGTGGCGTATTCCCTGTAAAAACCTTTCCAAGTTCTCCCAACCGCTTTATTCCCCAGCCTTTTGGCAACTTATTTTCATTCATAATTTATCATTTATAATTCATCATTAAATTGAGTTTTACATCTCTCAATCTTCTGGAACAATTCCAACTGCTGTATTTTTATATCCTTGTGGTATATTATGGTTATCCATGGATTGCTTTTTCTATTTTTTCCAATATTTTTGCTTTATACATTGAAACAATTTGTTCAATTTCAACTTCAGAGGGATATGTTCCGTACTTAAATTCCTTATTATTCAAACAACTGATAAGATAATACTCTTCTTCAAATATAATTTTGAAATCTAGGTTGAGTATAGTCGGCAGCATCTTATATTCTTTTTTAGGATATCTTAAAAAATAGGTATAAAATACGGATTTTATTTCAGATAATAAACTGATCTTTTGAGAGTCAATCGGATCTTTAATCCACTCTTCAGTTTTATTTATTTTTAAAGCATCCTCTTTTTCTTTATTCTTAGAAAAATATGTTTCATCCCTCTCTTGTTCATAAAATGTTTGGGACGCTGATTTTAGTGATACTACTATTTTTTTTCTCAAAGGAATATAAAACAAATTAATAACATCTCTTACTTTATCCGATTTAGCTTTGATAATTTGTAGTTCTAAATGGTTCTTTTGTTTCGCATCCCGTTCTAATATTGTTATGCGTTTAGCAAAATCATCATCTTCTTCAATACTTTCACCTTTTCCAGCTCTTATTGCTATTGTCAGTGCATATTCTGCAAGCTTTTTTATATATGCCACAAATGGTCCGATATGTTCTAACATGGCATTAGCACCTTTTGAAGGAACCAGCCCTACTTCAACATCACATTTATGAAGCGTGTTCAGATAATTATCTTTATCCTTGCTTTGTACAATTATCATAGGATAAGAATGTCGTGCTAATACGTAATTGACCAATAAGCGGGCAATTCTTCCGTTACCATCTTCAAACGGGTGAATACGTATAAAACGATAATGAAGTAATGCTGCCAACTGAATGGAAGTAAGCTTGGCTTTTGCTTGTTCTGCATTATACCACTTTATCAAATCGGTCATCAATGCCGGAGTTTCTTCTGGAGAAGCATAGTCAAATATTTCGCCTGTTGCAGTAATAACTGAATTCGGATGAGTTTTATAAACGCCGACATGAATTTTATGTCGTGATATTCCTAATTCTGATTTTTGTATTTTATAAAAATCTTCCACAAGTATAGTGCGATTAAGCTCCCGAATGAAACTCTCTGTTAGAGGTCGTTCTTTGTCCAATGCTTCGCGCTTTACTAATTCCAGACCAACATTGTGGGCTTTCATTTCTTCATAATCCCGCAACCTGGCATCACCGGATGTTTCACCAAACATTAGTAACAATTTGGTTTGTCCATATGTTAATGTGTTGCCTTCCAAATGGTTGGAATTATAATTGAACTCCAGCATAAATTTTTGGTCTAAACGTTTTTGATTCTCTGGAGATAAAGGCTGTAGCTCCTGCCACTCATTGTATAGTTCTTCAATAGTCTTCATTCTTTTATTTTATTCTAAAGAGGTATTTTGTCTAATTCAAGTTCAAAAAAAATCAAAACCTTCTCTGATTGGAATATTCTTTTGTGTCGCCTGGTGTGTAAACAAAGTATAATGAATATTATCATTTGTTAATTTCCATAAAACATTGTTAATTCCACTATTTGTATGGAATGGTTTTAAAACAGGTTCCGGTTTAAATTCTTTATTTGGTTTTTCATATTTAATTTATTAATTCTTTTAAATATTTCTCCATTTCTCCCTGCACGGTTTTTAATTCTTCCTCTAACTTATCAATCTCCTTCTGCACCGCAATAATGTCCACTTCAGGTTCTTCTTCAAAAGTATCCACATAGCGGGGGATGTTCAGATTATAATCGTTTTCCTGTAATTCTTCGGGTGTGGCTACATAACTATATTTTGGAATTATGAATGATGAGTTATGAGTTATGAATGACAGTTCAGATTTTAATAATTTTCCGCCTGAGGGGATATGAACAAGATATTCATTGTCTGTTTTCCAATAACCAGATTTCTCCAACAATTCATAATTTATCATTCCTAATTCATAATTTCTAAACAGTTCGTAGGTAGCTACAATTTTACCAATGTCGGTTGCACGTAGCTTATTTTGATTTTTGGCACTTTCATAGTGCTTGCTGGCATCTATAAACAGCACGTTCTGAGATGTTTTTGCTTTATTGTAAATCATAATGGCAGCCGGAATACCCGTTCCGTAAAACAGATTGGCCGGTAGTCCTATTACTGCATCCAATAGGTTTTCTTCAATGACCTTTTTTCGGATTTTCCCTTCACTTGCTCCTCTGAATAATACGCCATGTGGGACTACTACACCTGCTTTGCCGTGTTCGTTCAGTGTTTCTATCATATGGCTAATAAAAGCCCAGTCGCCTTTGCTCTTAGGTGGTACGCCTCTCCAAAAACGGTTGTATTTGTCGGTTTCGGGGTCGTAGTTAATGGTGGTTTTATCCCCGTCCTTGTCTTCTACCTTTCCCCATTTATCTAACGAGAAAGGCGGGTTTGCCACCACGGTATCAAACTTCATCAGTGTATCGCCTTCTTTTAGCTTAGGGTTGCGTATAGTGTCGCCCCAACGAATAGTAGCATTATCAAAACCGTGCAAAAACATATTCATTACTGCCAAAGCCCAGGTACTTCCATTGGCTTCTTGGCCGTAGAGCGAAAAATTATCGGAACCCACTTCGTTTCCAGCTTTTATCAGCAAAGAACCTGAGCCACAGGTTGGATCGCATATCCGTGAGCCGGGTTTGCTTTTGGTTAGTTTGGCCAATAAACTTGAAACTTCTGCAGGTGTAAAAAACTCACCGGCTTTTTTACCGGCATCGCTCGCAAAGTTGGCTATCAAAAATTCGTACGCACCACCTATAATATCTGCACCACCCAGATGCGATGGACGCAAATTAAGCTTATCAGAGTTAAAATCAATCAACAGGGTTTTCAGGCGTTGGTTCTTATCCTTTTGCTCGCCCAGTTTACTGCTGTTAAAATCAATATTCTGGAATATTCCTGCACCATCTTCACTGTATAAATTATCGCGGTTAGCTTCTTCCAAATCTGCCAACGCAATATTGATGAGTTCACCAATGTTGGCTTCATTTCTGGAATCGTACAGAAATTTAAAATGACTATGCACCGGCACTATAAAGCGTTCGTGTTGCATGGCTCGTTTGGCACGTTCTACATCACCGCTGTACTTTTTCAGATATCCTTCCATTTTGTCGTCATGCACATCACTGAGATATTTTAAGAACAGCATAGTAAGCACATAGTCTTTGTAAACGCTTGGGTCAATGCTGCCTCTGAATGTGTCGCAAGCTTTCCAAACTGCATCGTTGATGTCTTTTTGAGATATTTTCATTTTAATGATGAATGATAAGTTATGAATTATGAATGTTTTGTTTTGTGGTAAGTATGGAGCTTCGGAGCATTTTGAGTAGTTCAGTGGCATCCGAATGAATTTTTGTAAATTCTATTTTCTCTATAAATTGTGATTGATAAAGGAGTTCTAGCCAATAAAGTGATTCGTCACACTCTTTTTGAGCAATTGAGAATTTATGAATAAAATCGGGTTTACTTTGGGCATTTTGCCCTTCCCTGATATTTGCCCCGATTGATGTTCCTGAACGTAATAGTTGTTTGCTCATGATAAATTCTTTTTTCTCTTCAGTAAGATATTTATATAGCTTTATAATGTTCAGTGCAAACTGAAATGACTTTTCTTTTAATGGATTTGGTTTATTATCTATCTTCCTTTCGTTCATAATATATCATTTATAATTCATAATTGCGAAGCTGCTTGCAGCAGCATCGCCTGAATTTGTTTTTCTCTGAGTGTTTCAATTTCTTTTTTCAAAGATTTTTCCTTGTTACGAAGTTTGGTGATTTGCAGAATAGCTTCTTGCGTTTCAATGCTCGGCAAACTTATTTCCAGATTTTCTAAAACTCGTTTTGAAATAGAAGGAATTGAGGTTCCGATAGCTTGTCCTTTCAATAATGCCTGCGTTGTGTGGCTGTTAAGTACCCAAGCTAAATATTGAGGCAACATTTTTTTGACGGTTAGTCTGATAACAAAAAATGAAGTAGAAGCCACTGAAGGTTCATTGTGATCTTCGAAAACGGCTGCAAAGTTTTTAGTTCCTTTAGCTGCAAATAACACATCTCCTTCTTTTAACAAGTGTTTTTCCGAAATACCATCAGCAATCAAATCAGGGTGTAAAACAGCATTCAACTGACCATGTTCGTCAAAATGTCTGGACTGCAAATACACCAATTCACCAATGCCTGATGGCTTTGCAAATAATCCTGTTTGGATGAAGGCAATATCTCTCAATAGTGTTTTCAAAATTTATTTCTTAGTAATGATGCTACAAAAGTAAATAAAGTTTTAACCACCAAATATTTTTGTAAAAATTTTTTAAGTATGATTTCTACAAAACCAGAGAAGTATAGTATTGTTGTCTGCAATGTTATAATCATTTCACCCCTTCGAGGTTGTGTTGGTTATTTAATTGTTTGGTTATACTGCATCGTTTCTTTTTCTGTGCTTATGCACAACATCTTTTACGCAGGTAAAGATAGAACTTTTTTTTGAACGTAAAATATAAAAATTGAAATGAACAGGAGAGCAATGGAGAATTGATAATTGAAAATTGATAATTAAAAATGGTTGGTGATTGATATGTACGTGAAATCAATGGCATTCGGTAAAACCATTGTGCTCATTTGGGATAATTCACATTTGTAGGGTGTTTTTTAAAGCCTTTTATTCTTTTTTGATGAGCCTGTTTCAGTCATTGACAACATAAAATACCTAATTTTGTAACGATATTTAAATCTTCTATCTTTTACTGTATGCCGGCAAAACTTGATCCCCGTCTGAACTATGAAGCCACCAGAGAAGCCATTGGTTATGTTTCAAGACGTAATGCCACCCAAAGTGATTACGACCGTTTGGGTTTCATGTCGGGTCTTGAAGTACATCAGCAACTCAATACCTCCCGGAAACTTTTTTGTCGCTGCCCGACTGGAATATATCAGGAACCCGATGACTATGATGCTGAAATTATACGCCACATGCGTCCCACTCTTGGTGAATTGGGCGAGCACGACAGTACGGCGCTAATGGAGTTCAAAACCAGGAAGACAATTATTTACCGCGTAAAAGGCTCTACTGCCTGCACTTACGAAATTGACGATGCATCTCCATTTCTTATTAACCAGGAAGCTCTGGCACAAGCTATTGAAATTTCGCTGTTGTGCCGTTTAAACATTGTTGGCGAAGTCCATATTACCCGAAAACATTATCTTGACGGAAGTATCCCCGCCGGATTTCAGCGTACTGCAATAATTGGCGTTGAAGGCGAAATCCCGCTAAAAGACAAAAACATTCGGGTTATTCAGCTATGTATTGAAGAAGATACCTGCCGCGAGGTTTCTGACAAAGGTCATGTCAGAGTGTTCAGAACTGACCGCATGGGAATGCCACTCATTGAGATCGTAACCTATCCTGACATGGTTAACCCCGACGAAGTCATGGAAGCCTGCAATTATATCCGTTTTTTGAACCGCAGCACCGGAAAGGTCCGTACCGGAATGGGAGCCGCCAGGCAGGATGTAAACGTTAGCTGCAAAGGCGGCGCACGTGTGGAAATAAAAGGAGTGGCTCATACCAAATGGATACCTGAACTTACTCATAATGAGGTATTCAGGCAGTATGCATTGTTAAATATCAGAGCCAGATTGCTTGAATCATACCCCGACTGGAAAGATTGGAAAATATCTTCACAAAAAATATCACGCAAAGACATCCAGTTCAAATATGAACCACTGGCTTTTGCGCAACGCGACAAACTAACAGTTTATGCTGTTAATCTGCCCGGATTTAAAAGTATTTTGTCTCATTTTACCCAACCCGGTAAAATATTCGCCGATGAGATAAGCGACAGAATAAAGGTAATCGCTTGTATTGACAAACCTAATATGGTTCATTCAGAAATGATCAATTCAGTTTTAGAACCGGAAACCATTAAGAAAATCGAATCATTGCTGCAAGCTAAGGAAAATGATGCTCAGGTTATAATCTGGGGACCGTCCGGTGATATCCCTACAGCTCTTGAAACCATTGAAGAGCGCTGCATTCTTGCTTTTCAGGGTGTACCGAAAGAAACCCGTAAATCATTTAAGGATGGTACAACCATCTTTGAGAGAGTGCTGCCGGGTGCCAACCGCATGTATCCTGATACTGATTCTCCACCCATCCCGCTAAAGGATGAACATATTGAAGAAATAAGAAAACAATTACCCGAAGATGTTATTGACAGATATCATAAACTTAAAAACTGGAATATGCCGGAAGACACCTATATCTATATTTTTAAGAAAAATCTTTTCCCGCTTGTAGAAAGGATAGTAAATGAATTAGATGTACCTCCATTATTCTGTGGAACTTTCTTCGGACATAATCTGAAAAATATTGAAGGGCGTTACAAACCCTCGTCTGCATTTAATTATAAGACTATTTACGGGCTTTTTAAATTTCTGAAAGAAGAAGGACTGGATTTTGAACTTGCAAAGAAAATGATGCCAGTGGTTTATCAATATCCAAAAATGGAATTTGATTCGGTGCTGGTCAACATAAATTATAAACCGGTTAAGAAAAAGAATATCATAGACCATATTTCTTTTCTGAAGAAAAAATTCATTCCAAAACGAAACTATCGTAACCCAAATGATGAAAACAACTGGATAATGGGGCAGTTAAGGCAGGCTGCCATTGGTAATATGTCTTTAACTGAACTGGCACAACATCTTAAATAACAGGTAATTAAAATGAAAAATCGGTTAATTGGGAATATAAGTTTCATAGCTGCATTATTTTTATTTGCAGCACCGGCATTGCATGCTCAGCAGCAATACGTGTATAATTCAGATACTGACAGCGTCATTGCTTATTATACTGATAAAATTGACCCGGATCAGATTGCTTCATACATGCAGGAGCTGGAAAATATGGGTACCAGATTTTGTCTTGCTGAAAACAGAAAAGAAGTAGCTAAGTGGATACAAAATAAATTCATAGCATTTGGCTATCCTGACACTTATCTGGATTCCTTCCTGATGATCAATACTTATCAGGGAGTTGCCTATGAAACCTGGCAATACAATGTTATAAGCTCTATGACCGGTCATACCCGTCCTGATGAAGTTTACATACTTGGTGCACATTATGATGATATTATATCACTACCCGGGAACCCGTTTATATTATCGCCCGGAGCCGATGACAATGCCAGTGGTGTTGCTGTTGCCCTTGAAGTGGCACGTGTTATGAAAGAATATAATTATCAACCCGAAGCAACTATAAAATTCATAGCTTTTGCAGCCGAAGAAGTAGGTTTGAAAGGAAGCTGGAATTATGCTGCAAAGGCTTTTGATAATAATATGGATATAAAAATGATGATCAACAACGATATGATCAGTAATAATACTGCACCTGAAGAAGATTGGAGGTTTAAGCTGTATAAATATAATGAGGCAGAATGGCTGGCTGAACTTGCCAATTATATTGCATTGAACTTCACAACATTAAATGTTGAAGAGTTTGTTCATACCTCTGCAAATACTGATAGCTGGCCCTTTCATCATTACGGATACAGTGCGGTATTTCTTCATGAACATGAATTTTCACCATACTATCACTCGGTAAACGATTTGGTAGTTAATACAAATAAATATTATGCTGCTGAATTAACAAAAGTATCACTTGGTATGCTGGTGCATGAAAACGGTACCGGAGTTAATGTAAATGGCATAGCTCCTGTTTTATCTGTTAGTTCAAGGCTTTATCAGAACTTTCCAAATCCTTCTTCGGGTCATACAACAATTAAATATTCATTATCAAAACCCGAAAAAGTTACTTTACAGATATTTGATGCTGCAAACCGTTTGATAGCTGTATTGCAGGACGGATGGCAGGAAACCGGCACCCATCAGATCATTTTTAACACTTCTGATCTGGCTTCGGGAATATATTTCTGTCGCTTACAAACAGATAATAATTCAGCTACAATTAAAATGGCAGTTTACAGGCAGGATCTCACAAAAAACTGAAATAACTGATTGATTAATAATTAGTCCTTATCAACAAAGTATAATAATGAGCGATGATTTTTTTCAGGGATACAAAGGCAAGGCACTCAAAACGCTAAAAAAATATCAGGTCAGGGTTTGGGGGCATGTGCATGTGAACACAACAAGGGGTGTTTTTCATGGTACTATACTGCCACGAGCCGAAAATGACGACAGCAACCATATTGTTTTAAAGATTCCAAGCGGTTATAATTTGGGCATCAATGTTGCCAATATCATTGAGATGACCGAAACGGACTATAGAAAAGTATCATATAAAATTGCTGAAAAAGAATTCCCATATTCTCCGGAATTACCAAACGTAAAATTATTTGGCACCGGAGGCACTATTGCTTCCCGTCTCGATTATCGTACCGGTGCAGTAATACCTGCATTTTCACCAGGTGAATTGTATGGAACAGTTCCTGAGTTAGCATCTATCTGCAACCTGTCAACTGAGAAGTTATTTTCAATTTTTAGCGAAAACATGGGTCCTGATCAGTATAAAAAGCTTGCAATAGCCATTGGTAAAGAAATTGAATCGGGTATTGATGGCATTGTTATCGCTCACGGTACTGATACTATGCATTATACTGCTGCGGTTCTCACATTTATGGTTCAGAACCCTCCAATCCCTATTGTTCTTGTAGGCTCGCAGCGTTCATCCGACCGCCCCAGCTCCGATGCCGCCCTGAATCTTATGTATGCTACCACAGCCGCAGGCCATGGCGATATTGCAGAAGTTATGGTTTGTATGTTTGGATCTACATCTGATAAATATGGATTTTTACACCGGGGAACAAGGGTGAGGAAAATGCATTCATCATGTCGTTCCACTTTCCGGACCCTCAGCGATCATCCCCTTGCTACCATTACTCTTGATGGTGTTAAACCTTTAAAATCAAAATACAACCAGAGGAGAAAAGACAAAAAAGTAAAAATCCTTCCCTTTTTTGAAGAAAAAGTTGCTCTTGT
Source organism: uncultured Bacteroidales bacterium (assembly GCA_964550455.1). GTDB lineage: Bacteria > Bacteroidota > Bacteroidia > Bacteroidales > JAAYJT01 > JAAYJT01. The sequence continues at coordinate 37,015 of CAZJZG010000002.1, read as the reverse complement.
ATATTATTACCCCAATATGCAGCCCGATATTATCGAAATGATGATTGAGCGGGGTTACAGGGGTATTATTATTGCCGGAACCGGACTGGGACACATAAACAAGCCTCTTTATCCTGCAATTGAAAAAGCTGTTAAAAACAATATTGCTGTTTACATGACGGTTCAAACCTTATGGGGTTATGCAAACATGTTTGTATATGAAACAGGACGAGATTTAATTGCAAAAGGTGTAATTCCTGCCGATAATATGTTACCCGAAGTTGCCTACATAAAACTGGGCTGGGCTTTGGGTCAGACAAGCGACCTTGACGAAGTAAAAAGGATCATGCTAGCCCCTGTAAATGACGACATTACATTGCGCGAACCATATAATGGCTATCTTGTTTATCAGGGTGGAGTTCCTGAGGTTGAGGAATTTATCCGCAAAGTACATAAATGAATGAATTTATCTATTTTTGTAAACACAGCTCGCAACAAATCAGAACTTATCATGTTAAACACATAATAAAGAATCTGAAGTTTTTATAAAATAATTTCAAACCAGATAAAAACAGATTTTCAAAAATTACTTAATGCACCAGGTTTTAATAGTTGATGACGATCCTACTTTCTGCATGATGCTGAAAACTTTTCTTAAACAGAATAATTTCGGGGTTAAGGCAGTATTCAGTGCAGGAAGCGGATCAAGAGCATTCCACGATTTTGACTTCGACATTGTCCTTACTGATTATCGCCTTCCTGATAAAGATGGTATTGAACTTCTTAAAGAATTCAAATCATTGAAACCGGGAATACCGGTAATACTCATGACAAGGTATGCTGATATCAGAACGGCTGTGAATGCTATTAAACTCGGGGCATTTGAATATGTTGCCAAACCCGTTAATCCTGATGAGATTCTGCTCACTATCCGGAATGCTTTAAAAAAGAAAGAAGAAACTGAGAAACAGCGCGAAAGAATAAGTCAGGGATTCAATATAAGATCTACCGATTTTCAGTTCATAGAGGGCAAAAGCGCTGAAGCACAAAGGATTATGCAATATGCCAGTTTGGTTGCACCTACTGATATATCGGTAATAATCCATGGTGAAAGCGGAACAGGAAAAGAATATATTGCACGAACCATTCATCTGAAAAGTAAAAGAAAAAACAAACCTTTTGTGGCAGTTGACTGCGGAGCCCTCTCAAAAGAGCTTGCAGGCAGCGAATTGTTCGGGCATATGAAAGGTTCGTTTACCGATGCACATACTGATAAGGAAGGGCAGTTCCAGATCGCTAACGGAGGCACTTTGTTTCTGGATGAAATCGGGAACCTGTCGTATGAAATCCAGTTGAAGCTGTTACGTGCCACTCAGGAAATGAAGATCCGGCGAATTGGCGGAACACAGGATATAAAGATAGATGTACGGATTATTGTGGCATCGAACGAAGATCTGGACAAGGCTGTGAAAAAAGGAACATTCAGAGAAGACCTTTATCATCGCCTCAACGAGTTTAAAATTGAAATGCCTTCTTTGAAAGATCGTAAAGATGATATTGAGATTTTTGCCATGCACTTTCTAAAAAAAGCAAATCAGGAACTCGAGAAAAATATTGATTCTATTGATGAAAGAGTGATGAATAAATTCATGACTTATTCATGGCCGGGAAATATTCGTGAGCTCCGGAATGTAATAAAGCGCGCTGTTCTGCTGGCTCAGGAAAATACAATAACTATTGACCTGCTTCCTTCAGAAATATTGCAGCTTGCTGAAAACAATAATAAAACCTCATTAGATACTACTGATCTGAAAGCCATATCAGAAGCCAACGAACGTCATTTAATTTTAAAAACACTGGAAAAGGTTCATTACAATAAAACCAAAGCAGCACAAATGCTTAATATTGACCGTAAAACCCTTTATAATAAAATGCGGTTATACGGTATAGAAGGTTAAAAATTCAAATTATTCATACTCCTTGACTTTTTTCTTCAGTTTAGGAAAAATAGAAGCGCTTTTTTTCCTGATCGAGGCTATAAGGTTTTTAACTTCACGATGCTGGGGATTACCATTGATCTTCTCAAGTTTGAGCAAATCCTCTGTTACACCTTTCATACCAAGATGTGCATATGAAGTTACCATTCTGTGTGCAAGAGCCGAAATGGCTTCGTAATTGTTATCCTTTAAATTTGCTTCAAGGGTTTTAATGTTTTTTGTATTTTCATCCACAAACGAATTAATAATAACAGCCACAGCCTTTTTACTTCCTCCTGCAAAACGTTTAACATCGCTGAGGTCAAATTCCATATCTTCTGATGTATGCTTTTCCGGCTTCTCAGCAAGAGTTTGCACGCTTGTTTTATAATCAAATCCAAATTGTTCGGCAAGCTTCATAAACAGTTCACTTTCGCGATAAGGCTTTAGTATATAATCGTCCATTCCCGATTTCATATAATGATCAAGATCGTCTTTCATGATATTTGCCGTAATGGCAATAACAGGCATTGAAGCTTTATCCAGATCTGCAATAGTCCGGATTTTTTGAGTAAGCTCAATACCGCTCATATCGGGCATATGAATATCGGTAAGGATTAGATCGTATTCACTTTGCATGATCATCTCCAGCGCCTTTTTCCCGCTCGAAGCAAAATCAACCCTGACATCCCAGCGCTCGAGAATCATGGTTGTAAGTTTTATATTAAACGGATCGTCATCAACAAGCAAAATATATTTGTCTTTCAATACATCTGATTCTATTTTCTCCATTTCTATTGAAAGCAATAAATCGTCAGCATCTGCAAGTGTATAGGGTATCTCAAAATAAAAAACAGAGCCTTTGCCTTCTTCTGAAGCAACACCAATAAGTCCATCCTGCATCTCGATAAGGCTTTTGCTGATAGTAAGCCCCAGACCTGTGCCACCAAACTTACGACTCAGAGAAGAATCAGCCTGAGTGAAACCTTCAAAAATGCTATTAAGTTTTTCGGGGTGAATACCAATGCCTGTATCATGAACTTCAAACCTTACTTTCACTTGATTTTTCAAAACAAAAGTGCTGCTGGTCTTACGACAGATCACAAAGACTTTTCCTCTTTCAGTAAACTTTATTGCATTCCCAACCAGATTAAAAAGTATTTGCTTCAGGCGCAATGGGTCGCCAATTAATTTCTCATTATTATCAAACTCAATATGATAGCCAAACCCGATTCCTTTTTCTTTTGCTCTGATCCTGAAGGTTCTGTAGGTTTCAGCCATTACATCTTCCACTGAGAACGGAATTTTTTCGAGTTTGAGTTTACCTTGTTCCAGTTTGCTGAAATCCAGAATATCGTTTACCAGCGATAATAAATGATCTGACGATATCTTCACAGCATTCAACTGATCAGTTTGTTCCTTATCAAGAGCTGTCCTGCTCAGTTGTTCTGAAAAACCAACTATTGAATTCAAGGGGGTTCTTATCTCATGGCTCATTGTTGCAAGAAAATCCTCCTTCGCTTTTGCAAGTTGTTCGGCTTTTTGCTTTGCAATGAAAAGCTGGTTTCTAAAGAAATTACTTCTTGAAATGGATCGTAAAATAAAAAACAGAAATATCATGATTATAAACAAACTTGCAAGCATTACAGAGCTTATAAGCACTACCGATTTACCGGCAACGTCGCGGGCATCAGTTATTTGCTGCGATACCAGCGCTGTTTCTTCCCCCTCGAGCTCAGCTATTATATCCATTATCTGACTGATAATCAGGGAGTTATTTTTAAGCAATTCCAGTTCTTTTTCAAAAAGCTGTGCCTGTATCTGGGTTTCCTCTACTTTCAGTTCATTCAGTATTTTTTGAATGCGATACAGAAGTACGGTATCGGTTTGAACCAAAATACTGGTATCTCTCACAATTTTTGTTTCACGAAGAACCTGCTCAATAGGTTTTATTATCTCTTCGGTTTTTTCTTCCTTACTTGAAAAAAGACTGGCTATCCTTGAAAAAAAGCTTTTTGACTCCTCTACTTTTTTTGGCTCTCCAGGTTGCTCAATCAAAAGAGTATCAATAAGCGATTCAGTTACTGATGTTTGCGTATAAATCCGGGTTCGGGTGGTATCAGGAGTAGTTTCCCGTAATTTTTCAAGTGCCAGTTTTGAATAATTCACCGAATCGGCAGCCCGTTTAAATATCATAAACTCATCAATGTTTCTGAGCCTTGTATTCAGCAAAACCGATATCTGGCTAACCTTGCCAAACTGCATATAATTTTCGGCTGTAAGCAGTTTCAGTGTATCAATGTTTTTATTGGCTTTTTTAATATACGATAGATAGTTCTCAAAATATTCCTCATCCTTCATGAGTATATAGATCCGCATATTGTTTTCGGCTTCTGTCAGAACAGAAAATGTTTCCCTGAGTTTTGGAAGCTTTTTACCAGGCCTTGAAAGCTCAATCACACTCTTGAGCAATTTTGAAGTACTCTCATAGGTAAAATACCCGGCCGCCATTACAGTAAGAAAAGCAAAAGTAAAGCCCAGGATCACATTGGTTCTTATGCCATAGGTTCTTATATGAAGCTTTTTTTCTGACATTTCAATCTAAAAAATCCCAGCAATTTTTTGAGTATAAAAATACTACTTTATCTTAAAATTGAAACTATTGAAGCAATCAAAATATTGTAATGATTCAACATCTAAATCCAATAAGGTGGTAGGGCTGAAGGATTGTAACTAAAACTTATCAATATTCAATGTCAAGTACCACAGGACAATGATCGGAGTGCTTTGCCTGAGGAAGGATTTGTGCGCCCTGCAGATTCCTGGCAAGGTTCTCGGTAACCATGTGATAATCAATACGCCAGCCCAGATTCCTTGCTCTTGCGTTTGCTCTGAAACTCCACCAGGTATATTGATGTGGTTCCTGATTGAACACTCTGAAAGTATCAACAAACCCTGAAGAAAGAAAATATGTCATCCATTCGCGTTCTTCAGGCAGGAAGCCTGAATTTTTGGCATTTCCTACCGGATCATGGATATCAATAGGTTTGTGACAAATATTATAATCTCCGGAAATTATCAGTTTTGATCGACTTTGACGTAATGACTGAACATAATCATAGAAATCGCTGAGCCAGACCATTTTAAAAGCCTGACGCTCATCTCCGCTGGAGCCCGAAGGATGATAAACGCTGACAATGCTCAAATCGCCAAAGTCAATCCTGAGAAATCGCCCTTCATCATCATATTTTGAAATCCCCATTCCGTAAATTACGTTATCAGGGACTTTCTTGGTGAGGATCCCCACACCGCTATAACCTTTTTTCTTAGCTGAATACCAGTATGATCTGTAACCAAGAGCCTCAAATTCAAGAACCGGGATCTGTTCAAATTGTGCTTTGGTTTCCTGCAGGCAGAGCACATCAGGGTCAGCAGCCCTTATCCATTCGGTCAATCCTTTGGATACAGCCGAGCGAATACCATTGACATTGTATGTAATAATTTTCATTTCAGGAAATAAGAGTAAACAAGAAAGCTGCTAAAGTAAGAAAAGAATTAATAAACGCAAGTCCTGAACTCTGAATGGCATGAATTAAACTTAGCAATGCCGGTATTTAAAAGCAATTAAGACTTTATCTCACTGATTTTTTAAATAAATATGAATCCAGGATTGCCTTAGTTGTGGAAAAATTCTTTTAAATTAAGTTTCAAACTTTTATTATCCCAGGTTTTTACTGCCGAAACTGATGTCTTTAACATTAAGCTGCAGATTAACATTTCCATTCCAGAAATTTTCTTCAACATGATAACAAATGCTGAAAGGTTCGCCCGATAAAATCTTATTTATATGCTGCCCTTGCTGAAATGCAATTGCCGAGAACGGAAAGCCTCTGGTTTCACGATGAACTACTTCGAATTTCAGATGGTTTTTTCCAACAACCCTTGCATTACCGGTATCAATCAATCCACTGGTCTGAAATACCGGCGACATATTTCCTGGTCCAAAAGGTGCAAACTGCTTGAGAATTCTCATGAATTTGGAATTGATCTGATTGAGATTAATGGTAAGGTCAATTTCAACTTCAGGAATTAACATGCTTTCGGTAATATTTTCAGAAACAACCCTCTCAAAACACTTGCAGAAAGAATCAAATTTTTCGGGTATTATTGAAAGTCCGGCAGCATATTTATGGCCTCCGAAATGCTCAATATACTCGCTGCATGCATCAATGGCATCATAAACATCAAAATCTTTTACTGAGCGTGCTGAACCAGTAATTATATCATTTGATCTGGTAAATACAATGGTAGGGCGGTAATAATAATCAGTTAAACGCGAAGCAACTATACCAATGACTCCTTTATGCCAGTCAGGATTATAAACTATTGTTGATTTGCTGTTTTTAAGCTCTCCATTTTCACTTATCATGTCAAGAGCTTCCTGCGTTGTCTGCATATCAAGGTTGCGACGCGAAGTATTATACTGGTTAATTTGCGTTGCCATCAATGATGCAATCTCAAAATCGCCGGAAATCAACAACGCTACAGATTCTCTTCCGCTTTCCATTCTTCCTGCAGCATTGATACGTGGTCCTATGTAGAACACCAGGTCATTTATGTTCATTTCTCTGGTGAAAACCATGGTATCAGTATTTATGATACCGCATACTTCCATAATGGCAAGAATTCCGGGACGGGGTTCTGTATTTAACAGATTAAGCCCCAGGTAGGTCAGGATACGGTTCTCACCTGTTATAGGAACAATATCGGCTGCAATGCTAATAGCAACAAGATCCAGATATTTGATGAGAGATTTTTTTGATTCATTTTCCCATGACTGCATTAATCCCTGGATAAGTTTGAACCCGATACCACAACCGGATAGTTCTTTATAAGGATAGTTACAATCCGCTCTTTTGGGGTCAAGCACGGCATAAGCATGTGGAATTTCTTCGCCCGGGCGATGATGATCACAGATTATAAAATCAATATTACGTTCATTAGCGTAATTCACTTTATCAACAGCCTTTATTCCGCAATCGAGTGAAATGATAAGGCTAAAACCATGCTCAAGTGCATAGTCAATACCTATTTCAGAAATTCCGTATCCTTCGCTGTAACGGTCGGGGATATAATAATCCACGCGTTCATACCGCTCTCTTAAAAACGAATATACCAATGCCACCGCCGAGGTGCCGTCAACATCGTAATCGCCGTAAACAAGGATCTTTTCATTGTTTTTCAGAGCCTGCGTTATACGTTCAACAGCTCGGTCCATATCTTTCATCAGGAAAGGATCATGCAAATGATCAATTTGAGGACGGAAAAAAGATCTGGCTTCATCAAAGGAATTAATATCCCTTTGAACCAGTAAATTAGCAATAACTTCGTCAATTCCCAACACCCTCTTAAGATGTTCGACTAACTCTTTATCACCCCTCTTCTTTACAACCCACCTTTTTTCCATGTTGAAATTTCTTGAATTACAAAAGTACCATTTTCTTTACAATAATTGAATATTCACAAGCTTTTAAAATAATAAAACAGACATATTACCGAATCCGGAGAATAATCCCCACCTGATAACAAAGGCTTAATATGATTAATGCATTAGTATCACAAAGTTTACAGGCTCTTGTACAAATATTGCAAGAATTAGAAACAATCTTAAATTCATTTTGATTTTCGTCAAATACCATGAATTTTCTGATCTCTGTTCAGGTAATGCCGGACATCTATCTGAAAACACATCTTAAAACACTATAGTTAAGCACATTATCAGCTAAAATTAATAATTTATCACCTCATTGTATCTGCCTCATTACACTTCAATTAAGACCCGGATATTTATTCACATATTTTAGCATACGACTTAATTCATGAATTTGAACTAATTTTGCATCCAAAATAATTGTCAAATAATATTTCCCTGAAAAATGAAATTTAAATGTCCTGAATGTTCAAAGCTTTTTGAAGCTGAAGGAACAAGAATAGAATATCACAGCCCGATTTACGGACCATGTGCAAAATATGTAGGATATTGCCCTGACTGCAATGTAGAAAGTGATGAATACCGTGAACCCAATCCCGGAAAGAAATCTCAAAACTACGAACCGGTATCATCTCCGGGTTGTTGCTGTAGCGGTGGAAGTTGTGGCTTTTAATTTAGTTTTCCATGAGATTTCTGAATTTTTGCATAGCAATTTTTATCTTATCCCTTAAGGTTGATGCACAACCTGCAGATTATTACAGCAGTGCTACAGGTCTTACAGGAATTGCACTGCAACAGGCATTGCACAATATCATCAAAAATCATCAGGTTCAGTCATATGCTTCTTTATATGGTCATTTTCAGGTAACTGACTGCAAACCCAATATGGCAGTTTGGGATATGTATTCCGATGTTCCGGGTGGTACCCCGGCTTATATTTATCATTACAATGCCGGTGATGAATGTGGGAATTACTCAAGAGAAGGCGATTGCTATAACCGTGAGCATTCTTTCCCGAAAAGCTGGTTTGGAGGTAATATAACACCTATGTACACCGATCTTTTTCACTTGTATCCTACTGATGGCTACGTAAACAACCGCCGCGCCAACTATCCTTACGGAGAGGTCGGCTCTGCAACATGGACTTCAACGAATGGAAGCAAGGTAGGAAGCAATACATTTCCAGGATATTCAGGTATTGTTTTTGAACCTGTTGATGAGTACAAAGGTGATTTTGCCCGAACCTATTTTTATATGGCTGTCAGATATTACGGGCAGGATGGCAGTTGGCCCGGCAGCCCCATGCATAACGGTGCACAACTCAAACCTTGGGCGCTTAATCTATTGAAAACATGGCATTTACAAGATTCGGTCAGCCAGAAAGAAATAAACCGTAATGATGTAGTTTATGAAATACAGGGTAACCGTAATCCTTTTATTGATCATCCGGAATTTGCCTGGGCAATATGGGGCGGATTAACTGCTATTGAAGAATTGACCGAAATAACCGGAATAACAGTTTACCCGGTTCCGGCAATTGATTATTGTTTTATATCATTTTCCGAACCCATTACTACCCTCCCGGCTTCAGCTTTGTTCGATCCCGCAGGAAGGCAAATAAATATCAGTACAAGCCTTGATAATGGCAATATTATGATTGATACATCCGATCTGCCAAAAGGATTTTATATCATTGCCATACAATTCGAAAATACTAATCCAATAGTTGCGAAGATTGTTAAATAAGCGAGACGTAATAACAGTTTTTTTACCAAAGCATCAATACTTTATTACATTTGTTTGATTATAATATTGATTATCTGATCATTTAGCTGCGTTTTTGTTTGTGATAACAATAATGACAATCAGGGACTTACGCCTGTTTGTTTATTTGTGTCAACCAATATACCAAATATAAACTCTTTATAATTTCTTTGAAAATCCTTGTCATTCATAAATTTAGTATAAATCTCAGTTTGGCTGTAAAGATATTGCTTTATAAGTTCTTCTAACTTATTGTCGGAAGCAATTTTAGCATTTTGTCTATCAGAATATCTTATGGCATCCAGTATATCTATGTTTGCCTTCATTTCATCCGGAAGGTGTTTTGTAAGAATCTGATTTACTTTGTCTTTATCCGACCATTCAATATCTCCAAAACGCTGATTGAAAGCACTCAGGATATTTTCCAAGGTATCTAACTCAGGTTCCTGAGTTCCACTTCTAACATCAACTGGAATCGGACCAACTACGCCTGGTTCGGGTTCCAAAGCAATATTACGAGTAATATCTTTTGACGTACGGTAACTGTCCATGTCGATACTTTCCAAAATACCTTCAGCTAAATCGTCGGTTTGGTCAATGTATAATTTGGGTACGAGGTATTTTAAATACCAAAACAGTTTTTCCCAATCCTGATTATTGAAATCCAAAATTTTAGCCAAATAGCTGTAAACCCGAATAAATGATTTTGCTTTAGCTTTGAAATCAATTTGCTGATCTTTGCTCAAATCATTTTCAAATATATCTACCGAGCTGTCAATAACCGGATCAATCTTTGTGCGGTCTTCGCCTTTAATGTATTTTTCAATGAAATCATCAATCTGATAAGAGCTGTAAACCTCAAATTCTTCCAATGAATCCGCCAAATCATTCAGCTTGTTTGGGTTGGTTTCCTCGCTTAAAATGGTTGCCGTGTAATAAGGGTCAAAAGCAAGTTTTATCTCCTCTGCTTCGTTGAAAAAATCTAAAACAAAGGTGTCTTTTTTATGCGGTCTTTTTGCACGATTTAAACGCGAGAGAGTTTGAACTGCCTGAACCCCTGCCAGTTTCTTGTCAACATACATGGTGTGCAGCAATGGCTCATCAAATCCGGTTTGATATTTTTCAGCTACTATCAGAAAACGGTATTCATTTTTTTTAAAGTTTTTAGGGATATCGGTTTTATAAGTTTTAAAGTTGTTCATGGTAACTTCGGTGTATTCAATTCCCTGATAATTCTTTGTACCTGAAAATGCCACAATTGCCTTGTATGGTGATTTTATTTCTTTCAAATAGGTGTCAAACGCCATTTTGTATTTAATAGCACATTCAATGCTTTTGGTAACAACCATTGCTTTAGCTTGGCCGTTAATCAAATGGCGTACTTCACGGTGAAAATGATCTATCATTATTTTTGCCTTTTCGGCAATGGCAAATTCATGCCCTTCAACGTAAGCACGTAGTTTTTTCTGAGCCTGTTTGGTGTCAAATTCAGGATTATCCTCAACAGCTTTAATTAGTTTATAGTAGCTGTTATACGTGGTGTAATGCCTTAATACATCCAAAATAAATTCTTCATCAATTGCCTGTTTCATGCTGTACACATGAAAAGCATAGAATTTATTTTTTATTTCTCCATTTTCATCAGTATAAGTTTCTGGTGATTTAATGCCAAATGTTTCGAGCGTTTTATTTTTTGGTGTAGCGGTAAACGCAAAGTATGAGCCGTTTGTAATCATTCTGCGACTGTTTACCAGCTCGTTTATTTTGTCTTCCAGGGTCTTTTCTTCTGCTGCATCTTCTGTATGTTTATCCGCTAATACCGCATTCATTTTGGATGAAGTTTGCCCACTTTGCCCGCTATGTGCTTCATCAATGATAATTCCAAAATTCATGGAAGGCATTTCATCCATTTCATCCAGTAAAAATGGGAAGGTTTGCACAGTACAAACAATAACCTTTTTACGATTTGCGAGTGCCTCTTGTAACTGAGAAGTTTTGCTGACGCCCACACCAGTTATATGTTCTACAATTCCACGTTGGGGTGATGTCTGTTTAATATCACCGCTTAGTTGTTTGTCAAGTACAATGCGATCTGTAACTATTATTACGCTGTCAAAGAGATGTTTTTCTCCCGAAATATCAAAAAGTCCGTGAAGCTGATGAGCCAGCCATGCTATGGAAAGCGATTTGCCTGAACCTGCTGAATGCTGAATCAGATATTTCTGACCTGTACCATTCTTCCTTGCATGATCAAGAATCTGCCTTACAGCCATCAGTTGGTGGTAACGGGGAAAAATCATTCTCTTTTTTTCTTTGCCTGTCTCATTATCTGTTTCAGTAATTACCTGAGCAAACTTGTCAATGATATTGGAAAGAGCACTTTTTGTTAGAATATCTTCCCAAAAATAATGGGTTCTAAGCCCTTTGGGGTTTATGGGGTTTCCTGCGCCAAACGGGGCAACGGGTTTGCCATCGTTCAAGCCTTTGTTGAATGGCATGAAGAATGTTTTTTTGCCATTTAGATGTGTGGTCATAAAAACCAGCTCGGTATCGGCGGCAAAATGAACCATGCAACGGGCAAAGCTGAATATCTTTTCCTTTGGGTCCCGGTCGTTTTGGTATTGGCGTATGCCATAGTGGACGGTTTGCCCGCTTAACGGGTTCTTCAATTCGCTAGTAATAACCGGTAACCCGTTTAAAAAAATGGTCAAATCCAATCGGTTGTTATTGTCGGAGCTGTAAACTAACTCTTGTGTAACTGAAAATATATTTGCCTGGTATTTTTCAAGATCTTTGACATTGTAATTTGACGAGGGCTGGCGGTAAAATAGCTCCACCGTTTTGTCGAAATGCTTTACACCCTTGCGCAAAACCTCAATAATGCCATGTTTTCGAATCTTCTCATCCAACCGCACCAGAAAAGAGCGTTGCCCCTTGCGTTGGATCATTTCGAGAGTTTCGGGCTGGGTTCTTTTTATAAACTCCCATAACTGATGGGGGTTAATGCAAAACTCCTTGTCGAAATCATTCGATACACTTTCACAGAACTTATTCTGCTTTACAAGTTCGTTAGCAATGTATTTTTGAAATCCTTTTTCTGATGTGTCGGTGAATGTAATCATTTGTCTGAATTTGGATTTTTAGGATTTGATGATTTTAGGATTGTATGAGTCCTTTCCTCTTGTATTTCTTCCGATTCTATTCCCGACTTTTTCTTATAATCCCTGTTTTCGGGATGGTTTATGTTGTATACTCGCCTGAATTCAAGGCTTTTTGCCCCAAAGTTAATAAGCAACCCAACGGGTAAATTGTATGCCTGACAATAGTTCATTGCCTGAGCCAAATGAACTTCTTCAATTTTTATTAAAGCCTTTAGTTCAACCATTATTTTATTTTCAACAAAGAAATCGACCCTTCGTGTTCCTATATTGTAGCCTTCATAAAATATACTCATTTCCATTTCGCGCTGAAACTCAAGTCCTTGCTTTTGCATTTCAATTGCTAAAGCCCGTTGGTAAATTACTTCCTGAAACCCGTTGCCAAGGGTGGCATGCACTTTCATAGCACAACCTATTATTTTATGTGTAATATCTTCGTGCTTCATATATTGTCCGGATTTGGATTTTTAGGATTTGATGATATTAGGATTTGGGGATTTGATGACTTTAATACTTCTTGCCCGGATGATGAACTTTTGATAATCCTATTTTCTTTTAATCCTTCCAATCCTAATTCTGACATTGGTACTTGCAGTTGCCCGGTAACCACCTGTGTTATTAAACTTTCCTGATACTCTTTGGCTTTTTCTATTTCAAGTTTTGATTTGGAGATTAAATGCTGAATTTCAGAAGTTTTATTTTGAATTTGATCAACTATAACTTTCTGATTATTTTTATCAATGTTTGGAATTTGAAACTTTCTAATATCGGATAATGCTAAGCCCTCCCTTGATGCACCATCCTGACTGTTTTTTATTTCATCTTGTATCTCAGTAGTTGATAAATAGTAGGCTAAAAATCTACTGTTCATCTTTGAGTTTGGTCTGATTATGCAAACATGTTGATTTACATTTGCTTCTTTTTTCAAATCAAAGACAGTGCACCTGCCAATTGAAGCCCCTGTAATATTTAATAATACATCTTTATATTTAACTTGACTACCTCTCATCATAGAATGAACATTTTCTGATATATATGCAACATCATCAAGACGCAATCCTTCAAAGTGAATATTTTGACTTCTTAAAAATATAATTCCCTCATTTACATAAGTAGTTGCTCCGCCAAGTGGCGTTAATCCAGATCCTATTTTAGTAATTAAGTATTTTAATGGTGTTTTTGAACTATCAAAATCTTGAAAAATCTTACTAATAAAGACTTGCTTCTGCTCCTCCAACAACTCAATCAACCGCTCTTTTTTTGCAATAAATTCCTGAATTTGTGCTGTTTTTTGGTCAAGATATTCTACAATGGCATTTTGAGTTTCAATTGGGGGAAATATGCTGTACATACGTTTGAAGTATGTATAGTACAATCTTAAACGAGAATCTACAATTCCATAAGAAAAACGTTTTGTGTAATCTTTGTAAAATTGAAGTCTGAACATATAATGGAAATACTTGGTATTAATTTCCACTTTGGATTTAGGTTTGAGTACTGTATAGGCAGGACTAACAATACCTTTATATTCACTTCTACCGATAGCACCAGCCCACATAAGCATGGTATTATAGGGAATATCTCCTTTGTGTACTACCAAATACTCTGATTTATCCTCACTTGTTCTGTCTTTCCTGTCTTCATAATCAGAAGCTCTAATAATACCTTTAATAGCAGAAACGGATAATGAGTCTAAATCCTCACCTCTTTTTTCCTTCCTTTCCTGAAAAATAGCAATATTAGGTAATAGTTTCCAACCATCCGGAAGTTGGGATACATAATCATACTGTACAGGATAATATGTGGAATATGGTCTTAATTTACTCATATCAATTGCTTATAATTTCATTTAAGATACCATCTGTTTCCTGCTCTAATTGCAGAATTTCTGCTGCAATCTCTTCAATACTTCTGGGTGGTACGTAGTTATAGAAATAGCGAGTAAAGGAAATTTCATAGCCTTTTACAGTTTTGCTATGGTCAATCCAGGCACCTTTGACGTGTTCTAATACCTCACGCTCAAAATAGCTCTCTATATCTTCACTCAAAGGCACATTCTCCGTGTCTCGTAAATCGCTATCTGCCTCATAAGTGATCGTTCCGTCTTTCTCTTTTTTCCTGATAACAGCTTCTGCATCCTCATTTTTCCATGTAATGGCATCAAGAATCTCTTTTTGCGCTCTGTTGTCAAGTTGCAATTTGTGCTCCTCAATAGTAGTTGAAAACAATTTTGAGAAGCTGTTGTAATCATCATACTGTTCAGAACCAATAAGCTCCATCAGTTTCTCTACTTCATTGCGCAGATTTAGTTGAGCATTCCAAAACTCTTTGCTCAGCAAATTCTTTTTATTGCCTGCTTTAAGTTTAATTTCATTGGTTTTCAAATATTTCTCAATCTCAGGTTTCAGTTCATCCAACGAGCTGTAAACCTGATTACCAAACTTACTGTATGCCCAGCGCATCTCATCCTCAATAGCTTTGCTGAAACGCAAGCTTTCAATGGCTTCATCTGTAAACTTTGCAGAGAGACGAAGTGGTCTCTCTACTGTTATTTTGTTATAACCAAAATAGTCGTTAGGATATATTTTGGAAATACCTGCCTGTCCGGCAGACAGGTCAGTTTCCTCAAAGTTGATAAATAAATCTGTGATTTGCTCAATATGGTCTGTGGTCAGCTCACAGTTTTTATCTCCTAAGTTTTTACGTAGTTTTACATAAAGATCCAGAGCATTGATAAGCTGTACTTTTCCTTTTTTATGTTCAGGTTTTCTGTTATTCAGAATCCATACATAAGTTGGAATACCTGTATTATAAAAGATGTTTTTGGGCAGAGCAACGATGCATTCCAGCCAGTCATTCTCAATAATATGTCTTCTTATTTCACTTTCACCACTACCGGCATCACCTGTAAACAGTGCAGAACCATTGTGTACTGATGCAATGCGACTGCCTAACTCGGTGTTGTGTTTCATCTTGCTAACCATATTGAGCAAAAAGAGCAACTGTCCATCAGAAATAGTGGGTAAGCCAATCTGAAAACGAGGGTCTTTTATATTCTCAGCATTTTCACCTGAACCTTTTTTTCCCCTGTTGGAAACAATGGCATCTTCATCTAATTTCCATGATTTGCCATAAGGTGGATTAGAGAGCATAAAGTCAAAATGCAAATGCGGGAAACCATCTTTTGAGAGCGTAGAGCCAAAAGCAATATTCTCAGGTTTATCCCCTTTAATCAGCATGTCGGATGTGCAGATAGCATAGGTTTCAGGGTTAATTTCCTGTCCATAAAGATTAAAACCGCCCTTTCTTTCTGTAATTTTGGAAGCAAATTGTTCAGCTTCTGTCAACATTCCACCACTCCCGCAAGCAGGGTCATAAATCAGGAAAGTACCTTTTTTGATCTGCTCTTTTGCAGGAATAAAGACAAGATGGGTCATAAGCTTGATAATCTCTCTGGGGGTAAAATGTTCTCCTGCTTCTTCGTTGTTCTCTTCATTAAATTTACGGATCAGCTCTTCAAACACATAACCCATACCCAAATTGGTGAGCGGGGGCATGAGTTCACCCTTGCCATTGCGTGCTTCAACAGGGCTCAGATTGATCTCTTTGGCTGCAAACTTTTCAATCAAAAGCCATGTAATACCATTCTCTTTCATGGTTTCAAGCTGATTTCTCAGTTTGAACTTACTGATAATCTCCTGCACATTGGGGCTGAATCCGTCTAAATAGACCTCTAAATTACTGTCAATATTGGCAGAATCATTCAGCAGACTTTCAAAGGTAAAATTAGATGTATTCCAGAAAGGATAACCTGTGATTGCACTTAAAGCCGAGTGGTCATCAATCTTATTCTCATTCATAAACTGTACGGCATCAAGTACTTTCTCTTTTGTAGGTACTAAAAGGGCATCCAGCCTCCTGAGAACAGTGAAAGGCAGGATGATATCACGGTACTTTCCTCTTACAAATACATCCCGCAAAACATCATCTGCTATGCTCCATATAAAACTAACTATCTGATTATGAACCTTACCATTCATTAGCTTCTGTTTATTGTTTAAATATTTATTTAAAGGTTTAAAAATACAGAAAACTTTTTCATTAGCAGATGGTTTATAGAAAAATTTGATTCCCTGACTGGTTTTTACTTAATAATTCACGTTTTCTCATTCCTGTTCTCATTATCATATATCCTACAATTACGAGCATCCTTCGTTTTGTAAACCGCTTGATTAAACAATATTTATAATTTCAGACAGTTTATTTAAGACCGGTAATACTTTTAAAGATCAGTGGTATCTTTAACGTCCAATAAAAATAATACTACTTTGGTTTCATACCTTTGTTCCTTTTTAATAATTAACTGACAAACAATATATTAGCATGAAGATATTAAAATCACTCCCTGTTTTTCTTCTTATGTGGTTGTTTTTAATTAAAGCCACAAATTCTCAGGGAGTTGGGATCGGGCAATGGAGAGAGCATTTGCCATATCAGAATGTAATTTCAATAGCCGAACTCGGTGATCTGATATATGCTGCAACACCTTACAGCCTGTTTTACTATAACCGTTCAGATGCAAGCATATCGAGGCTGAGTAAAGTCAACGGATTGTCGGATGTGAATATCAGCGTTATAGCTTCCAATCCTGATCAAACCACACTTATTATTGCTTACTCAAATGCTAATATTGATTTGCTTCAGCAGGGCAATATCATCAGTATAAGTGATATAAAGCGCAAACCCATTATGGGAAATAAAACCATTAACAATATTACCTTTATCGGTGAATATGCCTACCTGTCATGCGGATTTGGTATTGTAAAACTGGATATAAAAAGGCATGAAATCGTTGACACATATTATATAGGCTCCAGCGGAACAAGTATCAATATATACGATATTGCCTATTATTCGCCTGATTCAAGTATTTATGCCACTACTGAATCGGGTATTTTGTATGCTGATATTAACAGTCCTAATCTGGCTCATTTTATTTATTGGCACTCTGCAAATATTCCCGGAAGTTATTCAGCCCCGTTCAATCATATAATTAGTTTTCAAAACAAACTCATTGCAAACAAACCCGGGAACAATCAGAATAATGATACATTGTTTGTTTTTGACGGTTCATCGTGGAAACACTTTGATAACAGCCATACCAGAAGTGTTAAACGGTTAAAGACAAGTAATAACAAACTGCTCGTCACACGCTATAACGAAGTATTTATTTATGATCAAAGCTTTGCGGAACTTGTAAGAATATCTGATTACAAATCAGGTACGGTAAACTCGCGTGATGCCATTATTGCCGGCGATGGAAAGGCTTATATCGCTGATATGGGTTCGGGGTTAATGAGGCAGGCTGACAACGATTTCCGTTTTGAATCAATAAGACCAAATGGACCTGCCACTCATGAGGTTTTTGCAATGCAGGCTGCAAAATTAAATGTTTATATGGTTCCGGGTGCCAGAACAAGCTGGTGGGATAATACATGGAAATCGCCTTCACTTTCAATTTTCAAAGGACAAAGCTGGACAACAAGGCATCCCTATAATACATCGGGTATGGAAAATTTCAACGACTTGTTGAGTATTGCTGTAGACCCTTTGGATCATAATCATTTATTTGTTGGTTCATGGGGAAAAGGCATGTTTGAAATGCTTGATGAACAAATAGTTGCACGATATAACGAAACAAACAGCTCTCTCAAATTTCACACCCTGCGTAACGACTGGATAGGTGTAGGAGGCATTGCTTTTGATAATCAGGGTAATGTCTGGGTTACAAATAACCATTCCACAGATTTACTTTCAGTAAGAAAAGCCGATGGAACATGGCGCTCATTTAATCTGAGTCCTGTAGCTTCAGCCATTGAGCTTGGGGATATTGTCATTGACCACAGCAACCAAAAATGGATGTTGCTTCGTCAGCACGGATTGCTTGTTTTTAATGATAATGGAACTATTGACAATATTGCCGACGACCAGAAAAGAATGCTCACAGGTGTTGCCGGTAATGGTAACATCCCAGGTTCAATAATACAAAGCATTGCAGTTGACCTGAATGGAGAACTTTGGATTGGCACCAACGAAGGAGTTGCTGTGATTAGAAATCCTGAAAATGTGTTCACCGGAAATAATTTTGATGCCTATCAGCCATTAATCAACCAGGATGGTTATTGGGCAAACCTTCTTGTTACTGAGGCTATTACAGCCATTGCTGTTGATGGTGCAAACCGCAAATGGTTTGGAACTGATAAATCGGGTGTTTTCCTTATGTCGGCTGATGGCATGGAGCAGATATATAATTTCAACGAAGACAACAGCCCTTTACTTTCAAACTCTATTACTTCCATTACCATTGATGAAAATGGAGAAGTCTATTTCGGCACCACCCGTGGTATCATCAGTTTCCGCTCTACTGCCACTGAAACTGTTCCAATACTCACTGAAGTTGTGGTTTTTCCGAACCCTGTACGTCCTGAATACAACGGACCTATTGCCATAAAAGGCTTAACAGGCAGAAGCGATATTAAGATAACCGATATTGCAGGAAATCTTGTTTGGAAACAGGATGCTACAAATTCAGCTTACCAGCGCGATACCGGAGTTTTTGGCGGTCAAACCATTTGGAGTGGAAGAACTCTTAACGGGCAGAGGGCAAGATCAGGAGTTTATCTTGTTTTCATTTCCAATAATGATGGCAGCGAAACCATGGTTGCCAAAATTTTATTTATGCACTAAAGTCATGCTTCATCAGGTTCGTGGCATCGTTCTGCATCATTTGCGCTATTCTGATACAAGCGTCATAGCAAAGATATATACTAATAAATTTGGACTACAATCATATCTTGTAAAAGGTGTTGGTTCATCAAAAGCTAAGATCAAACTGGCAATGTTTGAATGTCTTAACCTGCTTGAAATGGTGGTTTATTACCGCGAAAGAAAAAACCTGCAAACTATCAGGGAACTGCATCCGGCTCATTTTTTCACGACCCTGCATACCGATATCAGGAAAAGCACTCTGGCTTTGTTCATCAATGAAGTTATCAGCAAGTCAATAAAAGAAGAGGAAAGTAATCCTGCTCTTTTTGATTTTTTGTTTCAGATGGTGCTTGATCTTGATGATCCGGATTTTTTCACTCCTGATTTTCATTTGCGGTTTATGCTGAAATTTTCAAAGTTTTTAGGGTTCGAACCCAGAAAAAACTATACCCACAACTCATGGTTTAACCTGCATGAAGGAATATTTGAAGATCGCCGCTCAGATTCCGGAGAATATATTGCTCCTGAATTTACAGGTTATCTAAACGACCTGCTTTGCATGGATAATTTGTGCGAACCATCATTTTCAATACCGCCTTCTGCCCGTGCAATGCTGTTAAACAGGCTGATACACTATTATCGCCTACACCTTCCGGAATTTGGTGAACTTAAGACTCCCGAAGTGCTTCATGAGATACTTAGTGCGTAAATTCAGGTATTACATAGATATATTGATTGAATTTATTAATGGCTTAGGGTTTTGTATTAAAAGATTTTATAATTTTGCACCCTCATTTTTGTTCTTTTAAATTTTAGTAACATATTTGAGGCATTGTAAACGATTTAGAAACTTAAAGTCAGGAAAACTGATGTAATATTTCTAAAACCGTTATACCCTCAAAATTACTTTGGTTAGCATTATAATATATCCAAAGTTTGACCCGGATTAATCCTGTCCGATGGTGTAATGGTAGCACTGCAGATTTTGGTTCTGCCTGTCTAGGTTCGAATCCTAGTCGGACAACAAAAAAAGCCTTGAATTTCAAGGCTTTTTTATTGGTATTTGCTAAAATCTTAACTGAATTTACTTTCCTGTATTAAAATTTTACGCTCCCCTTCCATGGCATTGTTTATACTTCTTACCACTGCCACATGGACAAGGATCATTTCTGCCAATTTTCTTCTCAACCCTGATTGGTTGTGTAACCTGTTGTTCACTTGTGCGGTGAGCCTGTGAAAGCATATCGGTACGCCCGGTTTTTAGCTGGCGGTTATCAATCCCTTTTGGCGTTCTGGCTTCATGAACATTTGAAGCATCCTGCAAGGGTAGTTTGCCTTTTATCAAAAATGAAATTATCTCACGGTTGGTCTTTTGAAGCAGGTTCTTAAACAACTCAAACGACTCGAACTTATAAATAAGTAAGGGATCTTTTTGTTCGTAGGTGGCTGACTGTACACTTTGTTTCAGTTCGTCCATTTCGCGCAGGTGATCTTTCCACGAATCATCAATAATAGCGAGGGTAATCCCTTTCTCAATTGAGGTAATGACTTCGCGGCCTTTATCCTCATAGGCTCTCTGCAAATTGGCAACAACCTGCATTGATTTAATACCATCAGTAATGGGGATGGCTATATTTTCATATCTGGTTTCTCTTTCAAAAACCTCTTTTATGATAGGATAGGTTCTCTCAGCAATAGTTATTGATTTCTCTTTATAGTTTTTTGAAGAAGTTTCAAAAAGCTTCTGCGTGATTGCATGTTGATTTAAACTCTGAAACTCTTTTTCGGTAACAGGATTATCAAGCAATAATGTTTTGATCAGAGTATCGTTAAAGCCGTGAAAATTGCGTTCGTCATAATAATCGGCAACAATCTGTTCGCACAGATCGTAAGTCATGTTTGATATATCAATTGAAAGTCTTTCGCCAAATAAAGCATTACGACGTTTGCCATATATCACTTCGCGCTGGGTATTCATCACATCGTCATATTCAAGCAGGCGCTTACGAATACCGAAATTGTTTTCCTCTACCTTTTTCTGGGCTCTCTCAATTGATTTGGTAATCATTGAATGCTGGATCATCTCTCCTTCCTTCACTCCCATTCTATCCATAAGGCTGGCTATTTTGTCCGAACCGAACATACGCATCAGGTCATCTTCAAGAGAAACAAAGAATTGCGAACTTCCAGGGTCACCCTGACGACCTGCACGCCCGCGCAACTGACGGTCAACACGGCGCGACTCATGTCTCTCAGTTCCGATAATTGCCAATCCTCCAGCTTCCTTAACGCCGGAACCCAGCTTAATGTCAGTACCTCTACCTGCCATGTTAGTAGCAATTGTGACTGTACCCGCTTTTCCGGCTTCCAGTACAACTTCTGCTTCCTTTTGGTGCAATTTGGCGTTAAGAACATTATGTTTGACATTCTTTCGTGAAAGCATACGGCTAAGCAACTCAGATGTTTCAACCGAAGTAGTTCCCACCAGTACAGGTCGTCCGTGATTTATCAGTTCTTCAATTTCATTAATTACTGCATTGAATTTTTCACGTTTAGTCTTGTAAACCAGATCTTCACGGTCATCCCGAATAATTGGCTTATTGGTAGGAATTACAACGACATCCAGCTTATAGATATTCCAGAACTCACCTGCCTCGGTTTCGGCGGTACCGGTCATACCCGACAGCTTTTTATACATACGGAAATAATTCTGCAAGGTAACAGTGGCATAGGTTTGTGTAGCTGCTTCTACCTTTACATTTTCCTTGGCTTCAATTGCCTGATGCAATCCGTCAGAATAACGTCTTCCCTCAAGAATACGTCCGGTTTGCTCATCCACAATTTTTACCTTATTGTCCATCACCACATATTCAATATCGAGTTCGAAAAGGGTATAAGCCTTAAGTAATTGATTTATAGTATGTAAACGCTCTGATTTTATTGAAAAATCCTGAAGTAATTCGTTTTTTCTTTCAATTTTTTCTTTTTCGGGCAGATTCAGCTTTTCAATTTCAGCCACAGCAGCCCCCATATCAGGAATTATATAAAAGTTTGGTTCGTCATAAGCTTTGGTAATCAGATCTATACCTTTATCAGTCAATTGAACTGAATTATTTTTTTCTTCAATTATAAAATACAGCTCATCATCAATGATGTGCATGTGTTTTGACTGCTCCTGCATATAGAAATTCTCAGTTTTCTGCAGCAGTGCCTTCATGCCGGGTTCACTCAAAAACTTGATCAGAGGCTTGTTTTTCGGCAATCCATGATGAGCGCGTAAAAGCAATTCACCACCTAATTTTTCATTTTCAGAAGTAATATTTGTTCCGCCAAGCAGATTTTTTGCGTCAGCCAGGATCTTTGTTACTAACGTTCTTTGAGCATTATATAATTTCTGAACTTCAGGTTTGAACTCTTCAAATTCCTGTTTGTCTCCCATAGCCGTAGGACCTGAAATGATCAGCGGGGTTCGGGCATCGTCAATCAATACGGAGTCAACCTCGTCAACGATTGAGAAATTATGAGGACGCTGAACCAGGTCTTCAACACCCCTTGCCATATTATCACGCAGATAATCGAACCCAAATTCATTATTTGTGCCATAAGTAATTTCTGCCTGATATGCATTACGGCGGGCAACTGAATTGGGTTCATGCCTGTCAATACAATCAACTCTAAGTCCGTGAAACTCAAATAACACACCCATCCATTCGGAGTCACGACGTGCCAGATAATCATTCACAGTAACAATATGAACACCCTTACCCGGAAGTGCATTCAGATATACAGGCAAAGTAGCAACAAGGGTCTTACCTTCACCAGTAGCCATTTCAGCAATTTTGCCCTGATGCAGTACCATTCCGCCAATAAGCTGAACATCGTAATGCACCATATCCCATGTAATTTTATTTCCGCCGGCTACCCAACTGTTATGATAATATGCCTTATCGCCGTTTATTTCAACATTGGCACGGGAAGCAGCAAGATGACGGTCGAAATCATTAGCAGTAACTTCAACCTTGGCATTTTCCTTGAATCTTCTCGCAGTTTCTTTAACAACAGCAAAAGCTTCAGGAAGTATCCTGTTGAGCATTTCCTGAGTTTTATCATAACTGGTTTTTTCAAGTTCGTCAAGCTCTTTATAGATTCTTTCTTTTTCTGAAATTTCCATTTCGTACTCTTCATCGAGCCGCTTACGCAGAGAAGCAATACGATTTTCTTCATCTGAAATATAATCTGCAATATTTTTTCTAAACTCAGTGGTTTTAGCTCTTAACTCATCATTACTTAGGTTTTTAATAACCTCATAAGCAGCTTTGATATCAGAAAGTTCGGGAAGCAACGATTTTACGTCGCGCTGCGATTTTGTTTTGAAAAACTTCTTTAAAAAAGTAGCCATGTTTATAAAATTTTTAGATACCCCACCCCGGTATAATCAGGATAAAAAACGTACCATGATCTGTTCATACGATATAAACTTGACAAAAAGTCAGATATTGCAAAATTACAGAAAAGATTGAAGCCGCTTTCAGGCGGCTTCATATAAGATTAGTATTCATCTTCGTGGAAGAAAAAATCTTCCTTGGTTGGGTAATCAGGCCAGATGTCCTCGATGCTCTCATAAATTTCACCCTCATCCTCTATTTCATTAAGATTTTCGATGACTTCCGGTGGAGCACCCGATCTGACTGCATAATCAATCAGTTCATCCTTGGTAGCAGGCCAGGGAGCATCTTCGAGTTTCGAAGCCAATTCTAATGTCCAATACATTTATGAAAGTTTTTTTAAATTTTTTGCAAAAGTAGTTTTTTTAACAATTAAATCAAGTGTTTTGTTTAATTTGTGATAATCTCATGATTATCAATCACATAAACCTAAATTCTGGCTTTCCAGAGAACCTCCTTGCCATTATTATCATAAATAAATTTACGTGAAAGAACAAATAAATAATCAGAAAGCCGGTTCAGATAGCGTATAACGACAGGATCAACGGTATGTTGTATGTTTAATTTAATTGTTAAACGCTCGGCACGGCGGCATACACAGCGGGCTATATGTGCCATTGATGATAAACGATGACCGCCCGGAAGTATGAATGAGTTTAATTCAGGAAGAGTTTCATTCATTTTATCAATTTCCCTTTCAAGCATTTTAACATCATCCTCAGTAAGTTTTGGTAATTCCCTTTTTGGAGGATTATCCGGATCGCTTGCCAAAAGTGATTCAGCAGTAAAGATCCTGTCCTGGATTTCCAGAAGTACGGCTTTTATATATTCATCGGCTGTTTCATCATTTATCAATCCAATAAAAGAATTCAACTCATCAAGGGTGCCATAGGCTTCAATGCGATCATGAAATTTAGGCACACGTGTTCCGCCCAATAATGATGTTTCACCTTTGTCACCGGTTTTAGTGTAAACTTTCCATTGTTGTTCCATATTTCCCAAATATAGTTTTAATAAAAAACGATCTATACCGGAACTTTGTTCAGATTTCTGTTGTGAAGCTCAGAATACAAAATTCCTGAAGAAAATCCTCCGGGTATAAAAACAAAATTACGCTTTTATTCAGGTATCGGCACATCCTGATTTATCTCGTCAGATGCAATCTGCCCGTCAATAAGTCTTATGATGCGACGAGCATGACGCCCAATATTTTCTTCGTGGGTAACCACTATGATGGTATTTCCTGCACGATGAATGTCCCTGATGAGATTCATGATCTCAATAGTAGTTTTAGAATCGAGATTACCTGTTGGCTCATCGGCAAGTATGAGTGAAGGATTATTAACAAGGGCGCGGGCAATTGCAACACGCTGACGTTGTCCGCCCGATAATTCATTGGGTTTATGATGAGTACGATCGCTTAGCCCCACAGAACTCATAACCTGATTAGCTCTTTCAATCCGCTGTGCTTTACTGATACCTGCATAGATCTGCGGAAGAATAACATTCTCAAGGGCTGTGGAACGTGGTAGTAAATTAAAGGTTTGAAATACAAAACCTATTTCCTTATTTCTGATCTCGGCAAGGTGATTATCATCGAGTTTGCTGACATCTTTTCCGTTCAGAAAATACTGACCGGAGGTAGGTGTGTCAAGGCAACCCAAGATATTCATCAGAGTGGATTTACCCGAACCGGAAGGTCCCATCAGAGCAACAAATTCATTTCTTTTGATCGTCAGATCAATTCCGCGCAATGCTCTTACAGTTTCTGTTCCAACATGATAGTTCCTGACAATGTTCTTAAGCTGAATGACTTCCTGATTCATGGTTTTTAAATTATTTGAAATGCAAAAATAAGAAAGTTTGAGGTTTAAATTTTTCTTATACCTTTTCTACTATTACCGATACTCACCAAAAATCAAATAAACATCATTACATTACTGATAATCAGTTTTTTAAATCAATTATATATTTAACTGATTTGAATAATTTATTTTCAGATGAACAATTTCAAAAAGCTCTCAGCACAAAATCCTCTTTGCTCAGTTCTTTTCTAAAAAACACAATTCCTATCCTGAAAAGATCAATGCTTACACTTACACTCTGATGCTTTTTTATTTTCTTCCATGCCCGTGTCATACCCCGCGACCAGTAAATATCATCAAATACCATAATAGTGTCGTTATGTGCTTTTGTCAGGCAGGTTTCAAAATAATCAAAGGTGGATTCTTCGCGATGATCGCCGTCAATAAAAGCAAAATCAAGGCGGGGTATGGTTTTAAATGTATTGCCCAGAACATCCCGAAAATTGCCTGTTACAGACTCAATATTATTAATGCCAACTGCCCCGAAATTTCTTTTAGCAAGCTCAGCAGTGTTCTCACAACCTTCAATTGTAGTTACCTTAGCTTCAGGATTTGCAAGAGCCAGATACATAGTGCTGATACCCAACGAAGTTCCAAGCTCCAGAATATTTTCTGTCCGATAATAACGTACCAACCTGAACAGCAAACGTCCCATTTTTTTGATTATTCCGGATGAAGCAGCAATATCACTTATCTTCCGAGAGCGTTTTTTAAAAGGTTCATTATCCGAGCCTGCTCCAAAATCGGTTGTTTCAATGGTTTTTTCTGACCTTTTACATTGTCGCACAACCTCATCAATCCGCTTGTATTCTTCATAAGTGTTTTTATCATTAAGAACCTGAGTAACAAAATCATACACAAATGGAGAGTGAATACCATGCCTGGTTTTTGCTTTCAGCAAATATGATATGTAACTCCCGGCAATACCTGAATTTAACATCAGATCAGTTATTTGGGTTATGGTTCGAAATTAAACTGATATTCAAAACAAAATATTATCAACCGCCCCATGTTTCCCTGTCAAGGCTGCGATAATGTATTGCTTCTGCCAGATGTTCAGGTCGTATTTCTGCACTGTCGTCAAGATCTGCAATGGTTCGGGATACTTTCAAAATACGATCGTAAGCCCGTGCTGAAAGGCTGAGCTTTTCCATGGCTGTTTTCAGTAAAGCCATACCTCCACTATCTATTACACAAATGGTTCTTAACTGCTTACTGCTCATCTGAGCATTGCAGAATATGTTTTTTTGACCGGCAAAGCGCTGTTCCTGAATATATCTTGCTTTTTCAACCCTTTCGCGAATTATAGAACTTGGTGTTGAAGAACGGATTTCAGTTAATTCCCTGAATGGAACCGGAACTACTTCCACATGAATATCAATCCTGTCGAGCAGAGGTCCGCTGATCTTATTCAGATATTTTTGAACCGTGCCAGGCGGACAAACACAATCGCGTTCGGGATGATTATAAAAACCGCAGGGACATGGGTTCATAGCGGCTATCAGCATAAAGCTGCTGGGATATTCCACCGTGAATCTTGCCCTTGAAATGGTGATCACACGATCTTCCAGAGGCTGCCTGAGCACTTCAAGGACAGTGCGCTTAAATTCGGGAAGTTCATCCAAAAACAATACCCCGTTATGAGCCAGTGATATTTCGCCCGGCTGAGGATTTGAACCTCCGCCAACCAAAGCCACATCGCTGATAGTATGATGGGGAGCACGAAAAGGTCTGACAGAAATCAATGAAGCTTCCTTGCTCATTTTTCCTGCAACAGAATGTATTTTTGTGGTTTCAAGAGCTTCATGCAGATTTAGCGGTGGAAGTATTGACGGCAACCTTTTTGCCAGCATGGTTTTTCCTGAACCCGGCGGGCCAATAAGTATAACGTTATGACCACCCGCAGCAGCAATCTCAAGCGCACGCTTTATGTTTTCCTGACCTTTTACATCAGCAAAATCATGCTCATAATGATTAAGTTGAGAATAAAATTCTTCACGGGTGTTAACTATTGCCCGTTCAAGTCCTGCCTTACCATCAAAAAAATCAATAACCTGCCTGATATTTTCAGCACCATATACTTCAAGATCGCTGACAATAGCAGCTTCACGAGCGTTTTGCACAGGTAGCACAAAGCCCTTGAAGCCCTGCTTGCGTGCTTCAATCGCTATAGGCAAAGCTCCTTTAATTGGCTGAAGGCTTCCATCCAGCGAAAGTTCACCCATAATGATAAATTCGTTAAGACGCTCTCCCCGTATTTGTTCAGAAGCTGCCAATATGCCAATCGCCAGTGTAAGATCGTAAGCTGATCCTTCTTTGCGGATATCGGCAGGCGCCATATTAATGGTAATTTTTTTTCCGGGAATTTTGTAATTATTATTCCTGAGCGCAGCTTCAATACGATGGTGGCTTTCTTTTACGGCACTATCGGGCAATCCAACCATCATAAACTGAACGCCTATATCTATATTGACTTCTACGGTAATAACCACGGCGTTAATACCGTATATTGCACTGCCATAGGTTTTTACAAGCATGTTAAATTTTTAATTTTAGTAAAATGAATGGCCTTTTAAAATTTTCAATAAAAGTATGAATTTTTTATTAATACCGGAAATAAACTTTGCTTATTCGTTAAATTCAATTGGTTCATAAATATTTATTTCAAAAAACAATCACTCAGGCAAAAATATGAACAAATTCTACGAAAAATAACATTACAAATAATTCGACAATAGCAACCTCTAAAACACAATCAGCTTTAAATTCAGAACTTCACCGAAAAGCCCTAATTTTGCGCCATGTATTCTGTTAGTAATTTATCAGTTCATTTTACGGGCAATTATGTGTTCGACGACGTTTCGTTTCTTATAAACGAAAGGGATCGTATAGGATTGGTAGGCAGGAACGGAGCCGGAAAAACAACTCTTATGCGCATTATTGTTAAAGAGATGGAGCCGGAAAAAGGAATTGTTGTTATACCAAACGGAAAAACAACAGGCTATCTGCCGCAGGAGCTTGAAACAAACAGCCAGGTATCGGTTTTTGCCGAAGCTTTAACTGCTTTCAATGAAGCTTTGCAACTTGAAGCTATTATTCAACAGCTCACTGAAGAGATTTCTTCCCGCACCGATTATGAAACACAAGCCTATATTACTTTGCTCAACAGGCTTAATGATGCCAACGAACGTTTCCATTTTATCGGTGGTCAAACCCGTGAAGCTGATACTGAAAAAATACTTCTTGGACTTGGCTTTAAAAAAGAAGATTTCCACCGCTCATTGAAGGAATTCAGCAGAGGCTGGCAAATGCGTGTGGAGCTTGCAAAAATATTACTTCAAAAACCTGATTTATTACTGCTCGATGAGCCTACCAACCATCTTGATATAGAATCAATACAATGGCTTGAAGAATTTCTGAAAGATTATCCCGGCGCTGTTATTCTTGTTTCTCACGACCGTGCTTTTCTTGATGCCGTTACAAACCGCACTATTGAAATCTCGCTTGGAAAAATTTACGACTTTACAGCCAGTTATTCGGGTTATGTTGAAATGCGGGAACAACAATTTGAGCTGCAATTGGCTGCCATGACAAATCAGCAGCGCGAAATAGCACAGATTGAAAGGTTTATTGAAAGGTTCAGATATAAAAGTACTAAAGCAAGACAGGTACAATCTCGGATAAAGATGCTTGAAAAACTTGAGCTTGTTGAAATAGAACAAACTGATAGTTCGGCTATCAGATTGCGTTTTCCGCCTGCTCCCCGTTCAGGAAAAGTAGTAGTTGAAGCTATTGATCTGAGCAAAGCATACGGAAATAAACAGGTTTTGAAAAATCTGAATTTTGCCGTCCTTCGTAATGATTTTATTGCTTTTGTAGGACGTAATGGTGAAGGTAAAACCACACTTTCAAAAATAATTGCCGGAGTACTTGACAATACAGGTTCACTGAATATTGGATATAATACTCATATTGGTTATTACGCTCAGAACCAGACAGAACTGCTTGATGGCGATAAAACTGTATTTCAGACCATTGATGATGTGGCTGTTGGCGATATGCGCCCCAAAGTCAGAGGGTTACTGGGTAGTTTTCTGTTTGGAACTGACGATATTGATAAAAAGGTAAAGGTACTTTCGGGTGGTGAAAAAGCCAGGCTGGCTCTCGCCCGCTTGCTGCTAAAACCTGTAAATCTACTCATACTCGACGAGCCTACGAATCATCTGGATATGATCTCGAAGGACATACTGAAAACGGCTCTTATGCAATATACCGGCACGCTGATCATTGTTTCGCACGACAGGGATTTTTTACAAGGACTTACAAACAAAGTGTTTGAGTTTAAAAATAATAATATCCGGGAATATCTTGGTGATGTATATGATTTTCTTCAAACACGCAAAATAGAATCACTGAGATCATTGGAACAATCGCAAACAAGCCGGGTTCAGGCTTCTAAAAGCCAGATATCAGAATCAAAACAGCAATGGGAAGAAAGAAAAAACAAGGAAAAGGTACTTCGTAAATTTCGAAACCAGATTGAAAAACTTGAAGACGATATTGCTGCAATGGAAGCCGAACTGGCTAAAATGGATGAAATGCTTGCCAATCCGCTTCGCTATAAAGAAATACTGAACAATGCCGAAACCTATCAGCAATACAACGAACTTAAAGCCGGTATTGAAAAGAAAATGGACCGCTGGGAAGAGCTTCATAATGAATATGAAAAAGAAGCTGCCGAATAGGAGCTACGGTAGTTTTTAAAGTAAGCACATCTGATTTTTAGGAATCTTTCATCCTGGTCATGTAAGCCGCTTTACACATCAATCTTCATCAAAAAACAGATTGACTGACTTAACGCCTTGCATTCTTTTAATATCTCCAACCAGATTTTTTCCCATTGATTCATTTTTCAGGTTTATATAATATGAAAACTCCATGATTTCATTTTCCATTTCACCCAGAGTTTTCACATTGACTAATTTGTATTTACGGCAATATCTTTTAAGCTCTTCAACAAAAGAATTATCTGCAAGATCACCTGCAAAAGCAGTGATTTGCAATAAAAACTCCCTGCTTCGGGGTAATACAAAGCTAAATTTACTCAATAATATATACACTCCTCCAACTAACAGGGTTCCGATAAAAGCAATAGAATATAGTTTTACGCCTGCTGCAAGGCCAATAGATAAGGAGAAAAAAATGAACATAATATCTGCAGCATCTTTTACTGCTGTTCTAAAACGTATGATTGACATAGCGCCAACCATTCCAAAAGCACGTGCAAGATTATTTCCTATAACCATAATTACAATGGTAGTGATCATAGTGAGCAGTATCAACGAAATGGTAAATGATGCAGAATAATTAAGTCCTTTGTATGTGTACTTGTAAATTAATGCAATTATGATCCCACACGCAAGAGATACAAGCACATTCGCAATTACCTCAACAGTGGAAATACTGAAAACAAATATGTTATAAAAATCATTGACCATACTACCTCCCATGAATTTAGTAAGTAATCATTTTACGCTTTATACTGGCATCAAAGCCGAGAGTGTATTTTGAAATTGCCTCATGTCTTAAACCAAATTCCTTCACTAACGATTTTCCCCAAACAGGCATAGGTTCTTTAAAATATTTAATCTCCAAAACAAAATGCCTGTCAAACAAATAACTGAAATTACCTTCTTCAAAAAGCATTTCAATGCAAGGATATCTGATGCTTCTGATATTTTTATCAAAAGTGATACGAACCCCGTGATTGAATTTTCCATGCCACGCCTCGCGTTCATAAACTATCAGCACACTGGGATGCAAAAAATCTTTTTTTACATGATACATGAACCTCCGGGCATCATCCACCTGAGTTTCATTCTGTTTAGGATTCAGAATATAGTCCTCAATACAGCCTGATTGTAAAACATCATTTACATGTTCATACTTAAAATAACTTCTGTGCTTTTTAATTCTGTTCTCAATCTTTCGTTTTATTTCAAAAACCACAACCTTATCCGGTTCATACGTATTGTAACTTCTGATCCTGAATTTTCGGCGAAGCAGTACTCCCGCACTTTTTTCATTATAAAAATCAAGGCTTCTGTTATCATAATAAATGCTCCGAACCGTATACTGCATTAGACCACTTTCTGATTTAAGCATGTTTTTATCATGCTCAACAAAGGGCATAAGCCTGGATCTCAGATCATGAATTAAATCATTTGGTACCAGGTACTTGCGTTCATATCGGAGCTTATCCATTTTTAATTTGATTTTACAACTCTGAATAATCTTCTGATATATTCCGGTATTGTGACCAAACCGGCATCAATGGTGGCATCCATGATCATCCCCGAAAGCAGATCGCTACTATCGTGATTAAAAATGGCAGTAATAAATACATTTTGCCGCTGACCAAGCATCTGAACAGAATTATCAATTGATGCGATCCGGGCATTATAAGTTGATCCTATTGTATTTGCCGTTAGTACAAGTTCATGATCATTATCTACATAAGGCAGTTTATAAATCTCTACCGGTAAAACCACTAATAGCTGCGAGCAGTCAGCAACGGTCAGAAAAATATCCTCATTATCAATTATGGTGTGCTGTCCTACTATCCTTCCATCAATGGGTGAGGTAACATAATAGGAAGAAAGCCGTTTTTCAGCCTGCTCAATCTGCATTTCAAGAGCATGGATAGAAGCATTGATATAATCAATTTCTTCCTGTTTTGCTCCGGTAATCAGAGCTTCATAATTTGCTTTG
Organism: uncultured Bacteroidales bacterium; assembly: GCA_964550455.1. Classification (GTDB taxonomy): domain Bacteria; phylum Bacteroidota; class Bacteroidia; order Bacteroidales; family JAAYJT01; genus JAAYJT01. Next base: position 4,798 of record CAZJZG010000002.1, on the reverse strand, counting down.
GCAACATTAACATCCTGCTTTTTTACTAAAAGTTCGTTATAGGATAGTTCATATTCCTCAACAGAAATATATTCTTTATCAAACAATACCTCCTGACGTTCAGTAAGCTGTTTCTGAGTGTTGTATTCCTGTTCTGCCTTAACCATGCTTTCATATGCCATCCTAATCTTTTCAGGTTTTTCACCCGAAGTATATACTTTAAGCAAACTGCGCTGTACCTGTAATTCAGCCATAAGCTCCACATATCTTTTTTCTTCTTCAGTAGAACTTATCAAACCAATAGTATCACCTAAAAAAACTCTATCAGAGTCAAATAAATTCTCTTTTAACTGAAACTGAGCCAGATCTCCCCTTTGAAACTGAGTAACTGTATATTGTGTAGCAGAATTGGTTAAATTATTTTTAAATACTGAAATCAAGGTACCCTTGGCATCCTTTTTCAGTACCCATTCCTTTACCGGCATAACAATACCACGAGAATGTACATAATATGGAATTCGTACAAAACAAACCAGCAGAATCAGAATTATTATAATTCCGGCAATAACAGAAGTCCGAATAAATAATTTCTTCATCTCAATTAGTTAAGAAATCCTTGCTTAAAAGCATGGATTAAAGCCTTTATAATTGTTAACTGCACTCTTTAAAGGTAGTCAGTCATCTATAATATATTATTATTTAACTGAGTTACAGACATTTGAAATGCATAATCGGCAAATATATGAAAGTCAATTGACTAAATCAATGTTTATGTCAAAAATTTATTAGAAATTCAAATCTCTTTAGGGCGATACAACCCTCAATCCTATTATTGATATTATTAATGTCGCCAGGAAAAACAGTCTGAAAAATGTTGTAGGTTCTTTAAAAAACACTATTCCGGCAAGCACAGTTCCAAAAGCACCAATTCCGGTCCAAACAGCATAAGCTGTACCTATTGGCAATGTTTGGGTTGCTTTTACTAAGAGTGTCATGCTTATCGCCAGGGTCACAATAAATCCCACATACCATAAATACATTTCGTTTCCGGTTGTTTCTTTAGCTTTTGCAAGACAAAATGCAAATGCTACTTCAAAAAGCCCTCCTATTGTTAAAAGTATCCAGTTCATTATCAGGTTTCTGATTTTTTTGTGTTTAATAAATTGATTGCGCAAATATTGCAAATTTTTACAAAGTAGCAGAATGAATATTCGTGTCCTCTGCCAGTTATTCAAAAAAACTGGTCTTTTTAAGAGCCTTACCCCGTAAGATAGATGTTAGGCAAAAAGCATTATAGACCATTGCAGTATAGTTTTACTATTTTCAAACCACACAATAACTAAAAAGCCTGAAAGCATACAATCAGCTTCCAGGCTTTTCAGAACTTTTTTATTCTTCTCTGCAAATTAATGCAAATAAAAGTTTATTACTTTATTTTGTATACAATGCCAAAATTAATTCCCAAAAAGGAGGATGGGTCATCTTCAGTCAAAACAAAATTATATTTTGCATTTGCAGTAAGTGCAATATCAGAATTAATATTATACAATGCACCCACTGTTGGTGCAAAGCCAAAATAAATTTCAGAATCTGAATTATTGAATTTTTCTCCCATTATTTCTCCTTTCATCTTATACCTATAATTATATAATCCTAGATCTGCACCTACATAAGGTGTGAATTGTTCAAGATTAATATGATACTCAAACAAACCTGTAATGGGCATAAATGAGAATGTAAAGCCTTTAAGATCAGTTCCAAAACTATTATAACCCAAATTTAATCCAACAGCCATATTATCATTCAGCAAATATTTCCCTGATAAATTTAAACCAAAACCGGTTTTACCACCATCGCTTAAATCTCCTAGTGGAATTTGTGGTCCTACAGTGGCACCAACATAAAACTGGGCATATGTACTTATTGAAACAAATGCCAAAATAACAATCAATAATGTTTTAATTCTTTTCATTTTAATTAATTTTAGTTTGCCCTTACTCTTACGTTTTTCAGGATAACACGCCCTACTCTTTAAAGGATTTTCGGATTTCTCTCCTCATTTTTAGAATAATCTTCAATATAAACTTAATATTTCAACTAAATTCATAAATATCCTCTTTAAACAACTAAATAATAAAATTGTTTAAAAGCAATTGTTTATTTACAAAAACAAACTTGTTTTTCCAGAAAACAACAAGCAATTATGAAATTTATCTTGACATAAAACCTTTGCAAGCCAGACAGGTATCAATATTCTGATTTTAATAACTATTTATTGTTCAAAGGTCTCATATTTGAAAATGTCATAAAGGTTTAACTTTGTAGAACAAATTGTGACTGACACCTTATTAAGGATAAATGCTTATAATTGCAGAAGTCAATAATTGCCTCAATATTTTATAAAATATCAACATTATGAACTCATTCAAGTCTATCACATTAATACTTACTCTGGCAATAAGCGGAATATGTATTTTCTCTTCATGCGAAAAAGATGAATCCTCAAAATCCCTCACAATTGGCGGACAAACTGATCTTGCTAAAAACCAGGTAGGAAGCACATTTACGGGTATTACCTATATTGGTAATGACGGACCCAACATTGATGCAAATATGGAAGTTGTCAAATTTGAAAATGACATAATTACATTAAAAGTCACCATACCTGTTATTCCGGCAATACTTGCCAAAGTGAATCCTCTGGGAACATTTATTCTGGGTGATGATTTTCTGAGGAATCCTCAGAAATATCTAGATGGCAATGGTAATTTATCAACAGAAATCAATGTTTTTAACAGCTCAGAAGGCGTTGCGATAATGTCACCTTCCGGAAAACAACAGGTTATAATGAAATATAACGCAAAAGTCAATGAAAGCTGGTCTTTTAAGAATGAAGACACCGAAAGAAAATACAATCTGAAAACTACATATAGATCAACAGAGGATGACTATGATTATGTATTTTTCAAGATCAAAGTAGTTAAAATAGAAATGACTTCTGAAGATCCTGAAATTGATAAAATTGTCATTATTGGAAACCATAAATTTGGTTTGGTTGGAATTCAGACTATGTTTAAGGACGGGACTGTCTTTAACACTGTGATGATATAATAATACAAGAATTACTGGATCATTTTCTTTCAGGAATACACTTCCAAACATAGTTTAAATAAGGAAAACATCTGTTTCTGCCCATTTTCATCATGGCTTGGCATATAGTTTTTACAATGAGGTATTTACAGAACAGTTTCACAAAATAATGACCTAACAAAATACTCGTAAGAACTTTGTTTTAATTTCTTTTTAGCAAAACAGAACATACTCACTATTCTACTTTCGGGTAAAAAACTAAAATAGCGAACTTTCTTATTCTAATTTTCCGGAGTAATTAGAAATAATCATTTAGGTTTATTCGTAATTCATTACTCTATTTCTTTTTCTGGCAACACGCATAGAACATTAGTATTTTTAAATTTTCTTCTCCATGAAAAAGTTAAAGGATTCACCCAGCACATCATTAACCAGTAGATTATATTAGCAAATCATCGTTAATTTCTGCAGCTTATAATATTTCCTTTTTCGTTGCAGGAATTTTTATATTTTTGCTTTTGTAATATACTCAGAGAATACTAACAGTTAATTTTTAATCTCTGCTAAATTGAAACAGGTAGCTGTATTGATAATGGCTGTGCTCATCTCGTTGCAACCTACGAGCAAGTTATGGGTATATATTTCCTTTAAAATAAATCAGGAAAATATTGCCCGGACGCTTTGTGAAAATAAGGATTCTGAAAAGAATACCTGTCACGGTAAATGCTATCTCAAGAAGCAGCTTGCTAAAGCTGAACAGGAGGAACAAAAACAGCTCCCGGCAAATCTCAAAGAAGTCATTGAATGGTTGTATGATCATCAGTATGAATTTTACGGTTTTCTCAGTAGTCAAACGCTTGCTAAAGGAGAAAAACTGATTTCATGCGATAACGATTTCTATTTATTCTCTCTGATTACAGGTATTTTTCGTCCTCCCAGGTTTTTACAGATTGAATTTCCCGGGTTTTTTTAAATATTTATTGCTACACACTGCTATTTACAGTGTGTTTCCGGCATACTTTGAAGTATTGTCAGGGGATGTGCAGCATTATTATAAATTCCATAAAAATGAAAAAAATTAAGATATTGTTTACGATTTTAATATTGCATTCTGCAATTTTATTAAACGCTCAAAATGAAAAACACGATACAATAAAGGGCACCGGTGAATTAACACGGATAATACCGCTTCAGGAAGTGGTTGTGATAGGCGAAATTAAACACGATCCATCAATGGTTGTCATTATGGAGGATTTCGGAATTAAACCGGTACAACCTAAGAATTCCGGAGAACTATTTAGTGATATTACCGGCTTTTCGCTGATCAAGCGGAGTAATTATGCGGTTGAACCATCGTTCAGAGCTTCGCAGCATGAGCAGTTAAATGTGATTTACGATGGCGGTATAAGGGCTACCCATGCCTGTCCAAATCGGATGGACCCTATTACTGCCCTGGTAAATCCTGAAGAAGTAACCAGACTGGAGATTGTGAAAGGTCCGTTTACCGTCAGGTATGGTCCTACATTCGGCGGAATGATCAATATGGTTACCGGTACCGGTACGGTTATGGATGGGAAAATACACGGAACCGTATCGGCTGGTCTTGAATCTAATACCAGAATGATTTATCTATGAGACCAAATACTCGATAAAAAAATATAATCATATCCACAAATTTGTAAATTTCAATTGAAAAGTATACCACTATTTCAGTTAAGAAAGAACACCA
>CAZJZG010000001.1:210713-216034 GCA_964550455.1 uncultured Bacteroidales bacterium | reverse complement strand
AGAATGTAAAATGGGATGATTGGAAAGAAAATTGTAGGTTTGTGAATTAAACAGGATAATGAGTTTGAGAATATAACAAAAATTGCTATCAATGTTGAAAATGGTGAATATCTGAATCCTAGTTTCATTACTGAAGGCTCAAAAGAAAATAATATTTTAGATAATACAATTTCCAATGTAGGTACAGAAGGGGTCTTTGTAGGCCGGAATTGTAAAGACAATATAATTACTGATAATAGTATTGAAGGTGTTGATGGTGGCACTAGCGGAAATGGACGTGGTATTTATATTTGGTTCGCCGATAACCCTGAGATTAAAAACAATGAAGTTAAGAATGCACATCATGGTATAGTTTTACGTAGCGTAAAAGTTGGACTTATCCTGGGTAATAGGGTCAACGGTAATACGGTTGGTATCGATCTCCGTGGCGAAAACGGTCAAGGTAATCCTTGTGAAAATATTACTATTACTATAAACGATTTGTCTGGTAATTCACTATTTTGCATAAAGGGTGATCATCCGGATCAATTAGGAGAAATTGTAGTAGCTACCTGTAACTGGTATGGCTCTGCAGTTCAAAGTGCGTTTGAAGATAAAATCTCTGATAATGTCGTATTTATACCTTATTTAATTACGGATGACCTCGATAATCCGGAATGTTTAAGTGGTTCGGTTACAGTATGGGATGGACCCATACAACTGTCAGCCCATGCCACTATTCAGGCAGGTGTTGATGCAGCTCAGAATGGTAATGAAGTACGGGTAGCTGCAGGAACTTTTACCGAGTCCGTTACTATTCCTGTTGGAAAAGTTCTAACAATTAAAGGCGCTAATGCTGGTGTTGCCGCTGGAAATAATCCAGGCATAAGAGGAGCCGAATCCATATTGGATGGAGGCTTATATGTGCGGTCCGGATCAACTATTGATGGCTTTACAATTAAAAATGGAAGTTATTCAGGAAGTATTAAAAATTGTGTAACCGTAGCTAATAATAATGTGACTGTTAAAAATTGTATTATTCAGGATGTAAGTGGTAGTCAAAATAATGGTATTGAAACACAGGGTACTAATAACTTTACACTTGAAAATTCAACCATTAAAAACAACTGGAGAGGATTATACCTGAATCCTGGAAGCGGACATATATTTACAGGCAACCTTATTGACGCAAATAATGGGGTAGGAGTAGGTATTGGTTCTGACGGGTTAAGTAATTTTACAATGACCGGTAATACTATCAGCAACCATACTCTTGAAGGTTGGGGAACAAGTGGTGTTGGGCTCAATGTAAAGGCAAATCAAAATCAATTCCTTGATAATGGTTTGCATATAGCTAATTATGGAGGAAATGAAATCAATGCCACCTGCAATTGGTACGGAACAACAAATGAAACAGAGATTAAAGATAAGATCCAGGGCGATGTTAGATATTTCCCCTATAAAACAGATGCTGGACCAGATTCATGCCTGAAACCTTCTTTTAAATTAAATATCAAAAAATCAGGAAATTAATATTATATTGTTCTGAATGTAGTAGCATACTACTGATACAGTTTTTATTTAAATACCCAATAAAGTAAAACCTACAAAACTGAACGGCAGTCAAGTGGAAATTAAAAAGCTTGCTGCCGTTTATTCTTTTTATTAAAATTAAAGAATAATACTGGTATTATTAATAAGCATTAATTTCGGGGAATGCTTACCTCTATGCTAAACGCCTAGTTATGTGATGGTTGTGTGGTAAGAAGAGATGAATTTCAGAGATATTATCAATTTTAACATTTCCTTAACTGAATTAATCTGACCCTTTATATAATTTTGTGAAAAATAGATTGATAAGATGTGTTAAATAGGATAATAGTGCTATAACTATAAGAGGCTTTATTGTTTTTGACAAAGTTACCGAATGATTTTTTTAAATTTTGTAATTTTAGTCTGCTTGCATTATTTATTGACAATCATATGGTTGAGTTTAAAGTGAAGTAATATTAAGGAACATTTTTATTTTAAAACCTCATTATTATTTGCACTACATGGCTTTTTAGTATACATTTGCGCTGCAAATATAAGCATTAGTCTGATGGAAGAGATTTATTTCATATGTTTTCACAAACGAGACGGTTGAAAAGTTGTTAAGACTCGTTAATACTCTATTTTTTAAAAACTATTATTAATTAAAACTCAAAGAAATGAAAAACCTTACTATTCCTTTTTTTTCTTTATTGCTTATTATGGCAATAGGAAGCGTAAATGCGCAATCTATCCTAAATATTCCTGGAGATTACGCAACTATTCAGGCTGCTATTAATGCAGCGTCTAGCGGAGATATTATTGAAGTGGATGCAGGTAACTATGCAGAAGCTATTAACATTCCTGTTGGAAAAGTTCTGACAATTAAAGGCGCTAATGCTGGTGTTGCCGCTGGAAATAATCCAGGCATGAGAGGAGCCGAAACCATATTGGATGGAGGCTTTTATATACGGTCCGGATCAACTATTGATGGCTTTACTATCAAAAATGGAAGTTATTCAGGAAGTATTAAAAATTGTGTAACCGTAGCTAATAATAATGTGACTGTTAAAAATTGTATTATTCAGGATGTAAGTGGTAGTCAAAATAATGGTATTGAAACACAGGGTACTAATAACTTTACACTTGAAAATTCAACCATTAAAAACAACTGGAGAGGATTATACCTGAATCCTGGAAGCGGACATATATTTACAGGCAACCTTATTGACGCAAATAATGGGGTAGGAGTAGGTATTGGTTCTGACGGGTTAAGTAATTTTACAATGACCGGTAATACTATCAGCAACCATACTCTTGAAGGTTGGGGAACAAGTGGTGTTGGGCTCAATGTAAAGGCAAATCAAAATCAATTCCTTGATAATGGTTTGCATATAGCTAATTATGGAGGAAATGAAATCAATGCCACATGCAATTGGTACGGAACAGCTGATGAAGATGTATTTAAGGATAAAATTCACGGCAGTGTTATATATTTCCCTTATAAAATTGATGATACACCGGATTCATGTCTGGAGCCTTCTTTTAAACTTATTATTAAGTAGAACCACTGATCCCTTAAATAGTGTTTTTATTTTATTCTGTTTTTCAACATCTGATTAAAAATATTGAGCAATTAATGACCATATAAGCTAAATTACATACAAGGAATAAAAAAACATGTATCTTTTTATGATACCTGAGCCTGGTTTTTAGAAAAAATCGCAATAATATGCAATATGTAATTACATATTATTCAGATGATTATCATATATGATGAAAATAATTGATAAAATATTGGCTCCGATAGTTGATTTTATTTGCATTACAAGGTTTTTTAGACTATATTTGCAGCTTTAATATTCATTAACTAATACCATTGCATATGATAAATCATTACTCCTTCCCAATCAAAATTCGTGATAGCTGATAAACAGCAGATTAACAAACAAAATTACCCTGTTCCTGGGTGTTTTGCATAGCTCTAAGGCTTTTCATTATTTTTTCATAAAAGCCAATTTTAAAAATCTATATATTCATCTTTATTTTTTTTAGCAAGTAAATATTTTATTAACAAAATTTTAAAAAACATGAAAACAAAGTACTTAACAAAAAAAATTAAAAAAGTTAGCGTATTTATTGCTTCCTTTTTGGTACTCTTGCTTTTTGCTTCCACTGTGGCGGATGCACAGACTACATTAAGCCTTTCCATTGATTGCCATGGTAAAGCAGTAGTAAGAGACCAGAATACAAATGTTGTTGTTACTACGATCCAGGGACCTGTTGATAATTCTTCAATTACTCTGGTTGCCGGACAGGCTATTGTTATTCAGACCGAACCGGGTGATATTATCCCTTTTCAGGTTCAGGGCTATGAAGTGGTAAAGTGGGAATATACTACTAATTATACTCCTCCTACAGCACCTACCCCAACTGTAATAAATGTTCCTCCTGCACTAACTTATCAGAATTTTATTATGGGTGCTAATGGAACAAGAAGAGATGTGAAAATTTATTTTGAAATTAAAAATCCTGAAATTGTAATTGATCCTGTTAATAATATCAGCACTGTTACTAAAACTCCTGTTATCATTCCGATAACTGTAAAATATGATCCAAATAGTGTTGTAGATTATAGTACAGTATATAGTGATGATATTCTTGTTGATGCCCGTATTGAGACTACTCTTAGCGGCGGATTCCCTGATGGAGCTGAAATAATAAAGGTGTCTCTTGATGGTGGCGTTACTAATCTTATTAGTACACCTTATGATGTTGCCGGCGAAACTGTGGTTTTCCTTAGTGATATCCTTGGTATCTCACCTGCTAAATTAAAAGATGAAGATGGCAAGACTCTGAACTGGGAAGTAACTGTTGCCGGAATAGAAGATGAGGTAATAATTCCAGTTAAGGTTACTTCTGTGGGATTCACTGAATATGATGTTTGCTTCACTGATTTTGACTTCCAGGAGTTTATTGTAACTTTTGCTGATGCTATAGTTAAAGACATTGAAGATTTTACTACCTGCTGGAATGTTGATTACGGATTTGAATATGAAATTACATATCCCGAAATTAAAAACCTTGATACTCGTATTGTAAATGATGCCCATGTTATTGTAGATCAGGAACTTAACAGTGGAACTGTAATTACAATCACAAATAATTCGTTAGTGTGGTCATATACATTAAGTGATGCTTATGATGAATTCTATTTGTCGGCAATGCTTAATGGTAACTTAGACCCAACAGTACCAGTGAATTCTTTGCAGTCACCATTGCTTGGTCACTCAAATCTTAATGATGTATGGAAGTTTGAGATTGCTAATCTTGAAGCCGGTACTTATACTGTTACTGTTGAAAACGTTGCTTTCCTTGAGAATGATATGTATCCATATGCCGGTGAAACATTTGAAATAGAAATATTCCCCGAACCTGCCGTAGGATTTTCATTTAACGGAGAACTTGCAGAAACTAATTCAGTTTTTAAATATTGTTATGATGAAGAAGTGGAAGTAACTCTTTCAAACATATGGTCAGGTGAAGCTCCGTTTACAATTAGCTGGACAGTTTTTGACGGAATTAATACAACTACTGATACAAAGACAAATGTAAATCAGGATGGTGTGTTATTTAAGGATCTTCTTCCTGCAGGAACCTATACTATTACAATAACTGAAATTGTTGATGCGAACGGTTGTGAACCATCAAGTTATGATCCGTATGTGGCTACTGTTGTAATACATCCCGAGCCCTTAATGGATTTCCAGATCGACGGAGAATCAATCCTTGGCAAAACTCTTGAATTCTGT
>CAZJZG010000001.1:0-210613 GCA_964550455.1 uncultured Bacteroidales bacterium | reverse complement strand
AGTAGAAAGATGGGATTTCGAATTGCAGATTGATAAATTAGGCGGAGGTTCTGTTGTTATCCCGGGATGGTGCTATGAAGCAGGTGATACACAGATTTTTGCTGCAGATGAAACTCCTTTAGGTGTAGGTACATATACAATTACTATTATTGAAATAAAGGATGGAAATGGTTGCTATGCTTCTGAAGAATCACTTAAGGATTATTGGGTAAAACTGATTATTCACCCGGAACCTTCAATGGATTTCCAGATCGACGGAGAATCAATCCTTGGCAAAACTCTTGAATTCTGTTATAGTGAAGATATAGAAATAAACTATTTTGGTGTTACCGGAGTAGAAAGATGGGATTTCGAATTGCAGATTGATAAATTAGGCGGAGGTTCTGTTACCATCCCCGGATATTGCTATGATGCAGGTGATACACAGATTTTTGCTGCAGATGAAGCTCCCTTAGGTGTAGGTACCTATACAATTACTATTATTGAAATAAAAGATGGAAATGGTTGCTATGCTTCTGAAGAATCACTTGAAAACTATTGGGTAAAATTAATTGTTCACCCGGAACCTTCAATGGATTTCCAGATCGACGGAGAATCAATCCTTGGCGAAACCCTTGAATTTTGCTCCAGTGAAGATATAGAAATAAACTATTTTGGTGATACCGGAGTAGAAAGATGGGATTTTAATTTGCAGATTGATAAAGTAGGCGGTGGTGCCGGATATCCTTTTACTATTCCCGGTTGGTGCTATGATGATGGTGATACACAATCTTTTGCTGCTGGTGATTATCCTTTAGGTGTGGGAACATACACAGTTACTATTACCGAAATAAAAGACGGAAATGGCTGTTATGCTTCTGCTGAATCACTTAAGGATTATTGGGTAAAACTGATCATCTTTGCAATTCCTGAAATTGACCCAGTGGCTGCTGACGATGAAGTTTGTGGTCTTGAGGCTGAACTTATTGGCAATGTTACAAATACTTACGGAGCACCTGTGATTACATGGGAAAAAATTGACGGACCCGGAACAGCTACATTTACAGCAAGTGATGCTGCAAATACTGGCGTTACTGTTTCAATGTATGGCATATACGATTTTAGACTAAGCGTAGAAAACGGACCTTGTGGTACTGTTTCTGATGTTGTTACAGTTACTTTCTATGGTACTCCTGAAATATATTGTCCTGATAATGTAGCCTTTTGTGAAACCGAAGGTACTGTTATAATTACCAGTTTAGGCGAATATGAGTTACCTGATGAATTTGGAACTGCAACTGAAAGTTATACCAGTACTACAGGTGATGTTGAGTTTGATGGCAACGAAATTACATTCACAGGTGGTGTAGGACAGCATGTTATTACTTACTGGGTTGAAAACGGACCCTGTGTAAGTTCATGCACTTTTATTGTATTCGTTTATCCGGAGTTTGAAGGCGAAATCGAGGGTGAAGAAATAGTATTCAGCGGTACTAAGACCGTTACCTATAGCATTGATCCTCAGGATATAACAGATTCATTATTTAAGGATGGGTACTGGACTACCGTAGGTGATGTTGATGTTGACATACCGAAAATTACATTTAATAATGTTGATGGTTCAGGAGCTGAAGCTGAAATAGAAATAGGATGCCCCGGTTATGCATGTTTTGATTGGGAAATTATTGGTGATGGTGAAATAATCTTAAATTATGAAATAGGCGGTGGCGAATATGAAATTTACTCAGGTACTGTTGTTGGTACTAAGACAGGTACATTATGCGAATTATATATTGATGATGATTTTGCTTTCGTAGGCTATACTGTCAGCGGTACTTTTACTGTAAACATTAACAATTTTAGCTTTATTACTGAGTCATATGTTCAATGGAATCTTGCTGTTGAGGATGGCGATACTGCAGTAAAAATTATTGGACCGGAAGATGATTATGCCATTGATATTGAAGTTGAATGGCCGTTTGTGGGTACATATACACTTACTGTTGAAGTGGTAAGCTGTGCAGGTTGTGTATGGTCAGATACCAAGACTGTTTGCGTAAAAGCCAACCAGCTTGTTGGACAGCTTAAGTACTACAACGAAGCCGAAAGCCCGATGCCTTCTCCATTTGATGCAGATTTGTTTTATGGTTTTGGTAAATCAAATACTGATTTATCTGTTCAAGGACATTTTATTGTAGCTTTACTTGATATATCTGAATTTGAAGATATTGAGGACTTGGTAAATAATATGAAAGATTCTAATTCTGACTTAGATGATCTTATTTATTATGGAGAGATAGACTTAGTTGAATTTAAACCTGTGATGGAGTACTATAAGGATGAAGATGAGGGTAAATTGCATTATCACCCTGTGCTTACAAAAGATGAATACTACGAAGCTGCTTTCGGCTTTGAAGCAAATCTGAATCCTGAGCGTAAATATATAGTTATTGTCTATGAATTTACCATTGATGAGGAAGAACTATTTGATGATCCAAATTATTTTAATAATCCATATAATTTATGGGGAATACCGAATCTTTTTACATGGACATGGAATAACTGGCCTGGTGCCTGGGTTGGAGGTGTGAATGCTACCGATGCTCTGCTTATCCAGCATATGACAGCACATTCACTCAATGGTTCAGGTCCTCAGCTACCATTCAGAAGTGCGCATCCATATAATCCTTTTGACGTAGAAATTGCCGATGCTAATAATAATGGAAATATTACCTCGTTAGACGCTCTGCTTGCTCAGCGCCGTGGTATGGGACTCATTCCAAAGTTCCTTAACGGAGCACTTAACTTTACCGTTGGCGGAATATTTGTTGATGAAGCTGATTTTAATACCAATAATATCTTTGGCAAAGGTAAGTTCCCTGAACTATATAAGAATTTAAATGATTATTTGGGCAATGCATATTATGTAGAAGACGGTAATTCATATTATGAATATCCTTATATTTCCTCTCTGCTTAAAGAAATGTCAGGCGAAAAATATCTGAATATCTATTACAATGCCGTAGGTGATGTTAACTCATCGTTCTATCCTGTTTATGGCGGCTTCAAGGATGCAGGCATTACCCTCAGCACCGAAGGCGAACTTGCTGCCAATATTGGTGATGTAGTTGATATACCGGTAAGCATGTATGATTTTGCTGAGCTTGGAGCTATTACCCTTGGTTTGAACTTTGATAATAATCTTATTGAGGTTCTTGGCACCAATTACGATGAAGAATCAGCATATTTCAGCAACGAAGACGGTCAGATCATAGTAATGTGGGCTGATCGCAACGGAGTTACATTTGATAAGGAACAGCCATTACTTACCATCAAGGCCCGTATTCTTGGCAATATCACTCCGGATACTGAATTGCTGAGCCTGAATGAATATTCTGAGCTTGCTAATGTTCAGGCTGACATTGTTTACAATAATCTTAAAACTCTTGGTTTGAACACAACGGCAAGAGCTTCGGCACTTACTGCTACCAACTATCCTAACCCCTTAACAAATCATACTACTATCAGTTACAATTTACCTGAAGCAGGTGTTGTGAAGATCGTTCTTTATGATAAAATGGGTCAGGAAATAGCTACTTTGTTCAATGCATATGAAAATTCAGGTGTACAAACCTATGATTTTAATCAGGAACTTGCCCCCGGAGTGTATCATTATCGTATAACACTCTTTGGAGAAAACGGCGACTATACCGTTACCAGAAGTATGATTGTCGTCCGCTAACATCCTTGTTTAGTAATATGTTGCGGGATTAATCCCGCAACATATTACTAAAATTCATAAGATCATTGAAGCAACACTCGTCCAAAAAAAACATAAAACAATGTTGAAACCTGCACAAATCAGCAATTTGACTAATTATCATACAAATGGCACAAGCCAGTTTGATGGTTCTTACATTGCAGAAACAGGTTGTGCATGTTCAGTTGCTTTTCAATATACTCCTTATTATATATACGGCATTTTGCAAGCCGGCCTGAAGGTTCTTTACCAAAGGACGGATGCTGCACTCAAATGATTTTTAAAGGATAATTATGTTTAACGCTAAAGACACATCATATGAATAAGAAAATATTACTTTTAATCGTGGCTTTTATTATGGCCATTAGTGGTGTGACAGCGCAAAAGGTTATGCTTTCGGCCTCGCCCGATCCGGCTGCACCCGGTGCAGTGGATGTTACGGTGAGTATGTCGGATTTTACTGAAGATGCTGCTGCTGTTACACTATTTATTGACATTGATGCCAATTTGCTCACTTTAACCGGTTATCAGGCTCTTGATGGTGCCATCGGAGGGACTTTACTGGTGAATAGTGGCCCGAATGATGAATATGTTGTGATATCATGGACAAAACATACCGGAAATGATATCAATATGGATTTTGCCGGGCTTACTTTCAGCTATAAAGGCGGGTTCGATACCGAACTGAATTTTATAGGTTATTGTGAGATCGTTGACGTTAATGCCAATATAATTGCAAGTCTGAATCCTGATATTGGTACTTTTCAGGGAACCACAATACATGCTGAGAATTCACCAATAGCCGGGATAGTAAAGCTAGGCTTTGATGAAGTTATTGCAGGCGAAATTGCTGAAGTAGAACTTAGTATACAGGGATTTATCGATCCCGGAAAAGATGCTGCCGGAGTTGAGTTTAGAATTGGATTTAATCCCGAACAGCTACTTTTTATGAATGCCATTGATAATATACTTGGTTTAATGGTAAGCGTTGACGAAGGTATGGTAACACTTTCGAAGAACGGTTTGAACCCTGATAATTTTGCATCTGAAACTGTAGTTGCAAAACTTCGTTTTACCTATCTAGGTGGCGGTAAAGCTGATCTTGAATTTCTGCCGGGTAGTTTTGTGGCAAATTTTATGACAGAATACCTTATCACAGGATTTGAAGACGGTTATATAGATAAAAAACCGGCTCCCGGAGGTAAATTAGTTATTGAAAAAGTTGTTTCACCGGGAGCAACTTTAATGGAAACTCCTCCACCACCGGTTGTAATTCCTGCTATTGAACATGTTACTGTAACTGCCAGTGATTTTGATGATTTTCCGGTTGGCGATATGACCCTGAGGATTGCGTATGAAGGTCATCCCGATATGTTGCAATATCTTTATTATGCACCAGGAACAATTACAGGCTGGAGCTTTTCTTATGAACCTGGTTTACTTACTTTTACAAAAGTAGATAACAGCGGGTTTGTCCCCGAAGGAGTTATTCTTAACTTATATTTCAATTATTTCTTTGTACCTGATGGAGTGAATACCGGTCAGGTTGATATTACATTCAGACCCGGTACTTTGTTGCAGGAACCCATGCTTGATTTCATACCCGTTGATCTTGAGGATGGATTTATTACCACATGCCAGCCTGCAACAGTTATTTGCCCTGATGATATCATTGTTCAGAATGATTCCGGGCAATGTGGGGCAGAAATTGAATTTGCAGCTACGGTTTATGGCATGCCGGAACCGGAAGTTATATACCTGCTTAATGGTAATCCAATTTCCTCACCATATATTTTTGATGTAGGAATGCATACAGTTGAGGTGACGGTGGAGAATTTCTGTGGAACCGATTCTTGCTCCTTTACAGTAACGGTCGAGGATAACGAAGCTCCTGAATTTACTATTATTCCGGAAGATTTTATTGTAGAATGTGACGGTGAAGGTAATCCAGATGAATTAAATGAATGGCTTGATAATGTTGATGCTATTGATAACTGTGGTACTGTAACCATTACACATGATTTCACAGAACTTAGCGATGGATGTGGAGCAACCGGTTCAGCATTTGTGATCTGGACAGCTATTGATGCCTATGGAAACACAACCACAACATCAGCAACATTCACCATTGAAGATACGACTGCACCAGAATTTACTACTACTCCTGAAGACCTTACAGTGGAATGTGACGGTTTAGGTAACGCTGATGAATTGAATGCTTGGCTGGCTGATGTAGCAGCAACAGATAATTGTGGCACTGTTACCATTACCCACGACTTTACGGAACTAACCGAAGGATGCGGGTACACAGGAACAGCCTTGGTTACATGGACTGCTACTGATGAATGTGGTAATACTACAACAACATTTGCAACATTCACCATTGAAGATACTACTGCACCTATATTTACTACTGTTCCTGAAGACCTTACAGTAGAATGTGACGGTGAAGGAAATGTTTCTGACCTGAATGATTGGTTGGCTGATGTAGCAGCAGATGATGTTTGTGGTACTGTATCAATTACACATGATTTCACAGAACTTAGTGATGGATGTGGAGCAACCGGTTCAGCACTTGTAATCTGGACAGCTACTGATGATTGTGGAAACACAACAACAACATCAGCAACATTCACTATCGAAGATACATCAGAACCAACTCTTGTTGATCCTGATGAAACATGTGCGAGTCTGAATGATACATTTGATTGCCCGGCTGATCTTCTTGGTTTTGATGCCAACTCAATTGCGAAGGATGTAGCCGAACTCTATCAGGATGTTTGTGGTGCAGTTAGCGCTACACTTATTTATACAGATATTACTGATGATGATTGTAATCCGGTAGCCGTATATACCTTTAAGGTTGAAGACGAATGTGGTAATTTTGTTACCTGTGACGTTACCTACACTATTGAAAGGCAAGATTTTGTAATGCCTGAAGACGATGGTAGTACTATTGAATGTGCTGATGATCTGTTTGAACCGGTACTACCGGAAGTTTATGATTATTGCGGTGTTCTTATCGAGGATATTACAGGTCCGGAGCTTATAGGCGAAATACCAGAATGTGAGGGAACTGTAACTTTAGTATATACATATACCGATTGTGCCGGTTTTAGTCACGATTGGAAATATACATTTACCATAGAACGTTCCACACCACCATATCAGGTTGGTACGGTTACAAATAGCGCAACTATTGCATGTGCTGCTGAGGCAATTGCTCCTCATCTGAATATAAAGAATTATTTTGAAAGTTTTGATAATTTCGTGCATAGTGGCTCACAATATCTGCCTGGTAGTTTTGAAGGAGATGAAGGTTTTGAATGGATCTATAACGAGTGCCGTAATCAGGAAACATTCGGAATAGATGGAAAAGGTCTTATGCTTAGAAATGGACGAGATAGTTACCTTGAATCAGAGCCTATTCCTGGTGGTATAGGAAACTTTAGTGTTCAGATGCGTAAGGCATTCTCCGGATCTACAGTACGACAGCTTGAACTTTGGATCAATAATGAACTTATTGCAAGTTCTGTTGAATTTGGTGCTTTTACTGGAGAAAGTGATGAGGTTTTTGATTTCATTGTTGATAACATTAATATTCCTGGTGAAATTGTTATAATGATAAAGCCAGCGGGCAATACTGGTACTCAACAGCAAATTACAATTGATAACATTACCTGGACTTCTTATTCACTACCAATTGTTCAGGATGTTTGTGGTGGCAGGGTTGAAGACTGGACAGTATCAGACCCGGGCGGCACCTACACCGATTGTGATGGTACTATTGTTTATACATATACTTTCACTGATTGTGCTGGCTTGGACTTTAACTGGGATTACACCTACACTATAGAAAGACAGGATTTTGAAATGCCTGATGACGAAGGTAGCACCATTGAATGTGCTGATGATCTGTTTGAGCCGGTACTACCGGAAGTTTATGATTATTGCGGTGTTCTTATCGAGGATATTACAGGTCCGGAACTAATCGGCGAAATACCCGAATGTGAAGGAACTGTAACTTTAGTCTATACATATACTGATTGTGCCGGCTTTAGTAACGACTGGAAATATACATTTATCATAGAACGTTCCACAGCACCAGCTCAGGTTGGTACAGTTACAAAAAGTGCAACTATAGCTTGTGCTGCTGAGGCTATAGCTCCTCACCTGAATATTAAAACTTATTCAGAAAGTTTTGATAATTTTGAACATTCCGGTTCAGCGTATAGTGATGGTTCTTTTATTGGAGACAATGGCGTTACATGGAATTATATTAATGCACGTAATAACTGGATGGGTGATTCTCAACCATACGTAATAGATGGCAAGGGTATGATATTGAGAAATTCGGAAAGCAGTATTGAAACAACACTGAATGATGGTATAGGTGATTTCTCAGTTAAAATGCGCAAAGCATATACCGGAGGAAACCCAAGACAGCTTGAATTGTATGTTAATAATAATCTTATTGCAAGTTCTGTCGTTTTTGGAAGTGGAAGCGGTGCTGATCCAACGGTTCATGAGTTTATAGTTGAAAATATAAATATTGCAGGAGAAGTTACAATAAAATTAGTTTCGGTCGGTACGGGTGCTCGCCAGCTCACTATTGATGATATAAGTTTGGATTCGTATAATTTACCGATTATTCAGGATATTTGTGGTAGTAAACTTGATTGGACAGATGTAAGTGAAATTTCTGATTATGATGGTTGTACCGGCACTATTACTTATACCTATACTTATAGGGATTGTGCTGATCTTGAGTACTTATGGTCATATACGTATTATATTAATGATGATCAGCCCCCCGTATTGATTGGAGAAATTCCTGAAGGCGAATCAGACATGAATTTATGCTTTGATCAGATCCCTGATGGACCAAGTGCAGCCGAAATTATGGAATTATTTGAAGATAATTGCGGTGGGACAGTTACTGTAACAAAATCAATTGACCCAGCAGAAGGTACTGATTGTAGTTGGGTAGTTACCTACACCTATACAGTTGCAGATGAGTGCGGAAACGCTACTGAAGTATTTGTAATATATTCAGGTGGAGATACTGAAAAACCTGTCTGGGATCAGGAAATGCCTGTTGATGATACTGTTTCGTGCGATCAGGTTCCTGAAATACCTGAAATTACAGCTTCAGATATTTGTGATGAGGATGTTTATGTGTCCTTTGACGAAACAAGAGATGATGGTGCTTGTGCTTACAATTATACACTTACTCGTACCTGGGAGGCAGAAGATAATTGCGGAAATAGAATTAGCCATGTACAGGTTATTACGGTTCTGGATACTGATGCACCTGTTCTTGTAGGCACCCTGCCTACTGGCGAAACCGGTATGAATCTTTGTTTTTCTGAGATTCCTAAAGGTCCATCTGTTGATGATATTGCTGAATTATTCCTAGATAACTGTGGTGAAGTAGTTGTTACTAAGACCAGCGAAGCGGTTGGAGATAATTGTAGCTGGATTGTTACATATACGTACACTATTTCAGATGAGTGCGGAAACGCTGCCGATCCTGTTGTAATTGTTTATAGCGGTGGTGATACTGAAGCTCCTGAGCTTGTCGGAACCTTACCAGGAGAAGTAGGTATGATGTCTTGTGTTATAGCAATACCTGAGCCAACAATAAATAAGATTGCTGAACAGTTTATTGATAATTGCGGTAATGTTAATGTTGTGAAATCAGATGAACAGTTTATCGGTGATACATGTGGCTGGGCTGTAACCTATACTTATACAGTTAGTGACGATTGTGGTAATTATTATACTGACCCAGTTGTTGTCTCATTCTCAGGTAGTTATCCTCTTCCATTATTGAAAGATGAAGAGGTGGATTGTTCAAGCCTGAATAAACTCAATTTAAACTGGGATGTTGGTTATGCTGAACAATTTCAGCCTGCATCCTTAGAAGAACAGGTAGGAGATCTGTATCTTGATCCATGTGGTGGTACAGTTACAGCTACACATATACATACAGAGAAGGATCATTATAACAGCTCAGGACCGGTTCAGTGGAACTTCTATTATACTTACAGAATTGTGAACTCCTGTGGTGATTTCGTTGATTGCACTGTGCATTATAGTGGTTCGCCTACAAATGTTCCTCCTACTATAACTATTGATGATAAAATAGTTGAAAGTGGTCAGGAAATGTGTTTTGGCGCAACTGAAACTATTGAAATCTCAAATCTTATAGTAGAAGCAGGAGGGATTATCACATTGATAGCCGGTGAATCAATAAAAATGTTGCCGGGCGTTGTAGTTATGCCGGGTGGTTATCTGCATGCATACATCAGCGATACTTATTGTGAAAATCCGACTCCATTGATTGTAGCTAAGGCCACAGAAGATACACCATCAGAAATTTCTGCTGAAATACCTGAAGAATATGCACTCTTCAATGTATATCCTAACCCCACTCGTGGTTCATTTACCCTTGATGTTTATGATTTTGATAGTGATCTGACTATTGAAATTTATAATATGGTTGGAACCAGGATTCTGAGTAAGGAAGTTTCTGGATTCAGCAAGTATACCTTTGACATTTCAACACAGCCTAATGGTATTTATATCATCAGAGTGTTAAAAGACAATGAATCAGCATTCAGACGTATTATTAAACAATAACGCCGCTGCTGATTATTAGTTCTTATTACCAAAAGCTCTATCTGTATTTTCGCAGATAGAGCTTTTTATTTGGCTACAAAACATGAATATAACCAGCGGTGTATTGGCAATTAAGCCTAAGTATACTACGGTATTCAAAAATATATAACTTTGGGTGGTTCAACAGTAAGAAAATGTTATAGTTCTTCTTAACAAGTTTTCGTGACATATGTTTTAATTATATGTATAATCATTTATTAAATATTTTAAAAATAATAGAATGATAAGAATCTTTACATTTCCGCTACTAATCATTTTTCTATGTATTGGCAGTCCTTCATCTAAAGCCGCTACTGCTACTATCGCTCACCATAATGAACATCCCGGGCAGGTGCTCATTCCGGTAACAGTTAGTGATTTTACTAATATTACTACAATAACAATGTCGTTTTCATACGATTCCACAGTTTTGGTTTATACCGGATATCAAAACTTTGCTTTATCAGGAAGTCTGGTTGTTGCTTCTTCTACTGTTAACGGTAATAATCTGAAAAAGGTTACTATTTCATGGTTTGGCAATAAGCAAACTGTTAATGGTACCTTGATAAATATAAAATTCAATTATACAGGCGCTCACTCTGATCTTGATTTTACTTATGTTGAGGTTACAAACCAAAGCTATAATCCTATTAATGTTACAACTAATAATGGAAGTATCTCGCCTCCTGTTGAGATAATCCTGGGTGAATTAAATAACCAATTACCCGGTGAGGCGTTAATTCCAATTGATGTTGACTTTTCCATGGTTTATTCTGGAGTACAGATATTTCAGTTTTTTTTGGAATATGACAGCGATATATTGGAGTTTAATGAAGTTGAGAACAGTTATTATTCTGAAATACAATATTCTATCCCTTCTGCTGGTCAGATCCTTATTTCCTGGAGCGGAAGCGCAACACAATATAACGGTAAACTTCTTGACCTTAATTTTACTTATAAAAGCGGGTATTCTTCGCTTTCTTTCAAAGAAGCTTCATGTTTTGTTAAGAAAACCATAAATAGCAGTTTGCCTGTTTCCTATACTGATGGTTATATTGACGGTCCTGAGATTTCTTTATCATTGAGTACTCTGGTTGCTGAACCTGACACACTAAATGTATGCTCTCATTCTCTGATAACATTACAGTTAAAAGATGAAACAGGTATGAATTTTCCGGTTTGCGTTGATAATATTATCATAGAAATCGATTTTAGTAATTTATCAGAACTAACAGCGCATGATAATGGCCTGTATACTACTTTATTATATCCTGAGATTCCATATAATGAAGGATATGCAATTATAAAAGCCAGATATTACGATAAATACTTTGATCAGGAGACAGAAGTTCTCTTTCTTCCCGAAACCGAGATATCTTTCCCGGATAATATTCAGGTTTTTAACGATGAAGGACTTTGTGGAGCGGAAATTGATATTTCCATACCCTTTACCGGGAGTCCAACCCCTGTTTTTACATTTACTGTTGATGATTTAATAATTGAATTTCCGTATTTTTTCCCCGCTGGAGCTAACCTTGTTCTGGTTGAGGCTGATTATCAATGTGGTGTGGTAACCAGTAGTTTCACTGTGCAGGTAATTGATAATGAAGCCCCTCAGGCGCCCTCCAATGTAAATAATATTGTCAATTGCGTCTCGGAAGCTATACAGCCTGAATCTCTTTTTGCATCCGATAACTGCGATGGTCAGGTTCAGGGCATTTTGCTGTATGTAATTGATGAACCTGATCCAATAATATGTTCAGGACAAAGGACTTTTGTTTTCTCCTATACTGATACTTCTAACAATACTTCATCTTCGACCTATAGTTATACTATTATCCCTCCCGAACCAGAAATAGTTTTCCCGGATAATATTCAGGTTTTTAACGATGAAGGACTTTGTGGAGCGGAAATTGATATTTCCATACCCTTTACCGGGAGTCCAACCCCTGTTTTTACATTTACTGTTGATGATTTAATAATTGAATTTCCGTATTTTTTCCCCGCTGGAGCTAACCTTGTTCTGGTTGAGGCTGATTATCAATGTGGTGTGGTAACCAGTAGTTTCACTGTGCAGGTAATTGATAATGAAGCCCCTCAGGCGCCCTCCAATGTAAATAATATTGTCAATTGCGTCTCGGAAGCTATACAGCCTGAATCTCTTTTTGCATCCGATAACTGCGATGGTCAGGTTCAGGGCATTTTGCTGTATGTAATTGATGAACCTGATCCAATAATATGCTCAGGACAAAGGACTTTTGTTTTCTCCTATACTGATGCTTCTAACAATACTTCGTCTTCGACCTATAGTTATACCATCCTTCCAACTACCGGACCTGAATTAATTGATCCTGAAGAAGATTGCAGCAGCCTTAACCTTTCAGAGCTTGGGTGGAACCTTACTCAAACTGATGAGTTTGATGCCAATAGTTTAACTGATGATGTTGCAGCACTTTATACTGACAATTGCAATAGCTCGGTTATAGTTGTGTTCACAGGGGTAATCCCGGATGAAAACAATAGCGATGAATCCTGGATAATGAACTATGAATTCACTATCACTGATATTTGTGGTAATTCTATTATCTGCTATGTTACATACAGTGGTGGAGTTCAATCCGAAGTTCCTGAAGATATTGACTTGCCGGAGTGGGTTGTTGAAACTGGCGACGACTTATGTTTTGGTGCAACAGAAACTATTGTAATTCAGCATGGATTGACTGTTACAGGTGGAAGCATTAATCTTATTGCCGGAAAATCTATCAGGCTTTTACCTGATATTGATGTTCAAAGCGGAGCTTATTTGCATGCTTATATCAGCGACACCTATTGTGAAAATCCCACACCTTTAGTAGTAGCTAAGGAAATCAGTGACGGACAGTTGTCTGAATCAGAGTACTTTGTACCAATCAATGAATTGTTTGTTGTGTTCCCCAATCCTACTTCCGGTGCTTTTGTTGTAAAGTTGAATGGCGAAGATATTAATTCGGATATTGAAATATTCAGCCTTACGGGTCAAAGAATATTAAAGCAGGAAGTTCAAGAAACAACAGTGCGTTTTGATCTTAAAGATTATCCGAACGGGATTTATATTATTCGTGTGATCAATGGTACATCAACAGGTACTGCCAGGATCGTAAAGCAATAATAAAATTAAATAAGGAAAGAGGCTAATTGATAGTCAGCTCATTATCAATTAGCCTCTTATTATATTGCTGGATAAATGCTTTAAGCATGGTTTCCATTTCAACACCTTTGCTGCCTAAAATCCCAATATCATCGTTAAGAAGCAAAGGATCGGCAACAAAATCATAGGCATTGGTAATTTTCTCACCATCAAAATAGATAAGGTATTTATCCATGGTCATCAGGTAATATGAATTGAAATACTGCAAAGTATAAGCAGTAGTGGTTGTGTCAAACAGATTTCGTCCAAAAGCTATAAAAGGCTGATCGTATTCCATGTATCCGAGAACTGAGGGCATAATGTCAATTTGCTGAGCAACCTCTTCATGAACTCCTGCAAGGCTGTTGTCGGCTTTGTAAAAGAATAGCGGCACGGCAAAAGCGCCAAGATTGGTCTGATACTCCGGAATAAATGTTCTGTTTGGATGATCGGCAGTAAAAACAAATAAAGTGTTTTCAAACCATTCAGTCTTACTGATAGTTTCAAAAAACCTTCTGAATGCATAATCAGTATATCCTGCACATTCATGCATTGGATGTATGCCTTTGGGAAATATATTATTATATCGCTGCGGCAGATTATAAGGATGATGCGAGGTAGTAGTAAAAATTGCAGTACAGAATGGTTGCGGAAATTCATTTATTTTTTCAGCCCAGAACTGCAGGAATTCTTCATCCCATATCCCCCAATAACCGTCAAAGTCGCTTTTATTGCCATATTCGCTCATTCCATAATATTCCTTAAAACCTGCGATATTGGTGAAAGCAAGAAATCCCATTGACCCGTTTGGTGCACCGTGAAAAAATGAAGTGTGATAGCCTTTTTGCTCTAAAAGTGAGCCTATACTGTTTATCCGGTTCGAAGCATATTTTGTGAGCACATAAGGTTCAACCATCATTGGAATAGAAGAAAGCACCGAAGGTAAAACATCAATTGATTTTCTGCCATTCGAAAATGAATATCTGAACATCAGGCTTTTATCAATGATTGAATCAAGAAAAGGGGTGTATCCCGTATAGTCTCCGCTTTCAATCAAATGTTGGTTATACCTGCTTATATATTCGCGCCCCATGCTTTCAATTATAATGATAACTACATTCATGGGTTTGAACTGATTTTCAGCAGCAGGTATATGAACCGGATTGAATGCAAGTTCCAGATCTTCGTTATTTTCAAAATATTTCTTGTATTCAAGTGTTTTCTTACCAATGGTTCGGTAAACTGCAAAAGGAGTATTCAATACAATAGCAATTTCGTTTGGATTTTCAACAAACTGACCTGCATTGCTTAAAGTTATTGGACGGGTACTGTGCCGAAAACCACCACGAAGACCAGCAACAATAAATACACTGAATATTGCAATAATAACAATTCCAGTGGCAAAGAAGAAAAGCTTTTCATTAAACTTCCGCAAAGGGTAATAATTAACCGGTTTCTTAAAAGCCCATGCCAGGAACAGTATCATCAATACAAAGAGCAGTAAGAGGTACCAATATTCGCTTAAAAACTGAACAGACAGGCTAAGAATATTAGCTTCGTTGCCAAACTCGCTGAAAACACTTGCTGTTGTTCGCCGAAATGAGAATTTATAATAGGCAATATCAGCACAATTGGCTGCCAGTGCAATACCATTTGTGGTCAGAAAAATGATTTTTGTTACCGTCTGATAGGTTTTTTTATATCTGAATGAAAAGGGCAGGAGCAAGGCTATTATGTACAACAGATTGGTGTATAGAATAGCTGAAGTGTCAAAATACAGCCCTCCAACCATTATTCGCATCATTCTTTGAAAATTTATTCCTGGAAAAAGCGACAGGTTGAAAATATAAAAAGCCAGACGGGTAACGGTGAATAATAAATAAACCAGTAAAAGATTGTAGATTAGTACGAAATATGTATTCCTTGATTTAAGGGAAGAGAAATATCGGAATATAAAATTCATTTTTTCCGGCAAATTTAATGTATTTTTAACAACAAAATTCTCAGTCCCTTTTATCCTGAAGATGATAAAAAATTAATTTTGCACTTTATTTCTAACTGTTTGATATACCCTGAAAGACAGCCGGCAATGACAAAACATAAGATACTTTTTATTATTAATCCTTCATCGGGAAGCAGTTTGAAATTCAAGAGACTTATAGCCAAACACATTTTAGATACTATTGACAGAAGCAAATATTTACCGGAGATACATCATTCGTCAGGAGCAGATAATATTACTGAAATATGCACTGCGGCTGTAGAATCAGGGATTAAAACAATTGTAATAGCCGGCGGCGACGGTTCAGTTAATCTTGTTGCCCGAAATCTCATAGGAACCGATACAGCTTTGGGTATTATTCCTGCAGGTTCAGGAAATGGTCTGGCACGACATCTGAAAATACCTGTTGATGTTAAAAAGGCAGTGAAGATCATAAATCGTAGTAAGACACAACTTATTGATTCAGTTAATATTAACGACCGAGTCTTTTTTAGTATCGCAGGCGTGGGTTTTGATGCTCTTGTAGCCCACGAATATGCAAGACTGGGAATGAGAGGTTTTTTGTCGTATTTCAAAGTTGTTACTACCCGGTATCTGAGCTATAAGCCTCAGACATATGAACTTAAAATTGATGGTGTCAGCCTTGCAAGAAAGGCTTTGTTTGTTGTTTTCGCCAATTCAAATCAGTTTGGCTATAATGCAATAATATCTCCACAGGCAAAACCCGATGATGGCTTAGTGGATGTTTGCATAACACCCAAAATTTCTTTGCTGAAAACCCCGTTGCTTGCTTTGAAGATGTTTGGAAATACAATTGATAAATCAGCTTATGTTGAAATTATCAAAGCCCGACATGTGGAAGTGAAAAGACATGAAGACACATGGATTAACCTCGACGGGGAATCACTGGAACTTACAAAAGACCTCATAATTAAAGTAAATCCCGCATCATTACGGGTAATTGTGCCTTGAAGGATATTTCCGGAAAACCCGGTAGTGATATTTACAATACTTCACTTTATCAGAAAATGATAATAAACCGCTTATAGCGAATTGATTTTTATTTTTGCAATGAATTTGCTTTTCTTTTCAAATCAAAATTCCTGTTACAACCCGCTTTTATTTAAGAGGCGGGCATAATGGTTCAAAAAATTAATTATGAAAATACGGCTTATTGAGAAAAGACAACTTAACCAGCAATTATTACTATTGTTTAGGCTTGGTTTTGTGTTTGTTCTGATGAGTTTTACACGCTGGTTGTTTTATATCTTCAACTTAAACAGTTTTCAACATCTTAATGCCGGTGGGCTACTACGCATAATGTTCATAGGAATATTGTACGATGCATGTGTTATAGCCTATTTTAACCTGCCACTTATTCTGTTTACCCTGATACCTTTTGGCTTCAGATATCACCCTGGTTACAAAAGGTTCTTGAGAATATTGTATGTGATCACAAATAGTATTCTCGTCATTTTCAATATGGTAGATGTTGTTTTTTATCGTTATATTTTTAAAAGAACCACTACCGAGATATCAGAATTTTTCTTCAATCCGGCTGAGAACTCAGGCAGTTTGCTTTTACAGTTTTTTATTGATTTCTGGTATATCGTACTGATTTCTTTATTTTTAATTTTTCTGCTGTTTTACTTCAGCCGATACTTTAAAAATAAAAGTCCTGTCCATAACCGAAAGTCTGGATGGTATCTGCGTCAGACTTTATGGCTGCTTGTCTTTTCGTTTCTCACATTTATAGCTATGCGTGGCGGATTCCAGCTCAAACCCATAAAACTGATGAGTGCCGCTAAACACACTGAAAACCGTAATGTTCCTTTATTGATAAACTCACCTTTTTCTATTATTAAGACCTTTGGAAGTAAGGCTTTAAAAGAAATATCCTATTTTAACGAAAGTGAGCTTAGAGGTGTGTTTTCACCTGTTCATAAAGTAACTGGTATTTCAAAAGAAAATGACAGCCTGTTATACAAAGGATATAACGTTGTTTTAATCATCATCGAAAGTCTTGGAAGAGAGTATATAGGTTTCTACAATAACAGGCAGCCTTCACTTACTCCTTTTCTCGATAGTTTGTTCAGCCGGGGTATGGTTTTTGACGGTTTTGCCAACGGGAAACGTTCAATTGAGGCTTTGCCTTCCATTCTTGCGGGAATACCATCGCTTATGCCTGCTGACTATCCCAGTTCGCCATACATAAATAACCGATTACAGGGAATGGGCACATTATTGAAAAACGAAGGTTATGTTACTGCCTTTTTCCATGGAGGAAATAATGGCACTATGGGTTTTGACTTATTTTCTGCAATAAGCGGGTTTGATCAATATTTTGGAAGAAATGAATTTGCCTCCGATGAGTTTTTTGATGGTAACTGGGGCATATATGATGAGCCTTTTTTGCTGTATGCTGTTCAGGAAATAAATAAAATGAGCCAGCCTTTTGCTACCGGGATCTTTACATTGTCGTCACACCATCCTTACAAATTACCGCCACAGTTTCAGGGGAAGTTCACACATGCACAAAATGATATGGAAGCTACCTTTTGTTATGTGGATTACGCGTTAAAAACATTTTTCAAAGAAGCGGCACAGCAGCACTGGTTTGAGAAAACTATATTTGTTATCACTGCTGATCATACGCCTGAGAACACTTATTTGAAGACTTCCCCGGACTTCGAAGCTGTATATGCAGTGCCGGTTGTGTTTTATATTCCTGGTAAAAAGACCAGCTATACAAGGGAAAATGCACAGCATACTGATATTTTACCCACTGTCATGGGTCTGATTGGAACAGAGCAGCCGGTTTTTTCGTTTGGACGTAATTTGTTTGATTCAGAATATCCGCCTTATATCCTGAACTACATGAATGAGATTTATAAGATAATTCGTAATGATACCCTAATTATAACAAATGGAGAGAGCATTTCTGAAATGTATGATTTGTACAGTGACCCATCAATGGATCTAAATTTAATATCTTCAGCACGATCTTCTTCCGAACCTCTTTTGAATTTTGCAAGAGGAGTCATTCAGCAATATAATAACCGCATGATACACAATCAATTGTATCCTTTGCCTGAAGACAACGACTGGCTTTTAAGAAACCAATAAAAACAAATATTGCTTTTACTGATCATGTTCCAGTTGAGTTATTTGACAGGATGAGCAGTCAATTATCCTGAACTTCAATAATTTCTGCAAATTAATGTCGTTAATGATACAATCATAAACAGGGTTGGATGCGCGTTTAATGAACCAATAATATTTGTGGATTAATGAATATTAATTAATTTTGCACACTTTTAAGAAAAAAGCATTCTTTAGTACCGACTTATCAAAATCTATCAAATCAGTTATTCAGATAAAAGTCAATAAATATTGATTTAAAAATTTAAAGAAGAAAGAATAGTAATGCGCCATAATTTCCCATGAAGAATACATGATTTGGATCAGCAATAGTATTTTTATCCTGAAGTCGTTTTGAAAAATCATTTTACATTATACCTATGTGTCTAATTATCAACAAATTCTAATTAAATTAATAATATGAAGAAACGTGTATCAGAATTACGATCTTTACTTTTCTTGTTATCGTTTTTACTTGTGTTTCAGGCTTTCGGACAGGAAGTAACGGTTTCAGGAAGAGTAACAGATGCTGACAACGGTAGTGTAATGCCTTATGTTACTGTGGCTGTACTTAATACTTCCATAGGAACCGTAACTGATATGGATGGTTATTATACCATTAAGGTTAATAAAGGTTCTGTACTATCTTTTTCATTTGTTGGGTACAATACTCAGGAATTTCGTATTCAGGACCAGCGTAAACTTGATGTTGTATTGGTTTCGGCTACTACGGCACTTGAAGAACTGGTTGTAATTGGGTATGGAGTTCAAAAAAGAAGTGACCGTACCGGGGCAGTGGCAAGTATCACATCAGATGAAATGAACCGTGGTGTGCTTGTAGATCCCATACAGGGACTGCAGGGAAAGGTTGCCGGTGTTATGATCTCAAAACAAGGTGGTGACCCTAACAAAGGATTTGATATTAAGATCAGGGGAGCATCCAGCCTGGAGACTTCCACAAGTCCCTTATATGTTATTGACGGCGTGCCCGGAGCTGACCCTACAACCATTGCACCTGAAGATATTGAAACTTTCAACGTGCTTAAAGATGCCTCGGCAGCAGCTATTTATGGTGCAAGAGGTGCTTTCGGTGTTGTCATTATCACCACTAAACGTGGAAAAGAACGCAAAGGTGCTCAAATAGACTTCAACAGCTATGTTTCGTTTGAGAATGTTGCTAAACGTCTGGATTTGATGTCAGCCGGCGATTTTCGTAATTTTATAGATAAGAACCCTGATTTCCAGACTTTCTTTATTGATGGCGGTGCTGATACTGACTGGCAAAACGAAGTTTACCGCAACGGTTCTTCACAGAATTATAATCTTGCTTTCTCAGGTGGTGATGGAAGCACAAATTACCGTGCATCTATTGCTCATGTTAATTATACCGGTGCTATAAAGGGTTCTGATAAAACCAGAACAATAGGTCGTATAAACCTTGACCAGAAAGCATTAAACGACAAGCTTACAATTATGTCAGGTTTAGCTGCTACCATTGAACATAATAATTATATCAATTACGGTGGCTGGGGTGCTGATCAGGTTTTATTCCAGACCTTCCAGCGCAACCCTACTGATCCGGTAAAAACTGATGACAGCCCTTATTACGGCGGATATTTTGAATTGGAACGCGTTTTCCAGTACTATAATCCGCTGGCTTTAATTGAGCAGATCCATAATGAGAGAGATGCAAAACGCTATTTTGGCTATTTAAAAGGAGATCTTGAGATTTTCAAAGGCTTTGAAGTAGGGATCAACCTTGCATACACACGCAATGATGAAGAAGGCTCTTACTTTATGCCAACCACATTATATCTGAATAGTTACGATGGTTACGGACGTAAAGCATACAATAATTTCGAGTCAAAAATTCTTGAAACCACTCTCAGATATAATAATGTGTTCGGAAAACATAGTTTGCAAAGTGTGGCAGGTTATTCATTTCAGGAAGATTTCTTTACCGGGTTCACAGCTCAGGGTCGCGAACCTTTTATCAATGTTGTTAAAATGCACGACCTGTCACTTTTACAAAGTGTTAAGCCCGGGGATGTTTCTTCATATAAGAACTCAAACCGTTTGATCTCATTCTTTGCACGTGGTATTTACAACTGGGACAGTAGGTATTTCTTTACTGCTACTTTGCGGCGTGATGGTTCTTCAAAGTTTGGGAAAAATAATGAGTGGGGATGGTTTCCGTCTGCTTCGGCTATGTGGAATATTACTGGTGAAGAATTTATGCAGAACATAGGTTTCCTTAACAATTTGCGTTTGCGTGTTGGATACGGTATTACCGGAAATCAGGAAATTGGCAGCTATAATGATATTGAATATTATAAAGCTGCCGGTAACTCCTTTAATTTTGAAACCGGAGAATCTTCAATTTTATTCCAATATGCCCATAATGCAAATCCCGATTTGAAATGGGAAGAAAATGCAGAGCTGAATATTGGTCTTGATTTCGGATTTTTGAACGATAAAATCTCAGGCTCTGTTGATTATTTTGATAAAAGAATATATGACCTGCTTGGTTCTTACTCGGTACCTGTTCCGCCAAACAAAGTTGACCGAACATGGGCAAATGTCGGAGAATTCAAGATTTCGGGTTTCGAATTCTTTATTCAGGGCTATCCTGTTCGAAAAACTAATTTCGATTGGAAGACCTCTCTTGTTTTTACAGCTTATAAACAGGATGTGGTTAGTCTCTCAAGCGGAGTTTATAACTGGTCAACACTTAAAGAAGGTTATTTATCAGGTCCGGGACTTGTGGGTGCAGAAAACTGGACTCAGCTTGTTGACCCGGGATTCCCGCTGGGTACCTGGTATATGCCTGAATATGCAGGTTTAAGCGCTGATGGTAAATTTTTGTTTTATACTGAAGCCGGTGGAGTAACACGTGATCTAACACTTGCAGAACGCAGAAAGGTTGGTTCGGCGCAGCCTGATTTTGATCTTGGATGGTCAAATTATTTTGAGATAAACAGAAAATTTGATGCAAGTATTACATTAAGAGCAGTTTATGGTCATCAGATATTTAACACTACACGCCTGATATTTGGCAATCCAACTTTCTTACCAGATCGTAATGTTTTACGTTCGGCAGCCGATGAATATGCACGCGGACTCCGGGATAACCCCAAGGTCAGCAGTTATTATCTTGAAGATGGTTCATTCCTGAGGCTTGATAATATTTCTTTCGGTTATAATATTCATAATGTGGCAGGTATAAATCGTATCAGATTATATATAGCATCAAACAACATCTTAACGTTAACCAATTATAGCGGGGTGGATCCTGAGGTTAACCCTGTAGGAAGGTCGTTTGGTCTTGATCAGTATAATGTTTACCCGAAAACCCGTACCTTCACTTTTGGTGTAAATATTAATTTGTAATCTTAAAATAAAATAGCAATGAAAAAGATATTAGTTTTTACTTTTATATTCTTTGCAGCTTTTGGTTGTACCAAGCTTGATGATACCCTTTACGATCGTATCTTACCTTCTGATTACACTGCGGATCCCATTTTGAAAATGAGCCCTATTTATGAGCCTATGCGCGATTTCCTGGATTGGGGCGGCTGGTGGTTTGCACAGGAAGTTACCACTGATGCCGTTGTTTGTCCTACACGTGCAGGCGACTGGGATGATGGTGGTAAATGGAGGGTTCTGCATCAGCATGCATGGGATAATAATACTGAGGCTATTACAAGCATGTGGGGCAGGTTTTTCGGAGGTGCTATTGAAGCAAATAAGTTTATTGAAGAATTTGCATCAGAAGCCGGAAACCCTGTGATTGATGTGGCTCTTGCCAAAGCCAGTATTCTCAGAGCTTATTATTATTATCTGTTAATTGATAATTATGGTGATGTTCCTTATATAACCAAATATCTTGATGCTGATCCTCAGCCACATAGAAATTTCAGAAAAGATATTTATAATGAAATAGTTAAGGAAGTAGAGCAAAGCATTCCATATATCAGTACCGGAAGTTCAAAAACCGGTGTTACCAAAGCTATGGCATGGAGCCTTCTTGCAAAATTATATCTTAACCATTCCGTTTATACAGGTAATGTTAATAATGAGTATTGGGCAAAAGCTGAAGCAGTGTGTGACAGTATAATTAATCTTCAGAGTTATTCACTTGAAAGTGATGTGTTATCAGCGTTTGTTACCCGTAATGAAAATTCTCCTGAAAATATCTGGGTAATTCCTTACGATGAAGATACTTATACCGGATTTAATTTGCATATGAGAACCCTGCACTACAACAGTAATCTTACTTTTGAAATGGTTGTAGGACCATGGAATGGTTTTGCTGTGGTAGAGTCTCACTATAACACATATTCACCTGACGATAACCGCCTTGACTGGTTTATGGTGGGGCAGCAATATACATATGACGGTCAGCCTATCAAAGATCAGGGCGCAGGAGGACTTCCCCTGATTTTTACTCCTCATATCCCTTCATTGGTAATGGGTGCCGGAAATACCCCACAGGAAATACGTATGTCAGGAGTCAGGGTTAAGAAATTTGAAATTCGGCGTGGGGCAAAAGAAAACCTTAGCAACGATTTTCCGATATTTCGCTATGCCGATGTGTTGTTAATGATGGCTGAAGCTCAGTTAAGACAGGGTAAAACAGTAGATGTACCGGGTCTTGATCAGATTAGAACCAGAGCGGGATTACCGGCTGGATGGAGTGCAACATTAAATGGTCAGGCAGGTTTGAACGAATTACTTGCCGAACGTGGCAGGGAATTGTTCTGGGAAGCCCACCGCCGTCAGGATTTGATAAGATTTGGAGAATTCAATAAAGCGTGGTGGGAAAAACCGGCATCAACATTTGATAAAAATGTGTTCCCTATTCCCCAGTGGGTAGTTGATGCAAACCCCAATATTAAACTTGATCCTGTGTCAATTAATTAAGTATTCCATATATTTGCATATTAAATTAACCTTTATTTCTAACTAACTTAAAATTTAAAAATTATGAAGAAAAATCATTTAAGAAAACTGTTGTACCTGATGGGAGTTTTAGTACTCGCTTCCATGGTAATGATAGCATGTAAGAAAGATGAAGATGAAGAAGAACCACCTATTCTTGTTGAGGATGGGTTCTACATTAAAGGTGAAGTAACTCCTTTTGAAAAACTTGATATCAAGGGTACTTTAGAAGCCGGAATAAATGAGGTAGGACAAGAAGCCAGAACAGGCATGTATGAAAAATATATCACTATTAAGAAAGGTGATGCAGGCTTCAATATTGTACAGGTTGCTGGCAAAACCCTTACTAACTGGGGTCCCGCCAATGTTCAGGAAGTAGCTACAAATGGTGAAAACGAACAACCTGATATTACTATTCAAACCGGTGATCTTGGTACCAGTGGAGTTTTTAAGGTTAACGCTGATGGATTGTACCATGTAATAATTGACATTCAGTCAAAGAAATTTGTTATTGCTCCCGTTCCGTATTGGGCAATTATTGGAGGTGCAACCGAAGCAGGCTGGTCTGATACACCAATGGATCTGGTTGGAGGTTTCAATTTGGAAAAAATGACATGGAAAGGTGAAGGTATTGTTCTGAGAACCGGTGATTTTAAATTCCGTTATGGCGGAGGCTGGAAACTGGAAATTGTGGGAGATGAAGTAAAAGCCAATACAAATTATGGCGGTGAAGTAAGTGGTACTCTTCCTAACCTGACTACTACTCTTGTTCCGGGAGGACCTAACTATGCTTTGAATAAAGATCAGGAAGGAGTTTATACAATTCAGATGGAATGGACGCTGAACGATGGTTATAAAGCATCCTTGACCAAAACCGAAGATGTTGTTCCACTGGATTATCCTGAAGAATTATTTATGATTGGTGATGGTGTTGGCGATTGGGATTGGAACAATACTGATTTACCAATGATACCTGTTCACAGCCATACTAACTTATTCTGGAAAATTGTATGGATGAATGCTGAGGGAGGTTTTAAATTTGCTCCACAGAAAGAATGGGCTGGCGATTTTGGAAAAACCGGAGATGCTACCAATGGTATTTATGCCAAGGGTGGTGATAATATTCCTGTACCAGGAGAAGCCGGATATTATATGGTTGTAGTTAATTTTGAAACCGAACAGATTGCCATAGTTGATCCTCAGGTATATCTGATGGGACAAGCCATTGGTGGTTGGGATACCGCTGATCCTGAAGGACTGTTCAATGTTGACAATGATAATGAAGTGATCACCATGACTAAAACTTTGAATGCAGCATCAGCTAACGATGGAGGTCTTAGGATGTATGCATGGTTCACAGCAGCCGACTGGATGAGTGACTGGTGGCAGTCAGAATTTATAATTCTTGACAATAAGATCGAGTTCCGTGGAAAGGGTGACGATCAGGAACGTGTTGAAATTTCAGCAGGAACTTATAAAATTGATCTTAACTTTAAAACAGGTGCCGGTTCTATAACTGCACAATAATAATTTAATGGTATTATGAATGAAAGCCGTCTGGACTGACCAGACGGCTTTCATTTTTTACAGGAATAATCATAATGGGTAAATGAACAAATTTGCTGATAAGAACTATTATTCATCTTCAACCTCAAATATATCAGATTAAATCCCCCTGGAATTACTGATTCCAGAAAATTTCTTTAATAGAAGGATCAGATTTTAAAGCATTAATGATTTCTTCTGGTTTAATAGCATCAGTGTCATCAAATTTTAGCTGATATACAAATTCATTTCCGGTTTTGTCCACTGTAAAACTTTCAATTTTTAAGCCGGTTTGTTCGAGTATGTTTTTAAGCAATACTGATGAATCAGCATATAAATGAGTTACAATTCTCAAAGTGCTTTGTTTAAATTTTTTTGAGTATGATCTTTCTATTGGCTGCAAAGCCCAAAGAATTATTAAAGCAATAACTGTGGTGGCTGCTGCTGCAAAATACAATCCGCCGCCGGTAGCCAGTCCTATAGCAGCTACTGTCCATAGTCCGGCTGCAGTTGTTAATCCGCGAATGGCTCCGCGTTTTAAGAATAATATCGTTCCGGCGCCAATAAAACCAATTCCACTTACTACCTGTGCTGCCACCCTCGAAGGGTCAAGCGATACATGTTCGGTTCCTAAAATATCAGCAAATCCAAAAGCAGAGACTATCATTATTAAACAGGAGCCTACACTTACCATCATGTGGGTTCTCAAACCAGCAGCCCAGTCTTTTCTCTCTCGCTCCAGACCAATAAATGCTCCAAACAGGGCAGCCAGAGATAAACGTATTAATATTTCGCTCCAGCTAATCATTTTAATAGTCAATCCATAAAAAGCTTCCGTCCATATCAAATACCAGCTCAAGCCTGTTGTTAAGCTTGACTTCCTGACGCTTGTATTCCAATTCCCATTTTATGATGTAATTGTCAGGATAATTTTTAATGACATATTGCAGAATTAAGTCAGGAATAACACTATCAGGTAATTTTGATTTTGCTTCTATATCAACGATTTCTTTGTCACTGTTAAACTCAAGCACGATATTATCGTATAGCTTAATTTCATAACTCTTTTTAAACCATTCTTTCTCAATGACTGCTTTCTGTATCGGATTGTCAGGGAAATGAGTGGAAATATAATTCAATATTTCTTTTGGAAGCTTATCAGGATTAATTGAAGATTCTTTTTCGCAACCTAAAAGTGTAATTGCAGTGGCCATAAATGCCAGAATTAGGGATAGAAATTTTTTTATTTTCATTTTTAAGAGATTTAAATGTTTTATACGAATTGTATTTACAAAATAGTCCAGGTTGTTTTGTAAATTACAATCGTTAATGCCGGTGGTTAAAACATTAAGAACAATTGAGCGGAGCGATAATTGGTCTGTTATATTTTGCCATCCGGTATTATATCTGTTTAGCAAGCAACTACAAAAATAAACAAAAATTACCTTTTTTAGTTTTTGCTTTAAGAATTTTAGGAATAACTGATAAGAATTATGGGATTTCTAAAAGATCCCGCAAGGTATTTCAAAGATCAGCTAATGAAAGTAACGTCTAATGCACGTCTGTAACATTCACTTTATCAACACCTTCCAGTATCAGCATGATGTTCCTGTCTTTTGCCTTATTGTGAAATTCACTTATGATCTCCAGAATATCGTGATCAATGAAATTACAATCTTTGCCATCAATTATTAATACACTGTTATGACGTACCTTGTCAAGTGTCTTCTTTAAATTGGCTTTGTTCAGGAAAGTAACATTAGTATTAAGCTTTATGACGTATCTGTCAAAACCTTTATCAAAAGCTTCGGTAATTTTAAACTCTTCTTTGAAATTATTACTGATAATGTAATAAATTGAAATCAGAAGCCCTATGCTAACACCTATGAGCAGGTCGGATAAAAGAATGAATATGATAGTGGCAATAAACGGAATAAACTGTTTCCAGCCCAGTTTCCACATATGCTTGTATAATTTAGGCTTTGTAAGATTATATCCCGTAATTAACAGAATTGCAGCTAATGAGGCATAAGGGATCTTATTGAGCAGAAAAGGAACGAATAAAACAGCAAGTAGAAGAAACAGCCCATGAGTAAATGCTGATAATCTGGTTCTTGCACCTGCATCAACGTTTGCAGCTCCTCGTACAACAACAGCGGTTAATGGAATAGCTCCTAACACACCACAAGTCATATTACCTAAGCCCTGAGCGATAAGCTCACGGTTTCCGGGTGTAATACGGTTGTGCTTATCCAGCTTATCAATTGCTTCAATACTGAGCAATGATTCAAGTGAGGCAAGTATGGCAATTACAACCCCGTGTTTCCAGATCTCAGATGATGAAAAAATCTTGCTGAAGTCGGGAAATGAAATTTCATCAATTATATTTAATGGAACATCAACAAGCTGCATTGGTTTTAATGAGAAACTGGAAGAGAAATATGAGAAGATCAGGTTTGCAACAATTCCGAAAATAACAACAATTAGCGGAGCAGGTATTACTTTAAATTTTTTTGCTTTGGTATGATGGAGTAAGATCATAATGATTATTGAAATACCTGAAATAAATAAAGCTCCTTTTGAGATAAACTGGTTGAAATTATGAACATTAGTAAAAATATCCATATCCATAAAAAGCTGTAGAAACCTGCTTGTCCA
This sequence comes from uncultured Bacteroidales bacterium, assembly GCA_964550455.1. GTDB lineage: Bacteria > Bacteroidota > Bacteroidia > Bacteroidales > JAAYJT01 > JAAYJT01. The sequence continues at coordinate 182,758 of CAZJZG010000001.1, read as the reverse complement.
GAAATCAGGCTGCTCGTATCCCAGTGCAATAGGAACCTGTTTTGAAATAAGCATAATGCCTATTGCTGCCAGCAAGCCTTTGATTACAGACGATGGGAAGAAACTGGCAATGGTTCCGAGTCTTAAGACTCCGAGAACTACCTGAATAAATCCCGCTATTATTACTGACAGGAGAAAAAGCTGATAATCGCCAAGGGAAATTATAGATGCTGCAATCACTGTGGTCAGACCTGCTGCAGGTCCTGAAACTGATAGATGCGAACCACTTATGAGTGAAACAACAAGTCCTCCAATTATACCTGACAGTAAACCGGCATAAATTGGTGCCCCCGATGCCAGAGCAATTCCAAGACAAAGAGGAAGTGCTACAAAAAATACTGAAAGACCTGCGGGAAGATCATGCTTTAACCATATAACCCTGTAGTAATTAATAGTTTTTCTCATACTCCGTAAGATACATAATTTTGGGGAATGCCAAAGATATAAAACTTAAGTATGGCATTGACAGATTAATATCGTTAACGAAATTTTTTTTTTATAAACTCTGAAGTAAGAGAATTACAGGGTAAGTAATTAATGCCGGAAATATAATATTGATAAGGGTTTGACCACAAGCCATTTTTTAGACGGGGTATCCTTTGGCTGGTCATAAAAAGCGTTATCCCCGGCCTGAAAGGCGCGGGGATAACGAAAAAGTTTCTTTAGAAAGTAGTAAATAGTTTTATAAGGCTATAGGTTTCAGACATATGAAGCATCAAAACCAGCCTTGTTTAATTTTTGTCTTATTTAGAATGTAACATTCTGATAGCGATCATTTCAGCGGCTTTTATCAAAGGATAAACTGCCGGAGAAGCTGTTAAACAGGGATGAGTGCCAATCTGAATGCTAAGCAGGTTATTTACTGTCATCCGGTTTTGAATAGCCAGACCAATAACATTGGTAAGTTCGCCTGCTTCAAGTCCTCCGATAACTTCGCCACCAATAATTACTCCTGAATATCGTGCTGTGATAAGTTTTACTATTTGTTTATGAGCATCGGGAAGATTACCAGGATGGCGATTTACGCTTTCAAACACTGCTGAAAATGTTTCTAATCCTTCTTCGTTTGCACGCTGTTCGGTAACGCCAGCAGTTCCGAATCCGGTATTTCCTATGGCTGTTGAATAAATAGCTATAGTGCCGCTAAATGTTTTAACCACATGCAGATTGAACAGGTTCATTCCCGCAATACGGGCTTCGGCGCAAGCTGTTGAAGCAAGCATGGTGGAAACGCGTTTTCTGGTCACAAAATCACGCTTCTGAGCACAGTCACCCACTGCAAAAACGTCTTTTACAAGGGTGCGCATGTATTCGTCAACGATAATGAATCCATCCTGATCAACAGGAATACCAGAATCTTTTGCCAGCGAACTGTTTGGTTTATAACCAATTGAAAGAATTACAGCATCCATATCCATTATGCTGCCATCTTCAAGTTCAATCTGAGATACTTTGTTGTCACCAATCACTTTGCTGATACCTGTTCCGGTAATAATCTTAACACCGCGCTCAACTAACATTTTGTGAATCTCTGATGATAGTTCAACATCAAAAGCAAGGTTCAGAATATGCGGGAGTTTTTCAATAAGTGTTATTTCATAACCACGTTTGTTCATCTCGTCAGCCAATTCAACGCCGATAAACCCGGCACCAACAATTGCAATTTTACGCATACTTGAGAGTTTCTGAAGCATATCATCAAGATAGTATTTATCTTTAGGTACTACAAAAACTCCTTCTTTATCTGCACCTTGTAACCATTTGGGTTTCACAGGTGTTGAACCGGTTCCTATCACCAGTTTATCATACCCTATAACTTCACCGCTGGCAAACTTTACTGTCTTAGCCTCATGATCAATTGAAACAGCTTCGTCAACTATTGATGTTATATTGCTTTTTTCCATCATTGCATCCACAGGCATAATATTCTTGTTGATGCTGTCAAGAGTCCCGAAAATATAAGGAATTCCACATGGAACCATAACATCTTTTTGTTTTTTGACCAGGATAAAATCCTTACCAGGCCAATGTGCTTTGCCGGTATGTGCTGTTACCATTCCGCCGGCACTGCCACCGATAATTAAAACATCCGTCTTTTTCATAATATTTATTGTTAAATAATAATAGTATTTAAAGTCAATACGAACGATTGTTACGAAACGAACGATTGTTACGAACGATTGTTCGATCCAAATATTGTAAAAAATGTATGTGTTCTGAAAACAAAAAATTAAAGCCTTTAAAATCATTGGCTAAAAACAAATAAACCTTTGAGCTATAATATTATATGCTCCTTATTATAGAAATTAAAGGTGTTTGTTAAAAATTCCTAATCAGATAATAGGCTTAATAGATTGAATTTTTCCGGAAGTAAAAAGAACAAAGTCTCTGTGCGATTTAAACAGATTGACCGTGAATAAATGCAGATTTTTGGTTTCAGCCAGGATATTGAAATACAGTAAACTGTTCTTGGTTCCCGCTTCACTGCCTTTAATGCGTTTTATTTGTGCCTTACGTGCTGCATCAATGGTTTCAAGAACTATTGCCTGCATCTTAATAATTTCTTCCTGCCTTGAATATTCAGCTTTTCTAATAGTATCAAGAATATAATTAATAAGATCTATTGTCTGTTTTATGATTTTGGTCATTTCCTCTTTTTGCTCATCAAGCAGTCCTTTATGATTATTGTTTATATGCACATAAACAGGTTCTGAGATATAATTCACACAGTGAGCTATCTCACGCAGATAGTCGAGAGCCTGAACGTAGTAATAGCCGGTTTCTACAGGAACTTCACCAAGTTTTCCAACAACTTTGTTTATATTGTCCTTTAGCTTTTTAGTCTGAATATTTAATTTATCAACTTCGCTTTGTACTTCTTTTAAGCTTTTGTGATCCTCTTCAAACAATCCTTGCAGAAGCCGGTCGTAAAGTACAGAAACAGTACTTAAATTATCTAAAATATTATCAGTACATTTTTGCAGAACATTTGCATTATTAAATGCATCTGTTGATTCATCAATTGATGCTGCAGATGCTTTAACAGCTTCAAGTTTACGGTAAACCTTCTGTTGGCGGAAGAGAATAAAAACAGCAACCAGAATCAGAATAACAATGCTTATAGCTCCACCTTTAAGCATGACAAGGGTTATGATCATAGTGGCACCAAAAGCAAAAAGAGCGGTGATAAACCAGCCTCCGATCACTGAGAACACTCCGGTAATCCTGTACACAGCACTTTCCCGCCCCCATGCTCCATCAGCAAAGGAGGTACCCATTGCAACCATGAAACTAACATAAGTCGTACTTAACGGGAGTTTCAGGCTGGTTCCGAACCCAATTAAAATACTGGCAACCACAAGGTTAACAGATGCCCTTACCAGGTCAAAAGCTACCTCTTCCTTTTTATCAGATTCTTTTATTTTCTTATCAGCTTCAAATCTGCGGCTTATAAAATCCTTGACTTTTGCGGGCAGGGCATTATCAATTTTTTCTCCTAAATTTACACTCAACCTGACAAGATTTCTTGATAACAATGTTGACCCAAAACGTTCTTCTCCTTCTTCCTGACGGCTTAAATTAACGGCAGTGGCGATCACAGTCCGTGCTCTTTTTGAATAGATCAAAGTCAGCGACATCACAGCACCGGCAAGCAGAAGCAGATAAGTAGGGGTAACTACCGGCTTTGTTAGCGATGTCATAAGAAATTGATCGGGGTCAGAAGCAGGATCAAGAGCAAAAGTCTTAAATGATTCAAGTCCGGCTAAAGGTACCCCGATAAAATTGACAAGGTCGTTTCCTGCAAAGGCCATAGCTACCGAGAAAGTTCCAAGCAAAACTATTATTTTAAGGATATTAACACGGAAAACCATTATGAGGAACTGAAATATAAGCGAGAATCCGACAAAGCTTAATGATAGGATCATAAAAGTATGCTGCTCAATATATTCAATAAAATCCTGACTCATGAACGATGCTCCGCGTACTCCCTTAATTAGGATGAAATAAATAATGAAACTAATAGCAAAACCTCCCCATACACCACCCAGATATTTGAGTCTTAAACGATAATTGAATGTGAACATTAAACGTGAAACAAACTGAACTATACTGCCAACAGTGAAGGCTACAACAACTGAAAGCAGAATGCCTGAGATAATGGCAAGCGACTTACCGGAATTTATGTAAGTCCCGATATCATTCATAGTTTGGTCACTATTACTTATTTTGATGATAGCAACCATGACCGAGGCACCAAGAAGTTCGAAAACTATAGAAACTGTGGTAGATGTTGGTAATCCGATACTGGTAAAGGTGTTAAGCAGTAATATATCAGTAATCATTACTGCAAGGAAAATTATCATCATTTCAGAAAAATGAAACTGCCCGGGATAAAACACCCCGCTTCTTGCAATCTCCATCATCCCGCTCGAAAAGGTAGTGCCTGCAAGGATGCCAAGTATAGCAACTATCAGTATGACCCGCATTGGAGCAGCTTTGGAACCAATGGCCGCATTCAGAAAGTTACCGGCATCATTACTTACTCCCACTATAAGATCAAAGATAGCGAGAATGAATAAAAAAGTGAGAATGATCGGAAAAATATAGTCCATTACTGTGCAGTATAGATTAAGTGTTTATATGGATTAAAACCTGATTGCATTTGTAATAAACACTGATTAAGGTACTTGTGTGAAATAAGTAATACTTGAATCCTGAACATAAATATGGATTAATGAACGCCTAAAATTATAAAGTCTCACGAAATCCAACAGTGTTTTTAATGTTATTTTATAATTATTTATCAACATTTATGATATATGCGTGAGTTTCACCGGATTCTTAATTTGAAAACCTATTGTAACCCATACGGTTTTTTTGACATAATAACGCTCTACATCAGAACAACCTCATCAATTACTTCCTCTCCGGCTTCCTTATTAAGCATTTTTACCAGTTTAGTCCTTACATACGATAATTCCGATTTAATGACAGACGAATTGATCACAACATAAAGTTTCTTGTGTTTGATATATAAATTGCTCGTATGTTTTGCAATCATGGTGCCGACAACTTTTTCCCATGCAGAAATCACACCCGCCTCAGTCAAATGTCCGTTAAGGTTGTAGAACTCAATCATCTCCCTGATAGCTTCACCTAAAAATATTTCATTTGGCTTTTTAATCATGCCTGAGCGAATTTATTAAATTAAGTATTCCTGCTTCTATTTCCCACACATGGTATGTTGCGGGTAAAGAATTGGTTAGCTTTTCAATCCTATCGTACTGTGTATCAGTTATTACCACCTGCCCGAAACTATCCTGACTTACTAATTGAATCAGTTGAGTTACACGTGTTTCATCAAGTTTGTCAAAAATATCATCAAATAGCAATATAGGCTTGAATCCTTTGATGTTCTTTGTATAGTCAAACTGAGCAAGTTTTATGGCAATAATAAATGATTTTTGTTGTCCCTGCGAACCAAAACGTTTCAAAGGGTATGAATTTATCCCCAATGACAGGTCATCTTTATGGATCCCTGTTGTGGTATATCGAAGTACCTTATCCTTTTCAAAGCTTTCCTTCAGCAATTTATCAAGTGTTTTATCATGAAGCTGCGATTCATAAGTTATATCCACCATCTCACGGTTATTACTGATAATTGAGAAATACTGCTTGAAAACAGGTATAAAGTCTTGTATGAAATCTTTACGCTTACGATAAATATCCATTCCGAACTTTATCAATTGCTCATTCCATATTTCAATTAAGCTGAGGTCGTAATATTCCCGTTCTGCAAATCCCTTTAACAGGCTGTTGCGCTGAAACAACGCTCTGTTGTAGTTAATCAGGTTGTCGAGATATATCTTGTCAAATTGCGATATTACTGAATCAATGTATTTTCTTCTGACATCACTGCCTTCGTTTATCAGGTCACGATCGTAAGGCGAGATCATTACCAGCGGAAATAAACCTATATGATCGGCAAAGCGTTCGTATTCCTTGCCGTTTAGCATGAATTGTTTACGATGGTTTCGTTTTTGGATACAGGATACTTTGCTCGAATCATTACCATTGCGATTATAGGTTCCATGAATGGCGAAAAAATCTTCTTCGTGTTTAATATTTTGAGTATCAACAGGATTGAAATAACTTTTACAAAACGAAAGGTAATAAATGGCATCCAGAAGATTGGTCTTTCCAACACCATTGGCTCCGACAAAACAATTTATTTTGTCAGAAAACTGTAATACAGCCTCTTCGTAGTTTTTAAAATTAGTAAGGCGCAGATGTTTAAGGTGCATAAATGAGTATGTAATGATTTACAAAGATACAAAAGCAAAACCGTTATTCATGACAACAAACCATTGCTATTCAAAAAGCCCGCTGTCACGTTCCAGCAACAGAATGGAATGTTGCGATACAATATAGTATTTTTCGTCATTATAAATGATCTCAATAGCGCCTTTTTGCAGAAAAATTGCAAGATCACCAACCTGAGCCTGCAAGGGTATATATCTGATTTTATCGTCAACAGCCTTCCATGGCTCGTCATTATCTTCTGCCGGACTGGGTATGGGATATCCAGGTCCTGTTTTTACCACGTAACCTGTTTGAATTTCCTCTTTTTCGCTATAACCCGGCGGAAGAAATAACCCGCTTTTGGTTTTACTGTTGGTAGTACGTGGTTTTATCAGAACCCTGTCGCCTACAACCCATAAGTTTTTTAATGTTAGATTCTCAGTCATGCCCTTATTATTCGCATTTTGTATCTTTAAAACTGAAACAAAAATAAGGTTTTGTTTTAAATCAGAACGCTTTTAAAGCTCTTTGAATATACTGATCTTCAAAAATTTTAATTATGGTTCGAACCTGTAGGAATCCGGTTCAGAAGATGCGAGATATCAGTTTTTGCAAAAACAATATTGATATCTTCCTTACTTACGTTTCTTTTGCCGAAATTTGTAAATTCATTGTTTGGGATATTTTAACAGAGTTTTCTATGAAATTGATATATGCTGAATATATTGCCGGAGAATTGAACATTGACAGCAATGCGGTTGAAAACACGCTTAAACTGTTGAGCGATGGTGCAACTATACCATTCATAGCCCGTTATCGTAAGGAATGGACAGGAGGGCTTGACGAGGTACAGATCGTTGCCATCAGGAATCTGGCTCAGCGGCTTGAAGAATTGGATAAACGCCGCGAAACAGTACTGAATACGATCAGGGAGCAGGGTAAACTTACTCCTGAACTGGAATCTAAGATCATGCAGGCACAAACCCTTGCCGAAATTGAAGACCTGTATCTGCCCTATAAGCCTAAGAGAAAAACCAGAGCCAGCATAGCCAGAGAACGCGGATTGGAACCTTTGGCAAAAATGATCATGGTGCAGCAGGAACGCAAGGTTGAAGAAATGGCTCAGCGTTTTGTCAATCCAAAGCTGGAGGTAAACAATACAGGCGAAGCTCTGGCTGGCGCACGGGATATTATTGCCGAATGGGTGAACGAACATACCTATGCACGTCAGCGAATGAGAACGCTGTTCAACCGGGAAGGTATCCTGAAATCAAAAGTTGCTAAGGACAAGGAAGAAGAAGCTGCCAAATACCGTGATTATTTCAACTGGGATGAACCTGTGTCGCGAATTCCTTCGCACCGTATTCTTGCAATAATGAGAGGCGAAAATGAAGGAATGTTGAAATTCTCAATTAATCCGGCTGAAGAAATTGCACTTGAACAACTGGAAAAGATTTTTGTAAAAGCCAGAAATGAATCTTCTGAACAGGTGGCTATGGCAATGAAAGACAGCTATAAACGTTTGCTGCAGCCAGGCATGGAAACAGAGATAAGACAGCTCCTTAAGCAAAAAGCTGATGAGGAAGCCATAAGGATATTTGCTGAAAATCTCAGACAGTTGCTGTTGGCATCTCCTTTGGGTCAGAAACGAGTTCTGGCTATTGATCCGGGCTTCCGGAGTGGCTGTAAACTTGTATGCCTTGATGCTCAGGGTAACCTGCTGCATAACGAAACCATCTATCCGCATCCTCCTCAAGTGGAGGTAGGACCTGCAATAAAGAAGATACTTAATCTTGTTAATGCATATAAGATTGATGCAATTTCAATCGGTAACGGCACTGCAAGTCGCGAAACTGAGAATTTCATTCGCCGCATTCGCTTTGACAAAGATATTACGGTAGTGGTGGTAAATGAATCAGGAGCCTCGGTGTATTCGGTTTCTGAGCTTGCTCGTGAGGAGTTCCCTGATTATGATGTTACTGTGCGTGGTGCTGTTTCAATAGGGCGCCGCCTTATGGACCCGCTTGCCGAACTGGTGAAAATAGATCCGAAATCTATTGGGGTTGGTCAGTATCAGCATGATGTGGATCAGAATGCCCTTCAGAAAAGTTTGTCGGATGTGGTGGAAAGCTGTGTGAATCTGGTTGGAGTGGATATAAATACAGCGAGCAAGGAATTACTTACCTATGTTTCGGGTGTTGGACCTGCAATTGCGAGTAATATTGTGAAATACAGAGCATTAAACGGAGCTTTCACCTCAAGGGAAGAGATCAGAAATGTGGCGAGGATAGGGGATAAGGTGTTTGAACAGGCAGCCGGCTTTCTACGGATTCATAATGCCGAAAACCCGCTGGATTCAAGTGCTGTACACCCTGAAAGCTATCCTGTTGTATTTCAGATGGCTGAGGATCTTGGCACTACCGTTCAGGAGCTTATTAAGAACAAGCAGGTTCAGAAAAATATAAAACCTGAAAAGTATGTGAGTGAAACAACAGGAATGCCTACCATAAAGGATATTCTGGCAGAATTGGAAAAACCGGGAAGAGATCCGCGCGAGTCGTTTGAATATTTCTCGTTCGACCCTAATGTACATGAGATTGAAGACCTTAAACCCGGAATGATATTGCCGGGAATAGTCACAAATATCACTGCATTTGGGGCTTTTGTTGATGTGGGGGTACATCAGGACGGACTGATACATAAGAGTAACCTTGCCGACCGCTTTGTAAATGATCCCGCGCAGGTTGTAAAGATTTACCAGAAAGTGAAGGTGAAAGTGCTGGATGTGGATTTGCCACGAAGGCGTATTCAATTGTCAATGAAGGGGGTGGAACAGAAAGAACCGGGAAATTCAAAGCCTTAGAAATGTTAAAACTCCGGTTGAGAAGAAGATATTAAACGGAAAAGAAATGTGCAAAGGATACAGAATGATTGGCGCAAATCTGTTTTGAATAATCTTTTTAACGTATTTCCGTTTAATAGCCTGATCATCGTTAAAAAAAATATAACAATTCAAAGCTAAGATCAGAGAAAATATTTTTCCGGACAACTTAGTTTTGAACTTTTCACAAAAAAGTGGTTCGGAGCAATATTAAAAATCTAAAGAAACTATGAAGCGCTGTGCGATCGTGATATTTGTATTGCTTTTCAGCCTTGTTGCAATAGCGCAGGATAAAAAGATTTCTTTTGGATTTGTAGCCGAACCCATCATTCCTACAAAGCTTTTCAGGATCACAAAAGATGTGAAAACCATTACCGATTCAGCATCAATGAACCAGATTGTTTTCACGTCCACACCAAGGTACGGATATGCTTTTGGCGCTATAATGAAAATTGATTACTCTCCCCGTTTATCTTTCGAAACAGGTATTAATTACCTTGTACGTAATTATAAAATGGAAGTTGAAGAGCCGGGATATCATATCTCATTGAGTTTCAATGAAGATAGCTACGAGATACCGCTAACGGTCAAATATTTTCTGCGCCTTGCTGACAGGCTTTATCTCAGCAATGCTGTGGGAGTATCGCTGATAATGATCCCCGGAAGTGTTATGACCAAAGTAGTGAATGGTGCTGAAAACTCAGAAGATTATTACATTTTTGAGCAACATTCATATATCATGCGAACCATGATGCCGGCATTTAAGGGAGGATTCGGGCTTAACTACCGTACTGAAAATAGTGGACAGCTTTATCTGGAAACATATTACCGGTTGTTTTCTACTTATTACGATACACGCCTTCTTTATTATAATGCTGCTACACGAACAGATCAGATAAATGTTAAGATCAAGTCAATAGGTGATTATTTCGGATTCTCGCTGAAATATACTTTCCCTCCTTCTGATTTTATAAAGCGAACCAAAAAACAACAGAAAAAATAAATATTGAACCTGGACTCCGATCCGGAACTTTCTGCTTGTTTTTACGAAATTACTAACCCTACTGGTTCAGAAAAAGATAAAAATCGTTTGTCAATAATTTATATTTATCACTATAGCTCATGTCGCTGTTAAAAATATGAATTGTTTCATGTTCGATTTCCGGTACTTTATCCTTGGTTATCTCAAGCATTGCTCTTATTGGCTTTGAAAAGGATTTGCCAAAAACCTCAGCAATCCTGTACAGGTTCAAACCGGTATTATCCAGTTTTTGTAATACTGTTTCAAGTTCGGGGTAAGGAATAATGAATGCAGCCTTGCCTTCAGGTTTCAGAAGTTTGAATATTGACCCGAAAAAAATATCAGGAAAATCAATATCAGCATGTTTGGCAATCAATAGGTTATCTTTACAGGGCTTCAGGGAATTAATGAAAAATGGAGGATTGGAAATGATGAAATCAAATATCGCGGAATTGTTCTCAGAAAATGATCCCAGACTGATCTCCAACACGTTCAATCTGTTTTTCCATGGGCTTTCCGAAAAATTCATAAAAGCCTGTTTTATACTTTGCGGGTGAATATCAATAGCCGTTATATCAGCATTGGTTTTCTGAGCCATCATCAGGGCAAGTATGCCGCATCCGGTTCCAATATCGAGTATATTACCTGTTTGAGAGGGCTTGGACCAGGCTCCAAGCAAAACAGCATCAGTACCTACTTTCATGGTACTTATATGATCAAACACATGAAACTGTTTGAACCTGAATGGATTAACTGTGACCATGCTTCTTAAGCACCTTGTTTGTGAAAATAATCATTCTTATCCGGGACTATGCCGGAAGCCGCAAATTTAGAATCTTTTGGGTTTATATGAATGATTGAACACAATATCTGAGACTGTTCCGATCATTATCAATACTAATACTTCCGGTTATTATCAAAGATTCTCCATTATATAGCCTTCTGTCTGATATATAAATAAGATTGAAAATTATCCCGTAAATAAATTGTGTTAAAATACTCTTCCCTAGTTAAACCGTCATGATCTTATGTAACTAATGAATGACATATTGTAGTAAAATGCACAATCTTTATTCCTGATAAGAACATAATGGCATAGCGTTCCCAATGATAAATTATGTACTGTTAAATCAAAATTGTGATTGAATGTGGTAAGAGAAATAAAGTTCAGTAAAAATAAGATAAGTTGCTGAAAACTATACTTCTTGTATTATCTTTGCATAGAGCTAATATTTATAAAGATAATTACTTTCACAAGTTGACTTAATATAGTTAAATAACACCGGATCAAAAACTTGAAGCTATGAAGAAATTGATTTCAGTTGTAGCAATTTTGGCTTTTAGCCAATATATGGTTTTTGCCGGAAGCTGCCTGCCTAAAGGTATTATTTTCAGTACTCAGGAACAGATTGATGATTTCAGGATAAATAATCCCGGATGTACTGAAATTGAAGGAAATGTAACTATTACAGGTAACAGGATAACCAATCTGAATGGCTTGCATGTTCTTAATTCAATTGGAGGTAATTTGAGACTTTTCTATAACCCGGCACTTACCAGTCTTACAGGACTGGAAAGTCTTACTTCAATAGGGGGGAATCTCAGAATTGAATATAACTATGCTCTGACTTCCATACATGCACTGGAAAATCTTATTTCAATAGGTGGTAATCTGCTTGTTGAATCAAATTATGCTCTCACGGCTTTAACCGGACTTGAAAATCTTACTTCTGTCGAAGGTAGAATAAATATTGGTTTTAATCATTCATTGAACGATCTGAATGGATTAAATAATATTACCTATATTGGCGATGGTTTACAAATATACGGAAATCATAACATGACCGCTTTGAGCGGGCTGGAGGATCTGGCTTATATTCATGGAAATTTGTTTATTGCACTGAACAGCGCCCTGACTGATTTAAGCGGCATGGATAAGCTAATTTCAATCGGAGGTAATGTTGATATAAGCGAGAATAACCTGCTTGCTGATTTGACAGGACTTGGGAATCTAATCTCTGTTGCCGGTGATCTGTTTATATATATCAACAATGCCCTGACCAGTCTTGACGGACTGGAGAATCTGGAAACAGTCGGACGTACTCTGACTATCAGTTATAACCCATCACTGGCTGATATTGCAGCTCTGGATAATCTGAGCTTTGTGGGTGGTAATATTGTTATTAATTCTAACCAGATTTTGTCAGTTTGTAATGATAGCTGGTTATGCAACCTTATAACCAATGCAGTGGGAAAAATTAAGATCACCAATAATGCCCCCCGATGTGGCAGTATTATTGATGCAGCTTATTCCTGTGGCGGACTTCCATGTCTTCCGAATGGTGATTATTATTTTGAAACCCAGATAAATATTAATCGTTTCGCCGTGGCATTTCCGGATTGCACTGATACTGAAGGGAATATTTTCATTAATGGTGCCGGAATATATGACCTCAATGGTCTGCATGTGCTTACTTCTGTGGATGGACTCCTGAATATTTCCCATAACCCTCAGCTAACAGACCTTACCGGACTTGAAAATATTATTTCAATTGGTAGTGGTCTTTTTATCAACAACAACTGTAATCTAAGCAGTCTGAATGCACTTGAAAACCTTACATCCATTGGAGGCTATCTTAGTATTAACTGGAATCAATCCCTCAGCAGCCTTACAGGTCTGGAGAATATTGCTCCAGGTTCAATATCAGCTCTTAATATCAAATATAACCATAACCTGTCGTCCTGTGCTGTAAAAAGTATCTGTGATTTTCTGGCAGCACCTGCCGGGATGGTTCAGATCATGAATAATGCCCCGGGTTGTAATAATTCAGGAGAAATAATGAATGAATGTAACAGTATTGTTCCTGGTGATGCAGACTGTGATGGAAAGGTAGATATTTTGGATGTAGTCACTATTGAGAACTATATTTTTGACTTGAACCCGTATCCATTTTGCTTTGAAAATGCGGATATTGATTCCAACGGTCTGATTAATATAGCAGATGTAGTTGGTACTGTCAGTATAATACCGAATGGAAAAATATATTAGAACAATTTTCGCTCTGCTCGATTGTTCTAGATATTTAAACCATCGGCATTGACGATTGTAAATTTACAAAACAGCTTGGACTATTTTGTAAATACAATTCGTATAATTGGTGGTGGTTTGAAATAAGGCTGTTTTTTTCCATTTCTCCACCGGCTAAGGAGGTGGCAATTGATCCCGAATGACTCGGGAGATCCCGAATGACTCGGGAGACAATTGACAATTGACAATTCAGAATGTTAGGAATAGGAACGGGCTTTTGCCTGTTTGGTAAATAAATATTTCGACAAGCTCAATAACAATTTCAACGTGCTCAATAACCGGACACTGAGGTTCTCGAAGTGTCCGGGATTTCAAAAGGTGCTTAGAGAGCCTCAGCGCCCGGAGCTACAAGTCCCGTAGGGTCAACGACCCTTACGGGATGATATGTTTGTAGAAAATAGAACAAATTCCAACCCTAAATCCCGTAGGGACACTTACGGGATGAAATAATCAGGCGCTTAGAGAGCCTCAGCGCCCGAGTCTACAAATCCCGTAGGGTCGCAGACCCTTACGGGATGATATGTTTATAACACCTATGGTACTCTATGCTACTCAAAAACCCTGAAGGGGTTTAATAAAAAATGAAGAATGAATAGGAACGGGCTGAAGCCCGTTCATTGAATTAAAATAAAGAACAGGGGAAAAGGGGAAGAAGAAAAGCAGGACGGGACAATAGGAGGGATAGTAATACCGATTGGAAAAATATATTAGAACAATTGACGATTGTAAATACAATTCGTATAATTTGTCACGCAGCGGTAAGGACTGCCGGCGTTTTATTTTAGATACATTTCAATAAGTCCTTCAGGTGCCTGAATACGAATAATACGCTTGTCCTTATCCACTTTTGTTATGATCTCATCAGCAACCGGTATCAGTATTTCCTTGTCGTTATGCATAACCTGTAATAATGCCTGCATAGGGTAATCAAGCACTTTTTCAATTTCACCCAGAACACCAAATTTCTCATCAATTACTGTAAAGCCTTCAATCTCATGGTAATAAAATTGATCTTCAGTAAGTTCAGGTAAGGCTGATAATGGTAAATACAAGCCTGCTCCCACAAGCACATTGGTTTGATCAATATCATCAATATCATGAAATCTGACTGCAGCCTGCTTGCCCGAACGCAAATTTATCTCCTGAACAATGAAAGGCACCAGATTGCCGGCAACATACGCATAAACAGCATCAAGATCACGGTATTTATCCGGTTCGTCAACATCCAGATAGATAAGTAATTCGCCTTGAATCCCTATTGGCTTGAGTATTTTCCCCAGATAATAATATCCGCTTATTTCCATATTGATAAAGATGATTTTTTGCTTTGGATCATGACAATAACTGAATGCTTTAAAGTGCCGTTAGTAAACTTGTGATTTTGGTTTCAAAAAACCGGAAGATGATAATATTTTAGTGTTTGAACCTGAATAAAGCAGTTCACGCTTCTGATACCGCAAGTTTCCTGGTTGCAAGATATCGTGCAAATATATAAACAGCTAATAGTACAGCCAGTATGGTAATAAAGATAATGAGATTCATTTTGCCTGTGAAAACCAAATAGATAACAAAAAGGTTCAGCATAAGCTGTATCCCTGCATATAGGGCAGCTACAACTAACTGAGGCCAGCCATTCTCATTTGCAAGTAATTGATAAAGATGAAGCCTGTGGGGTTTAAAGATGTTTTCTTTTCTTAAAATACGGATAAAAATGGTGTAAGATGTATCAATTCCATACATAGCAAAAAACAATATCCAATAAAACTCTTTGGATTTAACCATGAGATTGATAAGCAGCCACGACATAAGAAAAGCCATACCAATACTTCCTACATCCCCGGCAAATACAACTGCTTTACGCCTTGCATTGAAAAAGCCAAATACAAGCAGACTTGCCATAAGTGTTCCCACCAGTCCGCCTGGGAAAAATGATTCCCATCCTGCGGGCAAACCCATTGGAAAGAAGGGTAATAGCAGGTTATATGCATTATTAAGCAAGCTGAAGCTGCCAAGTGTGATGAAACTGTAAAACGCAGTAATGCCATTTATCCCGTCCATGAAATTAATGGCATTGATACATCCGATTGTAAGTATTAAGGCAAATAATATCCAATACCAGTGAAACCCAAGTAGTCCAATCTCATAAAACAGTAAGGCAACTGCCAGCAGATGTACTATTATACGAATTGAAGCTCTGACTCCTTTAACATCGTCTAAGAAGCTAATAAAGCTGATAAGTACCATGCCGGTAATTATGCATGGATACTGAAAGCCATATAACAGGAACCATAAAATAACCGCAACAGTAAAAATTATACCTCCGCCTCTGAAAGTGGGTATTTTATGTGAGGTGCGATCTGTCGGCTGATCAACAATATTGTATCGGGCGGCGATTTTCAGATATAGCCACATAACACCAAACAGAACTATCGAAAGTAATAAATGGTTAGTCATGTGAAAGTTTTTTGCAAATATAAAATTTGAAGTGGTTTAAACAGGTTTTTTTATTTGTTTTTTGTTTCTGTGGCAAAAGAATCCAGGGTGTTCTTCATGCCTTCTCTTGCTGTCAAAGGTAAGCTTCTGATATTCAGAGCTCTTTTGATTTTACTGTTTGAAACCACATAATTTTCAGTGAGCTTTTTCAATCTTTCAGAATTTAATGGCAGACGGAGAAAATCTCCGCTTTTTGCGATAAAACCAATGAATTTTCGCGGCATTTTCATAATTCTGGCTTTTCGCCCGCTTGAAGCAGCTATCAGACTTATCAGTTCATTTGTTGACAGTGGTTCATCATCGGCAATATTATATATGCCTGATCGTATGTTGTTGCTGATCAGTTGATTAATGATGAATGAAAGATTTCCGGTGCTTAAAAAAGAGCGCCGGTTGTCGAAAGCACCCAGAGGCCAGGGTATGTTCCTGGTAACCACCTGATAAAGCAGGTTCAGATTACCTTTGTTGCCCCGCCCGTGTATCATGCTGGGGCGGAGAATATAAACCATTTTATCCTCCGGAATGGGTTTTGAAAGAATATACTGTTCGGCAGCTAATTTCGATTTTCCATAAGGTGTCTTTGGATCTGGAACTGCTTCTTCGGTAAGGATTTCCCCTTCAACAGTATCGGCAACAGCTTTTACTGAACTGAAAAAAATGAATTTCTGTGCCTCTGATTTCAGAAAATGATCAAATATCTTTTGGGTCAAACCCAGGTTCACTTCAAAATACTCTGCTTCCTCACTTATGTTTTTAGTGTCGTGGGCTTTACCAGCCAGATGTATGATGACTTCTGTAGCGGGAAGTGTATCCAATTGATCCCATCTATATGTATGAACTATCTCTTCACTTTCTTTATTAATTATATCCACACCATACAGCTTATGTGTTTTGTGCAGATAAGCGGTGAGGTTACTGCCTACAAAACCGTTGATACCTGTAGTTAATATGTCCATAACAGTTATATGTATTTCAATATCCCCGACGCCATATCTTTATTTACAGCAACACGACGATAACGATTAATAAATTCTGTTCTCCTGAATTGTTTGTAATCGTAGTTATTGTATAACTCCACAAATTGCTTTACATTACATGGTTCAAAGAGAATTGAGTTTTCAATATTGTTTTTAACAAAATTTCCGGCAAAACCACCCATACCAGCTATAACTGGCTGATTGAATGCTGCCAGTTCAAAAAGTTTTGAAGGTAATACTTTTTTGAAAGCATCATAATCGTTAAGATGGGCAAAAAGAAAATCTGATTTTTTATACATCTCGATCAGCTCATCCCGCTTTACCGGAGCCATGAGTTTAACATTATTAACCTTAAGTTTTTCAATCTCACTTATCAATTTTTGCTTTGCACCACCATCACCAATAATGATAAACTGTACCTTATTTTCCAATTGTTTAGCCGCCTGAGGTACGATCTTATGCAAACCTTGCCCCTCGCCAATATTTCCAGCATACACAATACTTCTTATACCAGATAAATTTTTAGTCGGCAATTCATTTTTATTCGCTTCAAAAAATATATCATCAATTCCATGAGGGAATGTCGAATACTCCGCTTTAACGTATTTGTCAAAATACCCTCGAAAACCCTCAGAAATCAGATTAATGTGAGACGCATAGCTAAAAGTTCGTCTCTCAATTTGCTTGATAACAGGCAATGCCAACTTTTTAATGGCCCCATCTTTTAATACATCTTTCATTGTATCGTAAAATATATCGCGAATATCAAGATAGAGTGGTGTATGGTTTTTCTTTGCCATTCTATATCCCAGATAAGCAGTGAATAGCCTTGACGATGAAGCAACAACTAAATCATATCTTTTACTCCTTGTAAGTTTGTGAACCTGCGTGTAATAGGTTCTAAAAGAAAATATCTGATCTCTCATTCCACTCTGATGTTTTGGAACAGCAATTCTTCTCACAGTATGGTTGTCATGCTCTTCATATTGAGGTGCATCAGCTACAAAAGTACTGTATCTGTTAGGCAGAGTTGTTATTACATCTATATCAGCCTTACCTTTTGCCTGCTTTGCCAATTCCTTCACCAATGGACTATTTCTGAATGAACCGGCACATAAATCAGGCTCAAAATAAAATGTGAGATATAGTATTTTTTTCATCTTTTTATTACTTTCTAAAACTGATTGTACAAGTTAGCTCTTTATTAAATGACACAACTAAAGTTTCGGATTTTTTATATTGGTTAAAGGTATCACTTTGAGAAGAGTTTAGAATTTCATATAAACACCCTCCTTTAAAATTGATTATGACATCATTACCAACCAGGTATTGTTCTTCATTTATTTTACTATACTGGTGTGAATGATGAAGATGCAGATAGAATGTGCCATTTGAAGCTTTTGATAGTTTGTCTTTAATTGTCGGTTTATCATCTTTTAGTTCAAAAGAGCGTTCATGAATCACTCCAAGCGACTTATAACCATCATGCGAAGCCACTAAATAATTATCAGTATCTTTAATAATTGTGGTCGTGGCTCTGCGACCAGTTCTAAAACCACCCCAAACTTCCGACTGATTTTGCTCCCTAACTACCACACAGTTGTGCGCTTTAGTGGAACGCTCCAAATTACGTTGCTCGCCGGCTTGATATGTTGAAGTGCCTTGTTCTACAAACAAAGGTTTACCTTGATAATATAAAATAAAACCTAAAGCATCAGCATGAGCATGCCCGGACTGATATTTAGCTCCTACCTGAGCAAAGTCAATTTTTATTTCATACATGTCATTTTTAAAAGAGCGATATCCGGAATCAGATAATTTTAGATCGGCTTTGTAAATATCCAAATGCTTTGCATATTCATTCAGTTGTGTAGTTGTAAAAGCAATTCCATTTGCTGCATCATTAAATAAAGGAATATTACCATTTTGAAACGAAATATTATTCAACCAGGCTAACATCCTGCTTGCTAAACTTTCATAGTAAAAGAGAAAATTCCGGTTACTATCATTAAAATTTCTATACCAATCTATAAATTCCAATAATCTGAATAATATGATTTGATGATACATCGGACTTAATTCAAAGTGAGCGCCATCATCATGAGTTTGCTCATCAAGTTCACTTTTTAGAAAAGAAATAGCTCTGTTTAACAAATTCTCATTACCAAAAAAAGCACCGCCCAAAGCCAGAGCAAACAGGTTTTCAAGCAGATGATTACCTAATATATGTAGCTCCAGATTATTATTCAAAAAATTTAGCTCTGAATATAAATGATTGACAATATTTTTATCTTCGATCCTCCATTTGCTTATAAAGCGAATAACATTGATACATCTCAATGAAACAGGGTAAGGTTCAGGCTTTATATTGGTATTTTGAATAGAATATTGGAGAGATTTTAACAGAGTTAGCTTCTCTTTTGTGCTACCACTATCCTGCATAAGCCAATTGGCGTATTGCAAATTGTAATTCCAAAGCTTTCCGTGCTCAAGATAACTCCAGTCTACATTATCTTTAAACTGATGTTCTATATTAAGAAAACTGAAGCGCAAATTCCCAAGATAACTATTAGAAGGGGGAGTAAAAAAGCTAAATAGCGGATAATTAATCTCATTTTTAATGAAATCGCGTCTATAATAATGAAATGCTCTTTTTTTGCCTATTTTATTCAGCAGTTGATACTTTATCTGTATAGGTTTTAAATGTGCGACAGTATTGAAAATCAGTTTAAATCTGGCAATCATTTCCTATAAACTTAGCAAAACTTCCACAATTCTTTCTGCTGCATTTCCATCCCATAACGGGATATCATTACCCTTTTTCCATTCACCTTTAAATAGTTTTTTCATTGCAGGCTTGATAGATTTCGGGTCAGTACCAAGTAGTTCGTTGGTTCCAAGTGTGATAGTTTCAGGGCGTTCTGTATTATCTCTTAGCGTAATGCAGGGTACACGCATAATACTTGCTTCCTCGGTGATGCCACCAGAATCAGTTACAACAGCCCTGGCACGTTCCACCAGATAATTAAATTCCAGATAACTCAATGGTTCTACTAAATGCAGGCGAGGGTCTGAAATACCTGTTTTTTCTAATATTTTTGCTGTGCGAGGGTGTACAGGGAATATCAATGGAAGCTGTCTGCTTTGAGATATAATCTCACCCAGCAGCTTACTAAGTTTCTTTTCTTCATCAACATTGGCAGGACGATGAAGCGTAATTACAATATATTCCTTTTCTTTTAGTTTCAGCTTATCCCAAAAATCTGGTTTAAAGAAGCGATGACGATTTTTAAATAATGTGTCAATCATTACGTTGCCTACATAGAAAATGCGTTCATCCTCAATACCCGCTTTACGTAAATTTTCATTAGCCAATTCAGAAGTGGTGAAAAAGTAGTTGGTAATACTGTCGGTTACAATACGATTAATCTCTTCTGGCATGGTCCAGTCTCCAGAACGAATACCCGCTTCCACATGAGCTACTTTTACATGAAGCTTCTGAGCCGTAATAGAACAAGCCATAGTGGAAGTAACATCGCCAACTACCAATACCAAATCAGTAGGATTATTTATAAGTTCTTTCTCAAAGCGTATCATGATAGCAGCAGTTTGTTCTGCCTGACTACCACTCCCTGATTCAAGGTTGGCATGAGGTTTGGGTATGCCCAGTTGTTCAAAAAAATCACCCGACATCTTTCTGTCGTAGTGTTGACCTGTATGTATCAACCGATAATTTATTCTTTTCTTGTGCTTCCTGTTTTCATACTGCAATTGGGAATAATCAGAATTTGCTTTCTCCACAGCATGGATTATAGGAGCAATTTTCATGAAGTTGGGGCGTGCGCCTGCGACTATGGTTAAATTCATAATGAGTTATATATCTTGTTTATTAACATAATCAATAGCTTCTTTAAATACAGAAACCATATGTTTCATTTGTCGTTTTTCATAATAATGTTTATAGGCATTGTTTCCGAGACGTTTAGCTAATTCTCTGTCTTCATTTATTTTTATCAAACTTGTAGTTAGTTCATTTTCATTATTCACCAACATACCATTATTATAATTTATAATATTAAGATGTTCTCCACCGGATATTGCATTTCTATATGTTATGAAAGGTACACCATAACTAAAGCTTTCCAGGACAGACAATCCGGCTTGTAAAGGAGAAACACAGGCGATAGCCTTTCTAAAATATTCTTTTTTAAGTTTGTCATCTGTAATTGCTCCCTTGAATTCTACGAGATTCTCAATATCTAACTGTTTAGCAAGAATCTTCAATGAAAGCTCTTCACTTCCAGATCCGATAATAACTAACTTCAGTGGTGAACCTGTCTTTTTAGAAAAAGATGAAAATGATTTTAAAAGCAAATCTAATCCTTTACGCTTATCAAGAGAGCCTATAAAAATAAACGAATCTTTTTCCATTCCGGACAAATTTTCCATTAAAGGATTAAAAATTGTATTATTTGCAATAAATGTTTTCTCTTTAACCTTGGCTGAAAATAATGAAAGAGGGAAATCTGTATATAAAATTAAAGCTGAAGCGTGTTTTGCCAACATGTTTCTGAACCATGTGAATAAATTTTTATTTAAGCTTAATCTTTTCGAAGATGATGTTCCAATTCCCCAATGTATGAGTTTATAGTTCTTAAATGGATTTAATGTAATTAACCATAGATTTGCTATTCTGATGTTTTGCATATAAATAATTACATCGTTTTCTTTAATTTTTAATTTATTTCTAAGTTCTACTCCAAGGCATTTAAAAATTGTATATGACTTTAATTGAGTGATCTTATTTAAACCCTCGATTTCTTTACCGGGATGCACAATAGTTATCTGATAATGATCAATATCTGATAATAAATTAAAGAATGGTACTCTGTAACTTTTAAGAGCATGATCCAATACAAAAATTATATTAATTTTCTTCATGTAGTTTTGTGCTAACTATATTCACATATAAAAATATTAAGATGATCGAATTCCTTTTAAGGATCAAAGTGTCTGATTTTGTATAATGAGGGATAATAATACTGATAGTTATGGCCGGCATTTTGGTTTAAGAAGATATATGTTAAGGTTATATTATATTCTCATTCATTATTTGCCTCTAATATCATTCTTATCTTATTGAACTGTTTGTTATACACAGAATTATAAATGTAGAAAGACCTTTAAAAATTGAAAGAATCCCTTAGACTCGGTTGCAGTGGATATTGCTTTCTTTATTAAATAAAATCTTGTAATATCAGGATTTTTTTTTAGAAATTCTTTGTGCATACTTAGTTTAACATATATCTTGAATATTTTGTAGCGTAAATGAACATCTTCTTTATTATGTTCATACAATTCCGAATTAACGTTTAAACGTGTTCTTAGTTTAATTGCATCTGGCAGAGGACTATTGATGCCGCCATCATGTTTGTTGTAAACTCCAAGCACTTCTTTTAAATAATAGCCTTTCTTTTGCTTAATAAGATGATAATTGACATGTACATCACGCGAGTATTTATATTTTGGTTTTTGTTGTGTGTACAATAATTCCTTTCTGTACATTAATGTTAATGTTTTAATGTACCAACCTTTGGGCAGTAAGTCTAAAGTAATGTCAAAACCTTTGTCTGTATAATTATGGGCAGATTTTGTATCCATGATTATGGTCTCTTCCTCACCGGTATTTGAATCTCTTGATATAAAACCTCCTGAGATCAAACTGTATTCATTATTTCTTTCCAAAAACTCTACCTGTTTTTGCAGCTTAAGAGGATCTATCCAGTAATCATCGCCTTCACATTTAGCTATATATTTTGCAGCATCTCTCGCATTTCTGAATGGCTTGCTTGCAATCTGCCTATCTTCAGGTCTTTTGAAAGTATTTTCTTTCTGGCAGAATGCAAAAATAAGCCCCGGATATTTATCGGCATACTCCTTTACAATTTCAGCAGTACGGTCAGTGGATGCATCTTCAAATATACAGACACGAACAGGAAAAGTTGTTTTTTGCATTAGAATGCTTTCTATGCAATCCCGAATATAAGGTTCGTGATTATAGGTTTTGGTATCTGTGCTTACTATTGGCAAAGTGCCTTCAGGCCAATCCTGCTCGGTTAATGGTATTGGCTCAGGTATTGGTGTGAAATTATATTGAGCTTCGATATACATTAATATTTATTTCAATTTATTAGTAACAGACAGGAATGTATTATGACAAAATATTCTATCTGTTTAGGTTATTGCACTATTAAATGAAAAATATGGTTTTATATATTCTCTTGAACTTTCTAAGAATTCTCTTTAATAACTCTATAACAGGAGCATAGAAAATTACTATACCCGTATCTTTATACATTAATTTGAAATGGCGGTAAGGATAATTATGTCTTTTGTATTCAGGATATACTTTTGGTAAATGAAAGTCAATTGCATTTTTTAAAGCTTCAAGACTTACATTCATTCTGTGCTTATTGTTTTGCTGTCTATAATAATCATACACTTGGATTTTTACATTAATAGTACTATAAGATTTTTCGGTTTTACTTTTCGATGACCACACTCCACCAGTATGTAAACGCCTTATTGAAGGTTCGATAGAAGCTAAAAATTTACATTTGCCAAGGGAACCTAAAAACGCATTTAAACAAAAATCACGTCCAAAACCTGGTTGTAGTGAAATACCATAAAGCTTGTTATAGTTAATGAAAAATTTTGAAGCAGTAGCAATTCCGCTAGGGGTTGCTATTAATTCATCCTGAGTAAAATCCCTCCCTTTAGTTGGAATTTTTTTTTTGAAGATTTTATCATCAATTCTCTCAAAATGTGAATGGTAGCATAAACTATATTCTGGATTTTTTTCCATAAAATCTGCCTGCTTTTGCAGCTTAAGTGGATCAGTCCAGTAATCATCACCTTCGCATTTAGTTATGTATTTACCTTTTTGAGAGGTTTCAAACCAGGGCTTTAATGCTTCTTTCCTGATTTCTTTTCCATAAGTGTTTTCTGGTTGTAGGTATAATGTAAATAATCCAGGATGTTTTTCTTTATATTCTTTAAGTATAAAAGCTGTCTTATCTGTTGAGCAATCTTCAAAAACAACAATATGGACTGGGAATGTTGTTTTCTGCATTAAAATACCTTCTATGCAATCACGAATATAGGGTTCATGATTATAAGTAAGCACCTGAACGTAAACCAAAGCATTAATGTCTTCTTTCCATTTATGCTCTGTTATGACAATTGGTTGATCTAAAAATTCAAATTCTATCTCTGTTTCCATTATTTCAGCTTTAAATTGAATTTTTAACTTTTTCTATAATATTTAGCGGTTTGTTATCTTCATTCATAAGAACAACAGAACCATCTACTAGTCTTGTATTGTATTTTGTTGCTGCTCCAAATTCACTACGGCACTCCCAAATATAAGGTGCATTCAAAATTCCTTTTTGCAATAACGTATATAATCCTTCTGCGCTATAGGGTGAATCAATATTAGATTCTATCAAAATACGTATTACTTTAACTGTATTATAAAGATAAATCATTCTTGGTTCAGTATCCTTATTAATTTCATTAATTAAATAAGGATTATCTTTTTTTAGTTTTCTATATTCATTAAGTGCTGCCAAAGTTATCTGAATGCTTTCATTAATATACACCGGAGTTGCAAGTTCTAAAGCTTCACAATAGCTTACCACATGAATAATGTCAGGACTTTGATGGTTGTCATGTTCTATATCGTCCATCATAGCTGTAACAGAAGCTAACTGTATCTTTGCTTTTTCCAAATCCGGTGAAAAATAGTCAAGGCCTGCGCGAGGTTGTAGATAAACTTTAAAGTTCTTATCTTCCAGTTCTTTTACTAATTTTAACAAAGCTCTGGCTTTAGCCAGATCCTGGATTCCCCAGGTTGCTTTTGGCGTATTTAGCATAATTTGAAGTACTAAACTTTTTACACCATTTATTTTTGCAGTAATACACGCCAGGTATGCTGATAAAACATAAGTAACGTCGTCTCCTCCTCTAAAAGAAAAATGATGTGAAATGTTCGGTTCAAATGGTTTATTATGCTGTGCTATTATTTTAAGCGTCTCAATATGATTTCTCAGGTTCGTTTTTACATCATGCGGACCACGTCCGTCCATTTTGTTGAAC
This sequence comes from uncultured Bacteroidales bacterium, assembly GCA_964550455.1. Lineage (GTDB taxonomy): Bacteria > Bacteroidota > Bacteroidia > Bacteroidales > JAAYJT01 > JAAYJT01. The sequence continues at coordinate 157,799 of CAZJZG010000001.1, read as the reverse complement.
CACCAGAACGAAAGTGCATGCCAGCAGATATTTATGGTTTCTTCAAATACCTGAGCCATTTCCTGTGTTCTGTTAGTACCTGAATATATACGCATAAGCATAGGGCGTCCTGCTTCATATATTTCAATCAACTCTTTTCGTGAATTAACAGGAACTCCTCCACCATTTTGTCTTCCTGCCCAATCTTCCCCAAAGCTTGACTGAGAGAGCTGAGAAGAGCCTATTGACACTATATCCAGAAATCCTGTTTCCGACAATGTTTTAAGCCATTCTTTAAAAAGTTTAATCGCCTCATTTCTGTTTTCATTATAAGGCCCAACATGTACTCTTGTTAAAGGTGAAATACTTTTTTTTCTATGATAGAGCAATCGCTCCTTTAATGTGTCTTTTCGGGTTCCACAATTGGGATAATTTAAGTTCTTGATTGGTTTGTAATATTGATAGCTCCCTGAGTGAATGAAATCTTTGGCAAAATCAAACCTAAGATTATCATATTTTGCCCCCGCCAATAGCTCATTTTTAATTTTAGCTTTTGGTACACCAAGCTTAATTAGTGTTTCCACACTGGTTTCATCACCAATAAATGTAATCACTTCACCATTATACTCTCTATCAATTAATAAACATGTTTTGGGTAATCCAGCAAAATAAACACGCTCGATTTGTCCTCCGTTTTTCTGAAGAATTCTTTCACTTATGAGAAAGTTATAAAACTTACCAAATATCTTTTGCCCATCATAAGGATCAAGACGATAACTAAAACCTATTTTGCTTATATTATTTTTTTCAATCCAATTCTTTAAAAATGAACGACTTTCAATAAGATGTATATTAATTACTGATCTAACTACATCTGCATTTCCGGTATATACAGTGTAACCACAATCTTCAAGCAATCCGGAAATAGTTGCTATACCTAAGGTATGTATATCGTTTTCAGGTCTGACAAAACCAAAAACATCATTCTTCATTGCTGCATTATTTTTAGCAACTCCGCAACATTCATATTATTTAATCCCAGATTCTGCAATGTTCTGCCACTTTTACGAAAATCAAAATCAAGTAATTGCGATGATAAAATATATATGGATTCTAATAATGGAACCGGAATGTTTAGAAGCTTGCCCATTTCCATTAAAGGTAATACTCCTGTAGGTATATCTTCTGTTAATAAACGTGAATCCAAACGTGTAGGAGCCAAAATTTTATAATAAGCAGGATTGTTTTGCATTTTTTCGAGTAAACTATTTCCTGTAACACCTTTATATGAATATGAAATCCAATCAGTAACAGAAATTAGATCAATACCTAAAGCCTTTCCAATAGCTAATCTTTCTTTATCAATCGAAACCAGGAATTCAGCAATTCTTGGCGACATATCATTATAAAAATAGAAGTTCTCTCCTCTTTCGATCTTGGCAGCATTAAACAATACTATAGAAGGATGAAAAATACAGCCTATATTATCAAGGCTTGTTTCAAGAATGTTGTTTGCTTCTATAAATGAAGAGGACACCCTGTTTAAAACAGACAACACATGTTTTGTATCAGATGATGGCAGGGCTGCTGTTGGCACTTTGTTCTTTACTCCTATAACTCTTACTTCTCCATTGTTTTCAGACCTACATGCATAAAGTAAACTCTGTGTTTCAGCAACATAAATCCTTTTATCAGTATGTCTGTTTGCGATATTTTTAAATTCTAAAGCCCCAAAAGTTCTTCCGGGATTTAGAACAACAACCTGATTCTTTTTAAGAATTGGAGCTATCTTTTCTGCAATTTCACCATGAGCATTAGCTACAGTTGTTATCATAATTAAATCAACATCTTCGATAGCTTCTTGTAGGTTATCAGTAATTAATTGTACTTTCCCAAAAACATTAATAGCTCCTTTTAAAAGAACTCCACCATTTTTTATCAAATAATGTAATTTATCTAAATTTCTTGAATACAAACGGGTTTCAAACCCCAAATATCCAAAATGACCGGCCATTGTCTGACCTCCATTACCAGCTCCAATTACGGCTATTTTCATACTGTCTTTATTGAACGTTTTATTGATTTTGATAATTTATTCATATGCATAATAAATAAGAACCTTAATCGTATCCAAATAATAGCCCTTATAAAAAGATATCTTCTTTGACTTTGAAATACAGTGTGTTCTTTTGAAAGAGAAGGATAAAAGCCACATTTATAATGAAGCAAAATAGAAGCTGTTCTTTTTATAGTAATCACACTTTCTCCAAATTTAATACCCTGCTCTTTTAATTTATAAAAGCCATATAGAACTAAGACCTTCCCCAAACCTTTATTTTGAAAATCATTTTTAACAGCAATTCTTGCATCACCACCAACAAGATTATTAGCTTTATACCTACCTATTGTTATTGTCGCAACAGGTTCTTTATTAAATGTTAAAAAGTATGCTTCTATTTTGTATAAAAAAAGATGATTTTTGAAGTGAGTGACTGCATCGTCTATATTATAATATTTATCTCTATATGCATCACTAACAATTTTACACCAAATATTTAAATCATTTTTATCGTCTATATTTATTTTTCTAAAGCTGTATTCTGGTGATAATATTGGCTTGCAAAAGTTACTAATATCTGTATGTAAAATAGCAACAGCTCTTGAATAATTAGACAAGTATTTTATATTTTGCCAGATACTATATTTCATCTTATATTATTAATATATTATTAGATTGTTGATCCAAAACATTTAATTGACATAAACTAAATATCTCATTATCATTTAACTCTTTTTTACTTTGTGAAGTAATAAAAATTCCTGCACAACGGTCGGTGCTTTTAGTTGATTCAGTTACTTTCGATCCAATAGTTTTATAGTAAAAATAGTCTTGTATTATACCTTCACTTTTTAATTTGTCAAAACCTTTATAAACAGCAATAGTTCCTGGATTAGTATATAGATACCTGATTTTTGCATAATTATATTTATGCTCTTTTGTTATTTCAACTTCTTCACTCAATGTAATTTTAACAAAGGCATTTAGCACGTCAAATCCGGTTATTGTTTGTATGTAATAATATTTTGAACCACCGCCAATTCTGCTGCTAAATTCTATTACTTTTATTTGATCTGTATTTTCGTCATATATACACTGAATTAATAATGGCCCATTTGCTATTCCAAAAGAACCAGAAATTTTTTTAGTTATTAATTTTATTTCAGATTTTAATTTATTTTCTAGAAAATAATTATATACACTTTCGGTAATTGTGAATGATTTTTTGTTGTCTTGTGATTTTACATTTTCAGTGATCATTAAGATACTTGGTTCATTATCAATGACAAAGGCATCAACTGATAATTCTTTTCCTTCAACAAATTCTTCAATAATTACTTCACCTGTTTTTGAGTATGATTTCGACAATTCAAAATAATGACATATCTCTTCTGCTTCAGTTACTTTAAACACTCCTTTTGAGCTATTTGCATCTACAGGTTTTATTACTAGTGGATAAACCAGTTTTTCTATACCTCTTATTTCTTTTTTTTCTTTTAAAATATAGTAATTTGATGTTGGTATCTGATTCTCCAACATTTTTTTCTTCATAAATTTCTTATTGGTAAGATTAAGTGAATCTTTATATGATATATGGCAAGGAAGCCCTAATTCTTCACTCACATAGGCAGATGTTTCCAGAGCTTGGTCAATACAGGTTGCTATTACCAACGATGCATATTTCTCTTTTGCCAATTCCAGAATTGATTTTTTATCTAAAATACTTACCTGAGCAAACTTATCTGCATGTTTTTTAGCAGGTGGATTTTCTAAGTAGTCAGCTAATAGCGTCACAAATCCTTTATTCTTCAGTATTTTAACCAACTGAATATGATCATGTGTGCCTCCAAGGATAATTGCTGTGTTCATTTCTTTTAGAGTATAAAGCTATTTTTTAAGTGTTTCTATTAGGCTTTGTATTTGTTATACTATTAGTTTCTTTATAAAAGTTACAATAGCACAATACCTTCTCTTTAATTTCAGTTCAAACAGTTGAAAATAGCCGATATAAGGCATAAAATATGGTTGCATAATGGCTAATTTCATAATATGACGTTACTATTTATTAACTCCTGTGATTTTTACTCAAAACTGCTCAAAAGAGTGTTTTGATGAAATTGTTTTAACAATATTGTTCTTTGCTGATATATTATACTAAGAACTAAAAACACGCTAAATTTCTTATTATCAGTTATATAAATGATACTTATTGGAGCAACACCCTGCAAATATCTTCAACTGTACTTAATGGCAGATCAGGGTAGATTGGCAGGCAAAGTACCTGTTCAGCTATTTTGGTTGCAACAGGTAAATTCCTTATTGATGCTGATTCCAGGTTATTATAAACCGGAAACTGACTGATCAACGGATAGAAATACCTTCTGGAAAAAATATTATTGTTTTTTAACAGTTCATATACTTCATCCCTTGATTTGCCGTATTCGTTTTTTTGTATCAAAACAGGGAAATATGCATAGTTATGTTTAACATCCGGAAAGTCGTTCAATAATATTAATCCATCTATGCCGGCAAGATTTTCTCTATACATTTCAGCAATATTTTTTCTCTTTTCTATTGCCTGATCCACATATTTAAGCTGCAGCAATCCAAAGGCAGCCTGTACCTCATTCATTTTGGCATTTATCCCCGGTGCTATTACTCTGGTTTCGCCGGCAAAACCAAAGTTTTTAAGATAGTCAATTCTCTTTTTTGTTTTTTCATCATGGCTTACTATTGCTCCTCCCTCAAAAGTGTTATAAACTTTTGTTGCATGAAAACTCAGAACCGATAAATCACCCCAGTTACATATTGATTCTCCGTTGATTTCAACAGCAAAGGCATGGCAGGCATCATAAATAAGCTGTAATCCGTAAGTATCAGCTATTTCTTTGATCTTATGAACATTGCAGGGATTTCCGTAAACATGAACCGGCATAATGGCTGTTGTTGCCGGCGTGATCAGCGATTCTATCTTATCGGGGTCAATATTGAAAGTGTTTGGTTCGATATCGCAAAAAACAGGTTTGATCCCATTCCACCAAAGCGAATGAGTAGAGGCAACAAAGCTAAATGGGGTAGTAATAACTTCTCCATTGATTTTGTTGGTTTGCAAAGCTGTTATTAAAGCAAGTGTCCCGTTTGAGAACAGAGAAATATGATTTATACCCAGATAATCGCAGAGAGCTTGTTCCAGTTGTTGATGAAACTGTCCATTATTTGTAAGCCATTTGTTTTCCCATATTTCTTCGAGATATGGAATAAATTCTTCAAGTGGCGGGAGATAAGGTTGCGTAACAAAAGTAGTTTTCTTACTCATTTTAGTTTAAGGTTTTTGTGAATAATTGCCTCATTACCTGACAAAAGTAAAATATTCCTAATTTGTTTTACAGTTTGTTTGCTATTTAACACTGAATAATTCGTCAGGATCATTATGAAAGCTGGCATTGTCCTGACTTTTATTCAAATCCGATACCGGTTTTGGTTTATCAGAACGCTCTTTTGCCATTTCCCTGAATAATTTGTTTCTTTCTAAAAGTTCCTGATATGTTCCCTGATCAATGATCTTTCCTTTATCCATAAAATACAGCATATCGCAGTTCATAACTGTTGTAAGCCGGTGAGCTATCATGATCACTGTTCGTTCACCTTTCAGGTTTTCGATTGAGTCAATTATTTGTTGTTCAGTGATATTATCGAGTGCTGAGGTTGCTTCGTCCATAACAAGAACCTGTGGATCGTTGTAAAGAGCACGTGCAATACCTACTCGCTGTCGTTGTCCTCCCGAAAGGCGTGTGCCACGTTCTCCAACACGAGTATCCAATCCTTCAGGCAGTTGTGCCACAAGTTCTTCAAGTTGTGCAAGTTTTACAGCCCTCAAAACTTTTTCTTCATCAATGATTTTATCAGAAAGCCCAAAAGCTATATTTCGTCTCAGACTTTCATCACCAAGATATATGAATTGAGGTATATAACCTATATTACGCTGCCATGCCGATATACTTTCATATATATTTTTACCATCAACAAGGATTTCACCTTGCTGTGGTTCTAACAAACCTAATAATACATCCACAATGGTGGTTTTTCCGGCACCCGATGAGCCTACAAATGCAATGGCTTTTCCATGAGGAATTGTCAGGCTTATACCATTGATTGCCTGCTCACTGCTATTGCTGTACTGATAAAAAATATTATTGATAGTGATATTGTTTTTAAGTTCGAGCTTATCCTTTTTTCTCCTGTCTTTTTCAAATTGTTTATTAAAGGGACGTAAGTACATCAGATCGTCGTAAACAGCATTCACTGATGGAAGATGATATCTAATATCGGTTAATGTTTGGGTAATTTGCTGGATTGCCGGCATCAGGCGAATAATTGCAACGGCAAAGAGTGTCAGTATAGGTACGACATTTTCAATAGGTCGTCCTTGCAATACCATAAGCAGGGCAATAAGAATTACACCGGTAACAGCCAGAGTTTCGATCATAGGTTTGGGGATCATTGAAATAAACACCCTGTTTTGTTGAAGCCGGCTTGATTTACGAGCCATGCTTCTGAATATTTCAATAAACTCATTTTCGCGGTTCAATACCCTTGCATCCTTTATACCTCCAAATCCCTGGCGGGCTGCTCTAAGCATCTCGCGGCGGTAACGTTGTGCTTCTCTGCCAATAGTTTTCATCTTGTTTTGGGTCAGAAAAAGGAATATTCCGGCAAGACCTCCCAAAACAACAGCAACAATTAAAGTTATCAAAGGCTCGATAAGAACTAAAAATACTATAACTGACGTTCCCATGATAAATTCTTTCAAAATTATCAGTGTGGGACGCATAACACTGTTGATCATAAGATCAACTTCATTGGTTGTATTACGTAAAAGTTCGGTGGTATTGCGTTCAAGGTAAAAGGTATATGGAGCATGCATATAAGCGGTCATGAGCTTATGACTGAAACTATACCGCCGGTTATATATGAATTTCGCTTCGACATAACGGAAAAATAAAGTATAAGTATTTTTAATTAAAAAAATGCTTATTAATCCTATACTCATGAAAATCAGCAATTCCCGTGGGTTTTTGATGTTAAGGTATTTAACCACTGAGCCAACGTATTTATGTTCCATTACCTTTTGAGGGTTTGCCACTACTGCAACAAATGCAGGTATAATCCCAATACCTATTACTTCAAGTACGGCAGCAATCATCATCAAACCAAAAATAATGACGAGTTTTATTTTGTCGTTGCGTGAAAACAAACGACGTAGTTTTTGATATTCAGGTGGTAAGAGCATAAAATATGTTTATTAAATCATTAATTTGATTTTGGTATGATAGAATGTGATTGAATAATAACCTTAGGGAATCTCATTACATAATAATCTGATAAGTATATCACACAGCTTAATTACAACATTATTATGCACAGCATTCTTACAGCTTCGCTCCGTCAGTTACAGATATAATGCTGACATTGAATATTAAGATATTTAAAATCAATCAGTTATAACTGATCTTCTTTTTGCCACACTAACAATGCTTCGGGATTACCGTCAAGGCATTGTTGTTTGTTTTCAGGTGTTACGATCTGACAATTAATTTCACGATTTATAAGTTTTTCGGCTTTTAAAACCAGGTGTTCAAGATTTTTAATTTCAATATCATTGCCTGCTAATAAGAGGTTAACATAAGGGCTGTCAATACCTTTTGCAAAACTTCCCAGAACGTATGCACTTTCCAGACCCTGAAGCTTTTTCAACACAAAATCCATAATATGATCAATACCGGTATGTTTCAATATGAGCTGATGTATAGGTTCAAAAAGTGGATGTTGAGTGTTTGCCTGAAATACTTTTTTATTCCCCTTCATTTTTGAAGAAAGCAATCCAGCTTTTTCAAGATGATTTAACTCAAGACGGATAGCATTTGTTGATTCGCCATATTCAGAAGCCAGGTCTCTCAGATATGAAGTTGTATTACTGTTCAGAAAAAATCTGAGCAGTAGTTTAACACGAGTTTTTGATGTAATTAGAGCCTGCAACATAATTATGAAAATCTTGAGCAACAAAATTACTCGATTTGTTAAAAAGAACAAGTTTTTTGCTCAAAATTTAAAAGCCCTCAGTATTTTTATACAAAGGGCTTATAATCAGTGAGATATGCTGGATTCGAACCAGCGACCTCTTGCCTGTCAAGCAAGCGCTCTAAACCAACTGAGCTAATATCTCATTTCGGGTGCAAAATTATAAAATTTCAATTGAATTGTATGATTTGAATGTAAATTCATTCCAATAAACCGTAACAGGCTGATAATAAGCAAGGTGTAAAATGTAGTTTTGTATTTAGAAAGCCGGATATTTCGGCTGAAGCCCGTTTCTATTCATAATGATGTAATTTTGAATTGCCACCGGCTTTAGCCTGTGGTAAAAATAAACAAAAACACCATGTGGGCTTTAGCCAAACCGGTTAAATAATGTATTTAAATACTAATAACCAATAGATTTGGGCTAAAGCCCCTGTTTTGATTGGATTTCATTTGTTAAACGGGCTAAAGCCCGTTCCAATTCATAACTCCCGAGTCATTCGGGATCTCCCTAATCATTCGGGATCAATTTATTATTTCACCCCTTCAGGGTTTGGAAGTGGTAAAGCGATAGCCGTTTTTTACAAAAATTACACCCCTTCGGGGTTTGACAACCTACATAATTTATAGTCCGGGCGCTGAGGCTCTCGAAGCGCCTTTTTAAAAACCCTGACACTTCGAGAACCTCAGTGTCCGAGTTTTGAGACTGCCGAAATTGTTATTGAGCTTGTTGAAATTGTTATTGAGCTTGTTGAAATTGTTATTGAGCTTGTCGAAATTGTTATTGAGCTTGTCGAAATATTTATTTGTCAAACAGGCTAAAGCCCGTTCCAATTCATAAAGATTTGAACATGAGTTGCCGCCGGCTTTAGCCGGTGGTAGAAATGGAAAAAGTCATCTTCCTGGCTTTAGCCAAACAGGTTTAAGAATGCATTAAAATGCTAATAATCAATATATTTGGGCTAAAGCCCATAGGGTAGGAGGAATTTATTTGTTAAACGGGCTAAAGCCCGTTCCAATTCATAAAGATTTGAACATGAGTTGCCGCCGGCTTTAGCCGGTGGTAGAAATGGAAAAAGTCATCTTCCTGGCTTTAGCCAAACAGGTTTAAGAATGCATTAAAATGCTAATAATCAATATATTTGGGCTAAAGCCCATAGGGTAGGAGGAATTTATTTGTTAAACGGGCTAAAGCCCGTTCCTATTCATAACTCCCTAATCATTCTGGATCAATTCTCTCCAGAGTTATTCGGGATCCATTTATTATATCACCCCTTCGGGGTTTAGGGTTGGAATTTGTCAAATTTTCTACAAACATACCACCCCTTCGGGGTTGATACAGGATTTTCAGCCTTGGGCGCTGAGGCTCTCGAAGCGCCTTTTTAAAAACCCTGACACTTCGAACACCTCAGTGTCCGAGTTTTGAGACTGCCGAAATTGTTATTGAGCTTGTCGAAATTGTTATTGAGCTTGTCGAAATATTTATTTGTCAAACAGGCTAAAGCCCGTTCCAATTCATTGTCAATTGTCTCCCTAATCATTCGGGATCAATTGTCTCCCGAATCATTCGGGATCAATTGCCCCCCGCTTCAGCCGGAGAAGAACACTGTTAAGCCAATATGTTAAACAAAGGTTAAGATTTCTTCATTTATCAATAGAATAAAATGTACCTTTGCGAACTGTTACTGCAATTTTTAAAAACTTTACTAACTAATTGAAACACTGAGTATATGAGTCTAATGGAAACTATCAGGAGCAAGGCAAAGAAAGCCGGAAAACGAATTGTGCTACCTGAAGGAACTGAAGAAAGAACATTAAAAGCTGCTGACATTCTATTAAATGAGGAGATTGCAAAAATAATTCTGCTCGGGAACAAAGAAAAGATTTATTCACAGGCAAAGGACTTTGGTCTCAACAATATTTCAAAGGCTACCATTATTGATCCTCAGGACAATCCGCGCAAGTATGATTATGCTGCGATGCTTTATGAGATCAGAAAAAATAAAGGCTTAACTATTGAAGCTGCTGAAAAGCTGGTGGAAGATCCCCTGTATCTTGCTACTTTATTAATAAAAAACAGAGAAGCTGATGGTGAAGTTGCCGGAGCAGGCAACAACACAGCCGATGTGCTTCGTCCTGCATTTCAGATAATAAAGACATTACCTGGAATAAGCGTTGTGTCAGGAGCATTCATCATGGTTCTTGAAAATAATAAGTATGTTCCTGATGGCTTGCTGATATTTGCCGATTGCGCTGTTCATCCCGATCCCACCGATGAAGAACTTGCACAGATAGCAGTAAGTACAGCAGCTACCGCCCGTAATATAGTAGGTATTGAACCACGTGTTGCCATGCTTAGTTTCTCTACCAAGGGTTCAGCAAAACACCAGCTATGCGACAAGGTCATAAATGCTACCCGCATTGCAAGCCAGATTGATCCAACACTTCAGATTGATGGTGAACTTCAGGCTGATACAGCCATTGTGGAGGCAATCGGAAAAAGTAAAGCACCCGGAAGCAGCATAGCCGGCAGGGCAAATGTATTGGTTTTCCCTGACCTTCAATCGGGGAATATTGCTTACAAACTGGTTCAGCGTTTAGCCGGTGCCGAAGCCGTTGGTCCTGTATTGCAGGGACTTGCAGCTCCTATCAATGACCTCAGCAGGGGATGCTCGGTAAGCGATATTGTCAATCTTGTTGCAATAACAGCTACCCAAGCTGTTTAAACCTATTAATGAATAATAATTCAACTCTTAAACCTTATAATGTATGAATGACAGATTAGAAGATTTTAGCCTCAGCAAGACTATCAAACCCAAAAAGACTCTTCAAAAAGTAGGTGTAGTTGGCTGCGGGGCAATGGGTCAGGAAATCTCAATACTCATCAGTCAGTCGGGTATTGAAGTAGTTTTTATTGATATCAGCCAGGAACGTATTGATGAAGTATTTGAAAAAATGAACCGCTTGCTTGACGAACGTATCAATAAGTGGGGTCTGACAAATAATGAAAAGAAACTGATACTTTCACGTATCAAAGGTTCTACTGATTATAACGCTATCAGCGATAGTGATATAGTGCTCGAAACTGTGAATACCAAGAAAAAAGGAACAAGTCTTGAACTTCGTCAGCAGATATTCAGGAACATTGAAGAGGTTGTATCTGAAGAAACTGTAATAGCATCAAATACCGCAACTTTGATGATAAGCGAAATAGCATCGGTATTAAAACATCCCGAAAGAGCTATAGGACTTCATTTCTTTGGCTCAGTCAACAGGGTTAAGATCATTGAAATGGTCAGTAGTGTTTTTACAAACGATAAAACCGTTGAGCTGATACAAAAGTTTGCCATGATGATAGGCAGGAAGCTTATCCATGTGAATGAATCATCGGGCAATGTAAGTACCAGAATGCTGGTTCCAATAATAAATGAAGCTTGCGAAATATTAATGGAAGGCATAGCCACAGTGAGCGATATAGATGAAATTATGAAGGAAACTGCCGGTTTAATGAAAGGACCTTTTGAAATGGCTGATTCTATTGGATTGGACAAAGTCCTGAAATGGATGGAGAATCTGTATGCCGAATTCGGTGAACAGAAATACAAACCATCGCCAATTATTAAGCGCCTGGTCAGAGCCAATTTGATGGGAAGACGTACCGGCGAAGGTTTTTATAAATATACAGACGGAATGAAAGATACTAAAAAAGGCTCTATCCATAAATTAGGGCGCGAATAGTTGGTTCTTGTTAAAAACTTATTATCAGATAATCCCGAAAGACTATGAAAATTATTGTATTGAATTGTGGTAGCTCATCTATTAAATATCAACTTTTTGAAATGCCCTCGCAGGAAGTGCTGGCAAAGGGTTTGGTAGATAAGATCGGATTGAAGGGTTCGCTTATTAAACATCAGCGCAACGATGGCGTTGAAGTGAAACTTGAAGGTGAGATCCTTGACCATCAGTCAGGTATTGAATATCTGCTTGGAGTGTTGGTGAGTGAAAAATATGGCTCAATAAAAAATGTAAACGAAATAGATGCTGTTGGTCATCGCGTGGTTCATGCCGGCGAGAAATTTGGAGGCAGCGTTGCGATCACTCTTGAAGTAGTGTCAGCCCTCGAAGAATGTATTGACCTGGCGCCGCTTCATAATCCGCCAAATCTTGAAGGTATTTATTCAATAACAAGGCTTCTGCCTCATATTCCGCAGGTCGGAGTGTTTGATACTGCCTATCATCAGACTATGCCCGATTATATTTATCTTTATGGAATACCTTATTCCTTATATGATAAATACAGGATACGCCGGTATGGTTTTCACGGCTCAAGCCATCGTTATGTTTCGCAGCGTGCATGCGAAATGCTGAATGTGGATATCAAAACCCAGAAGATCATAACCTGTCATCTTGGAAATGGTGCTTCGATTGCCGCTATTAAAAACGGACAATCTTTTGATACAAGTATGGGTATGACTCCGCTTGAAGGATTGATAATGGGCACACGTTGTGGCGACCTTGATGTGGGAGCAGTATTGCATATTGCAAATAAAGAAGATATTGGGCTGTCAACCGTAAACACATTGCTTAACAAGCATAGCGGTATGCTGGGAATTTCAGGAATCTCATCCGATATGCGCGATATTGAAAAAGCTGCCGTAGAAGGAAACCAGAGGGCAAAGGTTGCATTGCAAATGTATCGCTACAGGGTAATTAAATATATAGGTGCATATGCCGCTGCTATGAACGGACTGGATACCATTATCTTTACCGGCGGCATCGGAGAAAATGACTACGAAACCCGTAGTGAGATACTGGATAACCTTAGCTTCCTCGGACTTGAATATGATAAGAACCTTAACCACGGACTCAGGGCAAAAGAAGTTGTTTTATCCACTGACAAGTCAAAAGTCAGGGTTCTGGTAGTTCCTACAAATGAGGAACTGGTGATTGCAAAGGATACATACGATATTGTTATAAATAAACGAAATTTGTAAGCCGGTTCTGAACACAAGGGTTTACTGACAGGGATCCTTTGTTTCTGGTTTTGCCGGATAATTCCGGTTTTGTTTAAAAAGGCAGATTACTGTAGATTTTGTTATTCCTGCAGAAATCTAAGGTTATTCGATGTTTTACCAATAATATATTATACACATGAAAAGAAAGCTTTTACTCATCAGTAATTCTACCAATGCCGGAGAAGAATATCTGGGCTGGCCGCGTAAGCATATTGTTGATTTTATGTCAGGTACAGGAATAAAAAAGTTGTTGTTCATTCCCTGGGCAGGAGTTAATCTTTCAGATGAAGGATTGAATGCTTCATTTGATATTTATGAAGAAAGAGTAAATAATGTGTTCCGCCTTCTTGGTATGGAAATTTATTCTATTCATAAGGAGAAAGATCCGGTAAAAGCTGTGAATGAGGCTAAAGCCATTGCAGTAGGAGGGGGCAATACCTTTCATTTGGTTTATATGATGCATAAAACCGGAATCATTAATGCCGTAAGGCAGCGTATTTTTGACGGAATGCCATATATGGGATGGAGTGCCGGTGCCAATGTAGCCTGTCCTACTTTGCGAACCACCAACGATATGCCCATAATTCAGCCTGCAAGTTTTGAGTGCTTTGATGTGATCCCATTCCAGATAAATCCTCATTATCTTGATGCAAATCCTCAGGGGCATGGCGGCGAAACAAGGGAGCAGCGTATAAATGAGTTTTTAGCCATTAACCGTGAAGTCATAGTGGCTGGATTACGCGAAGCCACTGCTTTATGGGTCGAACAAGGTAAAATAGATCTGGTTGGAACCCGTCCTATGCGCTTGTTCAATTATGGGCATGAACCTGTTGAGTTCCAGCCCGGAGACGATATCGGATTTTTATTCAAGAGCCTTAGCTAAAATCGGTTTTTTGAAAACCAGCGAGGTTTTATTGCAAAACTGAAATTATTGTTCTGCAGGTGAATTGCAGGTTTTTCAGTAAACTGCTCTTCCTATTGCCTGTTTGCCGTATTTAAGTCTGATACGATCCATAGCCTGATAAAGGTTTACCATTTCGGGCGTATCGTCGAACATGCTGATCTGCTGCATACCCGACACCAGATGGCTGAATCTGACACCTATCAGACGTATCAGCATACGGCGCTGATACACACGGGTAAACAGTGATTTTACAACCGGTATCAGCAAATGATCGAGCGATGTGTACGGGATACGCTGCTGCATTGTATGGGTGTCGAAATTGGAATATCTTACCTTGACTGTAATACATGAAGTGAGTTTTTGCTTTTCACGAAGCTGATAGGCAAGCTTCTCAGTCATTTTAACAAGCAGATCGCTGATCATGGCAATATCGGTGGTATCAGTCTCAAAAGTAGTTTCTGTACTTACCGATTTGCGTTCCGACCATGGCTCTACAGGTGTGGGGTCAATACCATTGGCTTTTTTCCACATTACAATTCCGTTTTTCCCTAACACCTTCTCAACCATTTCGGGGGGCATGCTTCTTAATGTACGAATGGTGGCAATGCCCATAGAACGCAATAAATTATAGGTTTTCTGACCTATCATCGGTATTTTGCTTATTGATAGCGGATCGAGAAATGATCTGACATTCATAAGTGGTATTTGTAATTCTCCGTTGGGTTTGGCTATGCCGGTAGCAATTTTTGATACGGTTTTATTAACCGATAAGCCCACCGATATTGGAAGTCCTGTATTCTTTATAATGTTCTGACGGAGTTCCTGTGTCCATTTCATAGAACCAAAAAAACGATCCATACCGGTAATGTCGAGATAGTGTTCATCAATGGATGCTTTTTCGAACACAGGAGCTTTTTCGGCAATTATCTCAGTAACCATACGTGAATAACGCGAATAACTTTCCATGTCGCCGCGTATATAAACTGCATCAGGACAAAGAATACGTGCCATTTTTACGGGCATTGCCGAATGTACACCAAAACGTCTGGCTTCGTAACTGCAGCCGGCTACAACACCACGGTCTGACATACCGCCAATTACAACCGGCACACCATTCAAGTGGCTGTTGTGAAGCCGTTCGACCGATACAAAGAAAGTGTCGAGGTCCATATGGACAATAGTACGGCGTTCGGTATTATCAATTATGTTGTTCATTTCTGAAAAAAATCTGGGCTAAAGGATATATTATCAAAAAATGTATTACCTTTGACGAGTACTTAATCATTTAAGCGGCGATAATATAATCAATTTATTTATTGATCGTATCATAAATGAGGTTAAATATTTTTGACAATACGATATCTTGATGAAAATGAGGAATTTATACAGGTGTTGTTCAGCGGGTTTATGTTGTATTACAATTTTGTTTCACTATAAAAGATCACAGTCATGTATTTAGCAGGTAACATAAAATTATTGCGTAAACGTCGCAGCCGCACTCAGGACGATGTGGCTTTTACCTTGAATATGAAGCGTTCCACCCTCAGTGGTTATGAAAACGGAGTAGCTGAGCCTGGCGCTGAAACTCTTATTGTTCTGTCGCAATATTATAAAATATCAATTGACACACTGCTGAAGGTTGATTTGTCGAAACTACGGCCAAGTGAACTTTCTCAGCTTGAAAGAGGATATGATATGTTCTACTCGGGTGAGACTCTTAGGGTGCTGGCTACAACCATTGACTCTGAAAATGAGGAAAATATTGAGCTGGTTAACGAAAAAGCCACTGCCGGTTATACTACCGGCTTTGCTGATCCTGAGTATATAAGGATACTGCCTACATTTCAGTTGCCTTTTCTTTCAAAACAAAAGAAATACCGCACCTTTCAGATCAGCGGCGATTCAATGTTACCAATTCCTGATGGTTCGCTGGTAACAGGAGAGTTTGTACAAAACTGGAACACTATACGTGATGGTCACGCATACATAGTACTTACAATTGCTGACGGACTTGTTTTCAAGATTCTGCATAATCTTCTGGAAACCGAGGGTAAATTGCGGGCTTTTTCCCTTAACCCTTTGTTCGAACCCTATGATATTGAAGGAAAGGATGTAAGAGAAGTCTGGAGATTTGTTCATTATATAAGTTCGGAGATACCACCGCCCAATTTAACCAGAGAGGCACTTGAAGAGACAGTATTGCAATTGAAAAAGGATGTAGATCTGATAAAGCGTGAGATCAGCTTTAAACCTCAGGTATTACCTTTTCCTGACAAATAGAATCCGAGCCTTAAATAAGTCAGGACATAAAAAAAGCAGCAGATAATCACCCCATCATCTGCTGCAAAAGGAGAACAAAACAGAAAAAAGCAGTTTCTTGATTTATTAAATTATACTTGAATTAACGATTTGCGAAAACTACGGCGTATTGTTTTTCCATAGTGGTTGCCAAAATTTTCTTCACACCAGTTGCGAAGTTTAAGTTTTTCTTCCTTTTTTCCTTCACCCATCCACATAAGAATTTTCCGTAATTCCTTACCAAACAACGTTTCATCAAAGCTGTATTGCTGCAAAATATATTTTGATAATTCAAACATAACCTTGTGTATTTATTATTAATCAACACATGGTATAATAGTAAAAACCTTGCCACAAACTAAGATATTTGAATAAATTCTTACAACCTTGAATATCAGTGGGATGTAATTAAGAAAAAAAAGAAAAAACCATCAGTTCTGATTCAGTTGTTGATTCTTTCCACAATTTGGGGAAACGATGTGAGGAAAAGTGCTAATAATACACAACTTCACAGCCGGGAACAGCAGATTTAAAGCGGTTTACAAAAAACCTGATAACCCTTGTGTTATAACATCTCAGCAGTTCAAGTTCCTTAAGATTTTCCAAAGGACGCAGGCTGATTATTTTTGTATTATTACAATCCAGTTGCCTTAGCGAAGTGTGATTGCCAAGAGGTTTCAGGGCAGAGACCTGGGTGCCGGCAATATTTAATATTTCCAGATTTCTCAGATTCTTAAGATCATTTAGATTTCTTAGCAAAGTGTTCGAGCAGTCAAGGGTCGTCAGTTCAAACAGTTTGCCGAGAGATTTGATATTGTTTATAGGATTGTTTGAGCAATCCAGTTCACTTAGGTTTTTAAAGTTTTCCAGAACCGAAATATCGTTAATAGCCAGGTCACTCATTTTTAGTACCTGTAAGCGATGGAAATAGATCAAAGGATCGAGGTTTTGAATACCTCGTATTTTATTTAAATCCAATTCTTTGATATCGGTTAGTTTATGAAGTTCAATACGCGAAGGCTCATATCCGCCTGCTATATGTTGCTCAAAAATATTTTTCCAGACAGAAGGCAGTGAATGCCACCATGCTGTTAAGCTATCTGTTTGAAATACAACAGTAACATCAGGATTGGATTCATAAACTCCTGAGATCTCTGATCTGTTAATACGGGTATTATCACATAAAACCGTTTCAAGATTATTAAGTGAATTAAATGGCTTCAATGATTTAACAGGAGTATGGTCCATATCCACATATTTCAGCCGCTGAGCCGTACCAAGCGGCAAAATGCTCTCAACAGTAGTATGTGAAAAATTCAGGGTCTCAATTGATCTGTGTCCTGCTAAAACCGAAATATCCGAAACCCCTGTGGAAGATATGTCAAGTTCTGTCAGTTCAATGTTCTCCCTTAATGCTTCGATATTTGAAATGCCTGTATTTGACGCATTCAGTATCCGTAACCTTGGCAGTTGGTTCAAAGGAGTAAGGTCAAAGATCTCTATACGACCATTAATAGCTATTCTGCTGATATTTGCAACCTCATGTAATTCTTCACGGGTAGGTTCATCGGAGAGGGGTACAATTTCCCTGAAAATATCTTTCCATATTTGCGGTAGTGTCGCCCACCAGTCAGTGAGTGTTTGCGATTCATAAATAACCAGAACATCAGGGTTGTCCTGCATGAATTTATTAGCCTGCTCTCGTTTTATTTTGGTTCTGTCGCAATAAATTCTTTTTAAAGAGGGCAGGTTCACCAGCATTTGTATGTTGGTGATATTTGTACCTTCAATGAACAGATACTGAAGGTCGTTCAGTGAAGCAAGCGGTTCGAGGTCAGCAATTTTGGTGTTGTCAGCAAAAAAGCTTTTAAGTAATTTAAGTTTACCCACATCCTCAAGCTGATAGATCATGGTATTGGAAATATCGAGGATATTTAGGTTCTGAATATTTTCAAGAGGAGCGAGGCTTAATATCAGGGTTCCGTTTACTTTTAGATCCCGTAAAGAATTCAAGCCTGCCAGTGCATCAAGACCAGTAATATTGGTGTTTGACAAATAAAGCCTTTCAAGAGAGGTGAACGAGGGTATCAAGCTTAAATCGCTTATTGCTGTGTTGCTTGCATCAAGGAATTTCAGACTTACTGAATGACGTAAAGGATCAAGACGGGTAACGGCAGTACCGTCTATCAGAATACTTTCCAGTCTTGTCAGATTACGTATTGGTGTAAGGTCATCAATTGGATTCCCGCTTAAATTCACTGACCTTAACTCAGTTAATTTGCTTAAAGGCTCAATATCAGTAAAAACAGCCTGATTTGAAATATCAACTGATTCGGTTTTCCATATCCTGCTTATTTCCTGATAGATCTGTCTTGTATTTGCCTTAATGGTATCAGCTTTGCGATATTCCATTGCCAGATCATCAATCACTGAAACCTTATAGCGCTCAACTGCCAGCCATTTATCACTGAAATCGGTTATATTTCTTAGATGGTATTCATTATTTATAAAAATATCTTTTGCAAAATATGAACGCCAGTCAGAACTCAGGCTGATCCACCAATTGTGCATATCTTCTTTCTCATTCAGTTTATTGGTGTAGATACTTGCAATTTTTAGGTCGCGTTTGTCCGGATCAAGATTGATTTCAATATAGCGGGTTAAGTTATTATAAATAGTATCGCCTTCAGTACCAATTCCTTTCAGGTTGCGCGTGGTGGTTACAAGAAAATAATTATTGCCAAGATTATTAACATTGTAATCTATAGCTTCAATAGTATAAGTAAATACAGCTTGCCTGAAAAAGAAATCAATGTCTTTCAGATATGCCTGAACATTTTTATTTGTTACAGTAAATCGCCCCTCAATCAGATCATCTTCGATCTGTACTTTATCTGAAGCAAAAAACTTCAGATAACTTTCATTTATGATAACTTCTTTTTCTCTTGCGCTTATTTTGGAGTTCCCAAGAGAATTAAATGAGAATTCCATGAACTTCACAAGCTGCTCACTTTGTTGTTTGAAATCCCCGATATCTTTTTGTGAAAGTGAGCTGTGCATATTATTTCCTTGTCCCTGTGATACAAAAGGAAAAAGTATCAGCATCATAATACTGATGAATATGCTGGAAAAGCTCGTTCTATTCATAATAAATATACTTCAGCAGCTCACCTTTTTTAGATTCATCAAAATCAATCAAACCTGTGATAAGCCAGCCGGAGTTAGGTCCACTCCGACGAATTTCAGAAAGCTCAAAATACCATCCCGGAACCTGAAAGAAATGAAATTTTACACCATTGACATTTTGAAAAATAAGATTTTGCTTTTTTACTTCATAAAGAAAAACCGAAAGATAATCGGGTTTATAACTTTGCGAAGTGTATTGGGTGACCTTTCCGGTTTCCTTGAAGATTTTTATAAGGTTCATGAAATCGAGTTCATGACTCAGGGGATGAATGAACCTGAGCTTACCGTCGTTCTCATCAGAAAACAACTCTCTGAAGGGTTTAAAGAAAACATTGGTAATGACCCATTTATATCCCTGATTTTCTTCTTCCAGTTTCAGAAATAAAGTTGCCCTGGTTTTTTCTCCGTAATACAAAAATTCTGTTGATACTTCTGCAAACCAGTCTCCGTTATGAAAATCGAGAAAAATAGGTTCTTCATTCTTAGTTATATTGTAAATGAATTCGTTTTTCTGCTCCTTATCAATAAACTGACTTTCAAGATCAAATATCATCTGCAGATAGTTTTTTCTGACAGTGATATTCCGGTAGTTTGGATCGTTGGCAGGAAATCTGACTCCCGAAACGCTTTCTTCACCGTTGAACCGTCTGAAAAATTGGTTTATCTGTTTGGTTTGAGCAAATAATGAAGCCTCATCGCCGAGATAATGCTCAAAACTCTGCGCCCATGATGATGCAGCGCAGAACAGAAGTATAATCAGAAATAATTTTGAACGTATCATGGAGTAGTTTCAGTAACCCTGATATCGCCGAGAAGTACATCCCAAAAGCCAATAAGCCGTCCGCCTATCTGAGTTTCCTTGCGTTCGACATACACAGTAATATCTTTTCTGGTGGTGTCGCGGTAAACCATTTTTTCGCCAACAATACCCTCAAATTTCTGGTATATTGTTATCACACCAACATATCTACCATCAGGCTGACGAACCAGATCGCTGATATAATGTATGTCGTACCATTCTATTTTAACCCTGTCGTAATTCAAAGCCATAAGTCTTTCAAGATATTGCCTTACACCATAATAAGCAATTTCAGGGCGGTAAAGCGATGAAACACCCATTTGGCTTCCTTCAGCAAATAGTTCAAGGGTGCGTTCAATTACCCGGTTGGCTTCAGCCCAGGGGGTATTCTTACTACCTATGATAGAAATATATTTGCTCAGATCGCGGACCTTTTCAAGAGCCAGTGAATCAATTGCCTGTTTGCGGGCAGGGCTGATGTCATTGTTCTGGGCATTCAAAACCACCGGTAATGATGCCAGCAGGAAAACTATTAAAAATATTTTGCTTCTCATTGTGTTCAGTTTTAATATCTTGTTTTTAATTCAAGTTCTGTAATTTTTCCGGCAGCATTATATCTGACATTCTCAATGTCGTTATTATATCTTTTCTGATCTTTGAGCAACTCAAGATATTTCTGGATTGTTGTAGGGCGGTCGTAATCTTTTGAATCACCTTCAACATTGATCAGAATCAGCACGGTTACATTGGGAGATTCAAACAGTTTGAGAGTTTCAGCAATTCTATCGTTTGCCTCACGTAAATTTGGTGCATTGGCAATATCAATCAAAGCTTGTTGCAAAGGAACTGTTTTAGTGGTTTTCTCTTTATCCAGCCTTTCCTTTTCCAGCCTTTCTGCTTCGGCACGTTGCCTGTCTTCTTCTAATTTATTCTGATATGCAGCCCTGTCACGTGCAAGCTTTTCTTCTGCTTTGGGTATCAGTGCCTTGATTTCCTTATCATCAAGATTCAGATCTTTGACTTTTTGAAGTTTCTGTTCTTTTACGTCTAAAGCAATATATCCGTCATCATTTATTATCTCATGAAGGTCGGCTTTAGCCTGTTCAATTTGCGCCAGACGTGCTTCCTTGGCATGTTTTTTTGCCAGTTTTTTCTGGCTTGAGCAAGAGGTTGTACCTAATGTAAAAATACCTGCAATTGCAATAATGAGAAGTTTGTTCACAAACAGCAACGATCTCAGGTTTTTACGCTGCGATACAGATTTGGATTTAAATTTTTCCCAATTCATCTTTTTTTGGATTAAGTGGAATAGTTTGTTTGTTGAAATTTATACTCAGGGTTAAATATTTAAGCTTGTTCAACCTTATTGAATATCTTAACGAGAAAGCTGTATTGCTTATTGTAAATTGAATTTTAGCAATTATAGTTGTTCAGCAAATCAATAATTGTGATGTGGCTATGAAAAAAATGTGCCACAAATGAAAAAAAGACTGTTTGCATCATTGTTTTTGTAAACAGTCTTAAAAATGGAAACAAGAAATCAACTTAGTATTAGTTGTTTATGCTGAGTTTGAAAATTTGGTTTACTATTAGTATTTTTATAAACGAAGAAATATTTAAACCATTAATTAGTGAAAAATCAAAATTATTAAAAGAACATAACTTTTTTACTCACTGAAAAATCTGATCCCGTGATCCTTATTATATAAATGCCAGGATGTTGGGAACAAGGCAAAGTATAATGGTTCGAACCTCTAAGTTCTTTGCTGAAAACCGGTTGCCCTAATATATTATAAATGCCTGCAACTACGGGTTCATTGGTATCCACTTTTATAAAGATGACGTTACGCCCATTACTTATTTGTACATCAGGACTATCAGATATTTCTGTAATTCCTGTAATCAAAGTCCCTGAAAACACAACATCATCAAATCTCCAGGTACCTGTGGGGGAATAATTCCGGTTATCGCGTGTAGCCCTGTAAGCTTCATCTGCCTGCCAGCTTACATTGGGTTCCTGTGGATCAGTAAAAGGAAAGGGAGAAAAGATTGAAAGTATCCGGATTCCAAAATTTGCGTTATTGCTTATCTCAGTAACAGATGAAAGATCGAATTCACGATGGTTGAAAACGTCATGAGGAGGTCCGTTAGCATAAATATTATGTTCTGTCCAGTTTATTCCATCAATTGTGTATTGCATGGAGACAAACCGGGAGGAAGTACCTGAGTTTCTGTGGAAATAGGAAATATGGATATTTTTAAAACCTTCAGTACTAACATCAAACTGAACACCGGCAGTGCCTGAGTTTATTTCCTGAGCCGGGTAATTAAGAGTGTTCCAACCTATATCAGGATCGCCGGTTAGCCCTTTTCCCCAGGTATATGTGTTATCACCAATATTTATTGCTGATCCGTTTCCAATTGAAGGGATAAGCGTTTCATTGTTAAAATCCCATTTGGCTATAATATCCAGTGTTCCGGGAGGGCAGTTATTGGCAGTTCCGAATGATGGTTCATCAAGAAAGATAAAATCACCGTATGCATTTGGGCATCGTCCCATTGAAATATCGCTGCTTTGTGCGCCAAACGCCACATTATCAATTATTTCACCTGCTCCGTTACTTATATATATTGCATCGCCATCCGAAGACAGTTTGAAATTACAATGTATAAAACTCTCAGTTGATGGCATTTCATCGGCAAAAATTACCAGATATCCTTTAGGAGGAACCACAACACTACGGGGAAAAGCAAATTTGGTAAGATTATTATATTCGTCGCTCATAAATAACCCGAATAAACTTAAAGTGTCGCTGGTGGTATTGAATAATTCTATCCAGTCGGCATATTCACCGTATTCATTCATTACTCCGCTGGTGTTTTGAGCAAGGAACTCGTTTATTACAACTTCTCCCTTAACAGGTGCGGTTATATCAATGTTAATTGAATAATACTCGTGTTCAGCCCTGGCAGGACTAAATACAGCAGCCTCATCATTAAATGCGGTTATATAATATTGAGCAAGATTTGTGTTTAATAAAAATGAGCCGGTATAAATACTACTTTCCGACTTTGAAGCAAACATTTCAATTTTGCTGAAATTGTTAATTGAACTAAGACGGTAATGCAGATATACTGATGTTGCATTTGAAACTTCAGCCTGGATTGTTATCAAAGAATTAAATTCAGGGTTTGGATCTTCAGGCTGAACATTGGTTACAACAGGTGCATCGGCATTATACTCCGAAAGTGTATTAAGATATTCCAAACGGGCACTCATAAGATTTTCAATACCCGGTACAAAATAATTCAGAACCGGATAATCGGTGTTCATGCCATTAAGAAACTGTTCGTAGGTAAAGAATTTATTCTGGTCGCTTTGCAAAGCCGTGTCAATTATCTGCTGAAATTCAATTGCTTTGGTAAGATACTCCCCGCTGACAAACATTTCATCGGCAATGGTTTTTAAATGAGCAAAATACTTTTTTCGGTATTCAGGCTTGTTCATTACAATATTTATCAGTGGCCAGTACGGGTCATTAGCGTGAATTGAAGGCGGAAGCTGTTTCATTTGCGGAATGGTTAATCCCCCCATACTTGTATTTGAGTTGCCAACATAAGGAAATCCGCCAAAACTCATGTTCAGATCCCAGATTATGGGGTTAAAACGTTGGTTTGCACCTTTGTATAAATAATAATTCTGGGCAAAAACTCCGGAATAGCTATCAAGGTTGACAAGCAGGGAGTTAAAAGCAAGCAACCATATTACCCTGTCCATATCCAGAATGGTCTCTACTTCTTCCTGATTGTTTGTAACAATATCACACAGTTCCACAAGTTCATTCCAGCCATAATTTGATTTCAGATCATAAAGGTTAAAATAGGCTGATGAATCGGCATTGGATATATACCTGAGATTGCTTTTCATCATCGGGGTAGGGTTGTCAATTGGGTTACACTTGATAAAAGCAGTACCTGAAATATTGAAATTTTTTGAGCAGTATGATTTTCCAATATGTTCAACATTAGTATATAAGCCTTTAAGTTCATTGTTAATATATACCTGTGCATAATTTGCCCGCGGCGCTATCATATAATGCCCAATCACGTAATACGATAATGCTTCTCTGATCATTGACGGATCAGCAAAACCATTTGACAGTTTTATGTCTTTTATACCCTGATATGATTGTGATTTATAGTGATCTAACTCAATTTTAAACGGGTTTTTGGCAAAAGAAGGGTCATAAGAGCTGCTTCCTTTGTATCTCACACCCACAGTATCAATAGAAGTGCCATTAATAATTACCCGATCAGCTTTGATATAACCACCCGCTCCGACTTTAGCTGTGTCAAGCTGATACTGCCAGTTAGGTTGAGAAAAGAAAATTTCAATTTTTTGTATTATATCAGGTTCATAGAAAGTAACTTGCGCAGATACAGGGTGATGAATTGAGAAACAAAAAGTTAACAAAAAAGCTGCAGTTGTGTATAGTTTTCTCATAGTCTATTTAATTATAAGTTTTGTTGCGGCAGAGAAATCATCCTGTTTTACTATTACCATATATAATCCCTTACTTAATGAGCTTACATCAAGCACCGGCTTTATGGAAGGCTCCAGTGTCCGATTCATAACAACTTCTCCTCTGATATTATATATAGTAATTTCACTTTTTAAGTCAGATCTCAGATCAATCTCAAGTGTTGTGCTAACCGGATTTGGAAAAATCCGCAATGAGCCATTAATATCCGGGTCAGAAATCCCAACGTAAAGACAATCAACACACCACCCAAAACATATAGGTTCCAGAACAATGTCCTCTTCTTCCTCAACTTCAATTTGTCTGTTTCCGTTTACGGTGCAATCGCCGGTGATAATTTCAGCGGCTTCAGTAGTGTTCCCGTTATAGTATTTATATTCATAAGTGCCGGGATACACATAACAAATTGTTTCATGAATCTGATCAATAAAATTGTAAAGTCTTGAACTTGTTGGCTCCCATTGCTGGAAATCACCTGCAATATAAACGCCTTCAGGGGCTATTTCGGCTTCTTTCTCCATATTAACCAGAAACCTGACCAGATTCATTCCGGCCGGAGCGTTGCCACCAAATGTAACAGCACCTACAAAAGTGGTATCATTGGCTAATGAATCAACATAAATCCATCGGTTATCATTAAAGTCATAACCAACTCTTGACTCGAAAGGCACAAACTCGGTTTCATAAAACTGATCGCCATTTATGAATCTGTACTGGTATAACTGGAAAGCAGGTATATCAACAATTACACTGAATATATCAGTTTCGCCTTCTCTTTCCATTGTTGTGGAACCCGGGTCCCAGTCTTCGGGATAGCCGGCAAGAACCTGGAAGTTGCCTGTTACGTGAACTCCGTTTGGACTGACTTCAAAAAAGCTCATGTCAACGGCAAATTTTACTTTTTTGGCAAATGCTGTGACCGAAAGGAACATCAGCAGAATAAATGTGAGTTTTTTCATGGTTAGATATTTTTGATGGGTTTTATTTGAGTATGATTAGTTTTTGAGTTGAAATACCTTTATCACTATGTATTCTTAAAAGGTAAATCCCATTTTTAATATTTTCAAGGTTCAGAACAGATGTATTTGAAAAAACGGGAATCATATTACCTTGTAAATCAAGTATCTCGGTTCTTAATACATTACCAGCATTTATGGTTACAGTGTTTTTTGCAGGATTAGGGCTTAAGGTAATTTTATCATGGATTGTATTAAAAACATTATTAAAGTCATGGTTTAAAAACGATATTTCTTTTGTGTAGCCACCGTCAGTAAGGTCATATTCATAAGAAATACCGAAACCTTTTAATTCAAAATGTGCTATTAGATCACGATTACTGGTTACTTCAAAGGTGTATTCACGCTGTCTTGATACAACATCGCCATTTTCTGACCAGAATGTGAATTTGCATACTGCTTCCGGTAAAGCTGTCAGAGTTACAATTTCGCCATACGAATAAACTCCAGTTCCACTTATTTGTCCATATTTCGGTATGTTTGGTACGGCTATAATACTGCAGGTAGCTGTTGGAGCATATTCTACTCCCTTTGAGTGTACGTAAAAATTATACCCTTCATCAGTAATTCTGACCAGATATATACCTTCTTCAGTTGGCTGGTAGGTTTGTTCTGTTGCTCCTTCAATTAGGTTGCCATTTCTATACCATTGATAAGTATCTGCTTCAGTACAAACAAGAATGTTATTCTCTACTGAAATTTCCGGAATATCGGGCGGTAAATTATTTATATAGTGTTCACTATATCTGTATGCTTTTGCTGCCATTCCGTTTATTTGTTTTGACCATACAGTGGAACCAACTTCATTGACTTCATAAATAAGCCCTGATGTGGTCATGGTAACAAGTAAATTACCATTTGGAAGTGTCTGGCTTCCTCCTTGCCCATAGCTTCCTCCGTTACAGGCATGCCTGATTGTATATGTAGAAGGTAAATATGCAGCACCCGGGGTTATAGTGTAATTATAATCTTCACGCGGTGGTTGAATCTGATCAATTGACGATTGCATTGATGAAACACCTCTGTTATTAAATGCAGCTAACCAACCTGCATTTGGTGATCCGTCATGAATCCAGCGCCCATCATGTACGATATTGAAAATAGTAGTTCCCTGTGCCTGATAAGCTGCCGGATTGCCCCAGCGGTATAAAAATCTGCCGCCTTTTCCTGAATTTCCTCCTGAACCTGTAGCTGCTTCTTCAGTAGTTGTACTGTGATCAATAACATAGATCTCATTCAGATTATGTGAACTGAAAACGATCTGGTCGAGGATGGGATTATAATCTATTCCGTTCGCATGTAGCCAGTCTTTGGCAATTTTGTAATTAATATTTAATCTGTCGGGATGGTCAACAATGGTTGTTTCGTAATTGTCTTTGTTAGGGTTAATATTTTGAACAAGATGATCCCATAAATGCCATTCCCATACAATTTCTCCGGTTGTAGGTCCGGTTTGTTTGACTTCTACAATTTTTTCTGACCATATTGTAGTATTTGCCGAACATCCTGCCTGACTTGCCTGTGCCGGAGTTTTTGACTCGTAGGCAATTAGCAGCACATTTCCATTGGGCATAGGGCAAATATCATGGTGCATTGCATAGCTGGTAGTACTGTATACAAACTCCCATACTACATTCCCGTTCCAGTCAGCTTTCTGTAGTTTACCGGTTTGCCCCCCTGAAAAAAACGAGTTGGGGCTATATGCCACAGTTCGTAGCAAATAACCTCCTGGCAGCAGATATGATGAATAACCTGTTCTGTTTGATGAATTAAATGTCCAGGTATGATATACTGAACCATTCATATTCAGAAGATAAGCTTTGGTTGAGTTTCCGGTACTGTAAAGTGTGTAATCTCCCCAACTCTGGGCTGTTGCAGAAACTGAAACTCCTGTTAAAGCACAGATAAGCAAAAAAGTGTAAAGTCTGTTCATGAAAAAATGTTTAGTAAAACCGTATTTTTAGGCATATGGCACATTAGACAAGGTTCTGTTGAAATACTTGCGAAAAAGTTCTAAAGATCATACATGCGCAATGCCATAAGCAATAAGGTTATTAATTAATTGATTTTTGGGTGAAATATTTATAATATTTGTTTTATTGACTTTTTAAGAAAAACCTCACAAAACTATCAAATAAAATGAATTAACCGGTGATATTACAGTAAATAACCAAAATGAAAGGATTTTTTTCATTCATTATTCATAAAAACATAACAATTTAAGCGCCCAGTTGTTGCCAAAGTCTCTTTGCCTGATATTGAGTGTATTCAAGTGTTGCAGCTTCATCAATCGTTTGCACGACCCTGTTTTTAACAATTAACTTACCATTGCTTATTACATGTAAAACATGGTCTGAGCGCAAACCAAAAATAAAATGCCCTAAAAAATTCTCTTTGTTGAATGGAGTAGGAGGTTCGTAATCGAGAACAACCAGATTATTATTTCCATCACCGGTGAAATTATTGGCTTTCAGATAACGATGAACATTCCGTAATCTTTGGTATGCAGAAACGTAGTTGATATTATCAGCCAACTGTCCGACAAAAAATGCGCTTTGTGCACTTTGTAGCATATCGCTGTGCATACCGTCAGTTCCAAGCATTATCCTTGCAGGATCTAATCCTCTGCCATTGAATAAACCAACTTTGTTGTTCAGATTGCTTTCCATATTCTGAGCAACATAAGCTTTACTGTTTTTTATTATACTTCGTTCGTTGTCATCAAGGTGTAAAGCATGAACGAGTATGGTTCTTGATGAATCCAGAACACCTGAGTCTGCCAGCCTTTCAACTACCCTTTTCCGGCAGGTCTGAACACAATGCTGCTGATCGTATTCGTCTTCAGCTACATGAATGTGAACACCGGTGTTGTATTTAACAGCCAGCTCTGCTGCCCTTTTCAAAGTATTGTCGCTTATCGTGAAAGAAGCATGCAGGCCAACCAGCCCCTGATGTTGTTGCAGGTGCCTTTCGTTTTCTATAAGACCCAGAACCGCTTTCTCTGATCCGTCACGATCACTTATTTCGTAACACAGCAAATGATTTATACCTGCTTTTTCGAAAGCTTTTGCGATTATTTCCAGCGATCCTTCAATATATCCCGGCGATGCATGATGATCAATCACAAATGTTGCCCCAGCTTTAGCACATGCAATAGCAGTAGCCATTGCGCTTGCTTCAATAGTTTCTTTGTCGAGTGCTTTATCAAGATTCCACCATATATACTGAAGTATTTCCCTGAAATTTCGTGGTTGTTTTGACGGAGCAGGCATTCCGCGCGAAAGAGCCGAATAAACATGATGATGCCCGACAGCAAATGATTTAGTGACAAATTTGCCCTTGCAATCAATTATCTGAGTGTTTCCGGTTTTTTCGTATTCATCAGGATTATCAGTGAATATCAATGCCTGGGTTTCCTGTTCAGGAACTATTATATGAGTTGATTTGAAATCCAGGGTTTCCCAGTCAATGTATATTGCGTTTTTTAGAATTAGAGCCATTGTGAATTTATATTGAGATTAGCATTATTTTGAAATCCGGGGGTTTTGAAATACATTGAGTTTCAGATATTTATAAATGAATCAAAAAGTATTTTTATCACCTTTTTTCTTTATTCGGCTGTTTTATTGGCTCCAAAGGCAATCTGTTACGTTTTATCCCATCAAAGGAATAAAAAGCATTAGCTACGGCAGCAGCGGTAGGTACTAATCCTATTTCACCGATTCCCTTTGCGCCATAAGGTCCTACAGGATCTTTGACCTCTATCATCTTTACAATTATTTCAGGGGTTTCGTGAGCCCTCAGGATTTTAAGATCCTTCATTTTATCACTTACCAGAAAACCATTTCTCATTGGAAGATTTTCGCTTAAAGCATAGCCTAGTCCCATATGTACACCTCCCTGGACCTGCCCTTCAAAAAGCATGGGATTAATGATTTTTCCTCCATCATGGGCAGCAATTATTTTCTCAATTTTTCCTTCTTTATCTAAAATACAAAGCTGAGCGGCATATCCGTATGAGTAATGAGTTATTTGCTCTACTCCCGGAGTTCCGGGTTTTGTTGTCCAGTCGCATATAAATTCACCCCGATAGGATTTCCCGGCAAGTTTATCAAGAGTGTTGGATTTTAAATCTTCTTTCAGTGGTTTAGCAGCATTTATAATTGCCAGACCAAGCAAAGCAGTAGCCCGTGATGAGGTTGTCATTCCGGTTGGAATTCCTGCGCTGGTATCAACTATTACATCAATTACCGAATGGTCAAGTCCTGTTTCCTGACATAAAGCCTGAATGGCAATTGTATGCACTCCCTGACCCATTTCAGTCCAGCCATGTTTTATCATGACTTTTTTATCCGAAATGATTTCAATAATCACTTTCGACTCATCAATCAATCCATTTCCCACGCCTGAATTCTTGATCCCTGTTGCAAGTCCACAAAATACAGCTTTTTTGTAATCTTCCTTTATTGCGTTCAGGCAGGCTCTTATCCCTACACCATAAACCTTTTGACCTGTGGAGGTGCTCAACCCGTCAATCAATGCATTGTTATATCTGAATTGCCAGCGGTCAAATCCACCTTTGTTACAAATATCATCAATACAGCTTTCGAGGGCAAAATTTACCTGGTTTGCACCAAATCCCCTCATTGCACCACAAGGGATATTGTTTGTGTAAACAGTACGGGCTTCAATAACTACATTTGGGATATAATATCCTCCTGTAGCATGCCCGGCTACCCTTTCCATTACTTTAGCTCCTACTGATGCATAGGCTCCGGTATCGCCGGTTGCTGTAAGTTTCAATCCCGTTAATCGTCCGTTTTCATCAGCGGCTATGGCTATATCCATAAATACCGGATGCCTCTTTGGATGAACCCGGATACTTTCGCTTCTTGTAAGGCTTAATTTTACCGGTTTCTTAAGCAGATATGAAAAAAGTGCAACATGAGCCTGAATACTCAGATCTTCCTTACCTCCAAATCCTCCTCCGCTTGAAACCTGAATAACTCTTAATTTCTCTTCCTGAATTCCAAGAACCGGAGCTATCTGACGGCGGTCTTCATACACCCCCTGACTTTGACTGTATAAAATCAAGCCTCCGTCATCGTCGGGAAGGGCAATAGCTGCTTCTTTTTCCAGAAATGCATGTTCTATGCGCTGGGTTTCATAAAAACCCTCTGAAATAAATGCAGCATTGTCAAAAACTTCCTGAACATTTCCTTTGTTGAAATAAGTGGTTTCAAACAGATTTGGTCTTTCGGGATGCACCCTCTCGCCTTCAATAGCTTCAAAAACATCAGTAACTGGTTTTAATATCTCATATTCCACCCTGATAAGCTCAGTAGCTTTTCGTGCAATCTCCTCAGTGTCAGCAACCACGCCTGCAATGACATCTCCAATATAATGAGTGGTTTCGCCTTTGCCTGTCATAACCGGCCAATCTTTTAGGATCAATCCAACTTTACGATCGCCGGGGATATCATCAGCAGTGAATACACGATGAACACCCTGGAGCTTAAGTGCCTGAGAATAATCAATGTTTCTTACGATTGCTTTTGGATGATCGCTGAATTTCAAGGCTGCATAAAGCATACCTTCAATAAACATGTCGTCCACAAATTTCCTTTTTCCCAAAGCGGTTTCATAAGCCTGATATTTGGGTAAAGTAACGCCCACCTTTGCTGATGTGTATGCAATTTCAGACTTTCGGTTTGTTAAAAGTGCTTCACCGGAATCAGAAATGGCTTCTTCAATTTTTTTATATCCGGTACAGCGACATATATGCGGCTTGATTGCATGGCGAATTTCTTGTAATGATGGCGTAGGGTTTTTCTGCAACAATATTTTTGTTCTTCCTATAAAACCCGGGATACAGAATCCGCATTGTACAGCTCCTTTGTTTACAAACGATTTGGCAATGGTTTCCACAACATATTCAGGAAAACCTTCCATAGTGAATATTTCAGCACCTTCCAGATTTTTCATTTTTGTAAGACAGGCAAGCTTAGCCTCACCATTTATCTCTACAGTGCATGCTCCGCAGATACCCTGACCAGAACATCCATCTTTTGTAGCTGTAAGATGCTGATCCTTTCGGAGAAAATCAAGCAAATTTTTATCAGGATTATCCTGATATTCAACGGTTTTGCCGTTTAGAGTGAATGAGATCATATCAAATGGATATTGAATCCACAAATATATGATTCTTTCCGGCTTAAAACCAAAAACGCGGCTTAATTCTGAAATTGCTGTCAGAATTAACTATTAATCCTGTTTTCAGTTTGTGTTACTGGTTGAAAACAGGGCAGATATACAATCATATCATAGTATTGTCAGGCTTCTGTATTTTTCATAAACTGCCTGATTAACTATTTTTGGGATCCAATAATAATGTTAACAATTTCAACAGCATCAAGAATATCAACAATCCCATCATTATTTGCATCAGCATTTTCAAATATAAAAGGATCGGGATTAAAACCCATTATATAATTCATTGTTGTTACAACATCAATAATATTTACGATACCATCGCCATTAGCGTCTCCTGTCAACAATCCGGAATGAGAGTTTGAATGTAAGACCAGATAACAGGCAACTTCCAGTTGAGGGTTGAAGCCATCATTACAATCGGAACAGGTAACTCCTGTAATACAATCCGGATGATTGGGATGGCAATAGTCAACATAACCTTCATAGAAAACATATTTCAAGTCAATATTTCCATTGGCAATAAACGTATTCATATTGAAGTCAAACCAGGGTGCAATTGATCCCGGACACCATCCGGCTCTGTTGTGATACCATGTTCCATTTTGTGGCTGGCAACCATCGGGGTTGGGATTACATACACTCCAGTTGTGCTGGGCAAAAGTTTGTGCTCCATTAACCCAGATATGATGTGTAGCTTGATAAAATTCAGCAGCATTACCGGTGTTAAGGTCTCCCCATCCATGACCGGTTGAAACTAGTTTTAATGTAGCTCCCATTGTGTTTTGAGGAAACTGAAAATTCCATTCCTCAACAGGTTGCAAATTGGCATAATCACCGAAAGGATAGTTTGCTTTCCAGACCTTGTGCAAATTGCTGTACAGATACTGAGGATTTCCTGCTCTGTACGAAAGTGATAATTTATAAACAAAACCATTATCAAGAGTATTACAGCTTACTCTGAAATTGACCTTGCCGTTTAATACTGAAATATAATCGGTAAGATTAATAGTGTGATTGCAGGCAACTCCGTAAGGAGTGATGTAGCGTATTATTTCAATCCATTGCCCATCATGACCTTGAGCTTCAACACTGGCTATTCTGTCCCATTCTCCACAGCCACCGGGAGGACAACTGACTTCAAGATGAGCCATAACCTGATCAAAAGCTCCAAGGAAGGATGGTAGTTCAGCTTCAACTACTTGTACTACATTTGAGGGACTTATCCAAACACCTTCAAATGCTATTTTTTCCATATTCTGCACATTTGCCTGAATATTAATATTGTAGGTTTCAATAGCAGTGGCTCCGTAATTATTATCAGCCTCAATAGTTATGGCAAATGTTCCATGCGAAGGAGGTGTCCACCATACTGAATAATATCCGTTGTTCAACGCATCATTTGCCTGTATGGTTTGATTATTTACTATAAACCTAACGTTTGTAACCATAAAAAGCTCAGGATAATCTATGCTTGCACGAGTAACAAGTTGGATTGGAGATAATTCAGGGATATAAACATCTCCTGCGAGAGGAGTTCTGGGATTGATTAACGGAACAAAAGTAGAAGGATCCAGAACCATAAAGCTGTTTATTATTGGAATAGCAGGAGTAAAATGCTCATTTCCGGGTTGAGTAGCTTTTATGCGTACTTCACCGGCTTCTCCGGTAAGTGTAACTATGGTTCCGTTTATCGTTGCAGGACCGGAAACAACTTCAAAAAATACTTCGAGTCCGGAAGTTGATGTAGCTTCAATTGCAAAAGGAGGATCAGTACTCAAATGATTTGCTATCTGAGGAAATGAAATAGCTTGATAACCAGGTGCAAGAGTACCATTAAAATTGGAAGTAGGTCCTATAAGAGCAAAATTCATTAATTCGGCATCGCGTTCTCCATTGCCAATCTCACTGATTAAATGAGTGATAGATGTGTTATCACCTCCAGGTTCACCTTGATTGAATTTATAATAAAGCTGCAAATCCGATTCATTACCGGTAAGTTCGTTTTCAATCATATCCTGAATTTCCTCCTGACTGAGAGCTTTGTTCCATGCGCTTACTTCATCAATCCTTCCGCCAAACACAAAGTTATAACCGGCAAGGGTACTTTTTCCGATGGCAAACGGGGTATTGTCTCCCTGAAACACTCCTGATGCTGCTTTGCTGCCTTTTAGAAATCCATTCACATATAATTTTATGGTGTTCACATCAAAAACCCATGCTATATGCTGCCAGGTTTGTGGTATAACAGTATTTGCAGGCGAAACATATTCGTGCAAACCTGTGGTTGAATTAAGTCTGCATTCAAGAATACCATTATTGAGCATAATTAAATAAAATTCGGCATTACCTGAACCCGACCTGAAACCCATAAAACCCTGCCCATAGCTAAGCTCGTCACAATAAAACCATCCGGTTATTGTCAAACGGGTACTTCCTGAAAAATATTTAGATCCGTCTTGCAGGATCACATAGTCATCTACCTTGTCGAAATGAAGGTATTGGTTGCTTTGAGAAAAAAGCAACAGCGACTGAAGGCTGAAAAAGACAGCGAGCAATAATCTGATTTTTTTGTTCATTTTTTCCATGACTTAAAATTTTTTGATGTTAATAAAAGAGTTTTCTATATTGTTGTAATCAAATGTTTATTTATTGAATAGCTCTAACATTAATTTGTGTTTTAAGGGATCCACCATATTTTTGTATTGAATGCGTCACCTCCTTGTCTTGCAATAGCTTCAGAACAATTTGTAAAATTAAATTCAAGTTCTGATGGAGGGTAGGGCAGGCGGTAATGAGTTTCAAGACTACCTTCATGAGGAGTTTTGCCTGTGCGGCGCATCAATGAGTAGGCTTCGGCAGGCTGTCTGAATGCATCAATCCACCATTGTGTATAGATAAATGAAAGCTTTTCGTCATCAGACCCGACATTCCAGAAACCATAATGCATTTGAACTGATGCGGAAGTAAGTGCTTGTGGAATGGATATCATTTCAGGGAATGTTAATCCCGAAACCGGAAGCCGTGAATTTTTAGCTATATCCATCCACCATTCTACAGAAGCATTAATAGCATTCAGATATTCATTTTCAGCCTTTGTTTTATCAATGGCTACTCCAATGCCACGAAAATAAGCTTCTGCTCTTATATAATGAATCTCAGCACCGGTAATCAGAATAACAGGCATATAATCCTCATCTCTTATCAGAAAATAATTAAAAGGTGAGTAAATATTATTCTCTCCTTTTATCTGGTAAGCACCTATCTGATCCCGATGTGTACTATAAGGAATTCCACCTGATGAGAGTGTAGTGTTATCAGGTATCTGAGGATAAGGCACCCATTTATTCTGATTGTTAGTTTCAAAAAAGATATAAGCCCTTGGGTCAAAGATCCCTGATCCATCAGTATTATTATTTGTTGAAAATTTATGCCAGATATTTGAGCCCATTCGCAGATTATTATGTTCGCGGAACGACCAGTTCAGACTTTCGTTTTTAAATCCCATAGCAGAAGGCCATAAGCAGGCACTTTCAAGTTTGGGTGTAATAAAGTCATAACCATAAAATACCGGTTTGTTGTCCTCTAATATTTCTTTGATTATGGCACCGGCTATTTCAGGCTCTTTCTCTGATATACGCATTGCATGACGCAGCCTGAGTGAGTTGGCAAATTTTCGCCATTTCAGCATATCCCCACCAAACAGTTTGTCAAATTCACGAAATGTAGTAAAAGGTTCGGCACTCTGAGGGTTAAGTTCAATATTTTCTGCTGCCCATTCAAGTTCCTCAAGCATTTCAAGATAAATATCGCGCTGTTTATCATATTTCGGCCTTAAAAGTTCAGGTTTGTGAAATCCGTAACCGGCTTCAGAAAATGGAATGTCACCGAAAAGATCTGTTACTTTTAAAGTTTTAAAAGCAAACAGAATCTTAAGCATTGCTTTCATATTAGTAACTCCCGGCGAAACTTCGTAGCTGTCAAATCTTTTTTCCAGTTCCCTTATTTCGGGCAAAGTTTTATAGTATTTTGACCATATATCTTCAGTTCCTATTGTATAATTACCCCATGCTTCTTTGGTAAGTGCTGCAAGTTGAGTTTGCTTGTAAAATATTTCGTTATAAATATAAAACTGTTCGTCCCAGCCCGGTTGCAATGATTCCAGAATACTGTTGAACAACGAACCATCGCTTGCATTTGTAAAACCATGCGGATTGGTATTAATATCATCAAAATCTTTTGTACAGGAAATTGTAAGTATTAAGAATGCCGTTAAAATTGAGAGTGAAATATAATGGAGTTTTTTCATTTTGTCGTATCTTTATTAAAATTTTGGTTAAAATGAAGCACTAATTCCAAAGATAAATGATCTGGTTCCCGGAAACGAAGCCCATTCAAAGCCTTGTGCATTTCCTGAACCCATAATTCCTTCAGGATTGATTTTATCGGGAAGGGTAGTATAGATATAAAACAGATCACGACCTGTAAGGGTAAGCATTAGATTTTGAAATACAC
This sequence comes from uncultured Bacteroidales bacterium, assembly GCA_964550455.1. Taxonomy (GTDB): domain Bacteria; phylum Bacteroidota; class Bacteroidia; order Bacteroidales; family JAAYJT01; genus JAAYJT01. Next base: position 121,199 of record CAZJZG010000001.1, on the reverse strand, counting down.
CGGAACGTTTTATGATCTTTGGCGGTAAAGTGTAAGAGAGTGAGATCTCCCTCATTTTTACCCATGTGTTTTCAAGAATCCCTGGAGTTGAAACGAATTTTCCCCAGCCTCCGGCATTAGGCAGATATTTATAATAATAATGAACTACGGTAGTATTTGGAGTTCCGTCTTCATGAACTCCTTCCAAAACAATACCAATATTGCTTGTATTCCCGTCAGGATCAGTATAAGGCAAGCCGCCACCATCTCTTTCTTTCAATGTTTCGGGGCTTTGACCGGTTTGAAGTCCAATTACATAAGTTCCCGAATAAATTTCGCCACCCCATTTAGTATCAATTAAAGCATTGCATCTCAGATTCTTGTAATTTATTGAAAGGTTCAATCCGCCAATAAAATAAGGTGCGGCATTTCCAATCGGGACACGGCTGTCAGTGATCAGATATTTGGTTCCGGCATCATTAACCACGCGATTTCCTTTATCATCATAAATATAATCATATCCACTTATGGTTCCGTAGCTATCTCCTTCGCGAAGTATCATTGCCGGACCGTTCAATCCCCATATATCAGCCAAAATATAAGTATCGGCTCCACCACCAAGACTGACAACCTTATTGCGGTTATGCGAAATATTAAATCCCGTTTTTACTGTTAAATGCCTGTTCTGAACTGGAACCGTATTCAATATCAGTTCAAAACCTTTGTTTGTCAGAATGCCTTCGTTGGTCATAATGTAAGACGCTCCTGATGATACCGGCAAAGGTAGGTTTGGAATGATCTGGTCAAAAGAATATAGGTAATACCATGTGAAATCCAGATCAATACGGTTTTCAATAAAACCTAAATTCAATCCTGCTTCATAAGAATTAACCCTTTGTGGCTTTAGCAGAAGCGGAGGTATGATATCAGGAAATGACGAAGACTGCTGTCCTCCAAAACGTTGGGTATCAAAATAAAAATTACGTAAATAGGGATCGGCATCAGTGGCAGTTTGAGCAATACCACCTCGTAATTTCATGAAATTAAGCCAGGGAATATGATCATGAAGGTTAAAGGCTTCGGTAGGTATAAAACTTAACGATAATGAAGGATAAAAATAAGAACTCTGCTCGGGAGGCAATGTTGACGACCAGTCGTTTCGCCCTGTAAGTTCAAGGAAAATGAAATCATTGTATGAAAGGTTCAGAAATGAATATATCGAGTTGTTACGCTTTCTTACAATACCTTCTTCAGGGACCATTGAACTAACTGAATTGCCAAATTGTGTAACAAAAGTATTATTATCCTCATCAGTCATATACTGGTTATCAGTGTAATTAAAGAAGGTGTACATATTTGGATAATACCATAATCCTGAGTGTCCGCGTATCATATAATAATTCTGATCCCAACGGTTGGCTCCGGCAGTTAAACGTACATTCAAGCCTGTATTAGCTATATTATCCTTGAAAGCTGCTATAGTGAATTCGTAATTATCTCCCCGGTTTCTGGATAATCCATTTTTGTAATAACCATCAAGCAATCCAAGTGGATCAGTGGGTTTATGCCGTGTTTCAAATTGCTCGATCGTGAAATCACGCCCCACTCTTCCAAGCGCATTAAGCCATGGTGCTATATCATAAATGAGAGTAAGAGCTCCTGTGTATTTATCACGGTTTAATGTAGTGTTATTATTGAAATATTCCCACCAGAGTGTTCTGTTAACATAAAGAAAAGGATAGCCGTCCTGTTGATTCTGCGAACCATCGGAATTTTCATAATACAAGCGGTCAATTCCCTGATAACTTCTTGGCCATGAATAAAGAAGACCCTTGTTAAATGAACTTGCATCTTCACCAAGCATAGGGCTGTTAAGTCTTTGATAATTAATGAACGACATGCTTAGATCAGCCCGGAGTTTGTCGCTGATAGTTAAATTAGCACCTAAATTGATAGTCGTGCGGTTGAAATTACTGTTTTCAACAATGGGCTTATTGTCCTGTCTTGTAATTGAAACACGCATAGTACCTTTGTCTCCGCCACCAGTTGCGGCTATATTGTGAGTTACAGTATAACCATTCTGATATGGCATACGAATATTGTCGGGTTGAGGCGAATAGGAGCGCATTTGACCATCCCACCACTTCACCATCTGACCTTCCATTTTAGGACCCCACGATACAGCCGAACCATAATATCCAAATTCAGCCGAAGTGCTGGATGTTAGTCCTTCCTGATTCAGAATAAGATTCTCATTGCCATAAATTCCGGGATATAAAAGGGTGTCGCCCGACATAGGAAATGTTGGAGGCGTTAACGAAATTGGTCCACCATGTCCATACACATTCTGCACTTCACGATAGCGATATGGTTCAGTAAAACGGTAATCCATATTATATGTAACGCCAATGCCTTTTTGACGATATCCCCGTTTTGTTGTAATAAAAAGTACACCATTTGCACCTCGGGAACCATATAGAGCCGATGCAGCACCACCCTTCATCAAAGTGATGTTTTCAATATCAAAAGCATTTAAATCGCTAATCACACTGCCCCAGTCAACGCCTCTTCCGATGTCAGTGAGTCCAGGCACATTTTCCATCGGAATATTATCAACTACAATCAGAGGCTGATTATCAGTTCCAATATTGTTATTTCCTCTTATAACGATACGGGTGGTACCTCCCTCCACTCCATCGCCCTGTGAGATCTGAACTCCAGCCGAACGCCCCGAAATAGCATTAAGGATATTGGGAGCACGTCCTCCTCCAATTACTTCACTGTCAATCTTTTCAGTAGAGTAACCTATTTCACGTTTCTGGCGTGTGATACCCAAAGCTGTAACAACAACCTCTTCAAGTTGCTGAACCACTTCTTCAAGCTTGATATTAAAGACGAGATTATTATCTACAGGAATTTCAAGGGTCTGAAATCCAATAAAGCTTATTATAAGAACGGTTTCAGATGTAACGCCTGCAAGGCTGAATTTCCCGTCAATATCTGTTACTGTACCGATGGTGGTTCCTTTTATCTGAACCGTGACACCAATCAATGGATCATCATCGGCAGAAATCACTGTTCCTGATATGCTCCTTTCTTGTGAAAGTACTGATAAGGAAAGTGTTACAAAAAATGCAAGAAAAAACAAGGTTTTTTTCATAGGCGAGAATTTAAAATAGTATCAACAAAAGATTGACAAATATAAACCAAATACTGAAATGCTTCAGCAAGCCATTGAAAATTATTATTCCGCCGGAAAATCTTTCAATCCGGTAGTACGATTTATATTTTTCCAATCGGTATTATAATCCTTAAGCCACGAAAGCGTCTGCGAACTCAATGGATGGCGTAATCCTGTTTCATTTAATGATAATGTGATATTGAGTTGCCACCGGCTTTAGCCGGTTTCAATTCATTCTTCATCATTCATTTGTTATTAAACCCCTTCGGGGTTTGTGAGTGGCATAGAGTACCACACGTGTTATAAACATGCCACCCTTTCAGAGTTTACTAATGGCAAAGAGCACTACCAAAATTCTAATCATTAAACCCTTTTAGGGTTTGAGGATGGAATTTGTACGATTTTCTACCAATATATAGCCCCTACAGGGCTGTTATACCGAATGGAAAAATATAATAGACCAATTTTCGCTTTGCTCGATTGTTCTATATATTTAAACCATCGGCATTACGTTTGTAAATTTACAAAACAGTTTGGACTATTTTGTAAATACAAATCGTATTACCCCGGGTGCTGAGGCTCCCGAAGCGCCTTATTAAAAAACCCCGCCGGAGGTTTTTTTAACCTACAGCGGGGTTTTTGTTTAGTCAGTTTTGACTGACTAAGGTCTATTGTTTGATCAGTTTTCCAATACTTGTCTGTTTGCCGCTAAGTACGCGTACAATATAAACACCTTTGGGACTATCTGACAGATCAAACTCATACTGATTTTGACCAAAGAGCTGTGTTTGCAGTACTCTTTCACCCATCAAACCAAATATCTCAACATTAATTACCGAAGCATCATCAGCTTCTTTCATCATCAATGTGAAGCGTCCGGTAGTAGGATTCGGGAATATGGTGAACATTGCATCCATTTCTTTAGGGTTAATGACTGAGGGTGCAATTTCTTCCGGTTCAGCTGCAACGATAGGTGCAGATTTAGTGCAGTATTCAATTTCATCCATAATAGCGGCGATGAAATTAGCACCCTGAGCTACATGAACACCTTCGCCAAGTACAATATTCTCACCGGCATACAAGTATGCCACAGCATTGGCTTCAACTGTAAAGTCAGTAGCAACAATGCTCACTTCTGCCTTGAGCTCTGTATTAGTTCCTTCTTCTATTACAGCATTTTGAATTGTCATTACTCCAAGTGCATCATAGCAGTTTTTGACAAGTTTACCGGAATAAGTCGGATTCAACGAAGGCCCGGTTTGTATTGCTTTGAATTCAAAATCATCAAAAGATATAAGCCTAGCTGGCCATGATGAACTAATCCTTATTGCAAAATAATAGATATCATCAGATTCAGGTACGAAACTGTATAAAAATTGAGCGTATACTTTTGTTGTATAAGTACCGGGTTGAACAAAATTTGCAATATGCGTTGCATCTTCTGAAGTCTGGAAATGATTCAAAAACACATCACCTTTCCAGTTTGAATATCCATCACCAGCCCACCAAAATGAAAACTCGTAAGTTTTCCCAGCCTGAATAGCAAAACCAGGTGTCCAAATATATGAATTTGTTGCCCAAAAATATTCACGTAAAAATTGTTCTCCGGTTCTGGCATTAGCATCATATGGTGAGTCAACATTATTGGCGGTATGCCACATACCACTTTCATTGAGCCAACAAACAGGTAAGTCAGGAATAGTAACATTTTCAAAACTTTCAGTCCATGGCAGATCAGAAATTGCTTCACAAAGTGTTACAAAAGTCTTTATTACTGACCACATACTTACGTCGCCATCGCCACAATCAGCCTGAACCATAAATGCATAATTGGTACCTGGAGTAAGATCTGTACACGTATAAGGTTTTTCTATATTGTTAATGAAAACTGTATCACCTATTCCAACCTTATAATATTTCAAATTCCACATTGTTTCATTACCACCCTTAGTCCAGTCAATTTTTGCACTGTTTGTAGTGATATCTGAAACGGTAAGGGCAGTAGGTTTGGGACAAGTTGGAGCAAGATCAATAAATATGTCATCAACATAAATTGATAACCCATAATTTATATCGCTGGATGCGTGCCAACCTACAAAATATACACCATCCTCTTCAGGAGTAAATACAGCAGTTGCCAAAACATAATCTTCACCCATAAAGTCTTCATCGTACCATATCCTTTCGCTTGTCATTCCATCTACATTTGGAGCAGTTCCCCATTTAACCTCAAGTTCTTCAGAACTAGAAATTTCATAATTAACAAGATAATAAAATTCAACTATGTAAGTATTGCCACCGGTAAGATTTAATCCGGGAGTAAAGAACCATTCATCCAGGGGTAAAGAAAAATTATGAAATATTGCCATACTATTTGGTTCGGATCTACTTAGCCAGTCAATAGTATGCCATGTAGCCCAAATACCAAATCCATATTTATCTGTCACCGTCATGCAATCAGGAATATCAGGTGTAGTAACATTATCAAAGTTTTCAATATATGGTAAATTAACCGGATCACAAAGTGTTCTAAATGTTTTCTTTACTGACCATGCACTTACATCTTCTTCGTCACAAACAGCACGCACATATACATCATATAGTATATTGGAATTTAATCCTGAGATAGTACAACTATTTATTACAAATGCATCAACAGAGTTCCCTTGTGTATCAGGATCAAATCCGAGGGGACCGTATTTCAAATTCCAGGCAGTTTCTCCACTTCGTGGTGTCCAGCTAATTATTGCACTGGTTTGATTGATATCTGAAACAGTAAGCGCAGTAGGTCTTATGCAGGTAGGAGCTACTTCAATTACAATATTGTCAATGTACCAATAGTAAATATTATAGGAATTACCATTAAACTTAAATGCAATTAAAAACTCATCAGACTTAGACGGGATTTCAAAAACAACTTCAGTTAATGTTGGTGCCATGCTTGCATAACAATCGTAATGCCAGATCTCTTCCCAACTATTTCCATCATCAATTGAGTATTCAACTGCAATATATTCACCCGTGAAATCATTTTCGTCATATAAATATTGTCTGAATGATATAATAAACTTACCTGCACCACCAGTAGATATTGATGGAGTTATCAACCTTGAAGTTCCGTCAATTTCAGGCCAACTGTTAAATTGCATTTCAGGTACTATACCTCCGGCTTCATCACTATCCTGAACCCACCAGTTGTCTGGTCCCTCACCTATAACTGACCAGCAATCAGGTAGTGAACCATAAGTTACCTCTGTAAAATCTTCATTAAATGGTAAAGAAAATGCTTCACAATTAGATTTAAAATTTTTTGATTCCGTCCATGTACTTATGTTACCATATTTACAATCAGCCTGTACATTTTGGTTAGTATAGTATGTATAATAGGAGTTTTGGTTTTCAAATATATTTTTACTCTTAGTTCCGTCATCCAAACTAACCGTTACGAGTTCTCCAAATAATTCAGGCATTATAAAAACTAATGCTATTAACAGAGTAATTAATTTTTTCATAATCTTGGTTTTTTGTTAAATAATTAAAATATAATATATGAATATACATATGGTTACTTAATTGTCAGTAACAATGAAATAACATAGTTAAGACGGTTCATGGTCAGAATGAAAAGAAACCGGTATCATTGGTTTATGAATTTTAAAATCATGAATTAACCCGCTAAGTTAGTAAATATTTCCAAAATAGTCAATACCTGGGATATTTTTTTTAATTTCCTTTACTTATTGCACTTTGTTGATTATATTGTTTGTCTGCAATATGCTATTAACCATTAGAGACAGTGTGTATTCATGAGATAAATAAAAAATAAATTAATTCTTTCTCATTCGCATAATATAATGGTGATTCAATATAAATCATATTGACATAATATTTTACCACATTATTTTATACTTAAGCAGACCTTTTGTAATCTGTTAACAAAATATAATAGTGCTTAAGAATCTAAATAGTAGCAAATTGCGCAATAAGATTATTGAAAAACAAAACCCCGCCAAGGTTTTTTAACCTGCGACGGGGTTTTATTTCAGTCAGTACTGTCTGACAAAGAACTATTGTTTGATCAGTTTTTCAATACTTGTCTGTTTGCCGCTGTTTCATTTGAATTCAAAAGGATGATGATTAAGTGAAATTTATCATTTTGCCTCTCCTTTAACAAATTATTCCTGCCTGTTTTTGATCTTATTTATGAACAAAAACAAAGTAAATGGGCTTTGTAAGGCTTGACTAAATAACATATTTGAGGAACTCTGCCGGATTTGTTCCGGCTATTGTTAGAAAGTCATTACCAAACAGTTCTTTAAATTGCTTTACATTATTCTTAAAATCGTTCTCAAAAAGCAGAAGCAACGTATAATCCGACCCGTAAAGGACGCGGTGTTTTATTTTCTGAAAAACCGGGCTTTTATAAAATTTCTTCAAAATATCGAACTCAGTAAAACACGAAACATCTGTATATACATTATAGTCCGGATTTTTAACCAGTGCTATTATCCGATTGCACCACAGAGTTTCGTTATCCGGATCATCAATGGCAGCGTTAAGCTGTTTGCCACCGCCAAAATGCGCTAAATTCAGGATTAAACCCGGGTATTTTTCCACTACCTTTTCCCAGATCAAAGGATGATTAAGTGTTATAGCCCTTTCGTAAACTCCATTGGATTCAATGACCTTTTTTGTGAAGATCACACGCTCATTATTACTCTGGTATAGTACGCCATTTATATGTATTAATCCATTGATATAAACATAGTCTGCCAGGGTTGCAAAACCACCATCTGAATTATGTGCTGTAACCGGAATTCCGTTATCCTCGCAAAAGGCATACAAACCATCCCTGTCATTATTTTTTCCAAAGAGTAAAGGATCGGTAGGTGAGTACCCATTAGGACAATACAACTTGATACCCGCAAAAAGTTTTCCTTTTCCTACATTGTTTCTGGCATAATCCAGAATTCCTGGCCTTCGGGGATCAACAGCAAGAAATGGATAGATCATATCCTTATAATCAGGATGGTCTTTCAGGTCGGTAATTTGTTTTATCTGTTCGCCGAATCCATCAAAAATATCCGGCAAATCACCTATGCCACGATCTTTTTCCATCAGCCTTATATTTTCAGTATCCTGTAAATGTAATTCTGCTGCATCTTTCAGGAATTGTGCCTTTACATCATTATATTCTTCCCATAGCTCATTTTCCTCTTCACTTGCCGCAGAAGTATAATCACGCGACAATTGGAGTGTTCCCTGCTCTAATTCTTCAAAAACTTCCTGCATTTCGGTTTCAAAAACTGATTTTAATTCGGGTTCCCTTGTAATGTTGCCATCTCTGTCGGGTGTAGGTGCAAAACAATAGGTAAGATCAAAAGTCAGAGGGGTGAGGATAAATTCTCCGTTATAAATTTTATCCAGTTCTTCGTAAATTGCGATTGAATTATTCATGCCAAAAACCTTCAATGCATACGAAATCCGTTTCATTGCCGTAATTGCATTCTGAACCTTATTAACAATTGATCTAATATCCCGTTCTGATGTTGTCTGATCAGTGATAATTTTTTTAAACTCTTTCATGAGTCTGTAAAGCAGTTCTTTTGCAAGAAAATGCTTATTAAATAAATGATTGTGAATATCAAAATACTTTGTCATAATTAATGGATTTAATGAGTTAATATAAGGTTGATTTAATAGTTATTATTCATATAAGCTGTTCCAGACTTGCTTTAAGACGCTCAAGTTCTTTTTTTAGTTTATCCTGTTTACCGGGAATTGCATCGCTAAGAAAATCGAGATGCTCAACCTCAGCAAAACGTTTTCCTTTAGAACCAGCAAGCTTCCAGTGACTAATTATCTTCTGTCTTATAATATCAAGCTCTGCTTGTCTGTCTGACGACTCAAACTCAATGATGTATCTTGTCAAATCAAGGTTTAGTATTGCAATCATATCCCAATAACTTTTATGCTCCTTGTTTGATGCAACCTTAACCTTCATAGCCTCCAGCATTTGTATGGCTTCATTGGTAGTTGGCAACTGGTATCCAATATTTTCATTTTTGTCATTTTTATCCGAACCCCATTTATGCCATTTTGATCTTACAAAAGTGCTTTCGAGCGATAACCAGTTTATAAGTGAATACCATTTCGGGGTTTTTATATATGAATTCCGGTATTGTCTTGCTGCATTCAGATATGAAGCCTTCTTTTCTTCTTTTTCCGAAAGGTAAGCCAGACGTTTGTATGTGCTGCCCAGCATATTTATTTTTTCAGCCGTTGGACTATAACTTATCAGAGTTTCAAAATCTTTGCTTAGTTTGTTTAACTCAATAAGGTATTCGTTTTTACGGTCAGGATATTTCTTTGAATTTTCGAGTATTAGCTTGGTTTTAGTGTTCAGAAACACTCCGGCAAGCGAATTTGAAGAGGTTACGCTATCCATGAGCATAAGATTTTCAAACTTTTCAACAGCCTTATCATATTCCTTTAATTCACGATAAATCAATGCTTCAAGCTTTGTTACCGTTATATTCCGGATATTGCCTCTTTCTACAGCCTTTATTATCTGATTCAGTTTTTCAAGGTATTCCTGAGTGGTTCTTTCACCCAGTTCAATTTCATTGAGCAGGTTGTCAAGATCAACTTCGGCTTCCTGAACTATCATATATTCTATTTCTGCGGATTTTTGTTCATACGACTGAATATCAAATTTATAAAACGGGTCACCGTAACACTGATATGCACCCCAGGTGTTAGTATAGCTGAATTGTTCGAAAACAGAACGTCTTGCTTCCTTTATTGAATCGCCAAAATTGAATCCTTCGAACATGCGTTTGTAAAATACTCTTGCAAATTCAAGTGCAGCATCATCGTTTACAGCCCAGCCTGCAGCAACCACACATTTAACTCCGTTATTGATGAGTTGGGTTCCTATGTTGGCTGCCAGTTTATAACGCTGTTGATACAATTCTTCAGCTATACCACTGGTTTTGCCTAAGTGGCAGCAGTTAACGAATACCAGATCAGGAGTGCTCGACATTTGTATAATCTCTCTTGTTGACAGGTAAAGGTCTTTGCCAATGATCATTCCCGACCCTTTTGAAACATCTTCATTAAAAACCCCATGTCCTGAAAGGTGAATGATTTTATAATCATTGCTAAATAATTTTTCAATTATCTCAGAATGATTTCCTTTAAAGCTGGTGGTTATTTCCATACTCTGCTCTTCCAGTAAGTGTGCTACTTCCTGACCCTCTTTCAAAGCTCCCGGCAACTGGCTTGTAAATCCTTTCAGGTCAGGATCAGCAATGATAAGTGCATTGTTCTTTTGAACGGTTTTTATTGAAGAACGATATTTATCAGTTTTAAGCTGTCTTATCATTCCCGATGTTATACATATGGGTTTACTATCCTTTACATCGTTTCTGATTTCGTCCTGCAAAAGCTCCCAAGGATATGTTGCTGAATAAGAGTCAACTATAAGACTGATGTTGCCATGACGTTTTAAATAAGCTTTAAAATCATTGGGAATTATAAGCTCAAAAATTGTCTTAGCTCTTTCCGGTGTCCATTGTTTATGGGTTGACATTTCTTCAATAATACCTTCGATGAGGGCTGGGGTGCCCGGTAGCTCTTTTGTTTCTTCTCTTGCACTACCGGTCGAAACGTTGAATTTCAGAGTTTTTATAATATCACCATCACGTACCTGGGAAATTGTTATCCTGTTCCACCAACTCTCAGTATTGTCAATAGGAATCCTTTTTTTCGAACCCAGTAATGTTTTAATCCCTTTGCTTTCTCTTATTATACTGTATGTTTTATTTTCTTCCTTTTCAATTTTACTGATAATATAAAAGCAGTTCACTGCTTTGTCTTCATAGATCTCAACAAATTCGATATGTTCAATTTCACGACAGCCTTCAAGTTTAAGGTTCCTGATCTTAAGATTTGCATTCTGGATTCCAAGCAAAATAGCCTTAATTGAATCTTCAATTGAAAGACCTCCATAACCGCATCCTATCATCAGGGTTGAAATTCCAATATATCCGGTATTTTTATCGGGTGATGGATTATTGGAACTGTTGATTCTAACGTGAAGCAAGTAATTTGCCACGCCTTGTTCAACTGATCGTGCCAGTTCATTGGCAGTTATCTTGCCGGGTATTCCTAAACCAATTATTATAGCTCCTTTAAAAGTTTCCTGATTTGACAGAAATACCTCGCTGGTACCTATAGGACCGGGATAAATACCAAGTGTATGCTTATGACTGAGCATACCATTCAGATGGTTATTTATTACTTTTTCTGCTGATAAAATACCATCATCCTCAAAATGACCTGCCAGCACCGGATAACTTGCGTAGCGCAGATCGCCCTTGCTTACTGTTACCCGTATTGGTGCTCTGCTGATCTCAATTGTTTTTTTCTCGCCAAGTCCGAGTAAAGTTTTTTCAATGCCATATTCTGAAAGATCAAAATCACGATATACCGGCATTGGGAAAACTTTTTCTGCACCTCTGACCACCGGTTTTATTTTACTGAATAAATTGGTATTTCCGTTTTCAAGAATTTCACTGATACCGGCAAACATAGCTGGTTCATTTGCAAGTGAGCCATGTGTTACATCAACATAATAAACATTGTTGTTTTCAATCATTGATTTTGGTATTCCGCTTTCCCAGGTAACACTGTAATCTCCTTCGGCTGTGCTTAAAAACACTAGTTCTTTATACTTGCCTCTTTCATTAATTTTATAACCGCAGGCAGTTGCTTTATCCCTACCTGCTATATATACGGCATTTTTCAGGTCTTCGGCTGTAATTTTTTTCACTTTCTCACGATAATCTTTGAACCATTGCAGGTTAGCCTGTGTAGGCAAAGGCCATTGCGGGTCATTTACGCCGCTTTGCATGTCCTTCCATGTTTCTGTTTTTGTGAAATCATATTTCTCATCGGGTTCAGGCAGTAAACCAAGTATGCCCTTAAATCCAAGAAATATTTGAACCAGTTCTTTTCTCGAATGAACCTGATCAATTGCTGCCAGTTTTTTTATGATATCATCATATCCAAATAATACCGCTGGAATTCTGAACGACCCTCCTAAAGGAGCACCCATAAAAACAAGCCTGAAACCAGCCGATTCATTAAGGTTAGCCCATGTTTCGGGATGCATGGCCATGAAATCCCTTACCAGAACTCCACCCATTGAATGACCAATGATCTTGATTGGTTGCTTATGTTTCAGGAGTTGAAGTATTTTTTCATTAAAAAGTGCTGCTGATTCTTCCAGCGACAGCCTCCAGTCAAATGGAAAAGTTATTACATCATATTTCTCTTTTAAATGATTGACAAGCTTTTTATAAGATGTTGCTACAAGAGATGTTGCCTTAATGTTTTTGTTTTTCATTTCTTTGAGCCCGCCAACTATAAAATTGATATAGTTTATCCATAAAGTTTTACCATTGTATTCAAGGTTCGAACCCATAATACCCGGTAATAAAACCACTATTGGCTTTGCTCCCGAAACATGATCCTTAAATACATGTCCGCTTTCAAGTTTTAAGAGAACATTCCTTTCAGTTAAAGTACAAAGGCTCAGATGTTCTTCGGTGAATCCGGGCAGTGGATCGCCCCACCTGGTTTGAAAAGCCAGAGTAATTGCCTTGCTAATGTCAGAGTTAAGAAAATATCTAAAATGGTCAATATTTGAACCTTCGAAGAAATACTGCTGAACTTTGCCGGTTCTTCTGGTACCTAAAGCCATTGATCCGGTATCAACTATCAGGTCGTTTTTACGCGTAAAAAACAGTTTACTTGCTATTACCACCAAAGCTTTCAGCTTGAAGCTCAATTGTGTATTCCCGGCAATGACTACGAGCGAATTATTGATAATGACCGTTGAACCCGGATTTGTTGGGTCAGGTACTAAATTCAATGCCTTGATAAACGGGGAGGAAGGATTCTGCACCTCAAGTCCGGGCAGAACATCTACATTATCTTTGGTTTCAATGGCTTGAGTTATAAGATCCTTAAAAGCGCCATATACAGGATTGGTGCTTGCTCCTAAACCCATACCAATGAGGTTGAAGGTTATGTTCAAAACCGTATCGAGTCGTTTTGAGGCAAGGGTTGTGCCACCGGCAGGGCAGGCAATACGTATGAATCTTTCAATGGTGATTTTTTTAGCCTCAATAATACCCAGTATTTCTTCCGTCAAATGCCGCAAGGCAAGATAATAATCATCAGGATATTCTTTTTTGAGTATTGCGGTTTCAGTTTTTGTGAACCCCCTCCGGCTTTCATCTTCATTACAAAAACGCGAAAGCAGCTCTCCGACAAGACCTCCTCGCGAGGTAGTAATTAAATTCAGTGTGCTGTTGTTAGGAAGTTGTTTTACGAGATCGCATACGTTTTGCAAAGGATTTTCAGTGAGAGTGCGATGCTGGAAGGCTATAAGATGGTTTCCATAACTTTCAGAAAGATACTCCATTAATAGTGAATCTTTCAAATCACCAAATGATCCTGAAATTGAAGAAGCTGTTCCGTGAATGAGCAGACAGAAAGGCTTTGAACTGTCTTCGGCTACAAATTCATGTAGTGAGAGGTCATGTGCAATCCTGAATAGCCCGTATTTTTGTCCGGTTTGCTTGTCTTCTAATTTGGCTGCCAGTTTTTCAATACCAAAATTTATAGCCTTTTTGGCAAAAATTTTGACCACTTTCAAAGCTATTCTTCCCAGAAATCCTCTTTCCTCATCGTCAACAGCCAGAGTGAGTGGTATTTCAAATACCTGATCCGCTGTACGCAATCTTTCACCATAAATCTCAGGATATATTTCATCGAGAGAGTAGGAATCGGATAGCCAGACGGTCCCGTCATCAAAACTCAACTCCACGATTTCATTATCCTTGATTTCAATAGTATGGTCCTGCATAATGCCACGGGTAGCTTCTCCTACCAGAAAAACCCTTTTAAGAACAAGATTTTTAGATGTTGTTTCAGCTTCATATCTGATATCCTGCTCAATGCCACGAATTTTTATTTTATCAATTTTCATAGAACTGAAGATTTGATTGGTTATAAAAATAAAATATGGTGGTTTTGCGCTGCGAAGTTATAGTGCTTAAGTATAGCGTATTGTGGTTATTTTAAAGTTGACGCAAACCAAATTTAGTACAAATATAATAACAAAACGGCTGAATTTCATCAATGTTTTGAAAATCAGTCGTACAACTAAAGTTTTGACAAAAAATTAACTATTCTTTTAAAGAAATTTATGGATTTATAATTGCAAGTATCTTTTTAATTTCATCCATATCAGCAATTATTTTATTTCCGGTTATTGCCGATGTATGATAAAAATCAGTTTCAAACTTTTGAACCAGCATGTCTATATTTTTTGAACGTACTCCTCCGCCAGCGATAAATGAGATTTTGTTTTTTGCTCTTTTCTTCAATTCACTCAGAAAGTCAGCACCAAGCAAGGCTGTTTTTTGTCTTCCAGAAGAAAGTATATTCTTGAAACCCATTTGAATAATATCTTCAAGTGCATCAAAAGGTTCAGCAGTATAATCAAAAGCACGGTGAAAAGTACAGGGTAGTTTGCCTGCCTCAATAATAAGCTTTGAATTGGCTTCAATATCAACCTTACTATCCGGTGTCAGTATCCCGAACACAAAACCATCAGAGCGGCAATCAGTAAATATTTTTATCAGTTCTTGCATCTTTTTAATTTCAGCGGAAGAATAAATGAAATCGCCTCTCCTGGGTCTTATCATAACATAAACAGGAACAGATGATATTTCTTTAAGAATTGTGAATTCCTCGGGATCAGGTGATAAGCCGCCGGATTTATAATCAGAGCAAAATTCTATACGACTGGCTCTAGCAGCTATTGCATTCAATGCCGATTGAAAGTTGAAACAAGCTACTTCCAGCTTTTTTATGTTGGATGTTTTCTGGTTCATAACACTGATTTTAAAATTTTATTAAAGTGTTGAACTAACATTTTTTACGTTTATCAGGCCTGCTAAAATCCGTTTCTGAGGCAGCTAAAAATTATTATTTGTAAAAACTATTCTTTACACTTTTACCATTCCGGCAAAACCCATAAATGCCAGAGCCAGAATCCCTGCCACAAGCAATGCAATAGGTGCGCCGCGTAAAGATTTGGGTACTCCCATCAGGTCGAGATGTTCTCGGATGCCGGCAAAAATGATCAGCGCCAGGGCAAACCCTAAAGCATTTGCAATAGCAAAAACTACTCCGTGAATAAGGTCATATTCTTTTTGAACAGTTAAAATAGCTACACCCAAAATAGTACAATTGGTGGTGATAAGAGGCAGAAAAATGCCCAAAGCCTGATAAAGCGGGGGGCTGACTTTTTTGAGTACCAGCTCAACCATTTGAACCAATGCCGAAATTACAAGGATATATGTTATGGTTTGAAGATAATCAATTCCAAATGGCACTAGTATGTAGTTGAATATCAGATAAGTAACTATTGTGGAGAGGGTCATTACAAAAAGCACGGCACCGCCCATGCCTCCGGCAGTTGAAATTTTGCCCGAAACCCCCAGGGTAGGGCAGATGCCCAGAAACTGAGCAAGAACAATATTGTTAACAAATACAGCCGCTATGATTATTAAAATATATTCCATAATGCCTTATTTTGTTTTTTTCGATAATCTGTCCTTTAACTTCATATTAAGAGCCACAAGATAGCCTAATGCGATGAATGCACCCGGCGCAAGCACAAATACCAGAATAACAATAGGATTACCTTCAGCATCGAGAGGATAAAACCCAAGATTAAGTCCGAAGATCTTCCCAGCACCAAGTATTTCACGAATGCTGCCCAAAACTGTCAATGCAAGTGTGAACCCCAGCCCCATGCCCAGCCCGTCAATTGTAGAAGAGAAAACTGTGTTTTTTGATGCGAATGCTTCAGCACGCCCCAATACAATACAGTTCACAACAATAAGCGGAATAAAAATACCAAGATTTTCGTAAAGTGAAGGTACGAACCCCTCGAGGATAAACTGTACAATGGTTACAAATGAAGCAATCACTACAATAAATGCAGGGATACGAACCTTGTCAGGTATAAGGTTTTTAATCATGCTGATCACCAGGTTCGACATAACGAGCACAAAAGTTGTTGCCAATCCCATACCCACACCGTTAACAGCCGATGAACTGACTCCAAGGGTCGGGCATAAACCAAGCAACATGACTAAAACAGGGTTTTCTTTTACAAGTCCCTTTGAAAAGTTATTCAGATTACTCATCGCTGTTTTCTCCTTTCTGTGCTTTCACAATTTTGTAAGCACGCGTTATTGCATCGCTGTATGCCCGCGAGGTTATGGTTGCAGCGGTGATTGCATCCACATCACCACCGTCCTTTTTTACAATTAATTTAAATATTTCCGGATTTTTACCTTTGAACTGATCGCTCCATGATGATTTGGATTTTTCAATTTTATCACCAAGTCCCGGAGTTTCTGAATGTTCCAGATGCACAACATCAATGATGGTTCCGTCCGGTTCGAACCCAACCATGGCACGAATATTTCCGCCAAAACCCAGAGAAGTGTATGTTTCTACTGCATACCCGACTGTATCGTCATTTTTTATTGCTATACTTAGCTCCACAGGTTTTTCTTCAGGTAATGCCGCTTCCAGACTTATAACAGTATCGAATTCAGGTAATACTGTGTTAAGGGCTGCTATTTTCTTTGCCAGCTTTGATTTTGCTATGGGTTCTTTTGTAATATTATAAACCCCTGATAAAGCAAAACCTGCAATAAATGTGATGATAAACAACACAAGCAGCATGTTTTTAAATGATGATTCCATTTTAGCCATGTTTCACAACCTCCCCGAATCTTTTAGGTTTGATATATTTATTGAGCAAAGGCACAAAGGCGTTCATAATAAGAATGGCAAACGACACACCTTCAGGATAAGCTCCCCATATTCTGATTAAAATAGTCAGAACCCCGCAACCTACACCATATATCAACTGCCCGGTTCTGCTCATCGGTGAGCTTACCATATCAGTAGCCATGAAAAACACCCCAAGCATAATACCACCGGTAAGAAGATGGAACAAAGGATCAGCATAATAAGTAGGATCAATAAGCCAGAATATTCCGGTAAATATTACCACTGAGCCTATATATGCCACGGGTATCTCCCAGGTGATGATTTTACGGATAAGCATGTAAACACCTCCAAGTATCAAAGCTATTGCTGACATTTCGCCAAGCGACCCGCCGTGATTGCCTATAAGTGTTTGAATATAATCAGGAAAAGCCGGGTCACTCATTATTTGTGGAACGGTTTTACCTATTTTAAGTCCATCTTTTATTAGCCCGAGAGGTGTAGGACCTGTGACAGCATCAGTTAATGCAGAGCTGAAAACCGGTTTTGGAACCGGCCATGAGGTCATTTGAACCGGAAACGAGATTAGAAGAAACACACGCCCTACAAGTGCAGGATTAAACGGGTTTTTACCAAGTCCGCCAAACGACATTTTTCCAATACCAATCGCAACCAGGGTTCCGACAAGAATGATCCACACCGGGAGATTTGAAGGCAGGTTAAAAGCAAGTAATATTCCTGTTACCACTGCTGAACCATCGTTGATAGTAGGTTCGAGTTTCATCAGGTATTTTTGTATCAGATATTCAAAAATGAGGCAGCCCGCCACTGATACAAGTATTACCCGCAAAGCACCGAATCCGAAAAAATAAAAAGATACAAGCATGGCAGGTATCATGGCAATGACTACCCCACACATTATCTTTTTTACCGACTGCCCTCCGAAAACATGCGGAGAGCCTGAAATAGTCAATGTATCCATTCTATATTTTTTTTGCTCTTGTTCTGATTAACTGACCAACTTTGTTTTTCCCAACCCTAAGGTAATCCAGTAACGGACGTCCAGATGGACAGGTAAAATGGCATGAACCACACTCAATGCAATCGAGGATCCTTTCTCTTTCAGCATCTTCCCATCTTTCGTTAGCACTGAGCTGTGCCAGTAATACCGGTTCAAGTCCCATAGGGCATACACCAATACATCGCGCGCAGCGTATGCAGTTTGACATTAAAGGACGGTGCGATTCTTTTTCGTTCATAATAAGGATACCACTGGTTCCTTTTACTACTGGCACTTCAGTTGAAACAACCGCTTTACCCATCATTGGACCACCACTGATAATCTTGCCGGTTTTTTCGGGCAGCCCTCCTGAAGTTTCAATAAGATTATTAACCGGTGTGCCTATTCTTACAAGATAGTTTGCAGGTTTTTTTACTGATTTCCCTGTAAGGGTTACTACGCGCTCAATCAGTGGTTTGTTTTTTTGAACCGCTTCATAAACTGCAAACGCAGTTCCTACATTCTGTACCACACATCCAACTTCAAGTGGTAATTTGCCCGATGGAACCTCGCGTCCTATAAGCGCTTTGATAAGTTGTTTTTCGCCACCTTGCGGATATTTTATCTTAAGAGCTTGTACTTCAATCCCTTTATAATCAGCAGCTATGCGTTTAAGATTCTCTATCGCATCAGATTTGTTGTTTTCGATGCCGATAAATGCTTTTTCAACCTTTAGGGCTTTCATAAGAATAGTAACCCCAATTATCAATTCTTCTCCTTTCTCAAGCATCAGTCTGTGGTCAGAAGTAAGATACGGTTCACATTCCACGCCGTTGATGATCAGGCATTTAGCCTTTTTTCCTGTGGGAACCATAAGTTTGATGTGAGTAGGAAAAGTAGCCCCTCCAAGGCCTACAATACCCATTTCCTTAATTTTCTGAATGATTTCTTCAGAACTAAGATTGCATTCTCGGATTACAGCAGGAGAACGATCAATGCTCTCTTCCCACTCATCGCCTTCAACATCAATTACGATTGCTTTATTCCTGTATCCGCTATGATCCAATACATCGTCAATACGTGCAACTTTTCCTGAAACGGAACTATGCACATTGGCTGATATAAAAGCTTCGCCACTTGCAATCAATTGTCCTACCTTTACTGAAGCTCCTTTATCAACAACAGCTTTTGCCGGTGCGCCCAGGTTCTGACCAAGAGGGATAAAAGCTTTCTGTGGCAGAGATAAGACTTCTATGGCAGCTTTTTCGGAAATTTTATTTTCAGGGGGATGAACCCCACCCATTTGGAATGTCTTCATTCTGTTTTATGTAGTTTGTTTTATACAGCTTCAGTGATTTCAGTGGTTTTTTCAGTTTTTTCCTTTCGGGGAGGGAAGTTTATTTCATGAATGGCGTTGGTAGGGCATACCGGAGCACATTTACGGCATAACTTACATTTTTCGTAATCAATATAGGCAAGGTTGTTTTTAATTGTGATAGCATCGAAAGCACATTCTTTCTCACATTTAAAGCAACCAATACAAGCCACTGAACAATTTTTTCTTGCTACTCCGCCTTTTTCGGTGTTCATGCAGCTTACATATATCCGCCGGCTTTTCTTACCCACATTTCTTAGTTCAATGATATTACGAGGGCAGGCTTTAACACAGGCTCCGCATGCCACACAGTTTTCCTCTATGATAACGGGCAGGCAGGTTACCGGATCCATATACATTGCATCGAATTTACATGATGCAACACAATCGCCCAGGCCAAGGCAGCCATCAGGACAACCACTGTCGCCCGATGAAAGCGCATGGGCAAAGGCACATGAAGCAGCACCTTCATATTGTACTTTTTTTGGTGCATTTTCACATGTGCCATTACACCTTACTACTGCAACCTGAGGCTCTTTTGTTCCTGCAGCCTTGCCAAGCATATTGGCTATATCAGTCATAACAGCATTTCCGCCTACCGGACAATTTAGATCCGACAAGTCAGTAGCCTTAACAATTGCCTCAGCAAAATTGCGGCATCCTGCAAAACCACAGCCACCACAGTTAGCTCCTGGCAGCATTTCATTAACCTCATCAATACGGGGATCTTCAATGACTTTGAATTTCTGTGCAATAAAATAAAGTATGATCGCCGAGGCAGCCCCAATACTACTCAGCGAAATAATTGACACCAACATAACATTAGCAACCACGGGTGCTCCTTTCTGTATGAATAGTGATTCAAAATAATAAGTGATTTAATTTCAATAGTTTATCAAGTAACTTAATGAAAACATGCCACAAAAGTAGAAACAATAAATATATTATTTGTTTATTTATACATAGTCTAAATGATTACGTAAGTTGCTGATAGACAAGTGTATGGGAAGTCATAAATAAAATTGCAACTAACTTAAATGATGTGAAGTTGTTGATTAACAGTAGGTTTCAAAATTAGATTAGAAACAATCTAAATTATACTATTATGTTTTAACCGGTAATTAACAGCCTTATTTGAAAGTCAGATTGAGTGTAAAAAACAATTATTACAAAGAGATGGGTGTTTCTTTAATCAATATTTGGGTTTGTAAATGCTTTATTATGAGAATGTTATAAGTAGTACTGAAGTTTTGTTAATTTTACAATAGCGTGCTAATAGCAGATTACTAGCATCCTCTCAAATTCCGGACACAAAACTTTTATTTCATTATTCTGTTATAGTAGAAAATATATTCTATGAAAACCAGAACAGTAGAATTAGTTGTTGCGCCGGGAAGTTTCCATTGGGTAGGTGATGGATTCAGGGTTCATACCTTTATACCGGATTCTCACAGAATTAATATGGAGCGAATGAGTCCTTTTATTCTAATGGATTATAATCCTACCTATAATTTTCCTGCCAGCGACATACCAAAAGGAGTGGGTGTTCACCCTCACCGTGGGTTCGAAACTGTTACAATAGCCTATAAGGGAAAAGTTGAACATCACGATAGCAGTGGGGGTGGTGGCATAATAGGCGAAGGTGATGTTCAGTGGATGACTGCTGCAAGCGGAATTCTGCACAAAGAATTTCATGAAAAAGAATGGAGTAAAAAAGGTGGTGATTTTCAGATGGTGCAGCTATGGGTCAACCTGCCTGCAAAATATAAAATGAGTGCACCTACGTACCAGCCTATTGAAAACTCAGCAATGAGCCGTTATAAATTTGACGGCAGTGAAATTGAGATTATTGCCGGAGATTATAAAGGAATGAAAGGAAATGCCCGTACTTTTTCGCCAATACATTTATTTAATGCCAGACTTAAAAAGAATTCAGGAACTGAGTTTGACTTTCCGGCAAACTACAATACAGCATTATTGGTCATTGAAGGAAAAATAATGATTAACGATACTGAAACTGCCCCGGCTGATAATTTCGTATTAATGGCCAACAACGGAGAGCAGTTCAATGTTAAGGCTCTGGAAGATTCTGTTGTACTGGTTCTAAGCGGCGAACCCATAAATGAACCAATTGCTGCCCACGGACCTTTTGTAATGAACACCAGACAAGAATTAATTGAAGCTTTTGAGGACTTTAATAATGGAAAATTCGGATATCTTGAAGATTGATTTGAGTTGCCTTTTCTGATCCTTTATTATTTTACTTCCTGATTATAATTACAAACCTTTAAATTGCAGCGCAATAAACAAATGATCCAACCTTTGTGTATAACGCCATTGAATAACGATTTTCCGGATCCGATGGGCTTAAACCCAGGCGAGTCTCATCGTCATGATCATGAAGAATTGTGGATAATAACCCGTGGTAATCCTATGCATTCGGTTGATTTTAAGTCTGAGGTGCTTGAATCACCCGTTGTCGTTTATATTTCACAGGGGAAGGTTCATTCATTTCTGCCGGATGATCAAACACAAGGGTGGCTTATACGCTACAGAAGCGATTTTATTCCTCAAAGCAAATTCAATTTTTATTTCGGTTTTAGTGAGAAAATATTATTTCCGCTTAGTCACAACTACTGCAGTACTACCCTTGAATCGCTTTGTGAGATAATTCTAAGAGAAAGCCTTGAAGATGATCCAGATTATCAGGTTTTACGCCATCTCGTTATTTATTTTGACTGGCGTAGCTACGCTTTGAAAAACTAATCTGCCGGATTAAGGGGGGGGCAGTATTGTTGGAATGACTGTCCTTTTATCCTATAATATGGATGCAGCATTCCGGAATGGGGGTCTGTATGATCCGGAATTGGGGACAGGTTAGTCCAAAATAGATGCATTAAGCAGAGATCAATCATAATACTTATGCTCAAACATATTGGTATTTAGTTTGTTTAATTGTATTGAGCCACGGGAGAAGACAATGAAATTTTAGTTTTTTTTCTTCTTATTAATAAAAATAAAAATCAATACAATGAAAAGCAGAATGAATTTATCGGAAGTAGCCCCAGAGGCTATGGAAGCTATGATAGGGCTTGAAAAATATCTGGCTCAAAGCGGTTTAGACAAGAAACTTTATGAATTGATAAAAACAAGGGCATCTCAGATTAACGGCTGTGCTTATTGTATCAATATGCACGTAAGAGATGCCATGAAACTTGGCGAAACAGCCCAGCGTTTGTTTCTATTGGATGCCTGGCGCGAAACCAAAATTTATACCGAAAAAGAAAGAGCGGTTTTGGCTCTCACCGAGGCTTTGACTATGATCACCAATGGGCATGTACCTGATGAAGTTTATGATGAAGCCGCAGCTCATCTTACTGAAAAAGAACTGGCCGCTGTTATTATGACCGTGGTTACTATTAATGGCTGGAACAGAATATCAATTACCACAAGATCACCACTGGATTGAAAATCAATCATTTGTCATAAGGAAGATTAACTACTGAACCATATTTGATTTAAAAAAGACTTTTATGAACCAGGAAGAACTTATTTCAAAACTCAGACAATTAAATCAGATCAGCAGTAAATTAGAAGTTCCCGAAGCCGAAAGAGTGGAATTAATAGAAAATGCCACTGAATTTATCAATGGTTTTATTTCAGGATTAGATGAAAAAAAAGTTTTTCATGAGAGGAGAGCACATTTTCTTGAAATAAGCAATGAAAAAAGGACATTGCCCGAACTATTGGAGCTGTACAGGCGGGAAGTTGTAGAAACCGGTATCAATGCTGCTTCTGGAAAACATTTGGGTTATATTCCTGCCGGAGGATTGTTTGTTTCAGCACTCGCTGATTTTATTGCAGCCACTACAAATCCTTATGCAAGTGTATATTATGCTTCTCCGGGAGCTGCTGAAATTGAAAATCAGGTTATCAACTGGCTGAAATCGGTATTTTCTTTTCCTGAAACCTCTGTTGGCAATCTCACCTCGGGCGGTTCTATTTCAATGCTGATTGCTTTTACAGCAGCCAGAGACAAGCACAGAATAAAAAACGAACTCATCTCCAAAAGCGTTGTATATCTTACTGAACAGATCCATCATTCGGCACTTAAGGCGTTACGCATAATTGGTCTGGAGGATATTATTATTCGTTATGTTCCAATGGATGAACACCACCGAATGCGGGCAGATATGCTTATACAGTATATTGAAAAAGATATTGCTGACTGGCTAAATCCTTTTCTCGTAGTTGGAACCGCAGGCACTACTGATACCGGTGCTGTTGATCCTCTGGACAGGATCGCTGATATAGCTGAAGCCAATAAACTCTGGTTCCATGTGGATGCTGCTTATGGAGGGTTTTTTATTCTGACCTCAAAAAAAGATTTGTTCAAAGGTATTGACAGGGCTGATTCAATAATCGTTGACCCTCATAAAGGAATGTTCCTGCCATATGGGGTAGGGGCAGTGCTTGTAAAAGACAAAGCATCTGTACTCCATTCAAATCATTATTTTGCAAATTATATGCAGGATGCCAATATGGAAGAAATGATACAAAGTCCTTCAAATGTATCTCCTGAACTTACCAAACATTTCAGAGGCCTTCGCGTATGGTTGCCTTTGCAGATCCATGGTGTTGAACCTTTTGTAGCCTGTCTTGAAGAAAAACTCCTGCTGGTAAAATATTTCAGGAACAAAATCAGCGAACTTGGATTCAAGCTAGGTCCTGAACCTGATCTTTCAGTTAGCTATTTCTGGTATCCTTTTGAAACAGATTCAAATGAGAAAAACAAGCAGCTTATGAAGGAGATTCATGCGGATGGAGATGTTTATCTGAGTTCTTCAGTTGTAAACGGGCAATTTGTTATCAGAATTGCGATTTTGGTTTTCAGAACCAAAAAAGAAACTGTTGACAAGGCAGTTTCTATGATAAGCAGATGCCTGGCAAAAGTTAAATGATCTGAGGGTTTCTTATTACTGTCGCTATTATTCGTTTGTTTTTCCTGTTCTGTTTCCTGATTAATATTAAGGAAATGTTTTTAGAATTTTCTAATATGGTTAAGATTTGGGTGTTTGTCAAGGCATGTTTTTTGTCTGATTATCAGGCCTTCTATTGAATTGTTGCGATTTTCCCTACTTTCAAAAAAAGAACTTTCGATAAAAATTCGTATATTTGCCCGGATTTACTACGATCAGACTCTCCAAACTCTAAGCAGCAACGCTTTAATTAATTATTGCCATCTTTTTAATTGAGTTGTCTGATTTAAAGCTTTTCTGCTTTGCTCGGTTGTGTAGTATCAGGTGGAGCTTATTGAAAACCTTTCTTGCAATACTATGGTCGTTGCCGGCATATTTAATTTTAAAAAATAACCAATTGTCATGATTAAAGATAATAATGTATTATATGAACCAAGAAGATTCAATACTATTAAAGCATGGGAAAATGTTACAGAAGATCAGTGGGCTGATCCTAACTGGCAATTACGTAATGCGATCCGCAGTATTGACCAGTTGGAACAGGTGATCAGATTAAACGATCATCAGAAAAAGGAAATCAAGAGAACCATTGATACATTGAAAAGCCAGGGAAAAGAGCCTTTCAGAATTACACCTTACTACGCTTCTTTAATGCCTATTGATCCGTTTCATCCTAAAATGCTGAATGGAGAAAATGCTGCCAACCGGCTCGATCCTGTTTTCTGGCAGAGTGTGCCTACTCCTGCCAACTTATTATTTCCTGATACCGGTGTTGAAGGTTCAATGAGTGAAGACTCAAGAAGTTATGGAGCTGCATATCAGCGTTATCCAAACCGTGTGGCACTTTTTGTAGCTCAAAATACAAGTTGTGCTTCATATTGTGTTCATTGTCAAAGAACAAAATCTCTTGACGGAACTGTAGAAGTAAACCGGAATGAAATAGACAAAGGTTTGTTTTACATAGGTTTCAATAAAAATATTAATGAGGTACTGGTTACGGGTGGCGATGCTTTAATGATTAGTAAGGAACGATTAAAATATGTTCTCGAAGAATTAAGCAAGATAGAACATTTGCGCGTGATACGAATTGCAACACGTGTTCCGGTTGTACTTCCCATGCGTATCACTGACGAATTACTGGAATTAATACTGGTTTCAGCCAATAAATATTCAACCGGCCTTGACAAATTTGTTTATTTCATGACCCATGTAAACCATTATCAGGAAATAACCCGGGATCTGGCAAACGCTGTAAAGAAAATCCTTAAACATGGATTTACCGTCAGAAATCAGACTGTTTTACTGAATCATGTAAATGATAATTATAAGACTTTAGCTGAAACATTTCGCAGAATGTTCTGGATTGGAATACATCCTTATTATCTACTGCAATGTCATAAGGAGAAAGGTATTGTTCATTTCATTGTGCCGGTTCAGATAGGTGAAATATATATTAAACATTTGCAGGGCTGGATCTCGGGTATAACAATGCCGCGATATGCAGCAAACATTGAAGGAGGGGGCGGAAAAGTGCTGTTAATGCCATCAGGGCATGATACTTTAAATAATAGAAGTAATATTGATGAAAGAATTTCTGAAAGTTATGCAATGGTATCAACATGGGATGGTAAAACAATTTATAAATACGAGTCATTGGGAAGATCAACCAGAGAGGAGTTTGAAGAAGCTCAGATAATCATGGATAAGTTTATTGGCAGAAAAGGAGTCTTCCTTCCAAAGATCATAATTGTTGATAAAAACGGAAATCATATTGAAACCACCAACAGAACAAAGCTGCCGAATTTTGCAAGATTGAAAAAGGCTAATCTTCTGGATTATGGCTTGTACAATAACGGTATGCCGCTTACAAACCCAACGCAAATAATATCAGACCTGGAAAAAGAATTTGTGAAATCTGATTATTATAACCGTTAAGTATTTAATAAGTGTTTGAATATTAGCTGATTGCTAAGATGGGTTAAAAAAAAGAACTATTAATTTCCATCAATATTAATGGGTAACTTCGGGTTAAGTCCACGTAAGAGTAATTTTAATTGTTGCTATAATTGTTTTTGAAGAATTACTTCTGCAAAATCAGAACCTACTCAATTTCAAAATCGAAAGACTGTTTTATTTGGTTTCTGAAAGAGTATAAAATAAGGTAATAAACAGCTAATACAATTAATGCGGATAAACCCATAGCAGCTTCACTATCAGAAAGAGAGCCTGCAACAAACAGAGTAAGTAACACTACCAAAAAAGGGATCAGATAACTTAAGAGCAAAGCCTTGTTGCCCTGAGACTGTTTCATGATTACAGTAACCTGCTCACCGGCATTGAATTGCTTATTACCTTTATTACTTACTTCTATTATTTTTTCTTCAACCTCGCTGAGATTACACATACCTTTGGCATAGCATGATGCACACGCTGACTGAGAAAGAATCTTAACCAAAGTTTTTTCATTGTTTGATTCCACTACTATCCCGTTATGGCAAATATTAGTATCAGACTTCATTTTCAGTTTGTGAGAAATGTGTAATTGTACTGTTTTACGGGCTGTTTCATTGGTCCAAGCTATTTGAAAAACTAAGTTTACAAACGTAATACCGTCATGCAAAAATAGAAAACTTAATAACGTTTATTTATTAAACTGATTTTAAAAGGCTTTGTTTCGAAACAATACAAATTAATTTCTGAGCATAGCTTTCGATATTGCGTTATACTTTTTTTACAGATTTGAATTTATGAATAATTTTGCCGGTGTAATAATCTGTTGGCATTGATTGGCTGACATATTTTATTGATGCTTTAATATTTATCTCTAAATTCGCTTGCTATTTTGCCGGTTAATTTTTCAAATCCATAACATTGAATCATGGAACAAAAAATTCTCATCATTGATTTTGGTTCGGAGTATACCCGCCTTATTGCCCGCTCCATACGCAAACTGAAGGTGTATTGTGAAATTCATCCCTGCACAAAGATCCCTGTTAATTTTGAGTTAGTTAAAGGCATTATATTTTCCGGAGGCCTGGATTCAGTATTTGATCCTGATGCTCCAAATCCGGAGTTTGGTTTTTTGAACCATGATATCCCGGTGCTTGGCATTGGTTACGGTGCGCAATACATTGCCAAAAAAATGGGTATGGAATTGGTCGCTTCAGGTAGAAAGGAATATGTTACTACTGAGCTTTCGTTTATTGCCGGAAACGATCCACTAATGAAGGGAATACAATCCGGTCAGCAGGTTACAATGTCGGTTAGTGATGATATAATGATCTCAGACAAACTGATGGATAAAATTGCTGCTGCCAATGATTGGCAAAATGCTGGTTTTCAGATCAAAGGCAGCAGGATATACGGTGTTTTGTTCCATCCTGATGACTATACTAAAGATGAAGGTTTGGTTTTGTTAAAGAATTTTGTATTTGATATATGTAAATGTGAACCGTTATGGACGCCGGCTTCATTTATAGAGTCGGCAATCAAAGAAATAAAGAATACGATTGGGTCAGATAATGTTGTATTGGGCCTTTCAGGTGGGGTTGATTCGTCAGTTACTGCTGTTTTAATGCATAAAGCGATAGGAAAACAATTAAATTGTGTTTTTGTAAACAATGGATTATTACGTAAGAATGAATTTACAACCGTATTGAATACTTATAAAGACCTTGGATTAAATGTAAATGGAGTTGATGCATCGGCAAGGTTTCATAAAGCTTTGCATGAGATCAGCGATCCTGAACAAAAACGCAAGGCTGTTGGCAAAACTTTTATTGAGGTTTTTGAAGATGCAGCTCGTAATATTCCTGATGCTCACTGGCTTGCTCAGGGAACTATATACCCCGATGTTATTGAGTCAATGCCTGTTAAAGGCGGTTCAGCATCTGTAAAATCACATCATAATGTTGGGGGGCTTCCTGATTTTATGAAACTCAAAATCATTGAACCTCTAAAATCACTTTTTAAAGATGAAGTAAGACAGGTTGGTTATGAATTTGGGATTAGCCCTTTATTGATTAATCGTCATCCTTTTCCTGGACCGGGACTGGCTATCAGGATCCTGGGTGAAGTAACTGCAGAAAAAGTAGCTATAGTTCAGGAAGCTGATTTTGTTTTTATTGAGACCCTTAAAGAGCAAGATTGGTATGAAAAGGTGTGGCAGGCAGGAGCTGTTTTGTTACCCGTAAGATCGGTAGGAAGTACCGGAGGCGAGCGTACCTATGATTATGTTGTCGCTCTCAGGGCTGTTGGCTCTGTTGACGGGATGACTGCCCGATGGATTCACCTGCCCTATGATTTGCTTGAATTAATATCGAACAGAATACTAATGGAAGTTAAGGGTGTGAACCGTGTGGTTTATGATATTAGCTCCAAACCACCGGCTACTATTGAATGGGAATAAAATTTTATATTTGCTGAGAAATAAAAAGAGATTTTAGAAATGTGTTATGGTTACAGATTATAAAATCATTGTGATTAAGAGTGTTGGGCATTATTTCCAATAAACTATCGTTAATTTAATACATGTAAACAATCCAGATAAAGTGAAAAAAAATCTTCTTGTACTTTTTATTGTTTTTTTACCATGGATAGCGCCTGCTCAGGTTTCAACACCTGTACAACGCTCGGAAGTAATTGAGAAAATAGGGGATAATAAGTATTATATCCACTATGTACAGCAGGGGCAAACCCTCCAGGCAATTTCTGAAGCTTACAATATTAGTGCTGAAAAAATAATAAGGGAAAATGCTGAGTTAAAGAGAGATATAAACCCGGGGGATGTTATCAGAATTCCTTTCAGCAGTCAGGCAGTCATAAAATTAAATGAGCCAAAGTCAGAAAATTCCGGCACTCAAGGTTCGGAAGTCAGTCATACAGTTCTTACAGGTGAAACATTGTACAGAATAGCAAGAATTTACAATATTTCAGTAAGTGATTTGATAAAAGCAAACCAGGATATTGAAACAGTGAAGGTTGGTCAGGTATTGGTAATACCTTTAATGGGAACTTCTGCGTCTGGCACTGAAACAACAGCTAAAACAACAGCCGGCTCGAACGAAACTACAGGAAATATTACAATTTCCAGGGTAAATGAACAGAGTACTGAAAAATCATATTCAGACGATAATTCTGAATATTACACTGTTAATCAGGGAGAAACACTTTATTCCATTTCTCAAAGATTTGGAATAAGCATTACAGAGCTTGAAGCATTGAATCCGGAATTGGTTAACGGACTCAAAGTAGGACAAACATTGAAAATCAAACATCAGGAACCAAAGGTAAACACACACTATACAGAGATTCAGGATACTACGGTAAGCTATATTTATCATCGTGTTCGTCGTAGTGAAACAATGTATAGTCTTTCAAAAAAATACAATATACCCGGCGATCACATACTCAAATATAATCCTCAGGCTGCAGGAGGTATTAAGGCAAATCAGGTTCTTCAGATCCCTGTTTACACTATTACAACAAGGAGAGTAATGAAGGAAGAACCAGTTACTGAGCCTGTTGAATCTAAAATTGAAGTTTTAAATCAAAGTAGTTCAATGGATTGTAATTCTCTCTATCCTGATGAGAAGGTTTATAATATAGCATTGATGATTCCTTTCTTTCTTGATTCCTACGATGATGATCATTATTATGATTCTGAATCTTATGTTCAGGGTTCGGAATCAAAGAAGTCGTTTGAATTTATGCAATTTTATTTTGGTTCGTTACTGGCTATTGATAGTTTGAGTAAACTTGGTTTTAGATCAGAAGTATATGTGTATGATGTTAACAATACACCAAAAAGTCTTGATGATGTGATGAGAAAACCCGAGTTGAAAAAAATGGACCTGATAATAGGACCTCTTTATTCCGGAAGTTTTGAAAGAGTTGCAAATTTTGCCAGGGAACATGAAATCAGCATTGTAAATCCTCTTTCGTTAAGAAATGATTTTCTGAAAAACAATCCTTACGCGATTAAGGCTCAGCCGTCAAAAGATGCTCAGGCAATGCTTGTTGCAAGCTATATTAATGAAAGCCTTCCTGAGCATAATATTATCATTGTCAGGCAGTTTACATACAGTAATTCAGATTTTGCGAATGTTCTAAAACAAGAATTGGAAAATAAATCAGTTCAGGAAGTTATATATTTGCGTGACAGCATTGCAGGAATTACCCGCAAACTTGATAAAAATAAGGAAAATGTGGTAATCGGACTTTCAGACGACAAAGTTTTTGTGATAGATCTGGTGAGGAAACTTAACGATATCAGAGCAAACTATAATATTACCTGCTTTGGACTTGAAGAATGGAAAGAATTTTCACTTGAGAGTGAGCATATGGTAAATCTGAACCTGCATTTGATTTCTGATAATTTTACAAATTTTGATTCTGAACCGGTAAAACAATTTATTACTTCTTTCAGGAATAAATTTAATGCCGAACCTATTCCTGAGCGGTTTGCATTTGCTGCATTCGACATAAGCTGGTATTTTTTAAGTGCACTTTATAAATTTGGCAATAATTTCATGGATTGCTTGCCATCATATAATTACAGAGGTTTGCAGCTAATGTTTGATTTTGAGCCAACTGCTGTTCATGGAATGGAAAACAAAGGCTTAACGATTTGTAAACTTGATAATTACAAAAGAGTTGAGATGTATCCGGTAAATCAGCAATGAGTGAATTATAGTAGCAAAACTGAGTATTGGTTTTTATTTTTTTCTGGAAATCAAGATCACTATTAATACAATATTCAGGAATACACTTATTTCAAACCATAACGATAAAGAGCTAAACCATCGCTTATAAACAGCTTTTATTTTCCTGCCCATTGTGGTACTTCTGTCAGTATGAATTTTGCTTACTTCAGTTATTTCAGCTTCTATACTGTCTTTTACTGCCATATACTTTAATAAATAGTCATAAGCCTTTTCCATGTTGTTAACCTGAATATTAGCATTTATCATACGCTGATAATTATCTCGTAATATTTGTCTGAAATTTAACTCCAGTGCTAATTCTATACTTTTTTCAAAATAATCAATAGCTTTTTGGGGGTCGTTCTTGATCAGCAGGTTGTTTCCTATATAAAAAAGACACGTCGAAATACCTCTTGGGTTGTTTAACTCCTGATGATATTTCAAGGATTGGAAATAATAATTAATTGCCTGATCGTTATTTCCGTGTTCTTCGTTTATTGAACCTAAAACGGAAAGGCTGTTTGCAATGCCCTGTTTATCTTCAAGGTCTTCTCTGATCATTAAGGCTCGTACTACATATTCCTGTGCCAGTTGAGGATCGCCCTTGTCCCAATAGGCATGTCCGAGATTCTGATAAATCATAGCCACGGTATAAAGATCGTTTAACTCTGTTGCAATTACATTAGCTTTTTCAAAGTATTCTATAGCTATGTCAATTAAACCGGTGGTTTCATAAACAGATGCTATATTAAGTAAACAATCCATCATCCCGTTTTTATGTCCGGCTTTTTCCAATACATCATGCGACCGGATAAAATACTGAAGTGCTTCAGAGAAATTTCCTTTATAATAGCTTATCAATCCAATATTATATTCAGTTAAGGCAACGCCTGTAGTATTACTAAGCTGAGTTTCGATTGAAACTGATTGTTTGTAAAGCTCAAGAGCCTCATCATATTTCCCTTGTTCCTGCATCAGCAATGCCAAATTATGTAAAATAGCTGACTTGCCGGTTAAATCACCAATTTCGTCATAGATGTCAGCAGCAATTGCATAATGTTTCTCAGCCTTGTCAAACGAACCAATATAGAAATACAGAATACCAAGGTTTTTATTTGAAAGTGCAATAGCTTCTTTACAACCAGCTTTTTCTGCGAGGGCAAGAGCTTCTTCCGCCTTGCTTAATGATAATTTTCTGTCAGATTGCCTTGCATCAACTGATTCCTGATTGAGTTGCATTGCCTGCTCACAATTATCTTGTCTTATTAATACATCCTGAGCTTCTGTATATCTCACGAATATCAATAGAAGAAACGTTATGAAAACAATAAAACAATATGTTGTGCTTTTCGAACCCATATTAATTTCAATTGAATTTAAAATATGGAATTACTTTTTGAAATAATGAATCATGCATCATAGGAATATCATAAAGATCTATGTCCGACATGAGATTGCCTTTCTTAATACGCTGATCAACAATTGATTTGGCCAAATAAAAGTCAATGTATGGATGAGCTGTCAATTCCTTTACTTCAGCAGTATTAACCTCAATGAAACGTAGTAATGACGCATCGAAGATAAAATATTCCACCACCTGATTATAACGCTCTGGGTCAAGCC
This sequence comes from uncultured Bacteroidales bacterium, assembly GCA_964550455.1. GTDB lineage: Bacteria > Bacteroidota > Bacteroidia > Bacteroidales > JAAYJT01 > JAAYJT01. The sequence continues at coordinate 88,468 of CAZJZG010000001.1, read as the reverse complement.
CGTAAACTTCAAGTAACTGTGCCGGCGAATGAAACCCTCCGAGCAATTCACGGTATTTCATAATACGTCGTGCAAAAGCAGGCCCAATTCCGGGCACTGCAAGAAGCTGAACAGAGTCAGCAAGGTTGATGCTTATCTGTTTTACAGATTTAGGTTTCTCGCTAACCGGCTTTTCATAGGTAACCCGGTTCATAGCATCATCTTTTTCTTTGTTCTGCTCCTGAACAGCAATCTGAATATAAGGTTCCAGAATTTCGTATTCGTTTTCACTTATTGTGTAAATACGTTTGAAATCCTCCTTTTTCCTGAATTTACCACCATGTGCTATGAAATTTTGCAGGTTCCTGACCTGTTTTGCGTTCAAACCAAGTCGAAACCATTGTTCTTCAGTCATATTATTGGGATCGAAAATAAAAGGATTAAGTTTAATGGCTGCAATTTCTTTATCGGGTCTGTTGAATTCCAGAAACTGTGACTCATGTTTTTCATTGGCTTTTTGTGCTTCATACCTCGATTTTTCAAGAGCCAGTACCATTTGTTCAAAATCACTGAAATCCGGTTCAGGTGAGCTTGTAAACATTGGTATCAGTACTCTGACAAACAAAGTGACAATAAGAATAAACAGCAGCACATAAATCCCTCTTATGTCCTTTTTTGAAAATAAAAAATAGTTTCTTAATTCCCGCCACATTACAAAAAGAAATTAAAGTTTGCAAAAATACCGGCTTTTGTTAATTCAGGTTCATTCTTCAAATCCAATCTGTTACTGTTTTTTTGTTTGTTAATTGAGTTTTTAAGCTTTTGTGCGTGTTTGTTTATTATATTTATATTAATCTGTTATACAATGTGTTATCTGTGTTTATATAATCTTGTTATTTAAGCAATTCATTTCCAATCCTACATTCAAGACATCGTTTTTTATCACAGTATTCATATTTCAGATTGAGTAGTGCCTGCGAACCAAAAGCATTTTTCACCACTATACCTGAAGATTTCCAGTTCTGAATAATTGAGTTTTCTTCCGGTGGGAGCTGTTCCAATATATTTAATGCCTTTTCTTTAAATTCAGAGAATTTGTGATATGAACCGTAAAAATATAATATTGGAACAACAGCATTAATTATAAGTATGTCAATTGTACTTTCACTTAAAGCCTTGACTCTGGTGTCGACTGCTATTATATCAAAACGATAATGCGTGTTCCAGTAATGGTTCGGGCTGGCATTAAAAAGGCTTCTTAAAGTGTTTATGTCATTTATTTCAAGAACCTCCGAAAAAAGAGAGGGTGAACTATGTAATAGTGCCGATAATTGTGCTAAACGGATTGTAGGAAATGACGCAGGGCGGAGACGAAAAAATTTCCAGATTGATTTATCAAGATGGTTCAGTGAATATTTATTCTTCAAAAATTCATACTCATTCTTCAATTGTTGTGGATATGAGTCTTTTAGGTCTTCGGATAAAAAACCAGCCTGCCCTAAAAACAATGCTTCAATTTGTAATGGTTGATCCCGATGGCGTTGAATTATTTTATGAGGAAGTGAATAAGCCAGCATTTCAAATGGCGTTGTGTTTGTTTTCAATCCAAAGGATCGGAGCAATATTCGGTAAAAAAGTTCTTCCCAATCGTTACCTGCTGCTGAGAACATATTTTCAAGCATTGCTGCTTTGCTTAAAAGGCGTTCAATAATTTGATATTCAATGGTTGAATTGATAATTATTTCCGGACAAAATTTCAGGATTCGGGCGCAGGGTATCCATTGTCGCGATTTCATCAATCCTTCGTACTTTTCATATACCTGCCCGGGTATCAGATCACTACATTCAAGGCAGAAGATCTGCTGACCGTCCGGCCGTACAACAGGCTTATCATTGTTTAGAACAACATGAAGTATGACGTTGTTATATGCCGGATCTTTATCATGCCCGTGTTCATACCACGAAGATGACTGGATATGAATTTCGATATTACCAGCCCATATTGTATCGCCTATCCTGACACGGGCATCTGAAAAATCAGGTCCTGAATCGGTATTGCGGATTCCGGGTTTAATTACTTCAATAAGGTCGCCTTCGGTAGTTTTTAACGGACCCTGAAATAAACCGTAATTCCATAAATAATGCAAAAAATTTTCTTTCACTGGTTGGTTTGTTATTGTGTTTATTTTATGCGATAAAAATATTTTGGTATAAAATTACTATAATTTAATCGTTTGTCAATATCGTTAAGAAAGGATTTATTGAAAAAGAATTTGACAAATCAACTTGTTATAACTAATGTGTTGTTAATCAAGGTAATATTAATTGTTGTTAAGTTGATTATTTTAAATCTGAAGTATGTTTTAACACCGGATCTTTGAGATTAAATTTTTTTTGCATTTTTCTTAAAGGAAAATTCTCAAGGTATGGTATTATGAATAAATATTTGTTATTTTTGCACAACATTTCCACAGCTAATGAAGTTATTAAGAAATGGAAGACCTTAGTGTTCTGATCTCGGGTATCGAATTTAGGCTTAAAAGCCTTACATCAAAGTACAAGCAATTAAAGGCTCTAAATAAGGAACTTGAAGAAAGGACAGAAGAACAGAAACAGATTATAAACCATCAAAATCAACTGATTAACCAATTACAGGAAAAAATACAAAATATTAACATTACGAAAACGCTTGCATCGCGTTTTGAAATAAATGATGCAAAAAAAAGGATTGGAGATATGATGCGGGAAATTGACAAATGTATAGATCTTTTAAATAAATAGTATTTAGTATCAGGAACTACAATATATGGAAAAACAGGCCATTACAGTAATAATTGCAGGCAGGCCTTACAGGTTGACAATCAATAAAAAGGATGAAGAGATAGTTAGAAATGCTGCTAAGTTAATTGAAACAAGAATGAATATGTATTCAAACAATTATGCTTACAAAGACCAACAGGATTTATTGGCTATGGCTTCTTTACAGTTTGCAACATCAACTTTGAATTATGAAAAAGAGGCAGATTTCAGAATTCATAATTTAAATAACAGGCTTGTAGAAATTGACCGCCTGATCACTGAAGCTCTTGATTAATACAGATCATATTACAGCGTTCTTTGAATATAAAAATATAGCCCGCTCTATTTCAATAGTTTGGAAACTCAACATTAATTAATTTAGAGTAAGCTCAAAGGTTCGTAGGACAGGCCTAAATTCCGGTTCTTACCGGGATTCTTATTCGTTAAGACGTTGGACGTTCGAAAAACCTGGCAGCTCTAAGCGTGTCGTTTGGGGTTTCCTAAACGCTGATTTAGTTGCGGGCTTTTTTTATTGATACACTTACGGTGTTACTTCTTAAATGCCATTGTTCCAGCAATTTATCTCCTTTCAGTATTAACCAAATAACTAAACAAATATATGAATGTACTATTATGGGTATTAATCGGAGGTATTGCGGGACTTGCAATTGGACTTGCCATTGCATTTACAATTGGGCGTAAAGCCACTAACCGCAAAAGCAGGAATATTCTTAGAGAAGCAGAAGAAAAGGCTGAAATACTTAAAAAGGATAAAATCCTGCAGGCAAAAGAAAAATTTCTACAGCTTAAAGGTGAACACGACAAAGTTATACAGGAGAGAAATAGTGAAATAGCAAAAACTGAAAACAGAATTAAACAAAGGGAAACGGTCCTTTCACAGAAAATTGAAGATTTTCATCGTAAAGAAAACGAAGTAACATCCATCAAGGCTAACCTTACATCGCAATTAGATATTTTAAACAAAAAACAAGCTGAACTTGATAAAGAACATTTGAGACAAAAGGAAGTACTCGAATCAATTTCTGGAATGTCAGCAAATGAAGCTAAATTGCAGCTTATTGAAAACCTAAAGGAAGAAGCCAAAGCTGAAGCCATGATCCATGTAAAGGAAATTATTGATGAAGCCAGGCTTACAGCAAATACCGAAGCCAAAAAGATAATTATTGAGACAATTCAGCGTACTGCTGCCGAGCATACTATTGAAAACACAGTTACTGTATTCAATATTGAGAATGATGAGATAAAAGGTAGGATTATCGGGAGGGAAGGGAGAAATATCCGATCAATAGAGGCTCTTACAGGCGTAGAACTCATTATTGATGACTCACCAGATGTGATCCTGCTTTCAGCCTTCGATCCGGTTCGAAGAGAAATTGCCCGTCTTTCGCTTCATAAGCTTGTTACTGATGGTCGTATTCATCCTGCAAGAATTGAAGAAGTAGTTGCAAAAACCAAAAAACAGATTGAGCAGGAAATTATTGAGATTGGAAAAAGAACTACTATTGACCTTGGCATACATAATATGCACCATGAGTTGGTCCGCCTTATAGGAAAGATGAAATATCGTTCATCTTATGGGCAGAATCTGTTAGAACACAGTAAGGAAGTTGCATCATTATCCGCTACTATGGCGGCAGAATTGGGTTTAAGTCCTAAAAAGGCAAAACGTGCCGGGTTGTTGCACGATATTGGGAAAGTGCCTGATAATGAATCAGATCTGCCTCATGCCTTACTGGGGATGAAATTAGCTGAAAAATACAAGGAGAAAGAAGATATTTGTAATGCGATAGGTGCACACCACGATGAAATAGAAATGGAAACACTTATTGCACCCATAGTTCAGGTTTGCGATGCCATTTCCGGAGCCAGACCCGGTGCACGCAGAGAAGTTGTGGAAGCATATATTCAGCGCCTGAAAGACCTTGAAAATCTTGCACTTACGTATCCAGGTGTTGTTAAAACCTATGCTATACAGGCAGGGCGAGAGTTGCGTGTAATTGTTGGAGCAGATAAAGTAACCGATACCGAAGCAGCTCAGCTTTCGTTTGATCTTTCAAGAAAAATACAGGATGAAATGAGCTATCCCGGTCAGGTGAAAATTACCGTGATCAGGGAAACAAGAGCTGTTAATTACGCTAAATAGTTGTTCAACAGCGTATTAGTAGTCTTTTGTTATTTAAGTTCTATTTGTTAAAACTCCTGGTTAAGCCAGTTCAAGAGCTAATTTTACCATGTCGGTAAAGGTTTTTTCACGGTCAATAGCCGGAATTTCTTCATTGGTAATCATATGATTGCTGACAGTAAGTATAGCCAGAGCTTTACGTCTGAACCGTGCTGCCAGAGTGTAAAGGGCAGCAGCTTCCATTTCTACGGCTATAATATTATAGGTCTGCCATAGTTTATAAGGCTCAGTATCATCGTCATAATAAAAGATATCTGATGTAAGCACATTGCCTATGTGAAACCTTATACCAGTATTCTTAGCTATCTGATAAGCCTTGAGCAGCAATTCGGCATCGGCAAGCGGAGCAAAATCCATTCCATTGAATTTTAGCTTATTAATGGCTGAATCAGTGCTTGCACCCTGAGCAATAACAATATCCCTGACTTTCATATCATCAGGAAAGCCACCGCAGGTGCCAATCCTGACCAAAGCTTGAACATTGTAATCACAAATCAGTTCATGTGCATAAATACTTATTGATGGGATACCCATTCCTGTACCCTGAACTGAGATAGTTTTGTTCCTGTAGGTTCCTGTGAAACCGTACATCCCTCTTATTTCGCTATAGCAACGGGCATTTTCAAGGATGTTTTCAGCAATGAATCTGGCTCTTAAAGGATCGCCGGGTAACAGCACAAAAGGTGCTATTTCGTTAGGTTTTGCTGCAATATGTACGCTCATACTCAAAGAATTATTTGTAAGTGATTGATTTTATTTGTTTTCGTTTATTCTTCTGATCCAGTTTTTGGCATTCACAAATGCTTCAATCCATGGCGAAATTTCATTTTTCCTTAAATCATCAGGGTAAAAAGCCCATTGCCATGGATATACAGAACGCTCAAGATGAGGCATCATAGCAAGGTGACGCCCATCAGTGGAACATAGTGCTGCAGCTTTGTATTCTGAACCATTCGGATTAGCCGGATAATCATTGTAAAAATATTTTACAGGAATATGATAGCTGTTTTCAATTGCTGGCAGGCTAAATCTTCCTTCACCATTTGCAAGCCAAACACCAAGCCGTGAGCCTGATAATGATTTTAACATAACAGAATGATTGTCAGTTATTTCAATTGTAAGAAATGATGATTCAAATTTTTCTGATTCATTTAGCAGCATTTTTGGTTTTATGTCCTTATCATAATTGATAAGATTTAGTTCTATCATAAGCTGGCAACCATTACAAACGCCAAGACTGAGGGTATCAGGACGGGAATAAAAACTCTCAATAGCCTTTTTTGCGGGAGGGTTATATAAGAATGCTCCTGCCCAGCCTTTTGCTGAGCCAAACACATCTGAATTTGAAAAACCACCGGCAAAAACTATCATTTGTATGTCTTCCAGAGTTTCACGCCCGGAAATCAGGTCTGTCATATGTACATCTTTTACATCAAAACCGGCAAGATATAGTGCCCATGCCATTTCCCTGTCTCCGTTAATGCCTTTCTCGCGAATAATGGCAGCTTTTATACCACCGGGATTTCTCCTTGCAGGATCAATACCATATTGCTTAAACAACCCGGTAAATTGCTCCGGAAATTTATAGTTTAACGGTTGCTTATCGAAGTTTGCAAAACGTTTCTCTGCAAATCCCTTTTTACATTGATGTTGATCAAAAAGGTATGAAGTCTTGAACCAGATTGTTCTGTATTCTTCAAAATCCAGATACAGTTTGGTTAAATGATTTGTGATTCTGAGCTTCTTTTCGAAAACAGGTTTCCCAATAACATGAAAACGTATATTGTGTTCGTGAAGGAAAACACTTACATAATCCAGGTCGCTGGTTTGGATAACTACTCCGGGATTCTCGCTAAACAGTAATTTCACAGTGTCTTCAATATTCAGCGAGTTGAAATTCAGGTCCAAACCCATGTTATTTCCTGCAAAACACATTTCAAGAAGGCTGGTGATCAAACCTCCGGATGAAATATCATGACCGGCAATGATCTTTTCCTTTTTTAAGAGCGTCTGCACAGCATTAAAAGCCCTGGAAAAGTATTCCGCATTCTGCATATTTACAGCTTTGCTACCAATTTTGTTCTGTGTTTGTGCAAAAGCACTGCCTCCTAATTGAAAATGTTCGTTTGAGAAATCAATGTAAATTAACGTTGTTAACAAGTCTGCTTTTAAAACCGGAGTAATTACTCTCTGAATATTCTCAACTTCGGCAATGGCTGATATGATAACAGTTCCCGGAGTATATACGGTTGTTCCGTCAGGATATTTTTGAGTCATTGAAAGTGAATCCTTTCCTGTTGGAATGTTGATACCCAGAGCAATAGCAAAATCGCTGGCTGCTTTCACTGCCTGGTACAACCTGTTGTTTTCTCCTTCATTTTTTGCAGGCCACATCCAGTTTGCACTTAATGAAACTCCTGCCAGTCCATATGCCAATGGTGCCCAAACCAGATTGGTTAATGCCTCAGCAATGCTTAATCGCGAACCTGCCTCAGGATCAATAAGGGCTGGCAAAGGAGCATGACCAATTGCAGTTGCAACACCTTTAATGCCTTGATAATCAATAGCCATTACCCCAACATTATTCAAAGGTAACTGTAATTCGCCAGTACATTGCTGCATTCCTACTTTTCCTGTTACTGAACGATCAGCTTTATTGGTAAGCCAGTCTTTACAGGCAACAGATTCAAGCCGGAGAACATTTTTAATATACTGTTCTGTTTCATTTACCTGATATTCAATGTCCTTGTAAGTATGCTGCAAATGTTTATCACTAAGTACAGTTTGCGGAGCTTTACCAAATAAATCACTGATATCAAGATCAACCGGTTTATTATCTGCTTCAGGATTATCGAAAACCAGACGATGGTCTGAACCAACTACTCCTACATTAAACATTGGCGCACGTTCACGTCCTGAAATGAGTTTCAGCAAATTAAAATCCTTACTCTTTACAACCAGTCCCATGCGTTCCTGCGATTCATTACTTGCCAGTTCTTTTGGAGAAAGGGTAGGATCACCTGACGGCAATTTATTCATATTGACCACAGCTCCTGTATTTTCAATTAACTCGCTGATGGAGTTAAGATGTCCGCCGGCGCCATGATCATGTATTGAAACTATCGGGTTTTCGTCAATTTCAGTCATTGCCCTTATTACGTTAAAAACTCGTTTTTGCATCTCGGGATTTGATCTCTGAACTGCATTCATTTCAATCTGATTGGCATATTCGCCGGTTGCTACTGACGAAACAGCACCACCTCCCAATCCTATCCTGTAATTATCGCCACCCATGACAATGATCTGATCGCCGGGAGCAGGATTGCCTTTTATAGCATCTTCTTTTCTGGCATAACCAATTCCTCCGGCAAGCATGATAACTTTATCATAACCATGTATTTTTCCAGATTCATTGTGTTCAAAAGTGAATAAGCTGCCACATATGAGAGGCTGCCCGAATTTATTGCCAAAATCGCTGGCACCATTCGAGGCTTTTATTAAAATATCCAGCGGAGTCTGGTATAGCCATTTCCTCTCGTTCAGGGCGGATTGCCATCTTAATGAAGGGTCAAGTCTGGGATGCGATGTCATATACACAGCAGTTCCTGCAAGTGGCAGGCTGCCTTTTCCTCCTGCCATACGATCACGTATTTCGCCGCCTGTGCCTGTTGCAGCACCATTATATGGTTCCACAGTAGTTGGAAAATTATGAGTTTCGGCTTTAAGTGAAAGTACGGTTTCTATATCTTTAAGTGCAAAAAAATCAGGTTTATGCTGAACTGAGGGCGCAAACTGAATAGCCTCAGGTCCTTGTATGAAAGCCACATTATCGCTATATGCCGAAATAATCTTGCCCGGATTAAGTCTCGATGTCTTTTTTATTAATTGAAAAAGTGTTTCATCCTTTTCATTACCATCAATTATAAATTTACCATTGAAAATTTTATGACGGCAATGCTCGGAATTTATCTGTGAAAACCCAAAAACTTCGCAATCAGTCAAAGGGCGTTTTATTTTTTTACTTAGTTCTTCAAGGTAATCAATTTCATCACTGCTCAATGCTAATCCAAACTCCTGATCATAGCCCGAAATATCATATAATGACTTCAAAGGTTCAGCTTTGCGATCAATTGTAAAAATTTGTTGATCAATGCCTTCATATAGTTGTTGTAACATTTTGTCGTAAAAGGCTTTATCGTTTTCAACGGCAAAGAATTTTTCAATTCGTTTTATTCCGCTTATACCCATGTTTTGGGTAATTTCTATAGCATTCGTGCTCCACGGAGTTATCATTTCGCACCGGGGACCGATGAAAAAACCTTCAAGCTCTCTTTTGTCAACAAAAGAAGCGTTTCCAAATAGCCATCTTAATTTCTCAATTGTCTGATCTGTAAGTTTTTCTGAATAAGAAATTACATAAAATAATGGGTGTTCTGCTTGAAAATAAAGTATCATGATGTAATTGTTTGATGTACAAAAGTAGGGGTTTTTGTAATTGAATTGCAAAACCGAAAATAGCCTGACTGAAAATTTATGTCATCAGCCGTCATAACATTAAATACCTGCAGCAAAAGAGCTGAATATCATTTTACATTACACGGATTAAAAATTTGGTTCAGATTTTTAATAAAATCATTATTCTTTCATTTTTGTACTATTACATTCAATCAAGCCCTCAGGATTTTTCGCTAATTTTGCAAACTTTTAGTTTAACCGGGGGTTCATGCTTAACAAAAATAATAATACAGGCAAGGATAAGCACATTAGGCAATATGACGAAAAAATAGAAGTGCTTGGAGCCCGTGTTCATAATCTCCAGAATATTGATCTGATTATTCCCCGTAATAAGCTGGTTGTGATCACAGGTCTTAGTGGGAGCGGAAAATCTTCTCTTGCTTTTGACACTATTTACGCCGAGGGTCAGCGCCGATATATGGAGACTTTTTCAGCTTATGCCCGTCAGTTCATTAGTCATATTGAGCGCCCTGATGTTGACCAGATAAAAGGCTTGAGTCCTGTTGTGGCAATTGAACAAAAATCCTCCGGACGTAATCCCCGGTCTACCGTGGGTACAATTACTGAGATTTATGATTTTATCCGATTGCTTTTTGCACGCATTGCCGACGCTTACTCATACATAAGCGGGGAGAAGATGATAAGGCATACTGAAGATCAGATTATTCAACTTATCTCAGAAAAATACAATAAAAAGAATGTGCTGATACTGGCTCCACTGGTCAAAGGACGTAAGGGGCATTATCGCGAATTGCTTGATAATCTGCGTAAGCAGGGCTTTTTGAAAGTCAGGGTTGACGGTGAGATAAAGGAATTAGTTGCAAGAATGCAGTTAGATCGCTATATAATCCATGATATTGAACTGGTTGTGGATCATATGCATATTTCTGATAATTCATTGAGACGCCTCACACAATCGGTTCAAACTACAATGAAATTAGGGCGTGGCACATTACTGATGATGGATAATGATACCGAAAAGGTTGAATATTACAGTCGCTTGTTAATGGATCCCTCGTCAGGGATCAGTTATAATGAGCCCGAACCAAATACTTTTTCTTTCAATTCGCCTTATGGAGCCTGCCCGCGCTGCAATGGACTGGGTATGATCTCAGAAGCTGACATGGACAAGATAATGCCCAACCCGTCGAGAACTATCCGAAAAGGCGGACTTGCGCCATTGGGCGAATATCGTGAGAGCTGGATTTTTAAACAGATAGAAGGGATTCTTAAAAATCAGGGATTTAGTATTGATACACCCGTTGGTGAGTTGAATCCCGAAACCATGGATAAGATATTTTATGGTACTCAGGAAATTATAAAGGTCAAAAATGAATATCTTGGGGTAACAAATACATATAACCTTAATTTCGATGGTATTATAAATTTTATTTTGAACCAGGATAATGAAGGCGGCTCAGCAGGTATCAGAAAATGGGCTTCGGGTTTCATGAATAAAATAGAATGTCCGGTATGTAAAGGTGCAAGGCTTAAAACTGAGTCGTTGCATTTCAAAATTGCAGATACTTCAATAGCGGATCTGGCAAAAATGGATCTGATTCATTTGTGGGAATGGGTAAATCAGGCAAAGGACAGAATAGACGAACGCCGAAGGGTAGTGGCTCATGAAATATTAAGGGAAATAAATAATCGTATTGATTTCCTTTTACAGGTAGGGCTTGGTTATCTTACTCTGAACCGTCCTGCCGCCAGCCTCAGTGGTGGCGAGTCGCAGCGAATTCGTCTGGCAACGCAGATTGGTTCTCAGCTTGTAGGAGTGTTATATATTCTTGATGAACCAAGTATAGGGTTGCACCAGCGTGATAATCAAAGGCTTATAAAGGCTTTGCAGGATCTCAGAGACCTTGGAAATTCAATTATTGTGGTTGAACACGATAAGGAAATGATACTTTCCGCTGATCATGTTGTAGATATTGGACCCGGTGCAGGACGTTTAGGCGGGAAAATAGTAGCTCAGGGAACACCTAAAGAAATGCATTATTGTGATACTATAACCTGCGATTATCTTAGTGGTAAAAAATCTATTCCAATTCCTGAAAAGCGCAGGATTCCCAATGGAAATACCATTGTGCTTAAAGGAGCTTCAGGCAATAATCTTAAGAACATTGATTTAAAAATTCCGCTTGGTATATTTATTTGTGTAACAGGTGTTTCGGGAAGCGGAAAATCATCTTTGATCAATAATACCTTATTCCCCATTTTAAATAAGAAATTTTATCGTTCAGAAAAAGAACCACTTCCATATCAAAAGATTCTTGGGATATCAAATATTGACAAGGTCATAGAAATTGATCAGTCACCCATAGGTAAAACCCCGCGTTCAAATCCTGCTACATATACAGGTGTTTTCGATGAAATAAGGAAATTATATGCTCAGTTGCCCGAAGCAAATATAAGAGGATATAAACCCGGACGATTTTCGTTTAATGTTAAAGGTGGGCGGTGTGAAACCTGTAAAGGGGCTGGTGTGAAGGTCATTGAAATGAATTTCCTGCCCGATGTTCATGTTTTATGCGATACCTGCTACGGAAAACGTTATAACCGTGAAACCCTCGAGGTCAGATATAAAGCTAAATCAATCAGTGATGTGCTTGACATGAGCATTGATCAGGCTCTTGAGTTTTTTGAAAATATACCTCCAATCGTTCATAAGATCCGAACCCTTAAAGAAGTTGGATTAGGATATATTACTTTGGGGCAGCGAAGTACTACATTATCGGGAGGAGAAGCCCAGCGTGTAAAACTTTCAACCGAGCTATCAAGAAAAGATACTGGCAAAACACTTTATATCCTTGATGAACCCACTACAGGATTGCATTTCGAAGATGTAAAAGTTTTGCTGGATGTGCTAAGCAGGCTTGTAGATAAAGGTAATTCCATAATCATGATCGAACATAATATGGAGGTCATAAAAACTGCGGATTATATAATTGATCTTGGTCCTGAAGGTGGGGAGGAAGGTGGATATATTGTGGCAGAAGGAACACCCGAAGAAATAGTAGCACAAAATAAAGGTTATACTGCTGAATTTCTTAAAAGTGAATTAAATTTGTGAGATGGTTAGAATTTTGTTTATTGAGCAAAATTTTTCCAGAAAAATATTAAAAACGAAATATAAAAAATGAATAAATCGGAATTTAATACTGAAGACCGTATAAGAGAGGCGTTTAAGCCCAAAAACTGGAATGAAATTAAAACTCATGATTCATGGTCTGTTTTTAAGATCATGGCAGAATTTGTTGAGGGCTATGAGACATTGTCCAGGATTGGACCTTGTGTTTCAATATTTGGCTCGGCACGCACCAGGCCAGGGGATCCAACTTACAGACTGGCAGAAGAAATAGCTTATCTGCTAACCAAAAAAGGATTCGGTATTATAACCGGTGGCGGTCCTGGAATAATGGAAGCAGCTAATAAAGGTGCGCATTTTGGTGGCGGAAAATCAGTGGGATTAAATATAATGCTGCCACATGAACAGGTTGCAAATCCATTTATTGACCCCGATAAACTTATCAATTTTGATTATTTCTTTGTCCGCAAGGTGATGTTTATGCGTTATGCTCAGGGGTATATTGTGCTGCCTGGTGGTTTTGGCACTCTTGATGAATTGTTTGAAGCCATAACTCTGATCCAGACACATAAGCTCATAAGATTCCCTATCGTATTGGTTGGTAAAGCTTTTTGGGAAGGTCTTATTGATTGGATAAAGGAAAGTCTGCTTGAAACAGGGAAAATCAGTAAAGAGGATATGGACTTATTCTCTCTGGTGAATACTGCTGAAGAAGCTGTTCAGAAAATTGAAGAGTTTTACGAAAAGTATGCACTTAAACCAAACTTTTAACAAGTCGCTATAATGTTCATATAATCACTCTATTAGAGTTTTACCTTTCTTCCTAATATCCTTCATCTGATTCGTAGGAAAGGTTCGTAACAATAGGGTAATGATCACTCAAATGCTTACGTATGGTTTTAAAACCCCATGCTTTGAAAAAAGGACCATGAAATATATAATCAATACGAAGAACCGGAAAAAAACCTATATGAGTACTGCCAAAGCCTTTGCCACTCGTTGTAAATGAATCAGTCAGGTTTTTTGTAATTTGTTTGTATGTGTATGAGGTATGTGTATCGTTAAGATCGCAGCAAAGAATTACAGGGAAAGGCGATTTTTCAATTATCTGCCTTACTTCTACTGATTGTATGGCACGTAGTTTTGTGGATTCTTTTACCTTTTTAAATACGCCTTTAAACTTAGTCGCAGTTTCTTCCTGGTTTTTGGTCTGAGGAATTTCATGAAATATTGTACGCTCATATTTACTGAGCATATTGGATTTAAAATGAAAATTAAGTATCCGAAATGTATCGGTTTGTACTGCAATATCCGTTATGGTTCCAACGTAGTCGGGCAGACTTTTGAAAACATGAGTTCCGGCATTTATAATCGGGTATTTACTGAAAGTCGCGGTTCCCGGATAGTTTTGTCTGGTACGTATATTTGGGGGCACAGTATAATAATATGGAAATTCATATTTTGTAGTTAATGACTCTACGGTGTTAAAGTCCGCTGTATTATCATAATAGAAATCCTGTAAACACACTACATCAGGTGCTTCAGCCTTAACCAGATCAAAAATCCTGTTTTTTGTGTAGCCTGTTTCTTTATTAATCCTGTTTCTGTTATCAAAATCCTTGACATTGAATGACATTATCCTGATGCTTTGGCTTTGAACCGGATTTTCTTCAATGCCTGAGATTTTCATAAAACCGGTAAGATAAGACCAGCCAATAATAATAGTAATGAGTGATAAGAACACCCATCGCTTGAATAGAAAGAGCCAGTATAGAACAAATAAAATATTGATAATTAGTAGAAAAGGATAAGCAAGAGCAAAAAATATCATTGGCCAGAATTTAACAGGATTTATGTAGGGGGCCAGATAGCATAACAGCAGGGCAAAAGCTGCTATAAAGTTAAACAGTAAAGCAGTGCCTGAAATGAAACTTGCTATTTGCTTTCCAATTTTCCTTAACGACATTCTAACCGATATTATTCATATGTGCAAACATCATCTGCGGCTGTTGTAAAAAAGGAAATCCTTTTCCTCCTTGCTAAGGCTGTCATACCCTGAGCGTTTAATTTTTTCAAGTATGATGTCAATTTTCTTCTGATTCTCAATTTTCTTGAGGTTATATTCTTCGTCAGTCAATGGGCGCTCATTCACATAAACATTCTTAAATGACGATCTTTTCTTTCTTTTAAACCGAAAAGCAGATTTTGACAGATTAAATTTCAGGAATTTCGACATATCAAATCCTTTTTTGAAGGTATAAATGAAAATGAACCCCCATAATGCCCCGCCAAGATGTGCAATATGTCCTCCGGCATTTCCTGACTGGATCATAAAGAAATCGGCAATGACACTGAAAATAGCAATGTACTTGAGTTTTACCGGTCCCAATAAAAGAAGGTAAATTGTGTAGTTTGGTACATAAAAAGAAATTGCAACAACAATTGCCAATACCGATGCTGACGCACCTAATGCCAGCGCATTAGGCAAGGCTGCCTTAAAAACAGGAAAAATATTATAAAACAAAATAAAGATTAATCCACCTGACAATCCTCCGATAAAATATGTAAATGTCAACTGGCGATTATTAAGGTATTGCAGGAATATCTGCCCGAACCAGAACAACCATAACATATTGAACAAAATATGAAAGAAATCGAGGTGGAGAAACATGTAAGTTACAAGTGTCCATGGTTTTGCAAGAAGTACTTCAACGTTGGCAGGTACAGCAAACCATTGTGTAACAAAGTTATTTAAAACATGTAGTGTGTTTCCTTCGCCGCTTGAAAACAGGAATACAAAAACTCCTAAAAACCTGATAAGCAACCATATACTAACATTTATCAAAATTAGCATAGGTAAAGCAGAAAAGCTGCCAAAAAAAGTTTTTAAGCGGTCAAGAAGTGTGGTTTGCTGATACATATTTAATAATGATTGGGCTTATTTTTATAACGCCACAAAATAATAAGAAAATAGCCAAAGATCATACCGCCAAGATGGGCAAAATGAGCAACATTACTTGATGATTGCGAAAATCCGAGATAAAGCTCAAGCAAGCCGTATAAAATTACAAACCATTTAGCTTTTATAGGGATCGCAAAATAGATGTAAATAATATAGTTGGGAAATATCATTCCGAAAGCAAGGAGTATCCCGAAAACTGCACCTGATGCTCCTACTACATTTGGCAGGTTCAGAAAATATGTCTTGTATTCTGATATGAATTCAATATTGCGTTGCAAGGCGTCATAATTACCCGGATTATGATCTAACATTGTCATATCTCTTTTAAATCTGTTAAAATGTTCCCATATCTCGCCTGACGACTGATTTATCATAAAACGATGGTTCGCAATAAGGTCATTAAGGTTCACAATTCCAGGATCAGCAAGGAACCTGTTGATTAGTGTGAGATCCGGTTTCAGGGTCAGGTAAATCGTAATATAATGCACGATAGCTGCACCTATGCCGGTAACCAGATAATAGATCAGGAATTTTTTTGGTCCCCATACATTTTCCAAAGCATTTCCAAACATCCACAATGCGAACATATTGAAAAAAATATGAGCAAAGTTTGCATGTAAAAACATATAGGTGATGAACTGATACGAGGCAAACTTTTCAGCTCCTATGTATCTTAATCCGAATTTATCAATAAGGTCAATACCCAAAAAGTTTTGAAGTGCTATAGTGGCCAAATAAGCCAAACCATTAATGATAAGCAGGCTTTTTACTACCGGAGGCAATACCTGAAAGCCCGTTGGCCTGTAATACCCATTACTCATATTTAATCTGTTTTATTCCCTGAATTTTTTATTAATCTCATTCAATGTAATAATGCGAAGGGTAGGACTGCCGTCAGGAGATATTTCCGGTGCTTTGCTTGCAAATAACTGGTTGATAATTTCCATCATTTCTTCGCTGCCAAGAATTTTGCCGGGCTTTATTGCCATTTGCCTTGCCATTGACCTTGCAAGATTAGTATTTCTGTCACTTTTCAGATCAATAAGGTTCTTCTTATAATTATCAATTATCTTCTCTAAAAGTTCATTTACATCTTCATTTTCTGAATCCCCCGGGATAGCACTAACAACATAGGTGTTCACTCCCAGAGGTTCAATTTCAAACCCAAGAGAATTAAGCTGAGGAAGTATTTCTTTTACAATATCAGCATTTGCCGGACTAAAATGAACGGTTTGAGGGAACATGTTTTTTTGTGAACCGGCTTTATTTGTTGACAGCCTCTCAAGCAGCTTATCGTATAAAATTCGCTGGTGCGCCTGATACTGATCAATAAGCATTAATCCGGATTTTACAGGGGCAACTATGTAACGGGCGTTCAACTGGATAAGAAATTTACTGTCTGGTGTTGAAAATTCATTGCTTTCATTGCTATCCATAGGTACCTCTTCAGTGTCTCCCTGTAGAATATACGAAGCCTGTTCTTCAGTTTTTTGTGGGAAAAGACTTTTCCAGGAATCGTCAACCGGTTTTTTAACCTGAAACTGGCTTGTACCAGATTGTTGGCTAAAAGGATTGTATTTAGGATCAACTTTTATTTCAGGCTGTTTGGGTATATAACCTGGTGGCAGAGGAGTTATCTCAATTCCCTGTTCTTTGTCAAAGTCAAGGGTTGGTTCGAGGCTGAACTTTCCCAGTGCCTTTTTAACCGATGATTTCAGAATTGAATAAATAACCTGATTATACCTGAAATTCACTTCAGTTTTAGTGGGATGAATGTTTACATCAATATTTTCAGGATTTACATCCAGATATATGAAATACACCGGGTGAGAGTCATCAGGTATAAGTTCTTTGTAAGCACTGTCAACTGCGTGGTGCATATAGGCATTGCGGATAAAGCGTTTGTTCACGAAAAAATATTGTTCACCACGTGTTTTTTTTGCAAACTCCGGCTTTCCGATAAATCCGATAATATAAGCTTCCGGGTTTTCTTCTTCAATTGGTATTAGCCGGTTCAGAAAATGATTTCCCATAAGATTTATAATCCTTTGCTTCAGGTTTGTTGCCTGAAGTACAAACATCGGGCGATCATCGTTGTATAATGAAAAGCTAATTTCAGGATAAACTAATGCCACTCTTTGAAATTCTTCAATTATATGCCTGAATTCCACTGTGTTTGATTTCAGGAAATTACGGCGTGCAGGAACATTGAAAAACAAGTTTTTTACAGCAATTGAAGTTCCGGCAGGGCAGGAGCAGGGCGACTGCTGTTTAAAATCAGCTCCTTCAATCTCTATCAGAGTTCCAAGTTCGTCTTCGTGTCTTCGTGTTTTAATCTGAATCTGTGCAATAGCAGCTATTGAGGCAAGAGCTTCGCCTCTGAAACCAAGGGTTCGAATAGCAAAAAGATCATTTGCTTCCCGGATCTTAGATGTTGCATGACGCTCAAAAGCCAGACGGGCATCGGTTAAAGACATTCCGCAACCATTGTCATTCACCTGGATTAATGACCGTCCTGAATCTTTTACAAACAATTTTACATCTGTAGCTCCGGCGTCCACAGAATTCTCAAGCAGCTCTTTAACTGCTGAAGCAGGCCGCTGAATGACCTCGCCTGCAGCAATCTGATTAGCTACAGATTCGGGAAGTAATTTGATTACATCTGGCATGTACAAATGTTTAGTCAGTTATTTATAGAAGAATTTCGCAAAAAAGATAAGGTATATCAGCAAGCCGAGTATAATAAGATAAATTATCAGCCGGCTTCCTGAAACAGCTCCTTTGCCACGTCGTCTGTCATAGCTTTCGCGCCATGAACGATGAATGTTTGAGCGAATACGCTCTACTACATCATCTTCTGAATCACCCTGTATTTGCTTTTTTATATTTTCCAGTTCTTCCTTTCGCTCATCGTAGTAGAGGGGCTGATAATTAAAAGTTTTAGGTTTCCCGGTCTTAAAAAATGAAATTTTCATCTTATGTTATTTTATTGTTCTGTTAAAGCATTGATAATTAATGATTAACCTGAATAATTAAAGTTGTGGTTAAATAAAGATTCTAAATAAGCTACTTCAATAAATCTTAATATTGCCGAGATGCAAAGATATGGATTACTACGATTTTTAAACATATTATTGGTTAATTGAAAAATTGATATATCTTTGTTCGCTTAATGCAAAGGACTTTCCCGGAAGCCTTATTAAAAGTTAAAATTACTGATTAACAATAACTTACTGAGTAAATACTAGAAATCTTAGTGTCTAAATTCAATTTGGTATGAAACACAAAAAATTACTTTTCAATGTGCTGGCAGTATTTGCAGGCATTACTATTTTGAGTCTTACAGCAGCTGATTTGCTTAAAAATCAGGATGATACGCTGCAAAAGGCAGGTTGGACTGATTATGACTCCTATCATGAATATTTTATGTCAATCAGAAACAACCAGATCACTGGTACAATTGACCCTGCTGATGTACTTGAAGCGAGACAAATGAAACTAAAATCTACCGGATACGAACAGGATATTGTATGGGAAAATGCAGGACCTGATAATTTTGGAGGCAGAACACGTGCAGTTTTATACGACATTCGTGACCCGGAATATAAAACACTTTATGCTGCTTCTACCAGCGGCGGAATCTGGAAATCAGTAACAGGAGGAATAACCTGGGAATCAGTTCCGGGTACAGGTAATATCATGAATGTAACTTCGATGGTTCAAGCCAGTAATGGAAGAATTTATGTGGGAACCGGCGAGACTTTTCGTGTTTTCTTGTATTCGGCATATCCAGGATTTATGGGAAATGGTGTATTTGTTTCATCTGAAACAGGAGATAATTTCCAGTTACTTACATCTACCCAGCCTGTAGCTAATGATAGTTTGACAGAGTGGGCTTATGTTAATAAGCTGGCAGTTCATCCGGGTAGTCCGTCAAAACTTTATGCAGCCACTCATACTGGCCTAAAATATTCAAGTGACGGAGGAAATAGCTGGGTATCCACAAAAGATATTGACAATAATGTTTTAAATTTCCCGATGCTTGATGTTAAAATCGGATCTGACGGAATTACTGTAGCCACAGGAAATGGCAGAGTTTATATTTCGGATAACGGTAATCCCGAAAATTTTGTTAATCATTCAACGGGAGTATTACCAACTGGGCTTCCTTTTGTTGATATAACCCGGATTGAAGCTGCTATAGCTCCAAGTAATCCTAATTATATCTACTGCGTTGCTGCTAAAGGTGGAGCCTCTGTGGGTCAATTGGAGAATATATATCTGTCAGTAAACAGAGGGGAAACCTGGAGAGTGGTTGGACCCGGATCAAGTAATTTGTTCTTCAACCTGTTTGGCGCTGATAATATTGGACAGTATGCAAATACTATTCTTGTTTATCCTGATAATCCGGATATGATACTGGTAGGAGGTCTGAATATGTGGCAAGGAATAAAAGTTCAGGAAGATGGATATTACGCGTGGTTGAATAAAACAGGGGACGGTATGGAACCTGATTTTATTGGATCAAAACACCATTCTTATGCATTCAAACCCAATGACTTTAATACAATTGTAATTGGAACCGATCGGGGTGTTTTTCGTTCAACTGACGGACTTGAAACTTTCCAGAATTTAAATCGCAACTATATTACTTCGCAATGTTATTCCGTTGGGTTCAACAGTGGTAAGAAAATGATATTAGGAACACAAACCAATGGAGTACTCTATATTCCAGAACATGGAAATACAAACGGATATGCTCAGAGTTTTGATGGAAACGGTTTGAATGGTGGTCATGTTTTTATGAGCACTATTAATCAAAATGCCATTATCTGGTCAAGAGGTGTACCAACCAGTTCCACTGCCCAGGCTGTTCCACTGTATCGCTCTGACGATTTAGGTCTGACCACCGCTTTGGCACCATTTTCTCCTACCAATACAACTATCACTAATCTTTTACCAACTATGTTGTATTGGGAAAACTTCGATTATCAATATAGTATTGATAGTATTACCTATGTTGCAATGGATACTTTAAAAGCAAACAGTACAATCTGGGTGAGGAGTGAGAACGGCAGATATCCGATCCAATATACTTTAACTGAAGATTTAAATGCAGGTGATACCATAAAAATCAAGGATAAGATATTTACCAGATTATTTTATGGCATGAAAAATACAAATGTTCAGAACAGTGTATTTATGACCAACCATGGTATTCAGTTTACCAAACCTGCAGTATGGTATAAGATTCTGACTCCAACAGGAATACCCAAGAGCATGGGACTTTCTAATGACGGTGATTATTTTTGGGTAGGAACCAGAGATGGTAAATTATACCGGCTGAGTAATATGAATCAGGCACAAGATTCTTTGTCGGCAGATATTACAAGTGATCAGTGCAAAATTATTACTACTGAAGTCCTAAACTTTACAGGCAGAGTTGTTACTTCTATTGCTGTTGATCCACAAAATAATGATCATGTTATTGTTACACTCGGGAATTATGGTAATGATGAATATGTTTATCGTTCAACAAATGCTACCAGTGATGATCCTGAGTTTTTATCAGTTCAGGGCAATTTACCCAAAATGCCCATTTATTCATCATTAATCGAAATGAAGAATTCAAATATAGCTATGCTTGGAACTGAAATGGGAATTTTCACTACAACAAACCTTAATGCAAGTCAGGTTGTATGGATACCACAAAACGGAGCCATGGGTGAAGTAACAGTTGTTCAGTTGAAACAGCAGCTTATTAATATACCTTCAGTAACAGTACCTATTGATTCGATTAATAATGAAACTATTCCCGGTACTGATAACTATGGCAGAATTTATGCTGCTACATTTGGTCGTGGAATATATAAAACAAACCATTTTGCCATTGTTGGTATTAACGAATTGCATGGAAACAGTAAGAAGGATATTGTGCGTTTGAACATATATCCAAATCCGGCTACTCAGAATGTGTTTATTGAATACAACACAACAAAGTCGGGTCAGGTTAAAGTAAACATAAGCGATTTGAGCGGACGTAGTGTTTTACAAAAAGATTTCAGAATTATTAATGATAACAATGTTCTACAGCTCGATATTAGTAATCTGAATAAAGGTGTTTATCTGATAAGCCTTGACAATGGTGAAAGTGTAATCAGCAATAAATTGATTATAAAGTAGTAATTATTAACCTATTATAAAAACGCCCGGCATAGTTTCGGGCGTTTTTTTTTGATACCTTTTTGTTGCCTGCTCAATTATAATAATTGTTTTTCAGGTTGATACTTGGGCAAGGTTATTTGATAAGCCTTTTGTTTTTTTGAATAACCTGTGCAACTGCCATCCTTAAACTTTCAGTAGCAAGCATTGCCATTTCGCCATCATCCGGAAAAGGAAGCAGTTTTGCATCAATTAATTTAAGTGTTTCTTCGTCAAGAGCTCCAAGGTCACCAATAGCTCTGGCTGATCTGTGTTCAAAACTATTTGAAGCCCCTACCGGTTCTTTTTTCAGTATTCTTTGGGGATTGAGTGACACAAATTCAACATCACCTTCAATATAGGCATGTTTTTGTTGCAAAGTTTCAATAATGGCACAGGTTAAATTAACATATCGGGGAACCTTAATATCATTTCCGGCTGTATCTTTAGCCACATTACCTCTGTCGTCAAGCATATATTCATGACCATCCTGTACACGCTTTTTAACAAGTCTGTCGCTATCCTTCGTATTATCAGGCGAAATATCGAATGATCTAAGGTTCACTACAATATAATAATCAAACATAATAGCTTCATCCAGGTCCTTGAAATAATATTCAACCCATTCGCTATCCAGCTCCTCGGGTTTTACAGTTAGAAGGTTATTCAAAAAATCATCACTTAGCTTAATAGGAGTGTGATTATGAACCATGATAAGTACTCTGCTTATTCCATCATATTTTGATTTCTGAATCATTTTATCAATATCCTGATAGTTATAGCTGTAGGTTTTTGCTTTCTTAAATTCCACATGAGCCTGCCTGTAGGCTTCTTTTGTTTTTTGTTCCATTAGCTTCATGGCATTATCATAAAAATAGCCGGCGGCAGAATTTTTAGCTTCTATAATTTCTGCATCATAATTAACATAAGGGTAATTAATAACCCTGTCAGGAAGATTCAACGGTAATACAGTGCGCACAAGTGTTTGCCGGTACTTTAATTCTGAGTAAAGGTTTATTAATTCCTCAAGATTGCGGGGATTATTATCAAGCTTCAGGAAGTTAATACGCTCTATTGTGCGTTCGTTCAAAATAGAATAAGCCCGTTCAAGAGCAAGGATATCTTCTGTTTTATCAGGATTCTTACGCAGTTCTTTAACTGCTCTATCCAGTGCAGCATCATATCTGCCTGATTGCATCAGCTTTGATGAGCTCATGCAACTGCTTACAATTAAGCCAATAAGGAGTATAAGGTAAACCTTTTTCATAGCACAACCAGTTTTTTTGTTAATTATTTCTGTTTCCAAAAGTAAAAAAAATATTAATCAAATATTATTATACCCACTATTTGCAAAATTCCAATAACTTTGCAGTTTAAAATAATTCTAAATAATGAATTTGTGTTTTTAACTTAATCACTTAAATATACACTCACTGTGAACTTACTGCAACTTGAAGTAGGAGAAAAAGCCATCATTACCAAAGTCAAAGGACGAGGTGCATTTCGTAAGCGCATTATCGAAATGGGTTTTGTAGCAGGAAAAGAGATTACTACAATACAGCGGGCACCTCTTAAAGATCCGGTGGAATACAATATAATGGGCTATAATGTTTCGTTACGGAATTCAGAAGCTGCACTTATTGAGATAACTAGCGAAAGTGAGGTAAAAACTAATAATTCAAATGGCTTGTCAGGTATTCCGGGCGATCTGCTGCTAAAAGAATCAGCTAAGAACAAGCAAAAGACCATTAATGTAGCTCTTGTTGGAAATCCGAATTCAGGCAAAACCACAATTTTCAATTTTGCATCAAATTCAAGAGAAAGAGTTGGAAACTATAGTGGTGTAACCGTTGACGCAAAAGAAGCCCGGTTTAGAATGGGTGAACATGAATTTGTTATTACCGATTTACCCGGAACGTATTCATTAACGGCATATTCGCCTGAGGAACTTTATGTTCGTGATTTTATTGTTGATAATTTACCTGATGTAGTTGTTAATATTGTTGATGCTTCAAATCTTGAACGTAATCTTTACCTTACAACTCAGCTCATTGATATGGATATAAAGGTTGTTGTAGCATTAAATATGTATGACGACCTTGAACGTCAGGGCGATAAATTGGATTATGAAAATCTTGGCAGGTTACTTGGTATTCCTTTTGTTCCTACAGTGGCATCGAAAGGAAAGGGGATAAAGGAATTATTTGATACCATAGCAGAAGTATATCAAGATAAGGAACCAATGCTCAGGCATATACATATTAATTATGGTGTAACTATTGAAAAGGCAATTGTTGATATACAAAATAAGATCAGGATCAAGGAAAATGATTTTATAACCAATCATATCTCCCCCCGGTTTATTTCAATTAAACTACTTGAAAATGACCGGCATGCACATGAAATAGTAAAGCAAAGCGTGAATGCCGAAGAAATATTTAATATTACCAATGAGCATATAGCACGTATTGAAAAAGAAATGCAGGTTGATACAGAGTCATTGATCACTGATGCGCGCTATGGTTTTATTTCCGGTGCCATAATGGAAACATTAACTCCAAGTCCTGAAAAGAAAGTACGCAAAAGCGAGTGGATTGACAGTGTTGTAACTGACAGATTATGGGGTATTCCTATTTTTCTGCTCTTTATGTATATTACATTTTACACCACTTTCAAGCTTGGGCAGTATCCAATGGAGTGGATCGAATGGGGTGTAAGTGAGATTTCTAATATTGTTAATACTGCATTACCTGAAAGCTGGATGAAGGACTTACTGGTACAGGGAATAATTGGCGGAGTAGGAGGGGTGATTGTATTCTTGCCCAATATTCTTTTGCTTTATTTCTTCATTTCCCTGATGGAAGATACCGGTTATATGGCGCGTGCAGTATTTATAATGGATAAATTCATGCATCATATCGGTTTGCATGGTAAATCGTTTATCCCACTTGTAATGGGCTTTGGCTGTAATGTTCCTGCTATTTTATCAACGCGTATAATTGAAAGCCGCCGCGACAGGATTATCACAATGCTGATAAATCCATTCATGTCGTGCAGCGCCAGGCTTCCTGTATATATACTGTTTATAAGTGCGTTTTTTACAAAATATCAGGGTGCTATTCTTTTCTCACTATATTTTACGGGGATACTGATAGCAGTATTGTCTTCAATACTATTTAGCAAAGTTTTCTTTAAGAAACAAGATATACCTTTTGTAATGGAACTGCCACCATACAGATTACCTACCGTGAAGTCAATAGTTAAGCATATGTGGTATAGAGCCGAGCAGTATTTGCGTAAAATTGCCGGGGTAATACTCGTGGCATCCATTATTATATGGGCGCTTAGCTTTTTCCCTCGCTTACCTGATTCGGTGATCGCACAAAATCATGCTGAAGAGAATAATCTGGAATTACGGTTAATGCAGCAGGAAAATTCATTTATCGGTCAGTTAGGCAAAGCTATTGAACCTGTTATGCGACCCCTGGGTTTTGACTGGAAAATGAGTGTCGCTGTTTTAACCGGTGTTGCTGCAAAAGAAGTTGTTGTTGGCACTCTTGGAGTACTGTATCTCGAAAGTGATGATGGAGTTGATAACCCCGCATCGCTTGGCAGTAAGCTTCAGGCTCAGAAATATCAGGATGGTGAACGGGCAGGGCAACCAATATATAATGGCATTGTAGCTATGAGCTTTATGCTTTTCATTCTGATATATTTCCCTTGTGTGGGGGTAATTGCTGCTATTAAAAAGGAATCAGGAACATGGAAATGGCCATTGTTTGTGATTTTCTATACATCTACACTGGCATGGCTTGCATCATTTAGTTTTTATCAGCTTGCTAATTTAATTATGCTGTAATTGCTGATTGTTTTTCAGAGAAATCAGAAAATTTATAAAAAGAATAGTAGGTGGTAATCTCTGAATATTATTGATGATTTTTATCCAGGCGGTTCAGAGCATCAATAGCTTTTTGATAATTAATGCTTATTTTCAGAACTTCTTCATAATCTTTTCTTGCTTTACCGAAGTTCATCATTTGCTCATAGGCAAGTCCTCTGTTGTACAGAGCGTCAGCATATTCAGGGTAACAATTCAGAGCCTCTGAAAAATAGCTGATCGCTTCATTATAATCTTCATTCTCAACAAGATTAATATAACCAATATTAAACAATGCCCTGTGATCGCATAAATTACCCCCAAGAATACGCTTATATGTTTCAATTGCCTTATTATAATTTTCAATTTCCTGAAAAGCCATTCCTATAACATAAAGGATTTCAGTGTTTTCAGGAGCCAGCCGGAGTGCATGATCAAGATAATCAGTTGCAAAACGATCTTTGCGTTCTGATAATAATACACCGAGGTAATAGTAGTAATCAAATTTCTCAGGATCTCTGGCCACTGCTATCTGCCAATCGTTGATAGCTTTGACCGTATCATTATTCTCAAGCCATGCCATACCCCGCCAGAAATGTGCCTGACTATTTTTTTTGTTTAACTCCAGAGCTTTTCTGAAATTTTCAAAAGCCTGCGGATAGTCCTCAGTATATATTTGCAGTCTTCCGATATTTACATATATCTCATCGTTTTCTTCGTCAATGTCCAAAGCCTTATAAAGAGTAAATCGGGCATGTTCTATATTGCCCATCATAAGATAAATATCGGAAAGTGTTATATAATACTTTGTGTTTTTAGGTTCTAATTCCAGACTTTTATTAATGTTGTGCAGTGCATCATTGAAATTCTCCCTGGCAAGGTAATACAATGCAAGTTCATTAAAAATACCAGCATTTTCAGGCTGTTGAGAAGCCAATTGAAGTATAATTTCCAGAGAATCTTTTAATTCATTTTCGGGTTGGTCGTTTTTGTTTTTCAGGCTATTACAACCCAAAAATAAAAAGAAGAGCAAAAAGATTGAAGCAGGCAATAATCGTAGTCTGAGCATTTCGGGAATCAAAATGAATGGATTGCTTTAAAATATAAAAATTGTCTAATGTCCTTGTAATGAAGGATCAACAATGAATTTAAAATTTATTAATAGTCAGACTATACTTTTTGTTCTTTTAGTGCATCTCTTACCAGCTTTTCCAGTTCTTCAGTAAGTTCCGGATTATCGGTCAGCAAGTTTTTTACGGCGTCGCGCCCTTGTCCCAGCTTAGTTTCGCCATAGCTATACCATGAACCACTCTTTTTAATAACAGCCAGGTCAACACCCAGATCAATAATTTCACCCAGTTTTGAAATGCCTTCACCATAAATAATATCAAACTCTGCAATACGGAATGGGGGAGCAACTTTGTTTTTAACCACCTTGACTTTAGTGCGGTTTCCTGTAATATTTTCAGAATCCTTAATCTGAGTAAGCCTTCTTATATCAAGCCTCACTGAAGAATAAAACTTCAATGCGTTACCTCCCGTTGTAGTTTCAGGATTTCCAAACATCACTCCAATTTTTTCACGTAATTGATTGATGAATATACAGCAGCATCCTGTTTTGCTGATGGTGGCTGTTAGTTTACGTAATGCCTGGGACATAAGCCGTGCCTGTAACCCTACTTTTGAATCGCCCATTTCGCCTTCAATTTCACTTTTTGGAGTGAGAGCTGCTACCGAGTCAATAACTATAATATCTATAGCCCCCGAACGGATCAGATTTTCAGTTATCTCCAGTGCTTGTTCTCCGTTATCGGGTTGTGAGATCAACAGATTTTCAGTATCTATTCCGAGTTTTTGTGCGTAGAACCGATCAAAGGCATGCTCGGCATCAATAAAAGCAGCTATTCCTCCAGCTTGCTGAGCTTCTGCAATTGCATGAAGCGCAAGTGTAGTTTTACCGGAAGCTTCAGGACCATAAATCTCAACAATTCTGCCACGGGGTAAGCCTCCAATACCTAAAGCATGGTCGAGAGAGATAGAACCAGTTGATATTACAGGAATATCTTCCATCGCTGAATCACCAAGCTTCATAATTGTACCCTTGCCATAAGTTTTATCCAACTTATCCATTGCAAGTTGTAAAGCCTTGAGCTTCTCCTTGTTTATTTCTTTTGCTTCGGACATAATTCTTTATTATTTATTTGATAATTAATTTCTACTTATCTAAAAAGTGTTCAAATATATGAAAAAAGTAAAGAATTCAGCTTAAGCTTACACAATAAAATAACCTGACCCCTTAATTCTGAATAAATACTGAAATTACTATGAATTAAAAGAGGTTCTTAAAACTTAGTTTCAAGGCAAAACAGAAATGAAACTTAAAAGTATAAATCTCTGACACCTTCCTTTATTTTTTCAATTCTGTTTCTTAGTTCATCGGTTGAACCTTTTTCATAGTCTTCCAGTTGCTGGATATTTTTCTCAATTACTTTCCATCCTTTTTCCTTTGTGTTCTCAGGAGCATAGTCAACAAGGTATTCTGCAAGGGTCAGAATTGCATTAGGAGAACAGAATCTTTTAATAAATCCCGGTACTGAGAACTCCATAAAATGTTCTCCGGTACGTCCAAGCCGGTAACATGCAGTGCAAAACGAAGGGAGATAACCCTGATCCAGAAGCTCATCAATGATTTCATTTAACGAGCGTGTATCACTAATCTGAAATTGTTCTTTGTCAATATCCTGCATGTAGTCGCTTTTAATATAACTGCCAATTTCTATTTTTGTTCCCCCGTCAATTTGTGAAACACCAAAGCTCATAACTTCACTACGGATAACAGCAGGTTCTCTTGCTGTAAGGATCAATCCTGTATATGGAACGGCAAGCCGAAGAATTGCAACAAGTTTTGTAAAGTCTTTGTTTGATACCAGATATTCTTCACTTATATTCAGTACAGAAGCTAATTGTAATCTGGGAAATGATATAGTGTGAGGACCTACATTATAACAGGCTTCAAAATGATTGGTATGCCGCACAAGACCTAACACTTCATATTTCCAGTCGTACAATCCAAAAAGAGCACCTATACCCACATCGTCCAGCCCGGCTTCCTGTGCTCTGTCAAGTGAGGTAAGGCGGTATTCAAAATTACTTTTAGGCCCCTTTGGATGATAAATCTTATAAGTTTCAGGATGATATGTTTCCTGAAAAACCTGGAAAGTACCAATCCCTGCCTCTTTTACAATCCTGAAACCTTCAATATCCAATGGAGCAGCATTAATATTAACTCTTCTGATTTCTCCATTTCCTTTTTTAACACCATATACAATGCGTACTGTATGTGCAATATATTCAGGTGAATAATCCGGATGTTCTCCATAAACAAGTATAAGTCGTTTTTGTCCGTTTTCTTCAAGGGCTTCAACTTCCTGAACAAGTTGCAGGTCATCAAGAGTGGACCGCTTAACTCTTTTGTTTGTAACTTTGTAGCCGCAATACTGACAATTGTTTATACACTTGTTGCCAACGTACAGAGGTGCAAATAAAACAATGCGGTTTCCATATATTTTTTCTTTCAGTAAACGGGCACCTTCTTTGATCTCTTCAATAAGTTCGGGATCATTGGCATTTACAAGAACAGCAGTCTCTTCAAGATTGAGTCTGTTTTTTGCAAGCGATTTGGCAATTACATCACGAACCCGCTCTTTGTCAGAAGTGGTATTATTTATGAAATGCCAGATTTCATCAGGATCAATAAACGGCTGCATTGGCCGGTCTTCTATGCTGTATTTTTCAGGAGTAAACTTCATGGCTTATATATAAAAATCAGATGTTGTTATTTTTTACAAAATTACAAAAAAATGAAGGTTTATGCTTATATAAATCCTGAAAAGTTTTATAAAAGATTTGTTTTTAAACATCACCCAGCTTCATTCTCTTAAAACTCCCTGAAATTTGGTCGCAGATCAATTAAATTTCAATAACCAGATTATCATAGGCAAGCCGTATATGTTGAGGAAGCTTTTTTTCAACTTCTTCATGAAGCCCAAGAAAATGGCTGATATGGGTAAGATAGGTCATTTCAGGTTCTAATTTTTCAACTACCTCTACTGCTTCTCCAAGTGAAAAATGAGAAATATGGCGAGAGTTTCGCAAAGCATTTAGAACCAATACTTTGGAGCCTTTCATTTTTACCATTTCTTCAACAGGAATATAACTTGCATCAGTTATATAAGTAAAATCTCCAATCCTGTAACCAAACACACTTAACTTGTTGTGCATCACCTCTATAGGGATAATCTTTATATCATTCACAATAAAAGGTGTGTTTTCAATTGCATGGGTTACAAGCTGCGGCGTTCCAAAATAGCGAGTTTCAGTGAATATATAGGGAAACTCTGTTTGTATGGCTTCAAGTACTTCCTCTGATCCGTAAATATCAATATCTTTATTCAAAATATAATTGAATGCCCTGATATCATCAAGTCCTGCAATATGATCGCGATGACCGTGTGTAAAAATAATTGCATCAATTTCTTCAACATTGTTCCTCAGCATTTGAATACGAAAGTCAGGTCCACAATCTATTACAATGTTTCTTTCGTTAATTGTAAGCATGGCTGAGGTTCTGAACCTCTTATCCCTTACATCGCCTGATTTGCAAATAGGGCAGTTGCATGCTACTACCGGTACACCAGTAGAAGTGCCTGTTCCCAGAAAAGTTACTTTCAAACTATGTTTTACTGCCTTGCTCACTATTAATAAATTAATTCATTAATTTCTTCTTTATCTCTGTTAAGCTGTGTTATCAGTTGTTCAGCATCATTGAAATTCATTTCATTTCTCATCCTTTTATGAAATGATATCATAAGAGTTTCATTGGTAAGATCTTTTTCGCAATCAAATAAATGAAGCTCAACTACCATTTCCTGTCCGTTTGGTTGTGGAATTCTCAAAGGGTTTGAAATATTAAGCATTCCTTTAAGATATATTCCGTTGCCACTCACGCTTATTGCATAAACACCTTCAGGTGGTATAAGCTTTACATCTTCATCAATTTTTACCCTGTAAACAGGCAAACCTGCTGTATCCAGAACGGTTTTTGTTCTGCACAATTCGCCGATAATGATATAATGATGATCAAGATAAGCATTGGCACGCTGAATACGTCCTTCTTTTATGGCTTCCCTGATCTTTGTTGAACTAACAGTTTCATTATCAATATCTTGTTGTGGTATCTCTTCGACCATGAAATTATAATATTTCCCGAGTTCATGAAGATGCTCAAAATCACCTTCCCTGTTATGCCCGAAGTGATGATTAAAACCAATAACGACAGTGTGTGCGTGAAGTTTCTTAACCAGGATGTTGCGAATGAAATCCACCGAGCTTATTTTTGAGAACTCAATATTAAAAGGAACTATAATAAGGTTATGAAGTCCCACTTTTCTAAGCAATTCTATTTTTTCGCTCTGCGAACTAATCAGTTTTAGTTCCTTACCAGCAGTTTCGGGATATAATATTTTTCGCGGATGGGGATGAAAGGTAATTAAAGTTGATTCACCTCCGATGTCTTTGGCAATATCATTTAATCGGTTAAGAATGGTTTTATGTCCAATATGTACTCCATCAAAAGATCCTGTTGTTACAACAGCATTTTTTACCGGCAGTGTCTGATTCAGATCCCTATAAATATTCATAGTTTACAGCCAAAATCCTATCTATTTATTTATCTTTTGTTTTTTTACAAAGTAAGCTACTTTCTCAAGCGAGGATATCATGTTATATTCTTCAAGATAAACGTGTTCAGGCACATTAAGCGGTATAGTTGTAAAGTTTAGTATGCCTTTAATTCCCGCCATTACCAGTTTTTCGGTCATCGCTACAGCATCGGTCGGAGGTACTGTAAGTATAGCAATATCAATATTCTCTGACTTTATTATTTCCCTTAATTTATCAACAGGATAACATGGTACACCGGTATAAACCCTGTTGACTTTTTCAGGGTCTATATCAAATGCGCCTACTATAGTCAGTTTCGATCTTTTTCCTGAGAAATAATTGATAATTGCACCTCCCATCAGTCCAACGCCCACTACTGCAACCCTCATTCCCATATCAATATCAATAATCCTTGAAATCCTGTTTAAAAGATCACGAACATCATATCCGCGACGCAATGTACCTGTGTGACCAATCAACATAATATCGCGTCTTACCTGTACGGGAGTAATATGTAGCATACCGGCAAGTTCATGTGAAAATATATGTTGTTTACCAAAGTTAGAATATGCCATAAGCAGATGCCGGTACTGACTCAAGCGCTCAATAGTTTTATCTGGTAACCGTGTTGCTGTCATTTTATAAGTTTCAATATTTAATTAATGTTTTTTTAAAAGCTCTGGATTGAAAATCATGCTTAAAATGATTTTCTGACCTGAACTTTACTTTTTAAGTTTTACGGTAAATGTAGTGCCTTTGCCGGGGACACTGCTAACATCAACGCTGCCCTCATATAATTCTACGGTCTTTTTTAGGATTGACAATCCTAAACCACTACCGGATACTTTTCGTGTTTCCTGATTTTTAATTCTGTAAAAATCATGAAATATGTTTTCAATTTCTTCTTCATTCATTCCTATTCCTGTATCGGAAACCGTGATTTCAATAGAGGAATCTTCTTCCCTGATCATGCAATCCACACGTCCACCCTGAATATTATATTTTACAGCATTTGAGATCAGATTGTTAAAAATAATTTCCATTTCGTCAGAATCGGCGAGATAACTGATCCTTTTAGATGCGTTCAGATACACGTCCACATCTTTTTGAATGGCATATGGTCGCATAATATCAATAGCATTACGGGCTATATCATTTAATACTACCATTTCCTTTTTCTGAACCGTTTTGCCTGATTCGAGCCTGGTGAGGTCAAGCATGTCAAGAATCAGATTACGCATTCCTGTGATCCTTTCAAGCGAACGATCAATAACTTTATCATATGCAGAAATTTCTTCTCCGAGTTGTTTTTCCTGCATGATCTGCAGGTAGCCTTCAATGGCGTTAAGTGGTGCTTTAAGCTCGTGCGAAAGAACGGTCAGAAACTGGAAACGAATTTGCTTTCCTTCTTTATGCATTTGCTGTGTCATCTTCCGCAGAAAAACATGCTTACTTGAATTCTCAATGCTGGAGCGTAATTCCTGTGGAGTAAAAGGCTTTGGAACAAAGTCGTGAGCACCATCGCGGGTAGCTTTTACTGCAAGCTCGAGCGATGCATATGAAGTGATCATTACAACAAGAGTATCAATATTGTTTTTCTTTATCCATTCAAGAACTTCCACACCCTGCATACCAGGAAGTTTATTGTCGAGCAGAATAATCTCAGGATTCTGCTTCAGAATTATTTCTATAGCTTCTTCTCCGGATTCAGCTTCATGGATATCATAACTTATAGGTTCATCAATAAACGGAAAATCAGCCTTGAAATCCCTGAGAATACGTGAGACTCCGGAGCGAATGCCCGGCTCATCATCAACAACGAGAATTTTTAAAGTTGCCATTGTTTGTTTTTTATATGGTTATTTATTCACTTTCTGATTTTCGGAAAATTGAAAATACATGAGCCTAATGTTTGCTATGATTCAGATTTTCAGTAATTTGTTAATCTCTCTGTGCAACTGGTCAGCACGCAAACCTTTATCAAGGAAAAGATCGGCTTTGATCCATTGCCGGTCTTGTTCCGAGCGTACGTCAAAAGTCATTCCTGTTTCAGCAGTAACGGCTGTTGCAATTATAATGGGTACATCCGGATATTTTCGTCTTAATTTATATGCCAGAATAAACCCACTATCTTCATTCTCCATCATCAGGTCAAGTATAGCAAGATCAGGTTTAAATGTTTCAATAATACGTTCTGCATCTTGCTGTCCTTCGGCTGTAACTACGTCAAAACCAAATCCTTGTATTTTTAATTGCATTTGAAACAAATAGTCCAGGTCGTCATCAACTATCAGCACTGTTTTCTTCATTTTTCTTTAGGTATAGATGTTAATAATTTTTTGAACCCAATCTAAAGATATTCTTTAAATTGTAATTATCAGTATATGTTACTATCGTTTTTATTTTTATCTGATTTTCTTATCAATATTTCATTTTCTGTATAGTTATGTGTTTGCTCCATTTATCTCACTATTCAAGCCTGTGTCTTGGCAGTCTGATCTTAAAAGTAGTTCCTGTTGGTCCGGCAGCCGAATCAGCGTTAGAACTAACTGTGATATCGCCTTTGTGCATTTTTACGATACCATAAATAATTGAAAGTCCCAATCCTGTGCCTTTACCAATGGGTTTAGTAGTAAAAAATGGTGTAAACAGCTTACCTATATTTTCTTTAGGGATCCCACAACCGGTATCGCTAACTTCAAATATGACATCATTTCCGTTTGGCTTCATGTCAATTTTGATTGATCCGCCATCGGGCATGACATCTATTGAGTTTTTGATCAGGTTCGAAAAAACCTGAGTCATCTGATCCCTGTCAGCCATTGCCATTGAGTCACCATCAAGATAATGGATCTCAACCTTAACATTATTCGGGACTATAACTGACGTAACACTATTTTTGATCAGGGTGTTTAGATCAATTTCGGCAAAATTCACCTGATTTTTACGTGCAAAATTAAGAAGTCCGCCAACAATTTTTTTACAACGATCAGCCTGTTCAACAATCAATTGCAAATCACCTTTTATGCCATCATTTTCTCCCAGTTCATCTTTCAGGATATTGCTGTACATTGTAATCACACCAAGCGGATTGTTAAGTTCATGAGCAATACCGGCTGAAAGCTGTCCCAGACTTGCTAATTTTTCAGATTGTTTAAGTGCTTCCTGAGCATTAGCAAGTTTTTCGTTCGAAATATTTAACTCCCTGATGTAATTATGCAATTTCTCGATAGTATAAGGCAGACACATTTCATTTTCTGCCAGCCCATTAATAATTGCAACAGCATGATCAACGCATGATTCATAACCGCAGGCAGCACAATCAAGATAATCTTTTGCTGAAAACTTACCCATACGTTGCAATACTGGCTCAATTTCATCCCACGAAGGACGTCGCATACTACGATCAGAGGTCTGGAAAGTTCTGGTTAAATCTAATTTGGAATATTCTTCAACATCTTTCTCCCATTTTTCCATGTCAAGCTTATCCAGTTTTTCACCGGCATACTTACTTACTTTACTACGTTTTTGAAAACGTCGTGCAGTAGAAGCAAAAAAAGGATATGGCGACATGCCAGGTCCCATGATACAACCTTCGCAACAGAGCAATTCGAGATGATTGTCCTTGATATAACCAGCTTCAAACTCTTTTAATGCTTCCTGAAATGCACTTTTACCTTCAGCTACAATGATATTTCCTTCCAGAATATCTTCTTCCATTTCCATGGTTTGCAGCAAACCTCTGCTTATTGGAAAAACAGCCCCTTTACCGCTATGTGGAGGATCAAATTCAGATGGAGTTGTGTTCACAGGTTTAATATCATTCAAATCAAATAATTGCCTTAGCTCCCTGAAAGAAATAACTTCATCTATTTCAGTTGATTCATCTTTTTTTGCTATGCAGGGACCTATAAAAACCATTTTTATACCGTCGCCCAATTTTTTCTTCATTACTCTTGCTATAGCAACCATTGGCGAAACAACTGGAGTAAGATAAGGAACCAGCTTGGGATGATAATATTCAATAAATGTAACGATAGCAGGGCAATCAGAAGAAATCTTTGCATTGCTTTCGTGGTCAAGAAGGTGTTTTTTGTACTCCTGTGCTACCAGATCAGCGCCAAACGAGACTTCAACAACCTGCGAAAACCCGAGCCTTCTGATCATCCCAACCAAAGTTTTGTAATCAATATCCTCAAATTCAGCAGGAAAACTTGGTGCCACCATTGCTATCACCTGATCGTTTTGCTCAAGTAGAGTAGTTACATTATGGCTGTCGTTCCTGAACACTTTTGCATACTGGCTGCAAACCTTTATACAGTTCCCGCAAAGGATACAGCGTTCATCAATTACTTCAGCCTGTCCGTTAATGATTTTAATAGCTTTGGCAGGACATTCTCGAACGCAGGTATAGCAAACCCTGCAACGCTCTTTTATTGTATATACTATGTTTGATTTCTTAGCCAATTCTTTTCTGTTTTTGAATTATTAATAATAGTTCAAAGTTTATGAAAATCAGTTGTTTATAATAAAACATCCCTTGGGGTGTATTTTGTATGGAGCAGTGTTTTACATTTATCACTTCCGGGTTCTTTCAGGAACATCTGATACAAATCCAATACCATTGGGTTCTTATGAGATGCTTTTATTGATTCTTTTTCATCAATTTCGTAAAGAGTCTTAGCTCTTGCTTTAACTGCTGCCGGATCAGTCGGAATTGGCTGACCTCCTCCGTTTATACATCCTCCCGGGCAAGTCATCACTTCCACAAAATGCAAATTAGTTTTGCCTTCTTTAATATCATTCAATAAATCTTTAACATTGACCAATCCGCTTATTATAGCAAACCCAAGTTCATATTGCCCGATTTTAAATTTAAATTCTTTTCTGCCTTTAACTTGTCTGGCTTCAGTTATCTTAAACTGAGTCATTTCCTTGCCGGTAATCCTGTAATGTAAGGTGCGGATAAGAGCTTCAGTAAGTCCTCCGCTTGTTCCATAAAGTTTTCCTGCCGAACTTCTGGTACCCATAGGCATGTCAGGTAGTTCCGGTTCATTGTAGTGAATGTCAATTCCGTATAAACGTATGAGTTTTGCCAGTTCGCGTGTAGTAAGCACAGCATCAACATCTGTAATACCCTTGTGAGTCATTTCTTCACGCTGAGCCTCAAATTTTTTCGCAGTACAAGGCATAACAGAAACTGAGTATATTTCTTCAGGTTTTAAATTCTCAGATTCAGCATAATAGCTTTTTACTATTGCACCCATCATTTGTTGTGGCGATTTGCATGCCGACATGTGATGCAGCATCTCAGGGCTGTATTGCTCAATGAACTTAACCCATGAAGAACAGCAGCTTGAAAACATAGGAAGATTTTGGTCAGCTTCGAGTCTTTTAATGAATTCGTCAGCTAATTCCATGATATTCAGATCAGCAGCAAATGATGTATCGAATACCCTGTTAAATCCAATTTTACGCAAAGCAGCGTTTAGCAATCCACTGATATCTTTTCCGGCTTTTAACCCGAATTCTTCTGCCAAAGTTACTGATATGGCAGGAGAATAATGAATCACAGTGTGCAGTTTTGGATTGTGCAAAGACTCCTGAAGTTCGGGTAAATGAGTTTTTTCGTAGAAAGCACTTGCAGGGCATACCATGATGCATTGTCCGCATGTAATACAATTAGAGAGGTTAAGTGGTTTTTCGTTTGCGGTTGAAACCGAAGTGCTGTCGCCTCTGCGGACAAATTCAAGTGTGGAAACTCCTATTACTTCTTCACAAATCCTTACGCATCTGCCACAGAGTATGCATTTTTCAGGTTCGTAAACTATACTTGGACTTGATGGGTCAGTTTTGTATTTATTCCTTTTTCCTACTAACCGGCGTTCCTTAACGTCAAGTTCGGCGGCAAGCTTTTGTAATTCACAGTTTCCGTTTCTCACACAATAAAGGCAGTCGTCAGGATGGTTGGCAAGCAGTAATTCAAGGTTGGTTTTTCGTGCTTTTACAACCATAGGGCTGTGGGTTCTTATTTTCATCCATTCTTCAACAGGATGAGAACAGGCAGGAGCAAGGTCGTTCATGCCTTCCACTTCAACAACACACATGCGACATGCACCGGTAGGAGTGAAGTCTTCCATATAACAAAGTGTCGGGACCTTTATTCCATTACGCAATAATGCCTGCAAAATGGTTTCACCCTGTCGCGCCTTTATGATTTTATTATTGACTTCAATATCGAAAAACATGATATATAATTCTTAAGATTATTTGACAAAAATTGCGCTGAATCTGCACACATCATAACAAATTCCACATCCTATACATTTTTCTTCAATAATATAATAAGGATTAAGAGGTGTACCAAATATTGCATTTGTGGGGCATTTACTTTCACAAGCCGTACATCCTGTGCATTTATCAGGATCTATATAGTATTTTCTGAGGTCCTGACAAACCCCTGCTCTGCATTTGCGATCGAAAATATGTTCTTCATATTCTTCCCTGAACCATTTCAAAGTACTGAGAATAGGGTTGGGTGCTGATTTTCCAAGCCCACACAATGAGGTGACCTTAATGGTTTCCGCCATTTTTTCCAGTTGCATAACCCCTTTAAAACGCTCCAGGGTTTCAAACGATGTTTCATATGAGAGATTTCGGGTAATATTGTCAATAATATCACTCATACGCCTGCTTCCTTCCCGGCATGGAATACATTTACCACAACTTTCTTTTTTCATGAACTGTATGAAAAACCTGGCAACATCAACCATACAAGTACCTTCATCCATGACTACCATTCCACCCAAACCTATACTGAGCCCTTGTTTTTCCAGTTCTTCAAAATCAATCACAGTATCAAGCATTTTCTCAGGCAGACTAAAACCTGACGGACCACCCAGATGCAATGCTTTAAATGCCTTGTTATCCTTTGTGCCGCCTGCAATATCAAATACTACCTGTTTTAGACTCAAACCAAAAGGAACTTCGATAAGTCCTATGTTTTTTACCTTACCCGAAATTGAAAATACCTTAGTCCCTTTACTTGAAGCAGTACCATGCTCGGCATACCATTGGGGTCCCATATTGAAAATAGCTGGCAGAGTAGCCAGAGTTTCAACATTATTAACGACTGTAGGTTTTTCAAATAATCCTATCTGAGTTGGAAAAGGAGGCTTGTGATTAGGAGTTGCGCGTTTTCCTTCGATGCTGCGGATCAGTGCAGTCTCTTCACCGCTTATATAAGCACCGGCACTACTTCGAAGTACAATATTCAGGTTCACGCCACTACCTAAAATATTATTACCTGTAAGCTCGTATTCGCTGGCTTGCTCCAGAGCTATTGTCATTTGCTCAATAGCTTTTTCATAAGCTTTACGAATGTGAATATATGCTTTGGTAGCACCTATTGCGTAGGCTGCAATGGCAATTCCCTCAATAACCAGATGAGGATCGCTTTCCATAACAGAGCGATTCATGAAGGCACCCGGATCACTTTCGTCGCAATTACAGATCAGATATCGCTGGTCACTGCTATGTTCGCGTGCTATTTTCCATTTTGCGCCAACATAAAAACCTCTTCCACCTCGTCCGCGTAAGCCACTTTTATCAACTATTTCGCAAACTTTTTCAGGAGTGTAACTGGTAATTGCCTTCAAATATGAGCGGTAACCACCTTTAGCAATATATTCTTCAATATTTATAGGATCACTGATACCACAGTTTTTTAGGACTATTCTTTTTTGATGCTTAAAGAAAGGATGTTCATCAATAAACTGAACACTACTCCATGGTTCATGTAACTTACTGCGAAATTGACCTATGATGTTATTAGCTGGTACGGTATGATGCAATAAATCTCCAAGCAATATTTCAACATCAGATGGCATGACATTGGAGAATGACAGGCGTGGTTTTCCCGGAAGCTGAATATCAACAATTGGTTCGGCACTGCATAATCCTATGCAGCCAACTTCAACTATTCTGGCTTCAATTTTATGTTTTTTGAGATATTTTTTGATTGCGTCAAGGGTTTTTAAAGCTCCTGCCACAACCCCGCAACTTGATGTGCCAATATATATTACAGGCTGTTCAACTATATCATGCCGTAACAGCGCAAGCATTTCATTTTCTTCAGAACTCAGGGATTCATTGGTATCAAGCAATATACGCTTTATCAACCATTCTTTTGAAAATAAATCTGTTGGCTTCATGCTTCCTTTATTTTCATTTTACACTCTTCAATAATTTGACTAATATCGTCAGCAGTAATTCCGGAATAAAATTCATCATTAATTTTTATTACAGGTGCAGAATTGCAGGCGCCCAAACAACCTGTTAATTCATATTTGAAAATTCCGTCACGGGTTAATTGCCCGGCTTTAACTTTTAATTCTTCTTCAAGTTTCCTTAAAATATTATCAGAACCAGCCAGATGACAGTTGATTCCATTACAAACCCTTATATGATACGCTGGTTTGCGTTCGAAGTGAAAGAAATCATAAAAAGTAGCTACTCCATAAATCTTGCTTGCCGGGAGTTTAAGGAAACGACTAACTTTGACAATAGCTTCTTCGGATATAAAACCCCGCTCTTCCTGTATTTCTTCAAGAATAGGAATTAGATTATCGCGCTGAGAACCGGCATATTTTTCTAAAATGGCTTCTATTTCCATGTGTTTGCTTTTTATGTGCTGAACCTCAATATTCTGGAATACAGCATTTTAAGGTGTGATTAATCCTGTTAATGTAAGAATGTTTCTTAAAACTTTTTTGTTATGAAGCTGATTTTCATAATCATATTAAGTCCTCCTTTTTTTAATTGCCAGATTCAGATATTAGTTTTAGACGACAAAGATAATCATTTGTTATTTATTTCACATTGTTAAATTATTAACATTAAAAAATAATCTTGTTTTTGTCGTCCGAAACTATTTTCCCGGGATCAATTTATGGGAGAAAAATATCAGAAGGGTAGGTAACTGATACAAGATACAAGCCTTTTGCAGGTGCAGTAATTCCTGCAAGGCGTCTGTCGCCCGACTCAATTATTTTTCTCATCATTTCTGGTGAGAGCTTTCCACGTCCTGTTTCAACAAGAGTTCCTACAATAGCCCTGACCATGTTATGTAAAAAACGATTAGCTGTAATACTAAAGATCAATATGTTATCATGCTCTTCCCAGGAAGCCTGCATAATATTACATGTGTAACTCGTTGTTTGTGTATTTGATGAGGTGAAACAGCTAAAATCATGGTATTCCAGCAAGATATCCGTACTTTTTTGCATGAGCTCAATATTTAGTTTCTGATAAAAGAACCATGCCCGATTTATTAAAAAAGGCTCTTTACGCCTGCTGATAATATATTCGTATTTCCTTGAAACAGCACTGAATCTTGCATGAGCATCGGGTTGAACCTGAAATATGCTGTAAACTGAAATATTTGGAGGCAGTAATCCATTAAGATTGTACCGGAGTTTGTCAAGATTGACAGAATCAAGAGTTTCATCAAAATCAAAATGAGCAAAAAACTCTTTGGCATGAACGCCTGCATCAGTGCGGCCTGCACCATGAACCATTACAGGTTGTTTCAATATTGTTGCAAGGGACTCATTAATAGTTTGTTGCACAGTAATACCATTGGGCTGTATTTGCCATCCGCAGTATGCAGTACCATCATAAGCAAGACGTATAAAATATCTGGGCATCAGAAGAATTTTTGATCAAAAACAAAACTTCATGTCTTTTTCGCTGTTTCAAAACAGGTAAAAGTATTATTAATTTCAATTGGTTTCACAGTATTTATTAAATTCGCATTTTTTACAACTAATATAATATTTTATGAATTTGCTGTTCAGAATACTTATTACTGCAGTATCAGCTATAATAGCTGCATATATCCTGCCAGGGGTTCATCTGGCTGATTTTTCAACAGCCATTATCGTGGCATTTGTACTGGCAGTGTTAAACTCAATTCTTAAGCCTATTCTTGTAGTTCTCACAATTCCTATAACGGTTTTTACATTTGGATTGTTTTTACTGGCAATCAATGCAGGTATTATCATGCTTGCTGATTATCTTATAAGTGGATTTAATGTGAATGGCTTTTGGAGTGCATTGTTATTTAGTATTGTTTTGTCACTTATTTCATCGCTTCTTGGGATTGATAATACCAGATAGGAATTATAAAAAATTGAAAACTAAAATTTAGAGTAATATTTATGAAAAGCAGAAATATTTCGCTGGTTGATGCTATGGAAGATATTATTGCCCGTTGCTCATTTTGCAGCATGGGTATGGTAGATAAAGATAACAAACCTTATGTCCTGCATATGAATTTTGGCTATGAGGATGGTGTTCTATACCTGCATTCAGCACCAAAAGGAAAGAAAATTGATGTTTTGCAAAACAATAATAATGTGTGTCTGGCTTTCAGTACCGATCACGTACTAGAACATCAAAATGCTGATGTTGCCTGTTCATACAGTATGAAATACCGTAGTGTATTGGTTTTTGGGAAAATTGAATTTATTGATGACCTGTCGGAAAAGCGACGGATACTTAATATTATCATGAAACAATATACCGGGCGATTTGATTATGAATACAGTGATCCGGCTGCAAAAAATGTAGCTGTTTACAAAGTTATTATTGAGAAGATGGAGGGACGGGCTTACGGATATTAATTATTTGAAATGTGAAGCTTATTGCATGGAATGTTAAATAGTAAAGAGCTGCCATAAAGATTCCAGACAATAGGGTTTTATGTTTCTTTCCATATTTTTGTTTTTAACCACAACCATAGTCTGTAAACAATAAAAGCTTCAACTGAACCTGCAATTGCACCACAGATAATATCAGCAGGATAGTGAACTCCAAGATATATTCTGCTATACGAAACCAAAGCAGCCCATACTATCATTACTATCGAAAATGTACGCATTTTATCCCATAGTAACAATGCCATAAAAACCGCAATTGCAAAACTGTTACTGGCATGAGAAGAAATAAAGCTATATTTTCCTCCACATCGTCCCAGAGTATAAACCAAACCTTCGAGACTGGGTTCATGACACGGTCTGAGGCGTTGAAAAACATTCTTAAAACAATGAACCGAAACCTGGTCGCTGATTGTGATAAGCAGTGCTACCATAACAAGCAGCAGCAAAGTTTTCTTGCCATAAAACCTGAAAAGCAAATAAAGCAGAAATATATATAGAGGAATCCAGATGAATTTATGACTTAACCAATACATAATGAAATCACCAGCAGCGCTGTGAATACCATTGAAAAACAAAAACAACATTATGTCAAGCTCTTTCAGTAATTCAATCATAATACAAATTGAATTATTATTGGTTCAGTAATACCCATAACATATCTTTAAGTCGCTGTATGCCTAATCCACTTATAGATGAAATAAACACGTGGGGGATATCATAAGGAAGCTCTTGTTTCATTTCCTTAATTAACTCATTATCAATCATATCAGATTTGGTAAGAGCCAGTAATCGATTTTTACTCAACAGTTCGGGATTGTATTGTTTAAGTTCGTTTAAAAGAATTGCATATTCCTTTTTTATATCGTCAGAATCAACAGGTATCATGAACAGAAGCGCCGAGTTTCTTTCGATATGTCTTAGAAACCGGGTTCCCAATCCTTTTCCTTTATGCGCTCCTTCAATTATACCGGGGATATCGGCAAGTACAAAAGACCGCCCATTCCTGTACGAAACTATTCCAAGATTGGGAGTAAGGGTAGTAAATGGATAATCGGCTATTTCAGGCTTAGCTGCTGAAACCACTGAGAGCAGGGTTGACTTTCCGGCATTTGGAAATCCTACCAGACCAACATCGGCAAGAATTTTTAATTCAAGGATCACCCAGCTTTCTGTTCCTTCTTCACCTGGTTGTGCATAACGCGGGGTACGGTTAGTTGAAGATTTGAAATGGTCGTTACCCAAGCCACCGCGCCCACCTTCAAATAAAACTTTTGTTTCTTCGTGCTGGGTTATTTCCAGCAAAAGTTCTCCTGTATCAGTATCTTTTACAACAGTTCCCAAAGGAACTTCAATGACAACGTCTTCACCCGAGGCACCTGTTTTCAGTTGTCCACCTCCATTTTGCCCATGAGGAGCATAAATATGCTTTGTGTATTTAAGATGTAAAAGAGTCCATAACTGATCATTACCTCGCAAAATAATATGTCCGCCACGCCCGCCGTCTCCACCGTCAGGTCCGCCTTTTGCAGTAAGGCGGTTACGTATAAAATGAACAGAACCGGCACCACCATTACCGGATCGGAAAAGGATCTTTACATAGTCAACAAAATTCTGATTACTCATTATTTAATTTAGCGAATATTTCTGTATGCATATTCAACAGCAGCAACAAGCCGGTCAAATACTTCATTTTCAGAACCTTTGCCATCCACTACTGCATGTTTTCCCTGCTTTATATAGAAATCTGAAACATGTGCTGCTTTGGCTTCATGTTCTTCAAGACGGTTTACAATCAAATCAGTCGTTCTATCGTACGAACGAGCTGAATCAGTTTTGGATCT
Source organism: uncultured Bacteroidales bacterium (assembly GCA_964550455.1). Taxonomy (GTDB): domain Bacteria; phylum Bacteroidota; class Bacteroidia; order Bacteroidales; family JAAYJT01; genus JAAYJT01. Next base: position 44,558 of record CAZJZG010000001.1, on the reverse strand, counting down.
TGCTGATAATCTCTTTATTAACTCCAGCGTAGGAACCTGAATTTCAACAGCATAAGAAACACTGGAGCCAAGACGTCTTAATAATCCATCAAGTATGTAAACCTGAACTATGCTTCGGGGGAATCCTTTGAAAATATAACCATTTACATCCTGGTGAGATTTTATTTCTCTCTCAATTAACGGAATGGTAATGTCGTCAGGTACAATTTCTCCCTTTTCAAGAAAAGGGCTGGCTCGTCTTCCAATTTCAGTATTATTATTTATTTCATTACGCAACATTGAGCCTGTTGAAATATAATAAAGATTGAATTTTTCAGCTAATAATTTAGCCTGTGTCCCTTTTCCTGCCCCCGGAGGACCTGAAATAACCAGATTGAACCATACTTTCTCAAGGGTTTTATCAATAGCCTGGGTAAGACGCTGGAAGACATCATCAACAGTGCCCACTCCGTTAATGGGGAAGTATTTGCCTTTTTCTTTGTAAAATTCTGCTACGGGAATGGTTTTGGCATCATATTCTCTGAAACGATTTTCAATCACTTCTTTTGTGTCGTCAGAACGACCTTCAATTTTTCCTCTTTCCAGCATGCGATGCATCAGTTCTTCGCGAGGTACTTCAAGGCTTAACATACAGGTGAGTGATACTCCCAGTTTGAAAAGCAAACCTTCAAGAATGTATGCCTGAACAACAGTACGTGGAAATCCATCAAACAAAATACCATTTGTATGAAGGTTCTTACTTATATTATTCTCAATTATCTGCACAATAATTTCGTCAGAAACCAAACCACCTTTTTCTATTATTGATTTAGCCTGCTGCCCAAGCTCGCTATTTTCGTTAATTTCACGACGAAGTATATCGCCGGTAGAAATATAGGTAAGGTTGTATTTCTTGATCAATAATTTTGACTGGGTTCCTTTACCTGCACCCGGAGGCCCAAACAATGCAATATTAAGCATAACTCAAATTTTAAGAATTTTATAAATCAGGAATTACTTTGTAAATATCAGGAAGATTTCGTCCAAACCCATCATAATCAAGACCATAGCCAACTATGAAATCGTTGGGTATCTCCATGCCGACATAGTGAATTTTCAAATCTTTTCGTAAGGCTGCAGGCTTCAGTAAAAATGTAGCAATTTTTACTTCAGCAACTTCCAGGTTCTTTAACTTATGTATCATATCATCCATAGTATGACCGGTATCAATTATATCTTCAACCACAACAACTGTACGGTCTTTCAAAACTTCATTCAAGCCAAGCAGCTCTCTGATTTTCTCGGTTGATTGAGTTCCTGAATAAGAGGCAAGTCTTACAAAGGTTATATCGCAATCCACCTTTATTTTTCTCAACAAATCGGCAGCAAAAACAAAAGCACCACTCAGAATTACCAGAAACAATGGCGTTTTGCCTTTCATGTCGTTATTGATCCTGGATGCCATTTCAGCAACTGCTTTTTCTATTTCATCAGAAGTGATAAATAGTGTAAACTCTCTGTCTTTTAATCTGATTTTATTCATAAAAACCTGTCTGGTAATTTTAAAATTAATATTGATCCTAAAAGTCTGTTTGTATTTTGGCTTTTAATTTATGAGCATGCAAACCTATAAGAATTTTTGGAAACTATTGCAAGCCATCGAAATATTATTGGTTTTTTCGGGACAATATGAATTAATAAAACGATTTGAGAAATTTCCTTAAACGATCATTGCTTACTTACATCTTAATATTATATTGTTGTATATATAAGGAAATCAAGGGTTTAGTTCTTTGTTTGTTATTTGTTTTTCTTTTGATAAGAATAATTATGATTAATGCTTCAGGTATTAGAATGCCAAATAAAGAACATTTTCCTATTCATGAACTTTTGATTATATCTTTGCATAAAATAAAATTTTATAAAAGAAAATGAAACCGATCGTAACTATCATTATGGGCAGCACTTCCGATTGGCCGGTTATGGAAGATGCAGTAAAGTTTTTAAACGACATGGAAATTCCGTTTGAGATAATGGCTTTATCTGCTCATCGCACACCGGAATTAGTTGAGGAATTTGCTAAAAATGCTTTTTCACGAGGCATAAGAGTAATAATTGCAGCAGCAGGCATGGCTGCTCATTTGCCTGGCGTAATTGCTGCAATGACTCCGGTTCCGGTTATTGGTGTTCCAATTAAATCAAGTCTTGAAGGATTGGATTCCATTTTATCAATCCTGCAGATGCCTCCGGGAATTCCTGTTGCTACTGTAGCCCTGAACGGTGCAAGAAATGCTGCAATTCTTGCTACTCAGATTCTTGCTACTGCTGATGAGTCAATAATGAATAAAATAATTCATTTTAAGGAGGATCTTAAAGATAAAGTTGAAAAAGCCAATAACGAGCTGGCTAAACATAGTTACAGGTATAGGGTTTATTAACTTAGGTGTTTAATTTGCATATGTTAGTATATTGTTGAAAAAATTGTTGTTTTTTAAGAATTCAATTTGGGATTTTTAAGACAGGTGTTTTGTTTTAATTCATACTTTTGAACTTTTATAAACATAATGATTTTTAGTTTGTTGTATAATTAGTTGTTTATCAGGAAGTAAAGTTTTGTTTAATCACCCCGTTTAAAAATAAGACATACTGGTTCTGATAATAGAACAAGCAGACTATTCTAAAATCCATTTAGGAGGACAATGCAAGGTATAGTATTTATTACTGGTGCTACAAGTGGTATTGGCGAAGCATGTGCCAATATTTTTGCCCATAATGGTTTTGATCTGATCATTACTGGTCGTAGAAGCAAAAGGCTGGATGTACTTTCTGCCCGGCTTAGGAGTGAATTCAATTCAAAGGTTTTAGTTCTGAATTTTGATGTCAGTGATAGAAATGAAACGATTAAAAAAATTGAATCTCTGCCTGCGGAATGGCAAAAAATTGACATTTTAATCAATAATGCAGGATTGTCACTTGGTTTGAATTCGATCCATGAAGGAGATATTGATGACTGGGAAACAATGATTGATACCAATGTAAAGGGATTGCTCTATGTTACCCGATTGATTACTCCCGGTATGGTAAGCCGGACTAATGGGCATATAATTAATATAGGTTCAATAGCAGGAAAAGATGTTTATTTAAAAGGCAACGTTTATTGTGCCACCAAGTTTGCTGTGGATGCGCTCACCAAAGCCATGCGAATGGACCTGTTAAATCATGGAATAAAAGTTACTCAGGTAGCCCCGGGGGCTGTAAATACTGAATTCTCGACCGTACGTTTTCATGGTGATACAGAGCGCGCTAATAATGTTTATAAAGGTTTTGAACCACTATTAGCCGAAGATGTGGCTGATGTTGTTTGGTTTGCAGCATCACGTCCAAAACATGTAAATATAAATGACATCCTTCTAATGCCTTCAGCTCAGGCAAATGCTTCACAATTTTTCAAAAAAACAGAATAAATAATTATTAGTAATTAATCAAAAATCACCCCATGAATACTGATGTTACCCGGCTTTTTGACATTCTGGATAGACTGAAAGAGAATTATCCGGACAATATATCAATTCTTTCAGGTAAGGAAGATGGAAACTGGCTTTCTTACTCTGTGGATCAGTATATTGAAAAATCACATCAGATAGCTTATGCTCTTTATAATCTTGGCATAAAAGCAGGAGATAAGATTGCAACCATAACCAATAACCGCCCTGAATGGAATTTTCTTGATATGGGTATAATGATGGCTGGTGCTGTTCATGTTCCGGTTTATCCCACTATTAGTGAATCGGATTACAAATATATTCTTTCACATGCTGAAGTAAAACTGGTTTTTATTGCAGGTAAGGAATTGTTTAAGAAAATCGAGCGTATTATTCCTGAGATCCCTTCATTGAAAGGGGTTTATACCTTCAAAAAACTTAATGAACATCCGCATTTCAGTGAATTCATTGATCTGGGAATTAAAAATCCGGTTTCAGAAGAAATAGAAGCTATTAAAGCTAAAATTGTTGCTGAAGATGTAGCAACTATTATCTATACATCGGGAACAACTGGAAATCCCAAGGGTGTAATGCTTACACACAGCAACATTATAAGTAATGTTATGGCAGTAAGGCATATCCCTCCATTGAGCGGAAACGACAAGGCTTTGAGTTATCTTCCGCTTTGCCATGTGTACGAACGTATGATAAATTATGTATGGCAATATCTTGGCGTTAGTATTTATTATGCCGAAAATATGGGCACTATTGCCGATAATATGCGTGAGATAAAACCTCAGTTGATGACAACAGTTCCTCGCTTTCTTGAAAAGATATTCGATCGTATCATGACAACAGGCAGGAAGTTAAAGGGAATCAAAAGAATGTTCTTTTTCTGGGCCGTTAATCTTGGATATCGCTTTGAAATGGATAGAGCTAACGGATGGTTTTATCATTTGCAATTGAAGATCGTGGATAAGCTGGTATTTAAAAAATGGAGAGAAGCAACAGGAGGTAATCTGAATGTGATGGTTTCAGGTGGAGCTGCATTGCAACCTCGACTGGCAAGAGTGTTTTGGGCTGCAGGAATACCTGTTCTTGAAGGCTACGGACTTACTGAAACATCGCCGGTAATTGCCGTTTCACATTTTGGAAAGAACGGATTTAAATTTGGTACAGTGGGACCGCCGCTTGAAGGTGTTCAGGTGAAAATAGCGCCTGACGGTGAGATCCTTTGCAAAGGACCAAATATAATGGCAGGTTATTATAAAGAACCTGAAATGACCAAAGCAGTCATAGGAGATGATGGTTGGTTCCACACAGGAGATGCCGGGTTGATTGAACCAGAAGGACAATTGAAAATCACCGGGCGGAAAAAGGCAATTTTTAAGACTTCAATGGGTAAATACATCAATCCGGAAATTATGGAGAATGTTTTTAAAGAATCTCCTTTTATTGACAGCATTATGGTAGTTGGAGAAAATCAGAAATATGCGGCAGCACTTATTGTTCCTGATTTTACTTTCTTAAAATCATATTGTAAAGTTAAAGGCATCACTTATACCACAGATGAGGAAATGGTAAACAACCTGGTGCTTCGAAGACGTTTCCAGGTTGAAATAGATAAATACAACATGCAGTTTGGTTCCTATGAGCAAATCAAACAGTTTGAACTGCTCGGAAATGAATGGACTGTAGATGATGGTGAACTGACAGCTTCATTGAAAATGCGCCGATCATTCATCTGTGAGAAATACAGACCTGTTCTCAATAAAATGTTCAGAATTGAGGGATAACCCCGGTTATTACCAGATAAAATTCAGGTTCGGAAAAAGAATTATTCCTTTAGGCTCAGATCACAGTTTTTTAAAATAATATGATTATCTGATCAAATTCTTATTTCTTTCCAGTTTCATCTTTGGGTTTAGCTGCAGCTCCAGGATCCGAAATAGAGTCTCTCATTTTTGTATCTGCCTGAATGTTCTGAAGCCTGTAGTAATCCATTATACCCAGATTTCCACTTCGGAATGATTCAGCAATTGCAAGAGGGATTTCAGCTTCGGCAAGAATAACTTTGGCGCGTGCTTCCTGTGCTTTGGCTTTCATTTCCTGCTCCTGAGCTATAGCCATTGCACGACGCTCTTCAGCCTTTGCCTGAGCAATATTCTTATCGGCATTAGCCTGATCCATCTGAAGATTAGCACCTATGTTTTTACCAACATCAATATCAGCAATATCTATCGAAAGAATTTCAAATGCAGTACCGCTATCAAGTCCTTTGGCAAGAACAACCTTTGAAATTACATCGGGATTCTCCAATACGTTTTTATGTGAATCGGCTGAACCAATTGCACTGACAACACCTTCTCCAACACGTGCAAGTATGGTTTCTTCACCGGCACCACCAACAAGACGCTTAATATTTGCTCTTACAGTAACTCTGGCTGTAGCAATCAATTGAATACCATCTTTAGCCACTGCTGTAATTTGTTTGGTAGTAATGACTTTGGGATTTACTGACATTTGCACTGCTTCCAGCACATCGCGACCGGCAAGGTCAATAGCCGTAGCCATTTTAAAGTCAAGTGCAATATTTGCCTTATCAGCAGAAATCAAGGCATTGATTACCGGTTTAAGATGACCTCCTGCCAGAAAGTGAGCCTCGAGATCATCACGATAAACCGTTAGCCCTGCTTTTGTAGCAGCAATCATACTATTAACGATAATAGATGGTGGTATCTTTCTCCAGCGCATAAGTACAAGTTGTAGCAGGGAAACACGCACCCCTGACACAAGTGCTGAAAACCATAAGCCAATTGGAATAAAATAAAGAATGAGCCATAAGCCAAAAAGGGCAACAACTCCGATAATAATTAGAGCAAATCCTGATTCCATTTTTAATTAGTTTTTTAGTTTAACAATTATTTTGCTGAATTCAACCTGAATAACAACTATATCAGACTGAGGTTCAATATATTCACCTAATGAATGAACTTCATAATAATCTCCATTTATATAGGCTTTACCTGCCGGTGCCAGCCTTGAAATGGTTTTGCCTTCATCTCCGGGTTTTACTTTTTCAGGCTCAACAACATTTACCTTTGATTTTACTTCTGAATCAAGCATTGCTCTTTTCCAGGTTTTTGATTTTAGTGCGAAAGCCAATAATACAACAGTAAATATAATAGCACCTATTAGGAAGTAATGTCCTTCAGGTGTGCCGTGGCCTGCATAAGCCTGCCATATACTAACAGCCAGTGCGCCAAATCCTAAAAGTCCAAACACTGTTGCACCCGGTATTATTAGCATTTCTATAAGCAAAAGTACCAGCCCTATTAGAAAAAGTAAAATAATTAATGTCCAGCTCATAATAAAACCTCTGATTTGTGAGTGTAAGTTGTATTGGATTTAATAATAATCTACATAAGTGGTTTGTTATCAGATAGTAAACAGTGATTTATTTACGAGGTTTATAATATTTCATAGCTTCAGGCAAAAACTCTCTGATAGCTTTGACTCTGGCTTCACCGCTCGGATGAGTGCTTAATAAAGCTATTTGTCCGGGGGCTTCCAGCTTTGACATCTCCTGCCAGAAACTAAGAGCACGTTCAGGATTATATCCAGCCATAGCCATTAGGACCATTCCCAGTTTGTCAGCTTCAAGCTCATGTTTGCGCGAATACGCCAGCATTCCTAAATTACCGCCAACACCGTATGCCATTAAAAAAATGTCTTTTGTCTCCTGTGGCTTCTCATGCAATGCAACTTCAAGAGTAATACTACCGAGCATTAAAGCCATTTGCTGGCTCATTCTTTCATTTCCATGATTTGCCAGAGCGTGTGCTATTTCGTGCCCCATTACCACAGCTATGCCTTCAGCATCTTTGGCAATTGGTAAAATGCCTGCATAAAACACAACCTTTCCTCCGGGCATGCACCAGGCATTAACCTGGTCATTCTCAACAACATTAAATTCAAAATTAAAAGATTTGTTCTTTATTTTGTTTTCCTCCATGTAACTAAAAACTGAACCGGCAATTTTATTACCAACTTCTGATACCATTTTTGAATTAGGGTTGCTGGAGGGAATAACTTTACTAGTTGATAAAAACTCATTATATGAAGCAAGACTCATATTCATAAGCATGCTTTCGGGCAATAATTTAAGCTGTCTGCGGCCTGTGATCGGCACTTTTGCACATGAACTCAATAATAGTGCAAATAATAAAACGAATAATAATTTCCTGTCAGTCATAAAGGTAAAGAGTTTAATTTAATGTAACTGTTAATCCAAGTAATAGTAGTTTTTCGTATTGTAGTTTTAAGGCTTCAAAATCGCCTTCATTAATTTTACATTTTCCTTTGTAATGAGTAATAAGGGTACATTGCTCTGCCTGTTCAGGTGTGTGACCGCATACCGACATAAGGCTTTCAATAACAAAATCGAAAGAATTGTGATCATCGTTATGCAAGATCAGAGAATTACCCCCGGTAATATTTTCTTTCTTCTGAATTAAATTTTGAAATTTTTCTAATGACATGTCAGAATAAACTTTTTCAAGCCGTAAAAATACATATTTTACTTGAGGTATAATCAGAATAAGAATAATTCAGAAAAATTATTCTTCGTCAACACGTGGAATTACAAGCACCGGACAATTGGATCTGGAAACAACGCCCTCGCTGGTGCTACCCATAAATGTCTTGTAAAAAAAGCCATGGCTTTCTTTACCTATAATAATCATAAAAGCAGCTATCTCTTCCGCTTTATCAAGAATTGATGTTATAGGCACACCCATTAAGAGTTGGGTTTCAATTTCCACACCTTTTTCAGAAACTACTTTGGTAATAACCTGAAGCTCATTGCGTTTACGGTCAAGTTCCTCTTCAAGTTGTATCTGGAACATTTGAGGTTCTAATTCACTTCCAATAAAAAATGGATTAGGATCAGCTACATGGACAAGCAAGATTCTTGCTTTAAATGCTTTAGCTATTTCTACCGACCTGGAAATGATTTCTGTGGAATGGTCAGTGAAATCAATGGCGATTAAAATGTTTTTCATAATTGCTTTCCGTTAATAAGGTTACTGCAAAGGTAGTGCAAATAGCATAAAAAGTCAATAAAACAACTGCCCTGTCCGAAAAATAATTTTTTAGTATAAAGCTGGTTTATGATACGCCAAATAGATTCAATGAAATTGAAAACCTAAGAATAATGTGGAGTCCGTAGTATAATAACCAACGAAATATTAAAAGTAAAGCCACCAAAACAATGATATAGCCCCAATCAATCCTTCGCCCGTTATGTTTCGGAAAGTTTCTTATACGTTTTGGCTTTGCTTTTTTGTTAAAATACGCTGCAAATGTTGCACAAAGAAGTGTAAATAGCAGAAGAACCTGATATGGAGGATTCTCTGGAATACGAACAATCAGCATTATTATCGCACCTAATATAGATGGTAGCAAGGTTTGATATAAAATAAAAAGCCGTTGGTTTTCTGATTTGAGATACGATTGTGACTGAGCTGTTTCATAGAATAAGCTTGTGGTATAATAACCAATTGTAGCTAATACAAATAAAAAGATAAATGAAAACACTATTCTTAACATCAGGCTCATGTAAAGCCAAAGGGCAACATAACCAAAACCTTCGTTAGTAGTGACACCGGCAACAAAAGCCCCAAAAAACATATTTAATCCATGAAGCGCCAGCCATAGAAAAAAAAGTTTTGTACCCTGATCCATTGTTCTGGTTTGAGCTATTCTAAGGAACAACAGGCCTAATAACAGTGAAATAAAAGGTCCTGAACCCATTATAACAATGATCTTATAATATGGAGCCCACAACCTTGAATTATCACCAATGGGCCAGAATACTTTATGAAAATACAATACCCCTGAAAGACCATACAAATTTGCAACAAGAATCACTGTAAGCTGATAGATCAGATAAACTAATATATAGGCAACAAGAAACTTAACAGTAGAGTTAATTATTAAATACTGCCTGTTGCTAAGTTGATATCTTTTACGAACCGGCTCAGGTTCTATTAGCTTTAGTGAAAGCGGTGTTGTTGTTTTTGTAGGTTTACTTCTGACCGATCTGAAAAGGCGTGCAAGAAAAGACCGCCTGCGCTTTGATAATTTGCGGCTTTCATCAACTGATAATGCAAATTTATCCGCATCAGCACCTTTGCGTAAGACTGACGGATCAATTTTCTTGATATCTGTATCCTTCTTTTTTATTCGAAACAATCTTCCGAGCCCTGATTTTCGTTTTCTTCGTGCCATATCAGATATATGTGTATTTGGTTATAATTGGCTTTGATTGAAAAGAATTTTCAAAATTAGCAAATAATGTAATTAAGTTTCCTACTTATCAAACAGACTTCTGAATATTATTTAACAGCGGTTCAGAGCACAGTATTTTTCATTAAATAGTTGGAAACATAATCATGAATACCATCATCAAGTTTATAAAAACTTTTTGTGTAACCTGTTTGTGTAAGTTTGCTCATTTCTGCTTGTGTAAAATATTGATATTTATCCCGTATATCAATAGGAGTATCAATGAATTCAATTTTCTCAGGAATATTTGCAGCGTTAAAAGTAGCTTTGGCAAGATCGTAAAAACTCCTTGCCACGCCTGTTCCTAAATTATAAATTCCGGAATCTGGTTTGGTTTGCATTAAAAACACCAATACATCAACTACATCTTTTACATAGATGAAATCCCTGAGCTGCCCTCCATCAGCATAATCGGGGTTGTGGGAACGGAAAAGCTTAACCTGCCCTTGTGATATCATTTGATTATAAGCATGAAAAATCACTGATGCCATCCTTCCTTTATGATACTCATTAGGACCGTAAACATTGAAAAACTTCATACCAGCCCAGAATGGAGGGGTTTCTTTTTGTTCCAAAACCCAGATATCGAAATCATTTTTTGACTTGCCATAGGGATTTAATGGTTTTAAATCCCGGATTACTGAATGATCATCAGAATAACCGTATTCTCCCAAACCATAAGTGGCGGCTGAAGAGGCGTAAATTAATGGAATGCCTGCCTTTGTACAGAATGAGAATAGTTTTTTGGAATAGTTCAGATTTAGTTCATCAAAAACTACTTGATTAAACTCGGTGGTATCAGTGCGTGCTCCTATATGAAAAATAAAATCAATATCTATCTGATGGTCTTTCAGCCAGGAGAAAAATTCATTGCGATGGACTTTGCAACGATATGATTTGTTTTCAAGATTTCTTGCTTTATCATTTCTGCTAAAATCATCAACCAGTGCCAGATTAAAAATTTTGTCTTCGTTGAGTCTGCCTGTAAGTACACTACCAATAAAACCCGCAGCTCCAGTTATAATAATCATAATTTCAGTTGTTTATATTTAAAATCAGGTTCAGATTTTTTAAGGAATGGTTTTAATATTTTCTTCAGTAATTATTTAAACATAAATTGAGTTTTTATAACCATTCCTACTTGTTTCATATACAAAAATACTATAAGTTTATAATTATCAACCCAAAGCAGGATTTTAAAATCAAATTCAGCGATTATCGGGTTTAAAAGCTAAAACCAGGATCACCCCAAGCATAACTGCAACAGCACCGGTTATATCATACCATAACAGTCGCTCACCCAGAAATAATACTCCGCCAATTATAGCAATAATGGGGTTCAGATTACTAAAGATACTAATCGTGGAAGTTGGGATATATCTAAGGGCATAATTTGACAAATACGAAGAAATTACTGAAGACAAAACACCAAGATATATTACTGACCAGGTAAATGGTAAATTTAGAAAAGGCTTGAAAAACTGATCAATGTCACCTTCTGTAATATGTTTGCCAACACTTATTATGTTAAATGCAATGAAACCGATTGTTATCATTATTGCTGTGAGAGCCAGTGAATTATAGCGCTGCATGATGCGTTTCCCAATAACAAAATATCCTATCATTGAAATAACAGAAAGTAACAGAAGGATTATACCACGGATACTTTGGCTTTGAGCTTCGTTTTTATGCCAGAAAATAAAGATAAGTCCAAGAACTGAAAGTCCTACACCGAGTTTCTGCCATACGGTGGTTCGTTCTTTCAGGAACAGCCACCCTGCAATTAGCATGAATACAGGTAGAAGAGCCAATATAATCCCACCTTCAGAAGCTGTGGAATATTGTAAGCCCAAAACCTGGAATCCAAAAAACAGGATAGGATAAAACAATGCAATTCCAAGGATAGCAATGCGATCACCAGGTTTTATCTCCTGAATTTTGATTAGTCCTGCCAGCTTCAAAGCAACAATACCAAGGAAGGCGATTGTAAATCTGTGAGCCAGCAAACTATACGGATCTGTGTATCTCAGTCCTATTTTTACAAAGATAAATGACAAACCCGTGATAAGAGTCATCAGGGATAAACCAATATATGCTGTAATATTTTTACTTTCTGACTCGTTCATAATAAATCGGCAAATTTAAACCATTCAAATTACTCTCAGAATATCTGTGATTAATTTCTGAGGTTTTGAACAGTGCAACAAGTCAGAACCGTACTATTTCACAATGATGACTTAATTATTGTCAATAGTGTTCTGAAAAATCAGAATAAAGTACAAAGATGTCTGTTATTAAAACTCAGCGGGTTATAACTTCCGGATCTTTATATTTCTGTACCAGACATCATCACCATGATCCTGCAAGCCTATATAACCTTCCTGAGCCACGTTAGCCCAATCGGGGTTATATTGCGGGAACTTGCTGTTGGCAACCATTTCATTCCATTCTGGTGTCCAGAGATGGTAGCTTACAACTTTTTCTCCATTTAGCCAGTGTTCAACCAATCCTTTGTAAACAAGAATTTTCGCCTCATTCCATTCACCCACAGGCTTAACCTTATCCTGATCAACGCCAATCATATCATATAATGCTCCGGCGCTATGCTTTCCTTCACGCCCGTCAGGATGTGTGGTATTATCCAGAACCTGCATTTCAGGTGCTGTTTGCCAAATGGTCTTATCCGGCAATTCCTGGGCAAGATATAAAATTCCACTGTTTCCGCCTTCTGAAATTTTCCATTCAAGCGAAAGCTCAAAATTCGAAAATTTTTCATCATAAATGATATCACCTCCTTCGAGGGAGCCTGCTTCTCCGCGTCCGGAAGCTATACACCTCAAAGTTCCGTCAGTGATTTCCCAGCCAGAAGGGAAATAATCCTTATTGTATCCGCGCCATTTTCCGGGAGTTTCGCCGTCAAACATGGAGATCCAATCTTCAGATTCAATTTCTTTTGCTTCTTCAGCAGGCTTTTTACCAGTTTCGCCACAGGCAGTGATAAAAAGCGCGATCATACTAAAATAAAACAGTTTTTTCATTTCTCTAAATTTTTATTTATAATATAAGTGTTTAGTTTTTAATTTATTATGTGGTTTGAAATTTGTACTTCACATTTTACACCAAATTCAAATCGCTGCTTTACATGCTCCATCCTTTACGATATGTATGTCTAATATATTCCTCAGCAGCCTGTTTTGCATTAATTGTTTCATGTTTGGTTTCGAAATGCGGATGCCCGTCAATGATCTCAAATTTATCGCTCAGCACTACTCTAATTTCGTCATTATCAGATATGTTCCTGAAATGCATATTTTCTCCGTCCCATTCGAGTTCACGTTTTAAATCCTGTAATCTTACTGCAACCACACCCATTACTACCATTTCGTTCATAGGACCGGAATATCCGAAATATGAGCTGGCTTCGGTTCTGTTTTGAGGGCTTTCTTTACAGGCACGAACCCAATCCATTTCATGACTTACTTCTACTCTGCGAAGCTCGGGCTTCGGGCGCTCATAATTCTTATCATAATCCAAAGGTAACAGAAAAGGATTTCTTCCATAGCATCCGGTCATGATCTTTCCTTTCGAACCTATAAACAAACAGCCTCCATTGCTATCGCGTCCCATTACTTCACCGGCAGGAAGCTCTTCAGGGCGTGGAGGCAGCAAACCGCCATCCCACCATGTAACAGTAACTTCCGGCATATTGATCTTTTTGTCTCTTGGCCTTTCCGGAAATACATACTTGACAACTTCAGCCAATGGGGGAGATTCAGTATTGAATAAAGTAGAACTACCCTGAACTCTGATAGGATATTTCAGACGCAGAGCTTTAAAAATAGGATCCATGATATGACAAGCCATATCGCCAAGGGCTCCGGTTCCGAAATCCCACCAGCCACGCCAGTTCCACGGGGTATAAATTGGATTGTAAGGACGTTCACGTGCAGGACCTAAAAATAAATCCCATTTCAATGTATCAGGCACTACAACAACTTCAATTGGTCTTTCCAGACCTTGAGGCCAGATTGGGCGGTTTGTCCAGGCATGTGCTTCTCTGATTTCGCCAATTGCACCGTCCCATATCCATTCGCATACCTGCCTTATACCTTCACCTGAATTACCCTGATTGCCCATTTGTGTGGCTACTTTGTATTCTTTAGCAATGCGGGTCATTTCACGTGATTCCCATACTGAATGGGTAAGAGGTTTTTCGCAATAAACATGTTTCCCCATTTTCATTGCGTTTATGCTGATGATAGCATGCGTGTGATCGGGCGTTCCAACAACCACTGCATCAATGGAATCCTTCATCTTATCGAACATTTCCCGCCAGTCGTAAAATTTTCTGGCATTTGGGAACTCATTAAAGATCTTTGATGCATATTTCCAATCCACATCACATAAAGCAACGATATTTTCGCTGCTCACAGCGCGAATAACTCCTCCGCCGCGACCTCCAACCCCGACACCGACAATGTTGAGTTTATCGCTGGGAGCACGATGCCCAAGTCCTGATATAACATGACTTGGCATGATCATGAATCCAGCCGTGGCAAGCGCTGAATTGCGTATAAATGCACGGCGGTCAATTCCCTGACTTGTATTTTTGTTTGCTTCCATAATTAATAAGGTATATTAAAATAAATTTGAATGTATATAACGTAAACTTTGTTCTGAACAATAAAGAGGCGTTCCTTCAGTGAAATTATCCTGTTCTACAATCATTAGCTTTAATCCGCTACTTTGTGAATATTTCATGAGCGACTTGAAATCAATGGTTCCATTGCCAACAATAAGTGTTTCGCCATTATGCCCCATATCTTTTATATGCCAGGTATGAAAACGCCCAGGATGATTGGTAAAATATTCTGATGGTTCAAAACCTGATTTAACTATCCAGTAGATATCCAGTTGAAAACTAACAAGTCCAGGATCGGTCTCCTCTAATAAAACATCATAAGGTAACTGATCTCCTATAGGTTTAAATTCAAATTCATGATTGTGATAACCAAACTGAATGTTAAACTGGCGGCATATCTGACCAATACGGTTTAATTCTTCGGCGGTTCTTTTAAAATCATTAATTGTATTTGCAGGTCTTCCTAGAAATGAAGGCAAGAACAGATATTCCAACCCTGCTTCACTGGCTTTTTCGGCAAACAGGTTTGCATTTTTGTCGGTAATGGGAGTGTGAGAACTGTAAATCTTTAAATCCAGATCAGTACAAATCTGCTTAAAGTCCTTTGGAGCATGTCCATAAAAGCTTCCATCAAAGTCAAAAGCTTCTATTCCGGTATAACCAATAGTGCTAACTGCTTTTAATGTTGGTACAAGTTCATCTCTTATTAAATCACGCAAACCCCATAATTGTATCCCGGTTTCTTTTACCGGATTTGCTTCAAAATCAAAGGCTTTGGCCAAATACGGCTTTGTAAAAATGTAAGCACCTGCTAAAGCTACAGAGCGTAAAAAATCCCGTCTTGTTTTCATAGTTGGATTCATTTAATAAATTACCTCATTTACATCATCCCAGAAAGTCTGTCGCTTTTCATGATATGCAATAGTTCCCATGTGGGCGGTTATTGCTTCCTCAAATGCCTGGTCAATATCACAGCTTGGCTGTGAACCATCTTTCCGGCGTATGCAGTTTATCCACTCACGAAGATGAAGATGCGTAGTATCAATAGGTTTTCCGCCACGATAAGTATAGAGCAATCCGCGACTTGCAAAATATTTTTCAGTAGGGGTGGTGATGGCGTCAATGCTTTCCTGCCCCGGTACATAAGAGAAAATTGGTTTGTGGGGTTCTACAATCCCTTTCTCTATTCTCTCGCGATATTGGGTTGACTTAGGATCGGCAACTACAAGTAATGATTCGTCAAGCTCAATCCATGCATCATGCCCCATAATGACTTTACCACGGTTTTTTTCATTAGCCAGAGTAGCACTGTATAATAATGTAAGATCCCTGTCAGGAAATTCAAAGGCCATGTTCAGAACATCGGGTACCGTTCTGCCATCCTTGTAGAAATATATTCCTCCTGAAGCCATAGCCGATTTTGGTATTCCAAGATCAAGTATCTGGTTCAAAGCATCATATTCATGAGTAAAAAGATCACCGCTAAGGCCTGTGCCATAATCCCACCAGCAACGCCATCTGAAAAACCGCTCAGCACTGAATTTATGCCATGGCGCCGGTCCTATAAACTGCTTCCAGTCAATAGTCTGCTCATTTGCTTCAGGGTCAATATCATAAACCCATGCGCCATTGGGATCATTACGGTTAGTACATACTTCAATTAATGAGATTTTACCGGTTACATTCTGCTTTATAAGAGAACGGGCTACCAGATAACTCTCTGTTTGTCTGCCCTGATGCCCCAACTGAAAAACTACTCCCGATTCCTTAACTGCTTTTCTGATATCAAAAGTTTCCGGAACAGTCCATGACAATGGTTTTTCACAGTATATATGCTTTCCATGCCTCGCAGCTTCCAATGCCACAGATATATGAAGATGATCAGGAGTGGCGATTATAACAGCGTCAACATCATCAGCAGCAAGCAATTCTTTGTAAGTGCGGTATCGCTTTGGTAATTTTGCCATTTTACCATCTGTCCCGTTACGATAAAGATTTGCACCTGTTTCGACGCCTTGCTTTGCGTGCTTGTCAAAAACATCACAGATACCAGTAATTTCAATATTCAGGCTTTCCTGCAACATGAACTGCTCAAGATACTCTTTCCAGAATTTGCTTTCGCGTGCATATTGCTTGTATTCACCAATTTTGTCGGGATGAAGAAAACCAAGGGCTTTCATCAGGTAACGACCACGACTTCCGCAACCAACTATGCCCAGCCTTAAGGGAGGTCCGTCAATCAGTGGAGGTATGCCTTTTGGAATAATGATGTCAATATCGCCAAGTAAACTGGAGCTTTTTCTTGCAGTTTCAGTTTTGTGGTTAAATAAGCCATACCCTAACAGCCCAAGAACAGGAAGTGAAGCCAGCCCGGCAAGAAGATCACGCCTGCTGATTGTGTTTTTTTCTTTGTCTTTCTGATCCGGGTTTGTATTTTTAGCTTTCATTTTTATTGAACAATTTAAATTCTTAAGGTCATTTTCCGATGCTCTTTATTGCGTTTTTTTTGAAAAGCCTTTCCAGTCCTATAATATCCGAAGTGGGGAAACTTATTATTACCCACATGGCAGCTAATTCAATCAGGGTCTTGTTAATGATAAAATAACTGCCATCTACCGGAAACAAGTAGGTTATTCCCGGAAATGCAGGATGCGACAGATAATATAACCCAAGTAAAACTATACCTGCATAAGCAGCGTAACGTGTGAAAATACCAGCAACAAGAGCAATGCCTATCAGGGTCAGCCCCCAGGCATTAAGACTGTCAGCAATAGTAAGTGCAGTATTGTTTTCTGCTACCCATTCAAAAAAGCCTTTTAAAAAACCTCCGGAGTCCATAAGATATGATCTGGATGACCATGAGGGATCCGTTACTTTAACCAATCCTTCATATAAAAAGTGCCATCCTGTTGTTATTCTGAGAATTACAAGTGCTGAAAGTGAGCTGACAGTATATTTCATTTCTTACAGAATAATTCAGTATAAAAAGAAAAGACAATTTACAAAAATAGAAAAATATTGAGCCTGGGAAAAGCTTTGCAAATATTATTTATTGGTTTATTTTAAAAATCTTTCAAACCAGCTATGCACTTCTTTATACCAATAAATTGAATTTTGTGCGCTCAAAATCCAGTGATTCTCATCAGGGTAATAAACAAGGCGGGCTTCTAATCCCTTACTTTTATAAATACCGTAAACAAGCAGTCCGTGAGCCACAGGTACCCGGTAGTCGCGCTCACCATGAATAACCATCATTGGGGTTGAGAAATTATGTGCAAACTGAGAAGGATTGTGGAGATTAAGTTTATCAAATCCATCCCATGGAGTACCGCCATACTGATAATTTCTGTAACCGGTATAATCAGTAGCATACTGTAGGTGAAGATCATAAACTCCTGCATGATTTATAAGGCAGGCAAAACGATCGGTATGACCGGCAATCCAGCTTACCAGATATCCACCGTAACTCCCGCCGGCAGCAGCCATTTTATTTTCATCCACCAGATTTTGTGCTATCAGATAATCGGCAGCTTTCATCACGTCCTCAAATGGTTTTGTGGAATTCTCGCCATGAATGCTGATAGCAAAATCCTGTCCAAAACTGGTACTTCCATGAAAGTTAGGTAATGCGACAATATAACCCGGTGCAGCAAATAAGTGAGCATTCCATCTGAAATGAAAATAATCGCCGAAAGTACCATGAGGACCACCATGTATCATCATCACCAGCGGGTATTTCTTTGATCTATCATAATCAGGCGGATAAACGATGAACATCTGAACATTTTCATTTCCGTAACCTTTATAATATACATCTTCAACTTCGCCAAGATTTAGTGTTAACAAAACAGCATCATTAAATGAAGTCATCTTTTGAGGCTTCAGACTACGAAGATCAAGTTTATAAATTTCCGGAGGGGAATTTAAATTATGATGATTGAAAATTAGATATTGATTACCGGCAAGACTTGCTCCATTATTTGTTCCTTCGCTAAATAAGCGCTTGTGTTTACCTCCACCGGCAGGAATGCTGAAAATAGCATTTCTTGCCTTGTCTTCCGCAAGAAAATAAATCGTTTTATCATCTTCTGACCAAAACCATTGTTCGCAGCTAAGATCAATGTTGTCAGTAATTCTGGTATTGGATCTGGTTTGCAGGTCGTAAACTGTCATTACAACTTTATCGGCATAAAAATGAAATATTTTTTGAGCCCCGTAAACTAAACTCTTCCCGTTATTGCTGAACACAGGATTTACATCATCGGCGGGATTGCCGGGAGTAATATTTGTCATTGAGCCACTTCCGTCAGTTTTAAGCAGGAAAATATCATTATTTGTAGTCTGGTATGGCGGAGATGTAACATTGCAGCTTACAGCGATCAGGCTGCCATCAGGTGAAATATCATATGAAACCCCACCCATCATGTCAAAATAATTTGAAGTATTTGGCATTAAATCAGTTACTTTTTTTGAATCCAGTTCAATGGAAAATAAACGCGGATAATATCCATCAGTAAGCCAGCGGTCCCAGAACCGGTACATGGTATTCTCAGTAACCCTTGCAGTAACTTTGTTGTTCTTCCTTTCATCCTGCAACTTCTTTAGTTTCTCCCAGTCACCATTATATTCAGGTAAAATATTGGCTGCGAAAGCTATACGCTTATTGTCAGGAAACCATTTTGGAGCATATAAGGCTACAGGCAGATCAGTGATCTTTTGAGCCTCGCCGCCTGAAAGATTCAAGAGATAAAGCTGGGCAGGACTATCATCCCTTCTTGACAGAAATGCTATTTGCTTTCCGTCGGGGCTGATCACAGGCGAACTGTCCTTACCTGAAAAAGTAAGCTGATTAATGCTTCCATCGTCATTATTCATCATGAAAATATTGGTTGAACCTTTATTCTCATCAATATCAGTTTCGGTGACTGTAAAAACTGAATATTTGCCATCCGGGGATACTACAGGATTCCCAATGCGTTTCATTGACCACATTTTTTCAGCAGTAATAGGCTCTTTCTCGGGAGTAAAAGCATGTGCATTTTGGAAAATGAGAACTATTAACAGGCTCACAATGAATAATTTTGAAATCTTTAATACTATTTGTTTCATGATAAAAAGGTTGAAATTATCTGACAAATTTAAGGTTTTTGACAATTAGTAATATTTGGCTCTGATAAAATGGATTATCCCAGGCTTGTCTTCAAAAGAAAAATTTACTGAATAAATATTAAAGCAGATTGTTATATTATTGAAATACAGAATGTTGCAAACTTGTACTGAAATTCCCGGTCAAATTTAAGCCTTGTTTCTACCCAGAACCGGATTGGCTTATTTAAATTAATTCCAGATAAAACAAATCATCATAGTACCCGTTTAAGTACATTACAACAAAGAACATTTACTCAATAAGCATAAGCAACATAATTCTTTTGAAAAAAACATATAATTAATCTGTTATGAATGAACAAATTAGCAATGCTGAACGCAAAGCGTTATTAAAGCATATGATACTTCAGCTTCATGAAGGTGAAGCACCGGATCTGGTAAAAGCCAGACTTATCCAAATCTTGAAAAATGTCCCTTACAACGATGTTGTTGAAGTGGAACAGGAGCTGATAAATGAAGGATTACCAGTTGAAGAAGTCCTGAAATTATGTGATATACACACTTATGTTCTTGAAGGAAGCATTGATACCTCAGGGCAACCTGAAATTCCCGAAGGACATCCTGTTGATACTTTCAGAAAAGAAAATCAGGCTTTGAAAGAAGTTGTGGAATCACTAAATGCTGATTATGAAAAAGTTAAAGATATTAAGGATGAAGAGCTTGTGGATTTTATAAACAAGCTGCGCGAAGGTTTCAACCAGCTTATGGACGTTGATAAGCATTATATCAGAAAAGAAAATCTTTTATTTCCGTTTTTAGAAAAATATGAGATCACAGGACCTCCTAAGGTAATGTGGGGTAAACATGATGAAGCCCGCGAAATGCTTAAAGCCGCAAACGAAGCATTGCGTGAAACCGGTATGGGTAAGGATGAACTGCTTGCAATAATTGATATGCTGCTTAAACCAGCATCTACCGCTGTAACAGACATGATAATGAAAGAAGAGGAAATTCTTTTTCCTATGAGCCTTGAAACTTTGAATGACAGTGAATGGTATGATATTTACATGCAGACTCCTGAGATTGGTTTTTGCCTGTATGATCCTGTTACTGTGTGGAAGCCGGAAAATGTCAGTACCGAACCCCAAACTTCTCAGGTTAATAATAATAAGGTAGTGCTTCCTTCCGGAAGTTTTACTGTTGAGGAGTTAACAGCAGTACTTAATTCATTGCCTGTTGACATGACCTTTGTGGATAAAAATGATAAAGTTGCATTTTTTTCTCAGAGTTCAGAAAGGATATTTCACCGTAATCGTGCTATTCTTCAGCGTGATGTAAGAATGTGTCATCCTCCCGGAAGCGTTCATACTGTGGAACAGATACTCAGCGATTTTAAGAGCGGCAGGCAAAGCAGCGCTGCGTTCTGGATCCAGAAAGGAGGCATGTTTATTCATATCGAATATTTTGCTGTTCGGAATGCCGGTGGTGAATATCTTGGAACCCTTGAAGTTAGCCAGGAATTATCAGAAAAACGTAGCTTGCAGGGCGAACGGCGTTTGCTGAATTATAAATAATGAATGTATGTTAAATTAAATTGGAGTTTTGAATTTCATGAATGATAAACCCCAATTGTTAATCTGTAAATATATGACGGAAAAACCAGATATTATACCTACAATAAAGATAAGGGAGTTAATTGATGCCTACCCCTGGCTTGAAGAAACCCTGGTTGAAATGGTTCCTGAATTTGGGAAGTTGAAAAATCCGCTGTTAAGGAATACTGTTGCTCGTATTACTACTCTTCAGCAAGCTGCAATCATTGGTAAGGTGGATCTTGGAATACTGATTAATCAGTTGCGAAAAAAAGCAGGGTTGTCTGAAGCTGATTCAGTCAGTGCTTTGAGCGTTGACAAAATAAAAGCAGATCATAACTGGTTTAATGAAGCTAACATAAAAGATACACTTGATGCCCGTCCAATGTTGGCTGCCGGTCGTCATCCGATGGACGAGGTGTTTGACAGGCTTAGTAAGATGAATTCAGGTGGGATACTGAAACTTATTACAGGTTTTGTACCGGAACCATTGATTGAAAAAGCCATTGAGAAAGGTTACAAGGCTTATGCACTTGAAGAAACTACTGACCTGGTATCTACGTATTTTTATAAACCATAGGTTTATATCAGTACTTTGAACATAGTTCAAAAAGCCGGTTTACCTCGTCCTTGTTTTTCATAAAGCTGCAATATGCCGGCTGACGGTGTTCAAAATATTTTCCGGTTATTCCTTTTACTTCTGCTGACAAGGCAAGCCAAACAGGTGTATCAGCACCTTGCGAAGGAGTTTCGCTCCCTCCAAAACCAAGGCTGTTACTGAGTTTTGATTTTACATCACCCGGATGGCAGGTGTTGACAGTAATATTATACTTCTGATATTTCTCTGAAAAATGTGCTGTAAGCATTCTGTCAACTTGTTTGCTTTGACGATAGGCTGCATCATTATTATATCTTCGCATACTGAACTCAGGATCCTTTAGATCAAGACCTCCGGCCCAGTAACTTGCAACATTTATAATCCTGCTTCCATTGGCTTCTGACAAATGAGGAAAAAAATCATTCATCATATGAAAATACGCCATAACATTTACTGCCCATTGCACTTCAATTCCGTTTTTATTCTCAGTCCTTTGTCTCGGTGCAGTGCAGGCATTATTTATCAGTATGTGAACCGGAGATTTGACTTTCTGCGCAAAGTCAACAATGTTTTCCTTTAATGACAGGTCTGTTGTTGCTTCAATGATATTATTATTTCCGGTTATCTTACGAACCTCATCTGCCGCCTGTTTCAACAAACCGGGATTACGTCCTGACATAATTACTTCATATCCTGCTTCAGCAATCCCCAGGGCTATTGCCTTCCCAATTGCCCCATAAGCTCCGGTTATTATAGCTGTTCTTGTATCCATGATAGTTAAATGAGTTTATTATATTTTCTAAAAAATGATTTTGAAAGAACTAAAAAATAAAAAAAGATAAATCAGTGTTTGGATAAGCCTCAAAGTTACAATGTTTTAAGCGAACTGAAAAAATTTTATTACTTTTTAAGAGTAAAACAATAGCTTTTTACCCTGCCAGATTTAAACAGGTTTTTTATCTTTGAGGCAAAAATCATACCTGAATGAAAATCTGGAAGCTTTTTATATTATTGGCATACAGCATAATAGCCTGTTTGGGTTCGGAGCTCATAGCACAGGATACCATAAGGCTAAAGGTATTAGTTACCAGTGACATACATGGTCATTTTTTACCTTATGATCTGTTTGAGAATCGTGCCCGGACAAATTCGCTGGCTCAGGTATATTCCTTTGTAAAAAATGAACGATCAGAGCAGGGACGGGAAGTTGTCTTACTTGATAATGGTGATTTGCTTCAGGGTGATCCCTTAATATATTATTACAACTTCATTGATACTGCCGGCTTTCATCCGCTTGCCCGAATGATGAATTTCATGAAATATGATGGCGCAACCGTTGGCAATCATGATATTGAAGCCGGGCATCCTGTTTATGATAAACTTGTTCAGCAGTTTTCATTTCCATGGATGGCTGCCAATATTATTAATGAGTCTACAGGAGAGCCTTATTTTAAACCATATACAATTATTAACCGGAGCAATCTGAAAATTGCTGTTTTGGGATTATGCACACCTAGTGTACCTAAATGGCTTCCAAAGGATTTATGGAGTGATATGATTTTTGAAGACATGCTTTTATCAGCCCGCAAATGGGTTGATTATATTGAAAACACTGAAGAACCTGATATTTTAATTGGTTTGTTTCATTCAGGAGCGCCGGAACGTAGCTTTACCGAAGCTGAGCTTCCAATGCTAGAAGATGCTTCAAGGCTGATTGCTCAAAAAGTTAGTGGATTTGATGTTGTATTTAGCGGTCATGACCACAGATTATGGAATGTTCCTGTTACCAGCCCCTCCGGAAAAGCTATTTATATTCTTGGAAGCGGGAGTAATTCCCACAATGTGGCTGTGGCTGAAATGTTAATAATTACCGATAATGAAAATCAAATAATAAGTAAAAATGTAATAGGTAATATAAGGAGTGTTACAAAACTTCAGGCAGATACGGATTTTACAGAGAACTTTTCTCATTTTTTAGAACCGGTTAAGAATTATCTTAAAGAACCGGTTACTATCCTGAAAGATACTTTATTCAGCAGAGATTGCCTGTTTGGAAGTGCAGAGTTCGTAAACCTTATACATCATATTCAGCTTAAAATTACCGGTGCTGATATTTCTTTTTGCGCCCCGCTTACATTTAATACTATACTGCCCTCCGGTGAAATCAATATAGCTGATATGTTTAAGCTTTATCGCTTTGAGAACCAGTTATATACAATGAGATTAAGCGGAAAGGAAATTCTTGATGCGCTTGAATACAGTTATAGTAACTGGATGAACCAAATGATGGATACCAATGATCATTTATTGAATTTTAAGAAAAACGACAAAGGAGAGACAAAAACCAATTCATTTGGACAGCCTGAAACAGTTACTCCTTTTTATAATTTTGAATCTGCAGCAGGAATTTTTTATACCGTTGATGTTTCAAAACCTGCAGGAAGCAAAATAACTATCCATTCAATGGCAAATGGAGAACCTTTTAATCCGGGGTCTTTTTATATAGTGACTGTGAACTCATACCGGGGAAGCGGTGGGGGAGGGCATCTTACTGAAGGTTCCGGAATTGCATCTGACGAACTATATAACCGTACAGTATGGACTTCGGGTAAGGATTTGCGTTCAATGCTCTCAAAATGGCTAATCACAAATCCAATGCCATCCGAAATAACTGAAGTTCAATGGAATGTGATTCCTGAATCATGGTATGAGAAAGGTAGAAAAAAGGATTACGAATTACTTTTCAAACATTAGAGTTATCCCTAAATTGTTATTATTCATTATAATATGAACCACGATTGTCCATTTTGTTCACCATTAATTGAAGACCATGTTTTTATGGAAACGACTGAGATGCTTGCAGTTTACAATATTTCACCGATTCTTCCGGGTCATTCTATGGTGATACCCCGCCGGCACGTGGAATCTGTTAACGATTTAAGTGAAAATGAACTTGACCAGTTATTCCGTTTTGCCCGAATAGTAACAAAGCAATTAATAACTTTTTTTAAAGCCGAAGGTTTTGATTGGTCATTACAGGAGTCAGAAGCTGCCGGACAAAGTATTTCTCATGTTCATCTTCATATTATCCCGCGAAGGCCCGGAGACCTTGAACAGCCGGGAGATTGGTATTCCTGGCTTCAGGAGAGTAAAAAAGAATTGATTGACAATCCTTTAAGACGTAAACTAAGCAAAAAGGAAATTTCAGAAATTGTTTCATCACTTAAAGCCTTTATTGCTAAAAATGCTTTTTGACGATACATATAAAGTAATTGAGGCGCCTGTAAGCAGCATTTATAAGGAGAAGGGAAGTAAATTTCTTGCTTTTGCCGAACCTGTTTTTAATCAGGCTGATGCAATGAATATTGTGAATAAATACAGGGAGCAATTTCATGATGCCCGTCATCATTGTTTTGCGTGGGCTATCGGTCCTTCACGTGAATCGCAACGCATGAATGATGATGGTGAACCTTCCGGCACTGCAGGACGCCCTATCTTTGGGCAAATACTCAGCTTTGATCTTACCAGTATAGTTATAGTGGTTGTACGCTATTTTGGAGGTATAAAACTGGGTGTTAGTGGTTTGATAACAGCCTATAAAACTGCTGCCCGTGAGGCGCTTTCATCGGCTGTGATCATTACAAAAACAGTGAATGAGGTATATGAGGTGTTATTTGATTATCCTGAAACAAATGAGGTGATGAGAGCAATTAAAGAAAATGATCTGAAAATTATAAAAAGTGAGTATTCAGAAAAATGTCGGCTGCTTTTTTCAATTCGTAAAAATAATGCTGAAACTGCTTCAAAGCAGATTGCATTAATTAATAATGTTAATATCAATTATTTAAGAACAGAATAGTTGCTGTAAGTAAAAATATTTGCTTCGCGCCCCATATACAACAAACAATGATAAAAGTCAATAGAAAATATTTTTTTTTATTAACAACTTATTTCAAATCTTTGTGGAAAATTTCAAGAGATGGCTACTGTTTTATCCTTAAATACAGTTTAATTATTTCAAGCCAATTCTATTTAAATCTAAATCATTAATAATTAACACGTTAGCTATAATTGTAGTATGAATTCCGATCACATTTCAGTCTGGGAAGCTTGCCTTAAAGTTATAAGAGATAATATCAGTCATCAAAGTTTTAAAACATGGTTCCTTCCTATAAAACCCGTCAGGCTTGAAGATAGTGTTCTTACAATAGAAGTTCCCAGCCAGTTTTTTTACGAATGGCTTGAAGAGAATTATATTACTCTTCTGAAAAAGACCATTAGAAAAGAATTAGGCGTAAGGGGCAGGCTTGAATACAGTATTGTTATGGAAAGCAGCCCAGGTAATTCTCCTTCTTACACTATAAATGTACCATCCAGTCAAAAACAGGCTGTTCAAAATAAACCTATTCCGATGCCTGTGGATATTAACCGGGGGAATGCCAAGGAAATTCCAAACCCGTTTGTAATCCCGGGGCTTCGTAAGGTAAAGGTGCATTCTCAACTTGTAGATTCACTGTCATTTGATAATTTTATTGAAGGCGATTGCAACCGCCTTGCCCGTGCTGCAGGTTACGCTGTTGCTGCCAACCCGGGAAAAACTTCCTTTAATCCTATCTTTATATATAGTAATGTAGGACTGGGAAAAACACATCTTGCACACGCAATAGGTATTCAGGTGAAAAATAATTTTCCTGATAAAACAGTGCTTTACCTTTCAGCTGAGCAGTTTGTTCAGCAATTCATTGATGCAACAATGAATGGAAATCAAAATGATTTTGTTCATTTTTATCAGATGATGGATGTTCTTATCCTCGACGATATCCATTTCCTTGCCGGTAAGACCAAAACTCAGGATATTTTCTTTCATATATTTAATTACCTGCATCAGAAATCAAAACAAATTGTAATAACTTCAGATAAACCGCCGGTTGAACTTAAGGATCTGGAAGCCAGACTACTAAGTCGATTTAAATGGGGGTTGACGGCTGATTTGCAGGTACCTAATTATGAAACCCGCATTGCCATTTTACAAAAGCGCCTGCACAACGATGGTATAACTATGCCCCAGGAGATTATTAATTATATAGCGAAAAGTGTAACTTCAAATATACGTGAACTTGAAGGTGCTTTAATTTCCCTCATAGCCCAATCGTCGCTGAACAAAAAAGATATTACCATTGACCTTGCGAAACAGGTTATTGCTAACTTCATAAAAAATACTACCAAGGAGATATCAATTGAAACCATTCAAAAAGTAGTTTGCGAATTTTTTAATATTCCACAGGATGTAATAAATTCCAAAACCCGTAAACGTGAGATCGTTCAGGCAAGGCAGCTTACAATGTTTTTTGCAAAAAAACATACAAGAGCATCATTGTCAAATATTGGCCTGCGTTGCGGAAACAAGGATCATGCTACCGTTCTTTATGCCTGTAGAACAATAACTAACCTGATTGAAACAGATAAGAAATTCAGGGGCTATGTGGAAGAAATTGACGCAAGATTGAAAATATAAAACTTGCTCCCCGGACACTTGTGAAAGAAAAATTGTTATTAATTTTGTTTCACCGGTTTAGAAATTTATTTGATATTCTTTTTACTAACACATAAAATAACCACATTATGAAAAAGATATTAATGGTTTGTCTGGGAAACACATGCCGCTCGCCGCTTGCTGGAGGAGTGCTGAAGAAAATACTTCGTAAAAAAAACATTGAGGCTATTGTTGAATCTGCCGGTTTCGAACCCTATAATATTGGCGAAGGACCTGATGAAAGAGCTCTGATAGTTGCCAAGAAACATGGTATTGATCTGGAAGAGCATAAAATGCGTTTGTTTCGCAAAGAAGACTTCAAGAATTTTGATTTTATCTATGTAATGGATCAGCGAAACTTAAGGGATGTTCTTTTTCTTGCCGAAAGTGAAGAAGACAAAAAGAAGGTAGATTATTTAATGAATGTCCTGAACCCTGGAAAAAATCAAATTATACCTGACCCTTATTACGGCGATCTTGAAGATTATGAGTATGCTGTTACTCTAATGCAACAGGCATGTGAACGTCTGGCTGAATCATTGAGATAGCCTGTATTCAGAATATGGAGCTTTTTCCTGACAAGAATAAAATATCAGAAGCCTTTCGTAGGGTTAATAAGTTTATTCACAGAACTCCTGTTCTTACATCTCAGAATCTGAACCAATTAACTGGTGGTTCATTGTTTTTTAAATGTGAGAATTTTCAAAAAACAGGTTCTTTTAAGATCCGCGGGGCAGTTAATACTGTTTTTTACCTTTCTGAAGATCAGCTTATGAATGGCGTTGCCACTCATTCATCGGGCAATCATGCTCAAGCGCTTTCTTATGCTGCCCGGCTTCGAAAAATCCCTGCATATATTGTAATGCCTCATACTTCAGCAAGACCCAAAGTAGCTGCAGTTCAAAACTATGGAGGAATAATAAGATTTTGCGAACCTAATCTGGCTTCAAGGGAAAAAACACTGGAACAAGTGATCTCTGAAACAAATGCCATTGAAATACATCCGTATAACAACTACAGTATCATTGCCGGCCAGGCAACAGCAGCACTGGAACTGATAGAGGATGTGGGGCAAAAACCTGATGTTATCATAGCTCCTGTAGGTGGGGGTGGACTTCTGAGCGGAACAGCTCTGGCGACAAATTATTTTTCTCCCGGTACTAAAGTCATTGCTGCAGAACCAGAAAACTCAAACGATGCTTTTTTGTCTTTTAAAACTGGTTATATCATTCCCGCACCAGAGAAACCTTCAACTATTGCCGATGGCTTGCTTACTTCTCTCGGAAGCCTTACGTTTCCTGTTATAAGGCAATATGTTAATGATATTGTTACTGTAAATGATGAAGAAATCATTTCAGCAATGAAGTTAATTTGGGAACGTATGAAAATAATTATTGAACCTTCATCTGCTGTGGCTTTTGCAGCAATCCTGAATGGTAAGATTGATGTAAAAGGTAAAAATGTTGGCATAATCCTGAGTGGCGGCAATATTGACTTACAAAAAATACCATGGATGAAATAACCTTCTGAATCCAATCCCTATGAAAAATCAGAAATACGGAACACTTTATTTAATCCCTGTTACTTTGGGTGAATCGGTTGAAACATTACCTGACTATACGCTCAGGACAGCTTCATTGTTAAGGGTTTTTATTGTTGAAGATATAAGATCTGCACGAAGATTCCTGAGAGCTGCCGGTTATACGGGCGACTACAGCGAAATAATATTTCATGTTTTGAATGAACATACTGCACCGGAAGAGATCCCGGGCATGCTGGAACAAATACTTAATGGAACTGACACAGGATTGATGTCGCAGGCAGGTGCGCCTTGTGTGGCAGATCCCGGAGCTTTAATTGTGAGTGCAGCACATTCACTGAATATCAGTGTTAAACCAATGGTTGGTCCGTCTTCAGTTCTTCTTGCTCTGATGGCTTCGGGATTCAACGGGCAGAATTTTATGTTTCATGGCTATCTTCCGGTGAAAAAAAATGCTCGTATTCAAAAAATCAGAGAAATTGAGACTGAATCATACCGCAGGGATCAGACTCAGATATTCATTGAAGCACCCTACAGGAATATGCAGCTATTTAACGACCTGTTACAAACCTGTAAGGATAATACCAGGCTTTGTATTGCTTCTGATCTTACTTCGCCGGCTGAAAATATTAAGACTCAGACTGTTGCTGACTGGAAAAAAAGCCTTCCTGAAATAAACAAAGTACCGGCGGTATTTTTGCTATACCATGGTTAAATCCATTTTATAGTTTCAGGTGATATTTGCCTGGATCAAAGCTTCCTCATGGTAGTTAAAATCGCTGCGATCCCATAAGACAATCCTGATAAGCTTAATATTCTTAAGATCATTCAGTTGTGACTTGATGGCTGCAAATGCAACTTTTGCCGCTTCCTGTACCGGATATCCAAAAATACCGGTTGATATTGCAGGAAATGCTATTGAACTGGCTCCTTTCTCATCAGCAATCTTTAATGCATTGATGTAACAATCAGCAAGCAGTTTGCCCTCAGGCTTATCAACACCATAAACAGGTCCAAGACAATGTACCACATATTTATTTGGCAGCTCATAAGCTTTTGTGATCACAGCACCTCCCGTTTTGATGGGTGCCAGAGGTTTACACTCGCGATAAAGTTCAGGTCCTGCTGCTTTATGGATTGCACCTGCAACACCTCCACCAGATCTTAATTCAGCATTGGCAGCATTTACAACCACATCAATTCCTTCCTGACTGGTGATATTTCCCTGAACACATTCAACTACAATTTTTGACATAATGTATAGGTTTAAAAGGTTTACTATAAATATGATATTCAGCTAAATACAAACTATTATACAAATGGTCAAACAAAGTATAAAATTAAACAACAATATCCAAAATTAATAAAAATACCTTGATTTTCTATTTCTATACACAAAAGAATTCATTGACCTGAAATTGTGATCATGCCATTTCAGCATAGGATTAAACCATGAATAATTGTTTTTCTATACCTAAAGCCGATTATTACCGTTAATTAAAGAATTTGGCAGTTTTGATAATTTAATATTCACTTTTCTATGACTAAAAAACTAACCTTTGTTTCCCTGTTTCTTTTCTGGCAATCTGTGATTTTTGCCTGCACCAATATGATAATAACCCGTGGTGCGTCTGTTGATGGTTCGGTAATGATAACCTATGCTGCTGATTCTCACATACGTTATGGTGAGTTATATCACAGGCCTGCAGGGCATCATCCTGAAAGTGCCACAGTAAAACTATACGACAGAAGTACAGCAAAATATCTGGGTGAGGTTCCTGAGGTACCTGAAACTTATAATGTTATTGGTTTTATGAATGAATATCAGGTAGCAATAGGCGAAACTACCTTTGGAGGACGCTCCGAGTTGGTTGATAAAACCGGAATAGTAGATTATGGCAGTTTGATGTTTCTGAGCATGCAGCGCAGTAAAACTGCACGAGAGGCTATTGCATGGATAGCACGTCTGGTCGAGGAGCACGGGTATTACAGCAGCGGGGAATCGTTCTCAATTTCCGATGCAAACGAGGCATGGATAATGGAAATAGTAGGTAAAGGTATGGACCTCTATAATGACGAAAACGGAATTCAGCGTAACCGAAATAAAGGTGCTGTATGGGTTGCAATCAGAATTCCTGATGGTTATGTAAGTGCTCATGCGAACCATGCAAGAATTACAACATTTCCTGCAGCTAATGGCAGAACCTCAATCAGCAGTAAGCAGCTTGATAAGATCAACAATCCTGATGTTGAGGTAGTTTATGCTCATGATGTTATTGAGTTTGCACGAAAACAAGGATATTACGATGGCAAGGATGCCGATTTCAGTTTCAGCGATGTTTATGCTCCTATTGATTTTGGTGCTTTGCGATTTTGTGAAATGCGTGTATGGTCGTTTTTCAAGGATATTAATGATGACATGGATCAGTATTTCGGTTATGCCAAAGGCAATGAGCCAAAGAATCGTATGCCTTTGTATATCAAACCTAATCAAAAACTCAGTGTGAAAGACCTGATGGAGTTTATGCGTGATCATTTAACAGGTACTGAGCTTGACCTTCAAAACGATTTTGGTGCCGGACCTCACCATATGCCTTACCGCTGGAGACCACTTTCTTTTGAGCTTGACGGAAAAACTTATTTTCATGAAAGATCAACAGTAACACAGCAAACCGGATTTTCATACATAGCGCAGTCAAGAAACTGGCTGCCAAATTCTATTGGCGGTATTTTTTGGTTTGGTGTTGACGATGCTGCCTTTACTGTTTATGCTCCAATGTATAGCAGTATGACACGGGTTCCTGAAACCTACGCTGAAGGTAACGGAGATATGCTTACATATTCGCCAAATTCAGCTTTTTGGGCTTTTAACCGCGTTTCAAATTTTGCTTATCTGCGTTATGATCTTATAAGTAAGGATGTAAAAAAGGTTCAGCAGGAATTTGAAAGTCGTTTTCTAAGATATACTCCTGCAATTGATAAAGCTGTAACTGAACTTTACAAATCTGACCCTGCTGTGGCTCGTGAATTTCTTACTGACTATTCGGTAAATATTGGCAATCAGGTGGTTAATAGATGGCTTGAATTAGCTGACTTTCTGCTGGTGAAATATATGGATGGAAACCTAAAACCTGAGGAAAACGGGAAGTTTTTACGAAACCCTTATGGTTATCCTGCCACACCCGAACATCCGGGATACCCTGAATGGTGGTTACGAAAACTCATTGAAGAAACAGGAGATAAGTTTGAATATCTTGAATATAAATAAAGGAACTGCAATTCAGGCTGCCGGAAAGGGATAAAGGCGCAAACGGCTGTAAAAATTAACGGCGACATTACAGATAATAAATTGTAATATCGCCGTAATTTATTTTAATTCAGTTACTTACTCTATTCCGAGAAGTTCTACTTCAAAGACAAGAGTACTGTTGCCCGGAATATGGTCGCCGGCACCATGTTTGCCGTAACCAAGCTCTGAAGGAATGATAAGTAAACCTTTGCTTCCTACGTTCATTAATGCAATACCTTCGTCCCAGCCACGAATAACCTGTCCTATGCCTAATTGGAATTCAAGAGGCTGCCCGCGGTCAACCGAAGAGTCAAACTTTTTCCCGTCAAGTAATTTACCGGTATAGTGTACTTTAACTTTCTGACCTGCTGTAGGTTTTGCTCCATCGCCTTTTACCTGTTCTATGTAGTACAATCCGCTGGGGGTTGGAGAAGCTTTGTAATTGTTCTCCTGCAAATACTTCAGAATATTTGCTTTTTCTTTGAGTCTGTTCTGTTCTTCCATTTCATTTTGTTCTTTATGAAGTTTTTCCTGTTGTTTCTGAAATTCTTCCTTAGTGACCAAATCGGCAATTTCAATTTCATAAATCACTGTGGTATAAGGAGGTACCATTTCTCCCCTTCCTTCAACACCAAAAGCAAGCTCTGAGGGAACAATGGCAGTTGCTTTTCCTCCCTTGCGCATCATTGATAAAGCCTCGGTAACACCGTCAGTATCAAATTTCTTACCGGCTTCTATATCCATAGGTCTGTCCTGATCGTAGGTAGAGAATAATCTCGAACCATCAATTGTAGAAATTATAAAATGCACCTTTAATCTGTCTCCATCTTTAGCTAAAGAACCTACGCCTTTTTCTTTTTCAATGAAATAAAGCCCCGAAGCCAGAGGAGCAGTAGTGATATTATTTTCCACCAGATATTGAGCTATTTCCTGAGGTTCGAGTTCTTTTCTTTTTTCTGCCATTTCCTCATGTGCCTCTCGTAATTCAGCCTCTGTCTGTGCATTATTCAGTTTTACATGAAAGAACATATCATCGCCCTTGTTCACAAAATCCGGAAGTTCCCTCATTCCTGCAGTGTTCAGAAAGAACTGATCAGCCTTGATTATGAATGTTACACTGTCGCCTACATTCAGGAGGGACAAAGCTTCGTAAATATCTCCATCATATTGTTTATTTACCAGTGTCAGCATCATTGGCTGGCTATTCATCCTGGAGTCAAACAACAAGGTATCCTTCAAACGATAGATCATGTCCATTGTAAGAATATCTCCTGTATCTGCTGCTCTGCCGTCTTTATTCTCAATATGCTTTTTGTAGAAAATACCTGATTTTGTTTTCTTAAAACCCTTATGTTCGTTGTTGCATGAACCAAACAATGCTACTAATCCAACAACAAGGCTAAAAATAAAAATTCTTTTGTTCATAAATTTGTAATTGATTGAAAGTAAGTTATTTAAAATGGAATTTTTGGAATACCAATTTAGAATCTTGAGATAAGTTTTTGATAAAATTTCGCGGCGCGAAGGTATAACAATTTTGTCCATAAATATTATAAAATCTTAAGATTATAACATTTTACAATATTTATTTGTTATAAACACCACAGTTATTTGTTACTATACTAATTTATTACAACTTTCGATATATGAACAAAAATGTATTGATCACCGGGGCTTCCGGAGGAATAGGGCTGGAGCTTGCACGTATTCATGCCCGTCATGGTGATAATCTGATATTGATTGCCCGAAGTCAGGATAAACTAATGGAACTTAAAACTGAAATCCTGAAAAAACATAATGTGTCAGTTCATATTATTGCAAAAGACCTGGCAGCAGAAAATGCAACTTCGGAAATTTTCAATGAACTGGAATCCGGATCGGTAAAAATTGATTATCTGATCAATAATGCAGGGTTTGGACATTATGGTGAGTTTGTCAATAATCACTGGGAAAAGGAAAAACAAATGATAGAACTCAATATCACAGCTTTAACCCATCTTACCAAACTGTTTTTACCTGGTATGATTGAACGTGGATATGGCAGGATCATGAATGTTGCTTCTGTGGCGGGCTTCTTTCCTGGTCCGTTAATGGCTGTTTACTATGCCACCAAGGCTTTTGTTCTTAGTTTCTCTGAAGCACTTAACAGCGAACTGGATAAAACAGGAGTCAGTGTAACAGCATTATGTCCGGGTCCGACTTTAAGCGGATTTCAGGAAGCAGCTTCAGTTAAAGGGGTGAAACTCTTTGAACATAAAGGCTTGCCCACCTCTGCGCAAGTTGCTGAATATGGTTACAAGGCAATGATAAAAGATAAGACCGTTGCAATACACGGGATACAGAATTTACTCATGGTTACTGCAGTAAGATTTGTTCCGCGAAATATGGTAAGCAGAATTGTGAAAATGGTTCAGGGTAGGAAAAAACAATCTACTTAAAAATATAATAAACAAAAGGCTGTGGGAGTGTTTTGGGTTTGAACTTATGACAGGACATTAAAAGCGGAATTCAGTGTAAATAATGTAATATGTAGCAGTATTGTTTGTAAATAAGCAAATTGTAATATTTTTGCGGATTGATAAAACAGCCTGCTAAAATGGAAGTTGATATTTTTATTCCTTGTTTTATTGATCAGTTTTATCCCGAAACCGGTCTCAATATGATCAAGATCCTTGAGAAACTGGATGTTGATGTGTTTTATAATAAAAATCAGACTTGTTGTGGTCAGATTGCATTTAACAGCGGTTTCTGGGATGAGGCAAAAGCTTTAGGTGAGAAATTCATTAAAGATTTTTCAAACAAGCGTTATATTGTTGGCCCATCGGCATCGTGCGCAGGCATGGTAAGGAATTATTACGACACCCTTTTTTTTAATACTGCCATGCACAATGAATCTAAGCAGTTGAAGAGAAATTTTTTTGAATTCAGCGATTTTGTTGTGAATGTCCTAAAAGCTGTTGACCTTGGCGCTGTTTTCAATCATGTTATAACTTACCATGATTCATGTGCTGCACTACGGGAATACAAGATAAAGGATGAACCCCGTCTTTTATTGAGGCAGGTTAAAGGCTTAGAGATCAGAGAGATGGAGCACAGTGATGAATGTTGCGGGTTTGGAGGTGTTTTTTCAGTAAAGCATGAACCTGTTTCAATAGCCATGGCTGAGCAAAAAATTGAAAATGCAATGAACACAGGTGCTGAATATATTGTTTCCACTGATGCTTCCTGCCTTATGCACCTCGATGGGTATATTAAGCAACATCAATTACCCATAAAAACAATACACCTTATTGATGTTCTTGCCTCGGGCTGGTAAAATTTGGTTTTATACTTTAGATCAAAGTTATTTCGTTTTTTTGGTGTAAAACCCAACAGATTGAAAAACCGAACGCGAAGGAGTGCGGTTCATTATTCCTTCATGCACTGCTCTTACATCCTCAATGGTATAGAATGCAGTAGGGTTGAACCTTTTAATAATCCCAACAAAATCACTGACATCCCGCCTTTTGATTATTGAAAATATGACTTTCACCGGTCCTCTGCCGCCTTCGGCAGGAATTATCGTGATGCCATAATTGTTCTCTTTCAGATAGTTGATAAGTTCAGGGCTGTGAAGTTTCGGAATTATGCGGATTATGACATTTCCAAGCGATATTTTCTGTTCTACGGCAATACCAATATAATTACCTATTGCGAACCCAAGCCCGTAAGCAACATAGGTAAACCAGTTATCCAGATGCTGAAATATCTGACTTACAGCAAGAAGCCAAATGATAACTTCAAAAAAACCAAGTACGGGAGCAATGATCCTAAACCCTTTTGAAAGAAATATCAGTCGTAAAGTGCCAATAGTCTGGTCTGCAATACGTGCTAAAATAATGAGCAAAGGCAAAACTATCCATGAATAAATCCACGAATCACCTGTTAAAAAGCTGAAATCCATATAAATAGCAATTTTAAGATTTGACGGCAAAAATACATATTTATTAAGTTTTTATTACTTTTGAAACCTCTAACAACTATTTTTAACCTAATTTATTGAAAAATGAAAAAATTTGCTTTTCTATTTGCGTTCTTAATTAGCGGTTTGCTGTCATATTCCCAACAGGAAGCCCGTTTACTCAGATTCCCTGCCATACACGGAGATCAGGTGGTTTTTACCTATGCTGGCGATCTTTATACTGTTAATGCTAATGGCGGCATAGCACGCAAACTGACTTCTGACGTGGGTTATGAAATGTTTCCGCGTTTCTCGCCTGATGGTAACTGGATTGCATTCACAGGTCAGTATGATGGTAATACTGAAGTATTTATAATCCCGGCTCAGGGTGGAGAACCTAAAAGGCTCACATATACCGCCACTCTTGGACGCGATGATATCAGCGATCGTATGGGTCCAAACAACATTGTAATGTCATGGACACCCGACAGCAAATATATTGTGTATCGCTCAAGAAAACAGACATTTAATGATTTTGTGGGGCATCTTTTCAAAGTTCCGGTCGAAGGTGGTCTTTCCGAGGAACTGCCTCTCTCTTCAGGAGGTTTTTGTAGCTTTTCGCCCGATGGCAATAAACTGGCTTTTAACAGGGTGTTCAGAGAGTTCAGAACCTGGAAATATTATAAAGGTGGCATGGCTGATGATATCTGGGTTTATGATTATCAGACCAAAGAAAGTAAACGACTGTTTGAGAATCCGGCTCAGGATATTTTCCCTATGTGGCTGAACAATAAAATCTATTTTGCTTCGAACCGTGATCGTATCATGAACCTGTTTGTGTACGATCTCAATACCAACCAAACACGTAAACTTACTGATTATAAAGATTATGACATTAAATTTCCCTCGCTTGGTGATGGAAAGATTATTTATGAAAATGGTGGTTATATCCATATTTTTGACCCGGTTACTGAAACCCATCGTCAGATAAGGGTTGAAATAACTAATGATTATGCATGGGCACGAAGCGAAGTCAAAAACGCTAAAGAATTCATAGGTTCATCATCGTTGTCACCTGACGGGAACCGTTTGTTGCTTTCAGCCCGTGGGGATGTGTTTACAGTCCCTGCCAAAACAGGTATTACACGTAATCTCACTCAGTCATGCTATGCTCATGATCGCTCGCCGGCATGGTCGCCCGATGGTAAATGGATAGCTTTTCTTTCTGACCTGAACGGAGAATACGAGATTTATATTCAAAAACAGGACGGAAGCGAGCCAAGAGTTCAGGTAACCACCGGAGCCGACACCTATAAATTCAATATCAAATGGTCGCCCGACAGTAAAAAAATAATCTGGAACGACAGAAAAATGCGCCTGCAATATATTGATATTGATACGCGTGAAGTTGTGCTGGTTGATCAGTCAGAATTATGGGAATACAGCAGTGCCGACTGGTCGCCCGACAGCCGCTGGATAGCCTATACCAACACTTTGCCGTATAGCATGAGCAATATTATTTTGTTTGATACTCAAACCAAAACCAAAACAGAGGTAACTGACGGATGGCATGCATCGCATCAGCCAACATTCAGCTCTGATGGTAAATATTTGTTTTTTACTTCAGCCCGCGATTTCAATCCTATCTATGGTCAAACAGAATGGAATCATGTTTACCGCGATATGAACAGGATTTATCTGGTAACCCTTGCCAAAGACACCCCATCGCCATTTGCACCTGAAAATGACGAGGTTAAATTAGGTTCGGACGAAAATAAACCCGACGACGGCAATAAAGATGTAAAGCCCGGCAAAACACCGGCTCAGAAACCTGAAATAAAAAATGAAACAGTCAAGGTGAAAGTTGACCTTGACGGCATAAAAGACAGAATTATGGCTTTGCCGGTTTCTCCTTCAAACTATTGGGGTTTATGGGCAGGAAAAGATGTGGTTTACTATACTGAGAATTCTTCGTCATCGTGGGAAAGCAAATTGAAAATATATGATCTGAAAGCCAAAAAGGAAACTGAACTCACAAGTAAGGCAAGTTTTGAAGTGTCAGCAAATGGTAAAAAAATGCTGGTTCGAAAAGACAGGCAGTTTTATATTACTGACCTTCCGGTTTCAAAAATAAATCTTGATAAGAGTATTGAACTGTCGGAGGTTCAGGTAAATATTGATTATGCTGAGGAATGGGAACAGATTTATGTGGAGGCATGGCGTCAGATGCGCGATTTCTTCTATGTTGAGAACATGCACGGCACTGACTGGCAGGCAATTCGCGATAAATACAGCGTGATGCTTCCTTTTGTTAAGAACCGCCATGATCTGAACTATCTGATAGGTGAGATGATTGGTGAGCTTAATGTTGGTCATGCATATATTAATGGTGGTGATGTGAAAATGCCTAAAAGAATTGATA
Source organism: uncultured Bacteroidales bacterium (assembly GCA_964550455.1). Lineage (GTDB taxonomy): Bacteria > Bacteroidota > Bacteroidia > Bacteroidales > JAAYJT01 > JAAYJT01. The sequence goes on along the minus strand of CAZJZG010000001.1, from coordinate 6,087 downwards.
TGGGGCTGCTGGGTGCAAAATTCAGTAAATACAGCTCAGGGTATTTCAAAGTGGAAAAGATCCTTGAAGGCGCCAACTGGAGTAAGAGCCTTCGCTCTCCGCTTACAGAAATAGGTGTTGGCGTTGCCGAAGGTGATTATATCATTGCAATAAACGGTAAGCCAACCAACGAGATGACCGATTTTTTCAGTGTGCTTGCCGGAACCGCCGGAAAACAGGTGGAACTCAGCGTGAATAGTACCCCATCGCCGACAGGAGCAAGAAATGTAATTGTGGTCCCGATCAAAGACGAATCAGAGTTGTACTATTATAACTGGGTTCAGGATAATATAAGGAAAGTAAACGAAGCCACCAATGGAGAGGTTGGCTACATTCATATCCCTGATATGGGACCTGCCGGTTTGAATGAATTTGCAAAATATTTTTATCCTCAGCTTGCCAAAAAAGCCTTGATAATTGACGATCGCGGAAATGGGGGAGGTAATGTTTCGCCAATGATACTTGAGCGACTGCAACGCGAAGTACAACGCTCAAATGTAGCACGTAATGTTCAGCGTCCGGGACATACACCCGCACAGACGATGCTTGGACCTAAAGTATTGCTTATCAATCAGTATTCAGCTTCTGACGGCGATCTGTTCCCCTACGGATGGAGAAAATATGATCTGGGCAAGATCATTGGTGTGACCACCTGGGGTGGAGTAGTTGGAATTCGTGGTTCACTGCCTTTTGTTGATGGTGCCGACCTGCGTAAACCGGAATTTGCCAGCTATTCGGCTGACGAAAGCGACTGGATAATTGAAGGTGAAGGAGTTAAACCCGATATCTGGCTTGATAATGATCCCGCACGTGAATACATGGGAATTGACGATCAGTTGAACAAAGCCATTGAAGTCATCCTGGAAGAGCTGAAGAACTACAAAGCCTTACCTGCTATACCACAACCACCGGATAAGAGCAGATAATGCCTTTATTGCAAACCGCTGATATTGTGGTTTGATGAGAATGTAAATTTTTGTATTGAATTCTTTATGTCGAAGAAATTCCGACAGTTTTGAACCGGAGCGCTATTGTATTGCAGGATATTTCTGGTAATTGTGGATATTTTATATTTGTGGCGTTGATGATGGGTTTGTAATTAGAATATGTTGTATATTTGAATCGCAAATACATTGCGTTAACTAAAAAAATTCATAATTTGTGTATTTAAGTCATGGAAAAACAGATTATAAGCAATAGGGATTTCCTAAATATCCTCAAGGATAAATTAACAAAAGGAAATAAGAAATCAATCCATCTAAATGTTTTGCCAAGAAATTCTGCAACCAGAGTAGATTTAAAAGAGCTTGAACTAATTAATAAAAAGTTTTCTGAGAAATTTATTTCTAAGCTATTAAAAACTCCAAATTTTAAGATTGAGCTTGCTTTCGACAGTGATTTTGATTTTAACGAATTAGACGAATCAGAACAGGTCAAAACACAAAAAGCACTTCGCCGATTAAAAAGTATTTGTAAACAAAACAAAGATTACTTTTTTGAACATGGCATAGAACCTTTTGGATTTGGTTTTCCTATTATTTATAAACGTGACAAAACCGATCCTAAAAGTGTTATAAAAGCACCTTTGATAATCTGGTCTCTTGAAATAGAAGAAAATAGACAATATTCAAACAAATGGATTATCAAAAGAGAAGAAGACTTTCCTATTTATTTTAATGATGTTCTTATTTCTCACATTGAAAGGGATGAAAATGTTAAAATAGCCCAAATTTCATATGACTTTCTAGAGGATTCAATTATTGATAGGTCTGAATTACTCCAATTAACAGAAGAATTTCTTAGTCGCTTTGGTTCAAATCTTAAAACAGAAACAATTAATGAAAAAATCTTTAATATTAAACATTCAGAAACATTACTAGAAAAAGTTAACCTAATAACTGAAAAACCGGTAATAATAGGTGGAGGAGTTTTTGGACTATATATTAATCAGAAACAAAGCATTATTGAGGATGTTAAAAATCTTTCGGAAAAAATTGAAACTTATAAAGCTAATGATTTAATATTAGAAAACTTAAAAATTAACCCTTTTTCTTCTGTGTCAACTGATCCGTCGCAACAAAGCGTACTCAGTAATATCACTAATAACCAAAGAGTTATTATCCATGGACCTCCAGGCACTGGTAAAAGTCAAACTCTAACAGCAATTATTACTAATGCATTATCAAATAAGGCTAAATGTCTTATTGTTTGTGAAAAGAGAACAGCACTTGATGTAATTTATAACAATCTGAAAGACGTAGGGCTGGACCAATTATGCGCATTAATAGAAGATACGTCTAAAGATCGTCGTAAGATAGTTGATAAAGCAAGAGAAACAATTGACAATGTCCTTCAAACTCAATATAGATCTACTGATTATAGATTTAACATCAATAAATATAAGCAGGCACTTAGTAAAATAAAACAAAATTCATTATCATTAAATAAACTACACAATGCAATAGATAAAAAAATATTAGGTGATTCCAATTGGTCAATCCTTGTAGGTGAATTTCTGAAGATAACAAGGAGCAATTTGAGCTTTAATTTATTAGAACAGAAAATGCCAAATGAATTATTTGCGTTTAATAAAGAAGAGTATTTGGAATTATTAGAAATCGTTAAAAAAGCTGAAAAACTATTTCTTGAATACAATGAGCTTGAAAGCAAGTTAGAAATATTAAATTTTAAAAAGTTTATAAATAAGCAATTTCTTGATATTAAAGCTTTCTTTGATGTTAAAATACAGGAATATTTAAACAGTCTTGATGATAATATAGAAAATATTTCAAAGATATCAGGGAAAACGTATAATAAGTATATAATTGCTATTTTAAGTATATTTAGTAAAAAATATAAAAAAATCAGGAGCTATTATAAGTCATATATATATGTCCTTTCTAAATTGAATTCTTCTGAATATTTTAAAGATGTTTTTAATCGCGAGGTAAATTATGGGATAATCCTAAAGCAATTACTTCAATTGAAACAAGATTTATTAGGCTTGGCTCCTGAAAAAGGAAAAATTAATTCATTTGTTGAATGGCATAATTTCAAATCAAATCTAACGCAAAACCAACAAATACTTATTAATATTATTATTAAACACTCAAATACTTTTATTGAGACATTTAAAGCCTGGTACATTAATCGCTTATTAAATGTTAACTACATTCCTAAAATTCCAAATAATGATTCATTACCGGATATATTGATACCAGCTATTGAAGAATTTAAAAATGAAAATACTAAAAAAGCTTTGCATTATTGGCAGGAGAAGAGAATAGAATCCATTTATCGATATAATAATAGAAATAAATATTTAAATGCTAAACAACTTTATGCTAAAGTTGGTAGAAATGAAAAGAAAAAAAGTTTAAGACAGATAATTAAAACGGATTTTGAGCTTTTTACAGATATATTCCCTGTTATGCTAGTTAATCCGTCCGTTTGTAGTTCACTTTTTGACTTAAAGGAAAATCTGTTTGATATCGTAATTTTTGATGAAGCTAGTCAGTTACGAATAGAAGATACTTTCTGTGCTCTAATTCGAGGTCGAATAAAGGTTATTTCTGGTGATGAACATCAAATGCCTCCTTCATCTTATTTTATATCTACTGACTACGAATTTGAGTCTGACGATTACTATGAAAATGATGATGAAGAGGAACAACAAAAGAAGGATGCAGTTATTGATTTAGCAAATAAAGAATCCTTACTTGAATATGCTGCCGATTTAAATTATTTTGATACTTATCTGGATATACATTATCGGTCAAAGCATCCTGATTTAATTGAGTTCTCAAATGCCGCATTCTATTCAAACCGATTAACACCAATGCCTGCTTTTGATAATTATAAACCAATTAGATTTGTAACAGTTAATGGCAATTATGAAAATCAAGTTAATATTCTTGAAGCTAAACAAGTGATTCAAATTTTAAAGGATGAAGTTAAAGAAAATAGCAAAGGTGTTTATCCTAGCATAGGGATTGCAACTTTCAATATTCACCAAAGGAATCTTATTTGGGATTTAATAAATAAAGAATCTAAAGTTGATACTCAATTTGGTAATAAAATTGAAAAATTTTTTGAAAATGGATTGTTTATTAAAAATCTGGAAAACATTCAGGGTGATGAGCGCGACATTATCATTATTTCAACAACATTCGGATTAAATAAAAATGGAGTATTTTCTGAAAGATTTGGCCCATTAAATATTAAAACCAAAGGACATCGATTATTGAATGTAATTATAACCCGAGCAAAATATCAATTATTTATTTGTACTTCTTTTCCTCTTGACGTCATACAACAATATAAAGAGCATATAACAAACATGGGCAATATTGGGAAAGGTGTTTTGTATGCTTATCTTGCTTATGCAAGAGCAATAGAAGATAACGACTCCGAATCAAAAGCTTTCATACTAAATCTATTAAGTCAAAATGGAATTCAAAAGGCTTATAATGATAATCATAAATTAATTTTTGGAACTGAATCGCCATTTGAAGAGGAGGTTGTTGAAAGTTTGATTAATAATGGAATATCACATAGCAGAATTGAGTTACAATATAAATGTGGGGGATTTCGCATTGATATCGTTATTAAATCTATTTTATCCGGCAAACCAGCGATTGCAATTGAATGTGATGGAACAGTTTACCATAGTAGTAATGAAGCTTATGTATGGGATACGTTTAGACAAAAGCAATTAGAACAATATGGTTTTAAATTTTATAGGATTTGGTCTACTAATTGGTGGCAAGATCAAGAGACTGAACTCAAAAGTCTGCTGAACTTTATTCATGAGTTTGATTTAAAAGACAAACAGTTAATTCAAATCTCAAAACATATTCAACTAAGTGAAGGAAAGATTAAGGTGTTAGAAAAGTTTGAAAAAACTGTTGCCAAGAACTCTAAAGTTAAACTTCTAAACTTGATCTCTAATGAAGAAATTGTTATTAGGTTTTCTAATCAGAAACAATTAAAGATAAATCCAAATGATAAAGTCCAAACTGTTTATGAAAAGTCTCCAATTGCAAAGGCAGTGATAGGAAATAAAGTTGGAGATATTTGTGAAATTGAACATTCTGGAGAACTATTTAAAATTTTGGAAATTATTTAATTAGTTCATAAAGTAGATCAATTTGCCAAATCATATTAAATACCACGTAAGCCAAAACTTGGCCAATGGTTTTTATGTTCCAATGCTATGACTGGGCAATAGTCCTGCATGAGGCAGTGATTTGCATAATAAGCGATTTTCACGTTCAATTAGAGAAATATGTGTTTTATTATTTACTGATGCGATTTATCCAGGCTGTAAACCCTGTATTATTTATGCCGGAAACCAATGCAGATTATCAAACCTTGCCTTTTTGGATATTCCGGTTTGATTTGTGCCAGTGATTTCGGTGTATGTGTGCAGGTGATTTCGGTTCAAACCGTGCCACTTTTTACGGTTCGATTTGTGCCACTTTGAAAAGATCAAGTTATCTTGCTCCTAAAAAAAGGGATGCGATATGGCAAATAAACTTGATCCAATGGATATCAAACAAATTTTAGTTTTAATTAAAGACGGTTATAGCAATCGCAAGATTGGTGCTACACTAGGTATATCTCGCAATACTGTTAATAACTATGTGCATCAGTTTAACTCAAGTGGCTATAGCATTAGTCAGCTATTAAGTTTTGATGAGATTCGTTTAAGCGAACTTTTCACTAGTAAAACCACTATTGACACTTCTCGTCATGATGATTTAATGCGTTATCTTGAGCGCATCAATGCAGCTCGCAGTCATCCCGGTTTTACGTTCCAGTATCACTACAATGACTATGTAAATAATGTGAGTACCCCATACGAAGCTTGGGGAAACGAAAGAAAGGATAAAAACAACCACCAAGTGGTTGAACTAAATAATAGAAAAGATGAGTACATACACGCAAATACTATATCAAATTGTTTTCAGCACAAAATACCGTGAGAGAACTGAGGTGGTCTAATGCCTTTGGACAATATTTTATACAAATATAATTGATATTGTT